>NZ_JBITSQ010000010.1:172394-391587 GCF_044541035.1 Streptomyces sp. NPDC085866
ACAGGCCCGACAGGCCCGACAGGCCCGACAGGCCCGACAGGCCCGACAGGCCCGACAGGCCCGACAGGCCCGACAGGCCCGACAGGCCCGACAGGCCCGACAGGCTCCCCGGGGCCGCACGCACCGTCCAGGTTCAGTACGCGACCCCCACCCCCTGCTTCACCGTCCCCATGTCGTCGATCATCGACAGCATCGCGTGGGCGACGTCCGCGCGCGCGATGAAGCGGCCCTTGGGCGGGAAGCCGCCGACGACCGTGCGGTAGCGGCCGGTGAGCGGCTTGTCCTGCAGGCGCGGCGGCCGTACGGACGTCCAGTCCGTGCCGCTGCGCGCCAGCTCGGCCTCCATCTCGCGCAGATCGGCGTAGACGTCCTTCAGGATCGTCGAGACCAGCCCCCGCATCCCGCGGTCGAGGAAGCCGTCGCTCTCCGGCTCCGGTCCCACCGGGCCGGCGCTGACCACCAGCAGCCGCCGTACCCCCTCGGCCTCCATGGCCCCGAGCACCGTACGGGTGAGCCGGGCGGCCACCCCCGCGTCCTTGCGGCTGCGTGCGCCGAGGCCCGACAGGACCACGTCCCGGCCGGCGACGGCGGCGCGCAGCTCCTGCGGGTCGGCGAGGTCCGCGCGGAACACCTCCAGGGTGTTCCCCGTGACGTCCAGCCGGGCCGGATCGCGGACGACGGCGGTCACCCGGTGACCTGCGCCGAGCGCCTGACGGACGATCTCCCGGCCGATGCCGCCGGTGGCGCCGAAAACGGTGAGTTTCATGGGGACTTCCGCCCTCC
The DNA here is from genome assembly GCF_044541035.1 of Streptomyces sp. NPDC085866. Classification (NCBI taxonomy): domain Bacteria; kingdom Bacillati; phylum Actinomycetota; class Actinomycetes; order Kitasatosporales; family Streptomycetaceae; genus Streptomyces; species Streptomyces sp. NPDC085866. Next base: position 173,178 of record NZ_JBITSQ010000010.1, read on the forward strand.
CGTGAGGTGGGTGAGTATTCACTCACCCTGGCTTCTTCTAGAGTGGGTAAGCACTCACTCACTCGTCAAGCCCGATTGGACGTCCCATGGAGACGAAGCCGACGCGTGTCCGCATCCTCGACGCCGCTCACGAGCTGATGCTCACCGTCGGACTCGCCCGCGCCACCACCAAGGAGATCGCCAGGGCGGCCGGCTGCTCCGAGGCGGCGCTCTACAAGTACTTCGACAGCAAGGAGGAGCTGTTCGTCCGGGTGCTCGCCGAGCGCCTGCCCCGCCTCACCCCGCTGCTGAGCAGTCTCGCGGCCGAGCCGGGCCGGGGCACCCTGGAGGAGAACCTCACCGAGATCGCCCGCCAGGCGGCCCTCTTCTACGAGCAGAGCTTCCCGATCGCCGCTTCCCTGTACGCCGAGACACAGCTCAAGCGGCGGCACTACGAGGCGCTGCGGAAGATCGGCTCCGGGCCGCACACGCCGATCGAGAGCCTGGACGCCTATCTGCGCGCCGAGCAGGCCGCCGGCCGCGTCCGCGCCGACGCCGACACCTTCGCGGCCGCTTCGCTCCTCCTCGGCGCCTGCGCCCAGCGCGCGTTCGCCTACGACGCCACGGAGAGCGGCGAAGGACCGCCCGTGGACGCGTTCGCCAGCGGGCTCGCCCGGACCCTGCTGGGCGGCGTGGCCGCGTGAAACCCCGTTGCGCGGGACGGCGGCGGGTCGCGACGCTGATGTCATGAGGCATCCCGCATGCGGCTGAGGCTGCGAGAGTTCCGGTTCAGGACAGGGCCGCACGAGCACCGGGTGGTCCAGCCCTGGCAGCCCCTGCGGCACACGTCACTGCGCGACCCGGCGCCGTACGGCGTCCTGACCGGCGACCACGACGGGCTCAACCGGCTGGCAGGCCTGCTCTCCTTCGCCGCCTACTCGCGGCACACCGTCGTCCACGTCCCGCTGCGCGACACCGTCACCGCGCACCACGGAGGCTGCGGCGAGCCCGTCGACCTGGTCCTGGCCCACCACACCTACGGGCTGCGGCCCAGTAAATGGCCCGAGCTGCGCCGCAGGCTGGCCGGGGGCACCCGGCTGACCGTCCGCACCGACGAGGCACGCACCGCGCGCGACGCGGCCGCTTGGGAGCGGCGCAGCCACGACAGCGGCTTCCGGGACGAGCTGCGCCACACCACCCACGCGCGGACGTTCTTCCTCATCGGCAGCCGTGACGTCTTCGCCGGCACGGCCATGGAGTGCGCCTCGGCGGCGGGCTGGGGACCGCGCCACAAGCGGGTCGTGAAAGGCGGCTCAGCCCTCATGGGCTGCATCCGCGGTCTTGAGTCCGCGGCGGACCCGTGGCGCAGCCCCGAGGTGCTGATCTGCTTCCAGTCGTATCCGCCCTACGCCCACTTCAGACGGCCGGGCGAGTCAGCCACTCGTCCACGCCGGCCAGCAGCCGCGCCCTGACGTCCTCAGGCGCCGCCGAACCCCGCACCGACTGCCGGGCCAGCTCCGCCAGCTCGGCGTCCGTGAAGCCGTGGTGCTGCCGGGCGATCTCGTACTGGGCGGCCAGCCGGGAGCCGAAGAGCAGCGGGTCGTCGGCGCCGAGGGCCATCGGGACGCCCGCCTCGAAGAGCGTGCGCAGCGGCACGTCCTCCGGCTTCTCGTAGACACCGAGCGCCACGTTCGACGCCGGGCAGACCTCGCAGGTCACCCCCCGGTCGGCGAGCCGCTTCAGCAGCCGCGGGTCCTCCGCCGCGCGCACGCCGTGCCCGATCCGCGAGGCGTGCAGGTCGTCCAGGCAGTCGCGCACCGACGTCGGGCCGGTCAGCTCGCCGCCGTGCGGGGCCGACAGCAGGCCGCCGTCGCGTGCGATGGCGAAGGCGCGGTCGAAGTCCCGCGCCATGCCCCGCCGTTCGTCGTTCGACAGCCCGAAGCCGACCACGCCCCGGTCGGCGTACCGCACCGCGAGCCGGGCCAGCGTGCGCGCGTCCAGCGGGTGCTTCATGCGGTTCGCCGCCACCAGGACCCGCATCCCGAGCCCGGTCTCCCGCACCGTGGTGTCCACCGCGTCCAGGATGATCTCCAGGGCCGGGATCAGACCGCCCAGCCGGGGTGCGTACGACGTCGGGTCCACCTGGATCTCCAGCCAGCCCGAGCCGTCCCTCAGGTCCTCCTCGGCGGCCTCCCGGACCAGCCGCTGGATGTCCTCCGGCTCCCGGAGGCAGGAGCGCGCCGCGTCGTACAACCGCTGGAAGCGGAACCAGCCGCGCTCGTCCGTCGCGCGCAGCTTAGGGGGCTCGCCGCTGGTCAGTGCCTCGGTCAGTGCCTCGGGCAGGTGCACGCCGTACTTGTCGGCCAGCTCCAGGACGGTCCCCGGCCGCATCGAGCCGGTGAAGTGCAGGTGCAGATGGGCTTTCGGCAGCTCAGAGAGATCACGTAGACGCTCCATCCCAGGATCCTGCCGTACGTCCCGGTCACGCCGGTAGCTCTTTCTCCGAACGTGGTCTTGCTCGCACATGCGAACGGGGGCTGCTCCCGAAAGTCGGGAGCAGCCCCCGTGTGCGGAGCGGACCTCAGTCCCGCGCCTCCGCGAGCAGCTTCTGCATCCGGCTCACGCCCTCGACGAGGTCCTCGTCGCCGAGCGCGTACGACAGCCGCAGGTAGCCCGGCGTGCCGAAGGCCTCACCCGGGACGACCGCGACCTCGGCCTCCTCCAGGATCAGCGCGGCCAGCTCGACGGTGTCCTGCGGGCGCTTGCCGCGGATCTCCTTGCCGAGCAGGCCCTTGACCGACGGGTAGGCGTAGAACGCGCCCTCGGGCTCGGGGCACAGCACGCCGTCGATCTCGTTGAGCATCCGCACGATGGTCTTGCGGCGCCGGTCGAAGGCCTCGCGCATCTTCGCCACGGCCTCCAGGTCGCCGGAGACGGCGGCCAGGGCGGCCACCTGGGCCACGTTGGAGACGTTCGAGGTGGCGTGCGACTGCAGGTTCGTCGCGGCCTTGACGACGTCCTTCGGGCCGATGACCCAGCCCACGCGCCAGCCGGTCATGGCGTACGTCTTGGCCACACCGTTGACCACGATGCACTTGTCGCGCAGCTCGGGCAGGAGCGCCGGCAGCGAGGTGAACTTCGCGTCGCCGTAGACGAGGTGCTCGTAGATCTCGTCCGTGAGGACCCACAGGCCGTGCTCGACGGCCCAGCGGCCGATCGCCTCGGCCTCCTCCTGGCTGTAGACCGCGCCGGTGGGGTTCGACGGGGAGACGAAGAGCACGACCTTCGTCTTCTCCGTGCGGGCGGCCTCCAACTGCTCCACGCTCACCCGGTAGCCGGTGGTCTCGTCGGCGACGACCTCCACCGGGACACCGCCCGCGAGCCGGATCGACTCGGGGTAGGTCGTCCAGTACGGCGCCGGGACGATGACCTCGTCACCCGGGTCGAGGATCGCGGCGAACGCCTCGTAGATGGCCTGCTTGCCGCCGTTGGTCACCAGGATCTGGGACGCGTCGACCTCGTAGTTCGAGTCGCGCAGCGTCTTCGCGGCGATCGCGGCCTTCAGCTCGGGCAGGCCGCCGGCCGGCGTGTAGCGGTGGTACTTCGGGTTCTTGCAGGCCTCGACGGCCGCCTCGACGATGTAGTCCGGCGTCGGGAAGTCGGGCTCACCGGCGCCGAAGCCGATCACCGGACGCCCGGCGGCCTTCAGGGCCTTGGCCTTGGCGTCCACGGCGAGGGTGGCGGACTCGGAGATCGCGCCGACTCGGGCGGAGACCCGGCGCTCGGTGGGAGGGATTGCAGCGCTCATGGGGTCCATCGTTTCAGACCGGAAACGCCCCCGGCACGCGGGTTTCACGGACTGAACAGCAACGGGTCGAGACGTGAACAGGGATCCGAATCCTGCCCCCGGCCAGGACGATCTTCGGTCCGACGACTCCGTACAGGCACTTTCTGTTCGACGCCGGGCCGCGGACCACGTACACTCTCACCTCGTTGGCCTTCAGCAGCCGCTCCACAACCGGTGCACAACGAGCACTCGTCCGGATGCGGTACGTTGGGGGACACGCAAAGGGTCGTAGCTCAATTGGTAGAGCACCGGTCTCCAAAACCGGCGGTTGGGGGTTCAAGTCCCTCCGGCCCTGCTACACACACCGCCAGGATGTGTGCACATGTACGTACAGCGATGCACCGCCGTGCGGCTCAGACCGGGCGCGGCACGGCCACGACCCGGAATCAGGTGAGGACGAATGACGGACGCCGTGGGCTCCATCGACACGCCTGATGCCCAGGACGAGGCGCTGGAGACCAAGAAGAAGGCCCGCAAGGGTGGCAAGCGCGCCAAGAAGGGCCCGCTGAAGCGCCTCGGCATCTTCTACCGACAGGTCATCGCGGAACTCCGCAAGGTCGTCTGGCCGACGCGCAATCAGCTGACGTCGTACACCACCGTGGTGATCTTCTTCGTCGCAATCATGATCGCCCTGGTGACCGTGATTGACTATGGGCTCAACCACGCGGCCAAGTACGTCTTCGGCTGAGCCAAGAGCGAAGGGCGCCGTGGTACCGGCGCCCGTTTTCGCATGTTCTACCCCTATGTATCCAGGAAGAAGCAGCCATCGTGTCTGACCCGAACCTGAACGACGCCATCGAGCCGGACGAGACGGTGGACGACGAGCTCGACATCGTCGAGGGCGCGGACGAGCAGGACGAGTTCGAGGCTGCCGAGGCCGAGGCGGGCGAGCCGGCCGAGGAGGCCGCGCTGCACGTCGAGGACGAGGACGAGGCCGAGGAAGAGGTCGAGGCGGAGGCCGCCGCCCCGGTCGACCCGGTCGAGGCTCTGCGTGAGGAGCTGCGCTCCCTGCCCGGCGAGTGGTACGTCATCCACACGTACGCTGGCTACGAGAACCGCGTGAAGACGAACCTGGAGCAGCGTGCCGTCTCGCTGAACGTCGAGGACTACATCTTCCAGGCCGAGGTGCCGCAGGAAGAGGTCGTCCAGATCAAGAACGGCGACCGCAAGACGATCAAGCAGAACAAGCTGCCGGGTTACGTCCTGGTCCGCATGGACCTGACCAACGAGTCCTGGGGCGTCGTCCGCAACACCCCCGGCGTCACCGGCTTCGTGGGCAACGCCTACGACCCCTACCCGCTGACCCTGGACGAGATCGTCAAGATGCTCGCCCCGGAGGCGGAGGAGAAGGCCGCCCGCGAGGCCGCCGAGGCCGAGGGCAAGCCCGCCCCGCAGCGCAAGGTCGAGGTCCAGGTGCTGGACTTCGAGGTCGGCGACTCGGTCACCGTCACCGACGGCCCGTTCGCCACGCTCCAGGCGACCATCAACGAGATCAACCCCGACTCGAAGAAGGTCAAGGGCCTGGTGGAGATCTTCGGCCGCGAGACGCCGGTCGAGCTCTCCTTCGACCAGATCCAGAAGAACTAGTTCCTTCTGGACCAATTGCTTCCGTGCAGGTCAGGCGGGCTCTCGCAGCCAGTCTGACCTGCACGGTTTTTGGCCGCGCATCCATACCCGTTATCGTTGTGCGGTATGCCTGCGTCCGGGTGGCCCCCGGGTGCCGGCAGGACCCGAATCGAAAGGACCCGGAGAGCTATGCCTCCCAAGAAGAAGAAGGTCACGGGGCTTATCAAGCTCCAGATCAACGCCGGTGCGGCGAACCCGGCCCCGCCGGTCGGCCCCGCGCTCGGCCAGCACGGCGTCAACATCATGGAGTTCTGCAAGGCCTACAACGCCGCGACCGAGTCGCAGCGTGGCTGGGTGATCCCGGTGGAGATCACGGTCTACGAAGACCGCTCCTTCACCTTCGTCACCAAGACCCCGCCGGCCGCGAAGATGATCCTCAAGGCCGCTGGTGTCGAGAAGGGCTCTGGCGAGCCGCACAAGACCAAGGTCGCCAAGATCACCGAGGCGCAGGTCCGCGAGATCGCCCAGACCAAGCTTCCCGACCTGAACGCCAACGACCTGGACGCCGCGTCGAAGATCATCGCCGGCACCGCCCGCTCCATGGGCATCACGGTCGAGGGCTGAAGCCCACCTTCGTAGAACCACCGTGGTAGGGCCTGCTCGGCCCGTACACCACGACTCCTCTCAGAACACACAGGAGCAGTTGTGAGCAAGCGCAGCAAGGCTCTCCGCGCTGCGGACGCCAAGGTCGACCGGGAGAAGCTGTACGCCCCGCTCGAGGCCGTCCGTCTCGCCAAGGAGACCTCCACGACCAAGTTCGACGGCACCGTCGAGGTCGCCTTCCGTCTGGGTGTCGACCCGCGTAAGGCCGACCAGATGGTCCGTGGCACCGTGAACCTTCCGCACGGCACCGGTAAGACCGCCCGGGTCCTGGTCTTCGCGACCGGTGACCGTGCCGAGGCCGCGCGTGCCGCGGGCGCCGACATCGTCGGTGCCGACGAGCTGATCGACGAGGTCTCGAAGGGCCGCCTGGACTTCGACTCCGTCGTCGCCACCCCGGACCTCATGGGCAAGGTCGGCCGCCTCGGCCGCGTGCTCGGTCCGCGTGGTCTGATGCCGAACCCGAAGACCGGCACCGTCACCCCCGACGTGGCCAAGGCCGTCACCGAGATCAAGGGCGGCAAGATCGAGTTCCGCGTCGACAAGCACTCGAACCTGCACTTCATCATCGGCAAGACGTCCTTCGAGGACGCCCAGCTGGTGGAGAACTACGCTGCGGCGCTCGAGGAGATCACGCGTCTCAAGCCGTCCGCCGCCAAGGGTCGCTACATCAAGAAGGCCGCCATCAGCACCACGATGGGCCCCGGCATTCCGGTCGACTCGAACCGCACCCGCAACCTCCTCGTCGAGGAGGACCCGGCCGCCGTCTGAGCCTCGCGCTCACCCCGGTAGCCGCGTCAGGTACGCGTAAGTAGAGGGCGGGCCCTGGAACCTGAATGGTTCCGGGCCCGTCCTTTCTTTGTGCGACTTTTCGTACGACTGTCAGTGGCCTGGGTTACGTTGCAGGCACAGGACTCGCATAGGGGTGGGACTACATGAAGAGCACGACCGTACGCCGGGTGACCCTTTCCGTCGCGGTGGTGACCGCGCTGACCGGTGTGGCCGCCTGCGGCTCGCAATCCGGGAAGGGCGACAAGACGGTCGGCAAGAGCGTCACGCATGTCAGCCCCCTCGCGGCCCTGCTCTCCGCCGAGAAGTCCACGGACAAGGCCGAGTCGGCCAAGGTGCGCTCCAGCACGACGCTCGGCGACACCATGTCGATGACGGCCAACGGCGCCCTCGCCTGGGGCGACGGCCTCAAGGGCAACCTCACCATCACGTACACCGGCGGCAAGATGGCCGAAGCGATGCGCAAGGCCGGCACCACGTCGATGGAGGCCCGCTATCTGCCGGACGCCTACTACGCCAAGATGAGCGAGAAGTTCGCCGCGCAGTTCGGCGGCAAGCACTGGATCAAGTACGCGTACGACGACCTCGCCAAGCTCGGCGGCGGCTCCGGCGCGTACCTCAAGGACCAGATGCAGAACACCACGCCGAACCAGTCGGTGAAGCTGCTGCTGGCCTCCGGCGACGTCAAGAAGGTCGGCCAGGAGAAGGTCTCCGGCGTCGACGCCACGCACTACTCGGGCACGGTCGACGTCGCCGACCTCGCCGGCAAGAACAGCAACCTCACCGCCGACCAGTTGGCCGGCCTGAAGAAGCAGCTCAGCCAGGCGGGCGTCACCACCGAGACCATCGACATCTGGGTCGACGGCCAGGACCTCCTGGTCAAGAAGGTCGAGAAGGCGGACATGGCGACCGGCACCATGACCAGCACGGCCTACTACAGCGACTACGGCGTGAAGGTCGCCGCCGAGGCGCCCCCGGCCGCCGACACCAAGGACTTCACGGAGCTGATGAAGGCCGGCGGGCCCGGGACCGTGTCGGGCAGCAGCACCACCACCGCCTCCTGAGGCCTGCACGCAGACGGACCGGGGCGGCCCCGTAGGGCCCGATTTGCTCGACACCGCCCCGGTCCCGTACTCTCCTAACGAAGCCAAAGACCGCTGGTCGTTGCCGCACGCTTGAACGAGGGTGCGGTGGCCGAAGGATCCGCTGCAAAGTGGGCGACCCGCGCAGGTGACTGTGGAAGAACTCCCGGAACATACGCGCTCACGCGTGTGCGGCCGGTCGAGTCCGCCCCGTGCGCCTGCGCCGGGGCGTTTGTTTTACCCAGTCCTCCTTCGGGTCCGCGCGGTCCGAATCACCCGGAAGGAGGCCGAGGCTCTATGGCGAGGCCCGACAAGGCTGCTGCGGTTGCCGAGCTGACGGACAAGTTCCGCAGCTCCAACGCCGCCGTGCTGACCGAGTACCGCGGTCTCACCGTGGCGCAGCTCAAGACGCTGCGCCGGTCGCTCGGTGAGAACGCCCAGTACGCCGTGGTGAAGAACACGCTGACCAAGATTGCGGCCAACGAGGCCGGGATCACGCTGGACGACCAGCTCTTCGCTGGTCCGACGGCCGTCGCCTTCGTCACCGGTGACCCGGTGGAGTCGGCGAAGGGTCTCCGTGACTTCGCCAAGGACAACCCGAATCTCATCATCAAGGGCGGTGTCCTTGAGGGTAAGGCGCTGTCCGCCGATGAGATCAAGAAGCTTGCGGACCTCGAGTCCCGCGAGGTTCTGCTCTCCAAGCTGGCGGGTGCCTTCAAGGGCAAGCAGTCGCAGGCTGCTCAGCTCTTCCAGGCGCTTCCCTCGAAGCTCGTCCGCACCGTGGACGCTCTTCGTGCCAAGCAGGACGAGCAGGGCGGTGCCGAGTAACTCGGCTCGCTTTCTGACCCTGGCCGTTTAGGCGGCACGGGTCGCAGCGGGCCGACGTACGCCCGCCTCACCCAGTACATCCGGCACCTGCCGAATCAGTGGAAGGATCGCCCATCATGGCGAAGCTCAGCCAGGAAGACCTGCTCGCCCAGTTCGAGGAGATGACCCTCATCGAGCTCTCCGAGTTCGTGAAGGCCTTCGAGGAGAAGTTCGACGTCACCGCCGCCGCCGCGGTCGCCGTCGCGGGCCCGGCCGGTCCGGCCGCCGCCGCCCCGGTCGAGGAGGAGAAGGACGAGTTCGACGTCATCCTCACCGGCGCCGGCGACAAGAAGATCCAGGTCATCAAGGTCGTGCGTGAGCTGACCTCGCTGGGTCTGAAGGAGGCCAAGGACCTCGTCGACGGTGCCCCGAAGCCCGTCCTCGAGAAGGTCGCCAAGGACGCCGCCGAGAAGGCTGCCGAGTCCCTCAAGGGCGCCGGCGCCTCCGTCGAGGTCAAGTAAGACCTCTCGGAGTCTCTGCGACTCTCTCCGCGCGCTGAGTACGGCCTCCTAGGGCTGTAACGCGAACGCACCGAAGAGCGATCATCCATCCGGGTGGTCGCTCTTCGGCGTATCCGGAGGTCCGGCCTCGGTTGCCTTGTACCCCTGGTGGCGAGGGGTATGGTGATCTTCGTCGTGTCTCCGGACGGTCCCGTTTGGGCTGAGGGGCCTTGACGAACCGCACGCAGCGCGCAATTCTCAGGACGCGTCGTCACAAGGATCCGAATCCGAGGCATGGATCGACGACGAAGAGGGCAGTATCAACCTGCGTTGAGGGCAGCAGGCCAAGGGCGTTGACAAGGGTGTTGAGAACAACGAGGGTCTCGAAAAACCCGCACTGGACATCAGTGTGCCAAGTGGCTACACTGACCCTTTGCGCTGCCTGTTAGCTGTCCCCTGCCCGTCACCAGGGGTCTGCCCTCACTCCAGCATCGATGACCGAAGCTCCCTTGACCTGGGATTTCTGTCTCTGTGTACGGAGAGGGACCGGCACGCGCGTAGTGAGTCCGAGCCCTCGGAAGGACCCCCTCTTGGCCGCCTCGCGCAACGCCTCGACCGCGAATACGAACAACGGCGCCAGCACCGCCCCGCTGCGCATCTCCTTTGCAAAGATCAAGGAGCCTCTCGAGGTTCCGAACCTGCTCGCGCTGCAGACCGAGAGCTTCGACTGGCTGCTCGGCAACACCGCTTGGCAGAGTCGGGTCGAGGAGGCTCTTGAGAACGGTCAGGACGTCCCCACCAAGTCCGGTCTGGAGGAGATCTTCGAGGAGATCTCCCCGATCGAGGACTTCTCCGGGTCGATGTCCCTGACGTTCCGGGACCACCGCTTCGAGCCGCCGAAGAACTCCATCGACGAGTGCAAGGAGCGCGACTTCACGTACGCGGCTCCGCTCTTCGTCACCGCCGAGTTCACCAACAACGAGACCGGCGAGATCAAGTCCCAGACCGTCTTCATGGGTGACTTCCCGCTCATGACGAACAAGGGCACCTTCGTCATCAACGGCACCGAGCGTGTCGTGGTGTCTCAGCTGGTCCGTTCCCCCGGTGTCTACTTCGACTCCAGCATCGACAAGACGTCCGACAAGGACATCTTCTCCGCCAAGATCATCCCGTCCCGGGGTGCCTGGCTGGAGATGGAGATCGACAAGCGCGACATGGTCGGTGTCCGTATCGACCGCAAGCGCAAGCAGTCGGTCACCGTGCTGCTCAAGGCGCTCGGCTGGACGACCGAGCAGATCCTCGAGGAGTTCGGCGACTACGAGTCGATGCGCGCCACCCTGGAGAAGGACCACACCCAGGGCCAGGACGACGCGCTGCTCGACATCTACCGCAAGCTGCGTCCGGGTGAGCCCCCCACGCGTGAGGCCGCGCAGACGCTGCTCGAGAACCTCTACTTCAACCCGAAGCGCTACGACCTCGCCAAGGTCGGCCGCTACAAGGTCAACAAGAAGCTGGGTGCGGACGCTCCGCTCGACGCGGGCATCCTGACCGTCGAGGACATCATCTCGACGATCAAGTACCTGGTGCAGCTGCACGCCGGCGAGACCGAGACCACCGGTGACAACGGCGACATGATCGTTGTCGAGACGGACGACATCGACCACTTCGGCAACCGTCGTCTGCGCAGCGTCGGTGAGCTGATCCAGAACCAGGTCCGTACGGGTCTCGCCCGTATGGAGCGTGTCGTGCGCGAGCGCATGACCACCCAGGACGTCGAGGCGATCACGCCGCAGACCCTGATCAACATCCGGCCGGTCGTCGCCTCCATCAAGGAGTTCTTCGGCACCAGCCAGCTGTCCCAGTTCATGGACCAGAACAACCCGCTGTCGGGTCTCACCCACAAGCGCCGTCTGTCGGCTCTTGGTCCGGGTGGTCTCTCCCGTGAGCGGGCCGGCTTCGAGGTCCGTGACGTGCACCCGTCGCACTACGGCCGCATGTGCCCGATCGAGACCCCTGAAGGCCCGAACATCGGTCTGATCGGCTCGCTCGCCTCCTACGGCCGGGTCAACGCGTTCGGTTTCGTCGAGACCCCGTACCGCAAGGTGAACGACGGCCAGGTCACCGACGAGGTCGACTACCTGACCGCCGACGAGGAGGACCGCTTCGTCATCGCGCAGGCCAACGCCACGCTGAACGACGAACTCCGGTTCGCCGAGGCGCGTGTCCTGGTCCGCCGCCGTGGCGGTGAGGTCGACTACGTCAGCCCCGAGGACGTCGACTACATGGACGTCTCGCCGCGCCAGATGGTGTCGGTCGCGACCGCCATGATCCCGTTCCTCGAGCACGACGACGCCAACCGTGCCCTCATGGGCGCGAACATGATGCGTCAGGCCGTGCCGCTGATTAAGTCCGAGTCCCCGCTCGTCGGCACCGGCATGGAGTACCGCTCCGCCGTCGACGCCGGCGACGTGGTCAAGGCCGAGAAGGCGGGTGTGGTCCAGGAGGTCTCCGCGGACTACATCACCACGGCCAACGACGACGGCACGTACATCACGTACCGCCTGCACAAGTTCGCCCGGTCCAACCAGGGCACCTCGGTCAACCAGAAGGTCGTCGTCAACGAGGGCGACCGGATCATCGAGGGCCAGGTCCTCGCCGACGGTCCGGCCACCGAGAACGGTGAGATGGCCCTGGGCAAGAACCTGCTCGTGGCGTTCATGCCGTGGGAGGGTCACAACTACGAGGACGCGATCATCCTGTCGCAGCGCCTCGTGCAGGACGACGTCCTCTCCTCGATCCACATCGAGGAGCACGAGGTCGACGCCCGTGACACCAAGCTCGGCCCCGAGGAGATCACCCGGGACATCCCGAACGTCTCCGAGGAGGTCCTCGCCGACCTCGACGAGCGCGGCATCATCCGCATCGGCGCCGAGGTCATCGCCGGCGACATCCTCGTCGGCAAGGTCACCCCGAAGGGTGAGACCGAGCTGACCCCCGAGGAGCGCCTGCTGCGCGCGATCTTCGGTGAGAAGGCCCGTGAGGTCCGTGACACCTCGCTGAAGGTGCCGCACGGTGAGACCGGCAAGGTCATCGGCGTGCGCGTCTTCGACCGCGAGGAGGGCGACGAGCTGCCGCCGGGCGTGAACCAGCTGGTCCGCGTCTACGTCGCGCAGAAGCGCAAGATCACCGACGGTGACAAGCTCGCCGGCCGTCACGGCAACAAGGGTGTCATCTCGAAGATCCTGCCCATCGAGGACATGCCGTTCCTCGAGGACGGAACTCCGGTCGACATCATCCTCAACCCGCTGGGTGTCCCGTCCCGAATGAACCCGGGACAGGTCCTGGAGATCCACCTCGGCTGGCTCGCCAGCCGCGGCTGGGACGTCTCCGGCCTCGCGGACGAGTGGGCGCAGCGCCTGCAGGCCATCGGCGCCGACCAGGTCGCCCCCGGCACCAACGTCGCCACCCCGGTGTTCGACGGTGCCCGCGAGGACGAGCTGGCGGGTCTGCTGCAGCACACCATCCCGAACCGCGACGGCGAGCGCATGGTGCTCCCGACCGGTAAGGCGCGGCTGTTCGACGGCCGTAGCGGTGAGCCGTTCCCGGACCCGATCTCGGTCGGCTACATGTACATCCTGAAGCTGCACCACCTGGTCGACGACAAGCTGCACGCCCGCTCGACCGGTCCGTACTCGATGATCACCCAGCAGCCGCTGGGTGGTAAGGCGCAGTTCGGTGGCCAGCGCTTCGGTGAGATGGAGGTGTGGGCCCTCGAGGCATACGGCGCCGCGTACGCCCTCCAGGAGCTGCTGACCATCAAGTCCGACGACGTCACCGGCCGCGTGAAGGTCTACGAGGCCATCGTCAAGGGCGAGAACATCCCCGAGCCCGGCATCCCCGAGTCCTTCAAGGTGCTCATCAAGGAGATGCAGTCGCTCTGCCTGAACGTGGAGGTGCTGTCCAGCGACGGTATGTCCATCGAGATGCGCGACACCGACGAGGACGTCTTCCGCGCTGCGGAGGAGCTCGGTATCGACCTGTCCCGGCGCGAGCCGAGCAGCGTCGAAGAGGTCTGACGGGAGTCCGGCGGGGCCCTCACCCACAGGGCCCCGCCGACCCCCAGGCCCCCGTTTCAGACCAAAGACTCACGACCCTGAGAGGGATTGACGCATAGTGCTCGACGTCAACTTCTTCGACGAGCTCCGGATCGGCCTGGCCACCGCGGACGACATCCGTCAGTGGAGCCACGGCGAGGTCAAGAAGCCCGAGACCATCAACTACCGCACCCTCAAGCCCGAGAAGGACGGACTCTTCTGCGAGAAGATCTTCGGTCCGACCCGGGACTGGGAGTGCTACTGCGGCAAGTACAAGCGCGTCCGCTTCAAGGGCATCATCTGCGAGCGCTGTGGCGTCGAGGTCACGCGCGCCAAGGTGCGCCGTGAGCGGATGGGCCACATCGAGCTGGCCGCGCCCGTCACGCACATCTGGTACTTCAAGGGTGTTCCTTCGCGCCTCGGCTACCTGCTGGACCTGGCGCCCAAGGACCTCGAGAAGGTCATCTACTTCGCGGCGTACATGATCACGTACGTCGACGAGGAGCGCCGTACCCGCGACCTGCCCTCCCTGGAGGCGCACGTCTCGGTCGAGCGCCAGCAGATCGAGAACCGCCGGGACGCCGACCTGGAGGCCCGCGCCAAGAAGCTCGAGACCGACCTGGGCGAGCTCGAGGCCGAGGGTGCCAAGGCCGACGTGCGCCGCAAGGTGCGCGAGGGTGCCGAGCGCGAGATGAAGCAGCTGCGCGACCGTGCGCAGCGCGAGATCGACCGCCTCGACGAGGTGTGGAACCGGTTCAAGAACCTCAAGGTCCAGGACCTCGAGGGCGACGAGCTGCTCTACCGCGAGCTGCGTGACCGCTTCGGCACGTACTTCGACGGCTCGATGGGTGCCGCGGCGCTGCAGAAGCGCCTGGAGTCCTTCGACCTCGAGGAGGAGGCCGAGCGTCTCCGCGAGATCATCCGTACCGGCAAGGGCCAGAAGAAGACCCGTGCGCTCAAGCGCCTCAAGGTCGTCTCCGCGTTCCTGCAGACCAGCAACAGCCCCAAGGGCATGGTGCTCGACTGCGTGCCGGTCATCCCGCCGGACCTGCGTCCGATGGTGCAGCTGGACGGTGGCCGCTTCGCGACCTCCGACCTGAACGACCTGTACCGCCGTGTGATCAACCGCAACAACCGCCTGAAGCGCCTTCTCGACCTCGGTGCGCCCGAGATCATCGTGAACAACGAGAAGCGCATGCTCCAGGAGGCCGTCGACGCGCTCTTCGACAACGGCCGTCGTGGTCGCCCGGTCACGGGCCCCGGCAACCGTCCGCTGAAGTCCCTCAGCGACATGCTGAAGGGTAAGCAGGGTCGATTCCGTCAGAACCTGCTCGGCAAGCGAGTCGACTACTCGGCGCGTTCCGTCATCGTCGTCGGCCCGCAGCTGAAGCTGCACCAGTGCGGTCTGCCCAAGGCCATGGCGCTGGAGCTCTTCAAGCCGTTCGTGATGAAGCGCCTGGTCGACCTGAACCACGCGCAGAACATCAAGAGCGCCAAGCGCATGGTGGAGCGCGGCCGCACCGTCGTGTACGACGTCCTCGAAGAGGTCATCGCCGAGCACCCGGTGCTGCTGAACCGTGCTCCCACCCTGCACCGCCTCGGCATCCAGGCCTTCGAGCCGCAGCTGGTCGAGGGCAAGGCCATCCAGATCCACCCGCTCGTCTGCACCGCGTTCAACGCGGACTTCGACGGTGACCAGATGGCCGTGCACCTGCCGCTGTCCGCGGAGGCGCAGGCCGAGGCCCGCATCCTGATGCTGTCCTCGAACAACATCCTCAAGCCGGCCGACGGCCGTCCGGTGACGATGCCGACCCAGGACATGGTCCTCGGTCTGTTCTTCCTCACCACCGACGGCGAGCTGCGTGACACCAAGGGCGAGGGCCGGTCGTTCGGCTCCACGGCCGAGGCGATCATGGCGTTCGACGCCGGCGAGCTCGCGCTGCAGTCGGCCGTGGACATCCGCTTCCCGGTGGGCACCATCCCGCCGCGCGGCTGGACCCCGCCGGCCCGCGAGGAGGGCGAGCCCGAGTGGCAGCAGGGTGACACCTTCCGCCTGCGGACGACCCTGGGCCGTGCGCTCTTCAACGAGCTGCTGCCCGAGGACTACCCGTTCGTCGACTACTCGGTCGGCAAGAAGCAGCTCTCCGAGATCGTCAACGACCTCGCCGAGCGCTACCCCAAGGTCATCGTGGCGGCGACGCTCGACAACCTGAAGGCGGCCGGCTTCTACTGGGCGACCCGTTCCGGTGTCACCGTGGCCATCTCCGACGTCGTCGTTCCCGAGGCGAAGAAGGAGATCGTCCGCGGCTACGAGGCGCAGGACGAGAAGGTCCAGAAGCAGTACGAGCGCGGTCTGATCACCAAGGAAGAGCGCACTCAGGAGCTCATCGCGATCTGGACCAAGGCGACCAACGAGGTCGCCGAGGCGATGAACGAGAACTTCCCCAAGACGAACCCCATCTTCATGATGGTTGACTCGGGTGCCCGAGGAAACATGATGCAGATGCGGCAGATCGCCGGTATGCGTGGTCTGGTGTCGAACGCGAAGAACGAGACCATCCCGCGTCCGATCAAGGCCTCGTTCCGTGAGGGTCTGTCCGTGCTGGAGTACTTCATCTCCACGCACGGTGCCCGTAAGGGTCTGGCGGACACCGCCCTGCGTACCGCCGACTCGGGTTACCTGACCCGTCGTCTGGTGGACGTCTCGCAGGACGTCATCATCCGCGAGGAGGACTGCGGCACCGAGCGCGGTCTGAAGCTGCGGATCGCCAACCGCGGCGCCGACGGTGTGCTGCGCAAGGCGGACGACGTCGAGACCAGCGTCTACGCCCGCATGCTCGCCGAGGACGTCGTCATCGACGGCAAGGTGATCGCGCCGGCCAACGTGGACCTCGGTGACGTGCTCATCGACCAGCTGGTGCACCACGGCATCGAGGAGGTCAAGACCCGCTCGATCCTGACCTGCGAGTCGCACGTCGGCACCTGCGCGATGTGCTACGGCCGTTCGCTGGCCACCGGCAAGCTGGTCGACATCGGTGAGGCTGTCGGCATCATCGCCGCCCAGTCCATCGGTGAGCCCGGTACCCAGCTGACGATGCGTACCTTCCACACCGGTGGTGTGGCCGGTGACGACATCACCCAGGGTCTGCC
The DNA here is from genome assembly GCF_044541035.1 of Streptomyces sp. NPDC085866. Taxonomy (NCBI): domain Bacteria; kingdom Bacillati; phylum Actinomycetota; class Actinomycetes; order Kitasatosporales; family Streptomycetaceae; genus Streptomyces; species Streptomyces sp. NPDC085866. The sequence goes on from NZ_JBITSQ010000010.1 coordinate 189,652, forward strand.
CCGTGTCGTCGAGCTCTTCGAGGCCCGTACCCCGAAGGGTGTCGCCCCGATCTCCGAGGCCAACGGCCGCGTGCGGATCGAGGAGACCGAGAAGACCAAGAAGATCGTCGTCACCCCGGACGACGGCAGCGACGAGACGGCGTTCCCGATCTCGAAGCGTGCCAAGGTCCTGGTCCGCGAGGGCGACCACGTCGAGGTGGGCCAGCAGCTCACCGTGGGTGCCACCAACCCGCACGACGTGCTGCGCATCCTGGGTCAGCGTGCCGTCCAGGTCCACCTGGTCGGCGAGGTCCAGAAGGTGTACAACTCGCAGGGTGTGTCGATCCACGACAAGCACATCGAGATCATCATCCGGCAGATGCTCCGCCGCGTGACGATCATCGAGTCCGGCGACGCCGAGCTGCTGCCCGGCGAGCTGGTCGAGCGCTCGAAGTTCGAGACCGAGAACCGTCGTGTGGTCCAGGAGGGCGGTCACCCGGCCTCCGGTCGTCCGCAGCTGATGGGTATCACCAAGGCCTCGCTGGCGACGGAGTCCTGGCTGTCGGCCGCCTCCTTCCAGGAGACGACCCGAGTTCTGACGGACGCGGCGATCAACGCCAAGTCCGACAGCCTCATCGGCCTCAAGGAGAACGTCATCATCGGTAAGCTCATCCCGGCCGGTACGGGTCTGTCCCGCTACCGCAACATCCGGGTCGAGCCGACCGAGGAGGCCAAGGCCGCGATGTACTCGGCCGTCGGCTACGACGACATCGACTACTCGCCGTTCGGCACCGGCTCCGGCCAGGCCGTTCCGCTGGAGGACTACGACTACGGTCCGTACAACCAGTAAGCGAGCAGCTTGAACTGAAGGGCGGTCACCCTGTGGGGTGACCGCCCTTCGGTGTTGTTCGGGTCTGTCGTTCGAGTGATCGCCCCGTGTCAGCCACGTCCGTCCACGCTTCCCGGGCAGCCGGTGTGCGAGGTTGTGCCGAACCCGGCCGAGCGGAGGCGGAGGTGTCGACGTCGTGACTTCAGCGACTGCCCGGCGTCTTGTCGTGGCGGCGGTGCTGGCCGTGCTGGCGGCGACGGCGGCCTGCGGGGGCGGGCCGACGCCTCCAGGGCCCACCGAGACCGAGTCCACCGAGACGGAGTCCACCGAGACGGAGTCCTCCGAGACGGAGGAGAACGGAACCGGGACGCCGGCCCCGGACGAGACCGGGACGACCTCGAACCCGGGCGAGTCGGACGCGGACGTCTTCCTGGACGGTGACAACGAGGAGTCCTCCGCGTCGGACATCGAGCTGTCGAGGACTCAGGTGGGTGAGCCGGTCCAAGGGGACGTGGAGATCAAGGCGTCGCAGGAGCGGCCGCCCCCGCCCCTGCAGAACGTCAGGGGCGAGATCGACGGTGAAGAGGTCGAGATCGTCGAGGGGTGTCTGGGCGAGGTGCCGTCGGACGGCTGCACGGTGACCTTCCGGTACACGCCGACGGAACCGGGGCCGTACGACGGGGAGTTGACCCTCACCATGGCCGACGGCTCCACCGTCACCGCACCCATCCACGGCGAGGCGGACGAGACCCCGACCTCGGACACGGGCCCGACCACCCCGGGGACCACGACCCCCGAGCCCGTCACCACCGATCCGGAGACCCCGTCCGAGGACGAGACGCCGGAGCTGCAGACGTAGCGCCGGGCGTTCTCCCGGGCGCGCGGATCTCCAGCCAGGCGGTCCCGTCGTCGGGCAGCACCACCACGCCGTCCCTGTAGTGCGCGGTGCGAGAGATCAGATAGAAGCGGGTCGGCGCCTTCGCGAGGAGGCGGAAGCCCCGGTACTCGTACCGGTACGGCCCGTTCGCGCTGCCGTGGTCCTTGAACTCGATGTCCCTCGCGTTGTGGGTGAGGGGCACCCGGGAATGGATCACCACGGCCGGCAGCCGCTTGTACCCCCGCTCCGCGTCCAGCCTGGCGTTGCTGTGACCGACGACCGCCGCGTACTGCGCCATGTCGAAGAACAGGCTCACCGTCAGCAGCCCGATGAGCAGCGCACCGATGGCCAGCCACACACGGTCGCCGTCAGGGGTCCGCAGCCGGGCCCGGAGGCCGGTCCCCTGGTTGAGACGCAGATGGACCGCGCAGATGGCCAGCGTGGAGCCCACGGCCACCATCACGGCCGGCATGAACACGCGTGGCCAGCCCGCCGGGAAGGGGACCACCGGGTCCGCCACGAGAGCCGGAAGGCCCAGGAACACCATGGCGATGCCGACGGCGAGCAGCAGGATGATCGCCGCACGGCGACGCACGGCATGCTCCGGTCCGGCGAGCGCCTGTTCCAGCCAGCCGAACACCAGGAAGACGATCAGCCCGCCGGCCAGCAGGACGCACAGGGGAAGGAAGATCGCGCTCGTGCTGTTGGCCATGACGTTCTGGATGGACATCCCGAGGTCCTCGGGCACCACGCCTAGGGTGGAGTAGTACTCCCTGATGTAGAGGCTGCCGAAGTAGTACAGCAGGGCGAGTGCGATGGTCCCCGGTGCCGCGACGAGCGCCGCCTTCTCCACGAACGTCGACACGGGGGAGCGCCCGGGCGGGGGCTGGGGGCCGGCCGGCGGCTCCTGCGGCGCGGTCATGGGTCCCAGTCTGTTCGCGCGCTGCCGGGCCCGCACGCGGAGACCCTCCGCCCGGCTGGCCCGCTCCCCGGCGCACCGGTCGTCCTGACATGCGTCGATCGCCGATTCGAAGATCACGTAGGGTACAGCGGCTTGACATCGCCCGCAGCTCGGGGCCGCCGGACTCCATTTGTTTTGACCACAGCGAATGAGGTAGGTACGCTCAGACCTTGTGCCTGGGGTGTGCCCTGGCTCTCGTGCGTGCCTTCAACCGCGTGGCGAGCCGACACCGGCCACCGTAATCTGCGCCCTTTTTCGCCTTGCGGCAAAGGTCCGCGAGATTCGACACACCCGACCGCGTGGGTCGGCGATGTTCCAGGTTAGCTGTACCTATCGGCACACAGAAACCGGAGAAGTAGTGCCTACGATCCAGCAGCTGGTCCGCAAGGGCCGGCAGGACAAGGTCGAGAAGAACAAGACGCCCGCACTTGAGGGTTCTCCTCAGCGTCGTGGCGTCTGCACGCGTGTGTTCACGACCACCCCGAAGAAGCCGAACTCGGCCCTGCGTAAGGTCGCGCGTGTGCGTCTGACCAGCGGGATCGAGGTCACCGCTTACATTCCGGGTGAGGGACACAACCTGCAGGAGCACTCCATCGTGCTCGTGCGCGGCGGCCGTGTGAAGGACCTGCCGGGTGTTCGCTACAAGATCATCCGCGGTTCCCTCGACACCCAGGGTGTCAAGAACCGCAAGCAGGCCCGCAGCCGCTACGGCGCCAAGAAGGAGAAGTAAGAATGCCTCGTAAGGGCCCCGCCCCGAAGCGCCCGGTCATCATCGACCCGGTCTACGGCTCTCCTCTGGTGACCTCCCTCATCAACAAGGTGCTGCTGAACGGCAAGCGCTCCACCGCCGAGCGCATCGTCTACGGCGCCATGGAGGGTCTGCGTGAGAAGACGGGCAACGACCCGATCATCACGCTGAAGCGCGCGCTGGAGAACATCAAGCCGACCCTCGAGGTCAAGTCCCGCCGTGTCGGTGGTGCGACGTACCAGGTTCCGATCGAGGTCAAGCCCGGTCGTGCCAACACGCTCGCGCTGCGCTGGCTCGTCGGTTACTCCCGCGCCCGTCGCGAGAAGACCATGACCGAGCGTCTGCTCAACGAGCTCCTCGACGCCTCCAACGGCCTTGGTGCCGCTGTGAAGAAGCGCGAGGACACGCACAAGATGGCCGAGTCCAACAAGGCCTTCGCGCACTACCGCTGGTAGTCGCTACCCACATCGAGACCGAGAGAAGACTGAAGCCTTATGGCTACCACTTCACTTGACCTGGCCAAGGTCCGCAACATCGGGATCATGGCCCACATCGACGCGGGCAAGACGACCACCACCGAGCGGATCCTGTTCTACACCGGTGTGTCTTACAAGATCGGTGAGGTCCACGACGGCGCTGCCACCATGGACTGGATGGAGCAGGAGCAGGAGCGTGGCATCACGATCACCTCTGCTGCCACCACCTGCCACTGGCCGCTGGAAGACGTCGACCACACCATCAACATCATCGACACGCCGGGCCACGTCGACTTCACCGTCGAGGTGGAGCGTTCCCTGCGCGTGCTCGACGGTGCCGTGACGGTGTTCGACGGCGTCGCCGGTGTTGAGCCGCAGTCCGAGACCGTGTGGCGTCAGGCGGACCGTTACGGCGTTCCGCGTATCTGCTTCGTCAACAAGCTCGACCGGACCGGTGCCGAGTTCCACCGCTGCGTCGACATGATCTCTGACCGCCTGGGCGCTCAGCCGATCGTGATGCAGCTCCCGATCGGTGCCGAGGCCGACTTCAAGGGCGTCGTCGACCTGGTGACGATGAAGGCCCTGGTCTGGTCCGCCGAGGCCACCAAGGGCGAGATGTACGACGTCGTCGACATCCCGGACACGCACACCGAGGCTGCCGAGGAGTACCGCGGCAAGCTGCTCGAGGCCGTGGCCGAGAACGACGAAGAGATCATGGAGCTGTACCTGGAGGGCGCCGAGCCTTCCGTGGAGCAGCTGTACGCCGCGATCCGTCGTATCACCATCGCGTCCGGCAAGTCCAAGGACACCACGGTCACCCCGGTGTTCTGCGGTACCGCGTTCAAGAACAAGGGTGTTCAGCCCCTGCTCGACGCGGTCGTGCGCTACCTCCCCTCCCCCCTGGACGTCGAGGCCATCGAGGGCCACGACGTGAAGGACCCGGAGACGGTCGTCAAGCGCAAGCCGTCCGACGACGAGCCGCTGTCCGCGCTGGCGTTCAAGATCATGAGCGACCCGCACCTCGGCAAGCTCACCTTCGTCCGGGTCTACTCGGGCCGCCTGGAGTCCGGCACCGCCGTGCTGAACTCCGTCAAGGGCAAGAAGGAGCGCATCGGCAAGATCTACCGCATGCACGCGAACAAGCGTGAGGAGATCGAGTCGGTGGGCGCCGGCGACATCATCGCCGTCATGGGTCTGAAGCAGACCACGACCGGTGAGACGCTGTGCGACGACAAGGCCCCGGTCATCCTGGAGTCCATGGACTTCCCGGCGCCGGTCATCCAGGTCGCCATCGAGCCCAAGTCGAAGGGCGACCAGGAGAAGCTCGGCGTCGCGATCCAGCGCCTGGCCGAGGAGGACCCGTCCTTCCAGGTCCACTCGGACGAGGAGACCGGCCAGACCATCATCGGTGGTATGGGCGAGCTGCACCTCGAGGTGCTGGTCGACCGTATGCGCCGTGAGTTCAAGGTCGAGGCCAACGTCGGCAAGCCGCAGGTGGCGTACCGCGAGACGATCCGCAAGGCCGTCGAGCGCGTCGACTACACGCACAAGAAGCAGACTGGTGGTACCGGCCAGTTCGCCAAGGTGCAGATCGCGATCGAGCCGATCGAGGGCGGCGACGCCTCGTACGAGTTCGTGAACAAGGTGACCGGTGGCCGTATCCCGAAGGAGTACATCCCTTCGGTGGACGCCGGTGCTCAGGAGGCCATGCAGTTCGGCATCCTCGCGGGCTACGAGATGACCGGCGTGCGCGTCACGCTGATCGACGGTGGCTACCACGAGGTCGACTCCTCCGAGCTCGCGTTCAAGATCGCCGGTTCGCAGGCCTTCAAGGAGGCCGCGCGCAAGGCCAGCCCCGTGCTGCTCGAGCCGATGATGGCCGTCGAGGTCACCACGCCCGAGGACTACATGGGTGAGGTCATCGGCGACATCAACTCCCGCCGTGGCCAGATCCAGGCCATGGAGGAGCGGGCCGGTGCCCGCGTCGTGAAGGGCCTCGTGCCCCTCTCGGAGATGTTCGGTTACGTCGGCGACCTGCGCAGCAAGACGTCCGGCCGTGCGAGCTACTCCATGCAGTTCGACTCCTACGCCGAGGTTCCGCGGAACGTCGCCGAGGAGATCATCGCGAAGGCCAAGGGCGAGTAACGCACCGCGTTCACACGCTTTAGGCTTGACTCCGGAGCCTCAAGGGGCAAACACCCGCATTCCAGGATGTTTGCCCCGGGTTCCGGGCTTTCCAGCAAAGATCACCTGGCGCCGATGAAGCAAGGCGTTCAGAACCACTCCACAGGAGGACCCCAGTGGCGAAGGCGAAGTTCGAGCGGACTAAGCCGCACGTCAACATCGGCACCATCGGTCACATCGACCACGGTAAGACGACCCTCACGGCCGCCATTACCAAGGTGCTGCACGACGCGTTCCCGGACCTGAACGAGGCCTCGGCGTTCGACCAGATCGACAAGGCTCCTGAGGAGCGCCAGCGCGGTATCACCATCTCCATCGCGCACGTCGAGTACCAGACGGAGACCCGTCACTACGCCCACGTCGACTGCCCCGGTCACGCGGACTACATCAAGAACATGATCACCGGTGCTGCCCAGATGGACGGCGCCATCCTCGTGGTCGCCGCCACCGACGGCCCGATGCCGCAGACCAAGGAGCACGTGCTCCTGGCCCGCCAGGTCGGCGTTCCGTACATCGTCGTCGCCCTGAACAAGGCCGACATGGTGGACGACGAGGAGATCCTGGAGCTCGTCGAGCTCGAGGTCCGTGAGCTCCTCTCCGAGTACGAGTTCCCGGGCGACGACCTGCCGGTCGTCCGCGTCTCGGCGCTCAAGGCCCTCGAGGGCGACAAGGAGTGGGGCCAGTCCGTCCTCAACCTGATGCAGGCTGTGGACGAGAACATCCCCGAGCCCGAGCGTGACGTCGACAAGCCGTTCCTGATGCCGATCGAGGACGTCTTCACGATCACCGGTCGTGGCACCGTCGTCACCGGTCGTATCGAGCGTGGTGTCCTCAAGGTCAACGAGACTGTCGACATCATCGGCATCAAGACCGAGAAGACCACCACCACGGTCACCGGCATCGAGATGTTCCGCAAGCTGCTCGACGAGGGCCAGGCCGGTGAGAACGTCGGTCTGCTGCTCCGTGGCATCAAGCGCGAGGACGTCGAGCGCGGCCAGGTCATCATCAAGCCGGGCTCGGTCACCCCGCACACCGAGTTCGAGGCGCAGGCCTACATCCTCTCCAAGGACGAGGGTGGCCGCCACACGCCGTTCTTCAACAACTACCGTCCGCAGTTCTACTTCCGTACGACGGACGTGACCGGCGTCGTGACCCTCCCCGAGGGCACCGAGATGGTCATGCCGGGTGACAACACCGAGATGAAGGTGGAGCTCATCCAGCCCGTCGCCATGGAGGAGGGCCTGAAGTTCGCCATCCGTGAGGGTGGCCGGACCGTGGGCGCCGGCCAGGTCACCAAGATCAACAAGTGATCTTGAGCTGATCCGGCCCGGGTCTTCGACCTGGTAGCTGTCGGAGGGGCCCGTACGACTTCGGTCGTACGGGCCTCTTCGCTGTTCAAGTCGTTATGCAGGGGAGACTCACGGACGGGCCGGCGGGTGACACACTCCCGTACGACGCAGAAGCGACCCTGGACCACCCATGAAGAAGCGCCACAGACCCCTGCTGTCGGTTGCTGCGATCCTTTCCGTGGCGGCCCTCGCCGCATGCGGCCCCACCGAGCACAGCGGTGCCGCGGCAGACCCCACCCCGGCCAAGGCGTCCCCGACACCCCGCCGGTCGACTCCGCCGTCCCCGGCGTCTTCTCCCAGCGCATCGGTGTCCTCCTCGCCGAAGCCCGCCCGCACCACCCCGTCCGCGGCTGCGACATCCACCCGCCCCGTGTGGCCGCGCGTGACCTTCGCCCGACTGTCGTTCGAAAGACCTCCGGGCTGGACCCTGGTCAGGTACGGCACGGACGCCTGTCTCGAACCCGTGCAGCGGGCCGGACTTCCCGAGATGTTCGGTTGCGCCGGCCTCGACATCAAATCCGGCTACCTCCCCGGCAACGAGAATCGCCCCTACGCGGCCGGCCAGCCCGGCGGCTGGTACTCCGCCACCGACGTGCAGCCCTGTCCCGTCCAGCCGCGTCTGGCGGACGGCTCCCTCAACGGTGTCAGCGGTACGTCGACGCCGCCCGTGGCGTCCGGCCTGCGCGCCGTGGGCACCCACCAGGCCTGGTACGACCGCTGGAACGCCTCCTGTGGGAACGGCTACCGCTTCTCACCGCAGGCCTGGTACCTGCCGGTGTCCAAGCTGCTCTTCCTGGACTACACCGGGCACGCGGAGACGGCGCGGGTACTGCGGTCGGTGCGGTTCCCCTGACGGACATGGCCGTGTCCGTGAGTGGCTGAGATCGAGTTCACCTGCGTGAGCTCATCCCCCGCACCGGCTCCGTCACGCGTTCCGCAGGATCCCCACAGCGCCCTGTGCACGGCCTGTGCATCGGCGGCATCGCCGCGGGGTCGGCTGCTTCCTCGCTGCCTTTGTCGTAGACGCGACCGTCGTCGTCACCGCCGTCCGCCGCAGCCGTCACCGTCGACGGCTCGCAGCCGTGTGGGCCCCTCCGCCGCAGTGAGGTCCTCCGCCTGGCTCGCTGTCCTAGTGCGTTGTGGCAAACAGGGAACCCCCTGCTCGATGAGCGGGGGGTCTGCGCGGGCGAAGTGTGATCGCCGACGCGGGGGGTCTGCGCGGGCGAAGCGTGATCGCCGACTGGTAGGAGCAGGCAGCGGACGCTTGTCGTCAACGCGACGGCCACGAATCACACCGTGACGAAGATCGGCGTGCACCGGTTGAAGTTCTGGACAGTGGATCCCACGGTGGTGCTGCAGCGGCTCGTGATCGACACGGGCGGGCTGCCGGCGCTGTACCCGGGTCCGCTGGAGAGTCGACGGCTGTGACACGGCGATATGGCGCTACGGCGCCGTGGCGAGGGGTGGACGGTGGGCGGGCTGGTCGTTGGTCACGGGGCGAAGGGGCTGGCGTCCTCGCCCGCCGAGAAGCGGGCGGCGGCCAGGGCGATCCAGGACCACATCGAGCCGCAGACGCGTAGGGCCGGGAACCGGGCGGACGAGGAGACCGCCGCGGCGATCAAGGCGTTCGGCGCGCGGGACGGGGACGGCTGGCTGACCTCGGCGGCGTTGCGGAAGGCCCACGAGACGTGGGGCGGTCAGGTGCGGAACCTGATGGACCGGCTGGGCTCGGAGCGGGACTCCCTGGGCAGTGCGAACACGGTGCTGACGGCCGCGGACCTGGCGGCCGGGTCGCGGGTCCGGCGGCTGTCCCCGCTGGACCGGTACTGACGGGCACGGCCGGGGATGCCGACGTACCACGAGATCACGAGCGCCGACCTCTCCGCGCTCACCTCCGCCGCCGAGCGTTGGGAGGTCATGGCAGGGGAGTTCGCGCAGCAGGAGCGGGTGTACCGCCGGGATGTGTACGGCATCACGACGGGACCCGCCTGGACGGGGATGAGCGCGGAGGCGGCGCACGGGCGCTTCGACGTCACCCTCAAGGAGTTCCGGTACGCGCAGACGGAGGCGAAGGCGATCGCCTCCCTGCTGCGCGACGCGCATGCGCAGTTCGCGGAGCTGCAGGGGCGGCTGGTGGCGGTGCGCGCGGAGGCGGTGGCGGCGGGGATGCGGGTGTCGGAGCGAGGCCTGGTCAGTGCCGGCTCCGACCGTGAGGAGGGGGAGGGGGACGAGTCGGCCGTACGGTCCTGGCAGGACCGGCTCGACAAGGTGGTGCGGGACGTGACGGACGCGGACACCGGCGTCCAGCTCGCGCTGACGGCGGCGGTCGTCGACCCGGACCCGCTGGTCGGGGGCCGGGGCTTCAACGGCAGGGCGATCGGGGACGTCGAGAGGTACGAGGCGCTGGAGGCGGAGGGGGCGCTGGCGAAGCTGAGCGCCGGCCGGCCTCTCTCGGGGCGCGAACTGACGGAACTCCAACGGCTGTTCCGCGACAACTCCGCCGACGAGGCGTTCTCCCGCACGCTGCTGGACGACCTGGGTGCGGCGGGCACGATCAGGCTGACCAACGAGCTGAACGACCTGATCCATGTGCGGGGCGGGCGGGCCGTGGGCGCGTACACCTCGATCGAAACGGGCCTGGCGGACACGCTGGCGACGGCTGCGCGGGACACGGACTCGGCCTGGTACAAGCGCTGGCGCGCGGCGATGCGGCACGCCGGCGTCGAGCGCTACACCACGGACGCACAGGGGGAGCGGCTGGACAAGGCGGTGGGGTATCAGTCCCTGGTGACGCTCATGGAGCGGGGGCACGGATATGCGCCGGAGATGCTCGAGGACCTGACCGACGACATGATCGCGGCGGAGAAGAAGGATCCCGGGATCTGGCGGATGAAGGGCGGGTACTCCGGCGCGCGGGGCGGCTGGTTCGCCAATGATCCGGTGGACGGGGTGCTCGGCATCATGAGCCACGATCCGAAGACGGCGGCGCACTATCTGGGCTCGGACGCGCACATGAAGTACCTGCTGCAGGAGCGCGACTGGAAGGTCACCCTGCATGATCCGAAGAACTCGGACGTGGGCACGTACGAGGCCCGCGTCGACGGAGACGACCGAGCGGGTTTCGGGGCGGCGCTCCAGGCGGCGGCGACGGGGATCGATCCCACCGACAAGCACGCGCATTATGTGGCGCACAGCGGTGCGAACGATGCGGTCTTTGCATCGGCTCTGGGCTGCTTGGCGGACCGGGGTGACGACTTCCCGTCCTCGCTGCGCCGTCCGATGGCCAACATCCTGGTCAACCATGGCGCCACGGTTCACGCGTCCATGAGCGAGATCGACATCCAGCACTCGCCTCTTCCCCAGGACCAGCTGTTCGAGGTGGCTAAACAGGTGTCGAAGGACAAGGGTGCCTACGGCGTTTTGAACGGGGGGCTGAACCAGGCGATGGTTGCGAACATTCACGGCGACCACACCGAGTCAGCGGAATCACTCCGTCGGGCCGGTCGGACTGTCGGCTTTCTGGAAGAGGCTCGGATCCAGGCTCAGGGGGACCCCAAGACCGCGGAATTCGAAACAAAGCCAATCTTCGACAAGGCGATCAGTTATATCCCTGTGGCAAGCGGTGATGTGCAGGCCGGCTTTGACTATGTGACGGATAAGTGGCTGGAGGATGAGCAGAAGAGGCTGGATGCGAAGCAGACGGCTGCCAATGTCCAGATGTATTCCGACAGGAACCAGCAATTGATGGCTCTCTCCCGGGAATGGTCCAGGACGCATCGAACAGGTGATGACCCTCGATTTGATCCGCAGACTGAGATCAACAGGTCCACCGGGGATGGCATCGACCATGCCACTGGTGTGTCCGGAGTGGCGGCCAAATGAGTGCATGCCTGCGTGCCATTTGTCTGAGCTTCGCTGTGATCTTGGTGTCGTGCGCCCGTCCAGCGCACAACGAGGTTCCGGACGTAATCTGCGGAACGCGAATTGACCCCGCGCTCACTCATCGACTCGTGACAAGGGTCGTGGGTTGGCACGAGTACAGCCGAGTCGATCGGGCGCAGGCAGTCACGGCGCCCTGCCTGGCCTTCGCGGGAAGCGATGTGATGCTCAGTTTCCGCTTCTCCTGGCGGCCCGTAGCGACAGACTTGATGTATCTGGCCGAGGACACCGGTGTAGTCTCCGGCATCACTGATCCGCGCAGTATCAGTTTTGGTTACAAGACAATCGTCGGCACCGACGGGGCAATCTCCCAAGCCCCTTGCAAAACCAAAGGTGGCAACTACTTCACTCTCACCCTTCAACTCCCCCAAATCAAACTAACAGACCAAACCCATCGCAAGGACATCGAAAAGTTCATGCGTGCCTACTTTCCTGCCACCGTCAAGACCCTCGGCTGCAAATAAGAAGGCGTTGGAAACGCGTAGGCAGGCCCTCAATCGTCTTGGTGATCTTGGTGGATGGTGTTGATGACGAGGGTGATCGCAGGCGCGTATTCAGCCTGCGACGTGGCGCGCGACGACAACCGCGCACGGGGGAAAGGGAATACATGGCGTGGGACGAATGGGAGCAGTTAAAGGCTGCGGCGCTGGCACGGCGGCAAGGGGGGATGCGGCTGGACAGTGCCGCCGCTGACGGCGGAGGCGGTGGTGGCGCTGCCGACCTCAAGACCAGTACGTCCGGCAACAGAGCCGCGGTCAAGGCGCTGCGGGTGGACATCCGGCCGGGGACGGACAAGGCCGGCAGCCACGCCGACGAGGGCTCGGCCGCTGTCGTACGGGAGTTCAGCGGCTGGGACACCGGCGCCGGCTTCAAGGACGCGCACGCCGAGTGGGAGCTGCAGGTGCTCACAGCTGCCGCCGCCGGAGCCCTCTACGCCACCGGCACCTGGGACTCCTGGCAGGACCAGAGGTCACTGTCGTCCGCCTGCCAGGGGATGCTGGAGCACGCCGAGGCGGGGCCGATGCTGGGTGCCGACCGGCTGCGTGCCGTCGAGGAGGGGGACGGCACCGACTGCCGTGTCACGGACCCGGGGGTGGGCAAGGCGTCGCTCGACGTCCTCATCCGGCGCAGCACGGACGACGCGCGCCTGCTGGCCCGGCTGGACCGGGCCGACTCGCACAAGGCCAGGGCACTCGTCGCACCCATGGGCGGCGACTGGGCCGGCGTTCTCAACAGCGGGGAGGAGAGCGCGTACGCGGCGGCCTGGCTGCCGTGTGGGAAACAGCGGGACGGCGTCGTGGTGGTGAGCGTCGCCGCCCATCGCGACGCGGACGCGGAACGACTCACGGCCGCGGACCAGGAGGCCCGGCTCGCGCGCATCACCACCGGGACGCTGGCGAACGCCGCGGAGAAGTGGGGGTGCGGGGCGAAGCCCGGGAGCCGGATCGAGCGGGTTCCCGCCAGCTCCGTCCGCACGCTGAAGGCGGCGGGGAAGGCCACCGGCACCTGCGCGGGAATCGACTCGCCCGCATTCGAGGCCGCGGCGGACAGTGCGGCACCGGTCGAGGACTGTGTCCTGGTGACGGTGGTGCGGGGGGAGTCCGAGCGCAGGTTCCGTGTCTCCTCCTACTACGGCCCCTTCACGCGCAGCGCCCGCCTGGAGACGCCGCGCGGCAGGGAACTGCTCGGCGCGTCAGGTGGTTCGGACGGGCTGTACTGGACGACGGCGTCCTGTGGTGCGGGCAGCGCGTTGTACACGGTGGAGCCGCTCGACGGGGGTGACGGACTCGTGCCGCCCGATCCCCGACTGGAGACACGGTCACTGAGGGCGTTCGCCGTGCGCTCGGCCGAGCGTCACGGTTGCTCGGAACCCGCCGCCCTGAACTGAGCCAGGCGCGAGAGGACCTTGGCGTACACCGTGGTCGCCGCCGCGGCGACCGTCGGTACGACCGCCAGGGCGAGGATGCCCAGGAGTGCCGGCCACTGGCGCAGCTCGTCGTGGCCGCACCCGTTGTTCGTGGGGGAGGGCTCGATCAGCGGGCCCCGGCACAGGGACTCGGTGCCGTCGTAGGAGTGGATCTGGGGGCCGTAGTCCGCGAGGAGCAGGAAGAGGAACACGCCCCACATGACCATGGCCATGAGCATCCACGCGATCGACCACTTCTCGACGCGGTCGGCCTTGCGGCGGCAGGCCTCGGTGGGTGCGTCCGGGGCGCCGGACGGTGTCGCGGTCGGCTCGGCGGCTGTCATTTCTCCCCCTGGGTGGTCGTGATCGTTCATGATCAGTGACCAGCCCATCACGCGCGGCACGGACCTCTCAAGATCGACGGCTCATGGCCATCGGGCCTGTGTTTGACCTACGTCACCCTGGGGGTATTCTCTCCGGCCCGATTGGCCAGGCCCCCGCCCCATATGGCAGACTGTCGGAGTTGCTCGGTCGAGTGTTGATGCTGCGCGCCTCCCGCCGGGAGGACCGGAAGCGAGTCCCACAGTACTCGTCGCCCTAACTGCCTGCGGGCAGCACTGGGGCGGACGTACGGGAATCTTCCGGGAAGTGTGGTGCGGCACCGGCCAGGCGCCCGGTGGGCCTTCCGCCCCCGGCTTGCGGTTCCGGAAGGGCCGTGTGCATTCCCCGCAGGGATGTTCGAACAAGGGACATCTGTGTCAGCGGGAGCGCGACACGCCCGACCGCGTGGGTCGGAGGAGGAGACAGGAATGCCGGGTTCCAGAGCGTTGAAGAGACAGGACTACTGAGTAGCCATGGCGGGACAGAAGATCCGCATCCGGCTCAAGGCCTACGACCACGAGGTCATCGACTCCTCGGCGAAGAAGATCGTCGAGACGGTGACCCGCACTGGTGCGTCGGTCGCGGGCCCGGTGCCGCTGCCCACTGAGAAGAACGTGTACTGCGTCATCAAGTCGCCGCACAAGTACAAGGACTCGCGCGAGCACTTCGAGATGCGCACGCACAAGCGCCTGATCGACATTCTCGACCCCACCCCCAAGACCGTTGACTCTCTGATGCGACTCGACCTCCCGGCCGGTGTCGACATCGAGATCAAGCTCTGAGGGTCGGTGAGCTGAGAATGGCTAAGCAGATCAAGGGCATCCTGGGCGAGAAGCTCGGCATGACGCAGGTGTGGGACGAGAACAACCGCGTTGTTCCGGTCACCGTCGTCAAGGCCGGCCCCAACGTCGTCACCCAGGTCCGTACGAACGATGTCGACGGCTACGAGTCCGTCCAGATCGCTTTCGGCGAGATCGACCCGCGCAAGGTGAACAAGCCCCTCAAGGGCCACTTCGCCAAGGCCGACGTCACTCCCCGCCGCCACCTCGTCGAGATCCGTACCGCTGACGCCAGCGAGTACACCCTCGGCCAGGAGATCACCGCCGAGGTGTTCGAGGCCGGCATCAAGGTCGACGTGACCGGCAAGAGCAAGGGCAAGGGCTTCGCCGGTGTCATGAAGCGTCACAACTTCAAGGGCCTCGGCGCCGGACACGGCACCCAGCGCAAGCACCGCTCGCCCGGTTCCATCGGTGGCTGCGCCACCCCGGGCCGCGTGTTCAAGGGCCTCCGCATGGCGGGTCGCATGGGCAACGAGCGGGTCACCACCCAGAACCTGACCGTCCACGCCGTTGACGCGGAGAAGGGTCTGCTGCTCATCAAGGGCGCGGTTCCCGGTCCGAACGGCGGCCTCGTCCTGGTCCGCACCGCGGCCAAGGGGGCCTGAGGTAACCGATGAGCACTGTTGACATCCTTTCGCCGGCGGGCGACAAGGCCGGTTCCGTCGAGCTCCCCGCGGAGATCTTCGACGCCAAGGTCAGCGTTCCGCTGATCCACCAGGTCGTCGTCGCGCAGCTGGCCGCTGCCCGTCAGGGCACGCACAAGACGAAGACCCGTGGCGAGGTCCGTGGTGGTGGCAAGAAGCCTTACCGCCAGAAGGGCACCGGTCGCGCCCGTCAGGGTTCGACCCGCGCGCCGCAGTTCGCCGGTGGTGGCGTCGTGCACGGTCCCGTGCCGCGTGACTACTCGCAGCGCACCCCGAAGAAGATGAAGGCCGCCGCCCTGCGCGGTGCCCTCACCGACCGGGCGCGTCACAACCGCATCCACGTCGTCTCCGGCGTGGTCGAGGGTGCGAACCCGTCCACCAAGGCCGCGAAGAGCCTGTTCGGCAAGATCTCGGAGCGCAAGAACCTGCTCCTGGTCGTCGAGCGCGCCGACGAGGCCGCGTGGCTGTCCGCCCGCAACCTGCCCCAGGTCCACATCCTGGAGCCGGGCCAGCTGAACACGTACGACGTTCTCGTCTCGGACGACGTGGTCTTCACCCAGGCCGCTTTCGAGTCCTTCGTGTCTGGCCCCAAGGCCGCTGACACCGAAGGGAGCGAGGCCTGATGGCTACGCGTCACCCGAGCATTGCCTCGAAGGCCGCCAAGGCAGCCAAGGCCGCGCGCGTCGCCAAGGCGCGTCGCCACGCCACCGAGGGCAAGAACACCGTCGAGACCCCGCTGAGCAAGTCGTACACGGACCCCCGTGACGTGCTGCTCAAGCCGGTCGTCTCCGAGAAGAGCTACGCGCTCCTCGACGAGAACAAGTACACGTTCATCGTCGACCCGAACGCCAACAAGACCCAGATCAAGCAGGCCGTCCAGGCGGTCTTCTCGGTCAAGGTCACCGGGGTCAACACGATCAACCGCCAGGGCAAGCGCAAGCGCACGAAGACCGGTTTCGGTCAGCGTGCCGGCAGCAAGCGCGCGATCGTGACCCTCGCCGAGGGCGACCGTATCGACATCTTCGGCGGTCCGACCGCCTAAGGGCGGTCCGGATCGTCCGATATCGGACGAGGACTGAGAAATGGGAATCCGCAAGTACAAGCCGACTACGCCGGGCCGTCGTGGCGCCAGCGTCGCCGACTTCGTCGAGGTCACGCGGTCCACGCCGGAGAAGTCGCTGGTCCGCCCCCTGCACAGCAAGGGCGGCCGTAACAACGCCGGTCGTGTGACCGTTCGCCACCAGGGTGGCGGACACAAGCGCGCCTACCGTGTGATCGACTTCCGTCGTCACGACAAGGACGGCGTGCCGGCGAAGGTCGCGCACATCGAGTACGACCCCAACCGCACCGCGCGCATCGCGCTGCTGCACTACGCCGACGGCGAGAAGCGCTACATCCTCGCCCCGCGCAACCTGCAGCAGGGTGACCGCGTCGAGAACGGTCCCGGGGCCGACATCAAGCCGGGCAACAACCTGGCCATCCGCAACATCCCGGTCGGTACCACGATCCACGCGATCGAGCTCCGTCCCGGTGGCGGTGCCAAGTTCGCCCGCTCCGCCGGTGCCTCCGTGCAGCTGCTCGCGAAGGAGGGCTCGATGGCCCACCTGCGCATGCCGTCCGGTGAGATCCGCCTGGTCGACGTCCGCTGCCGCGCCACCATCGGTGAGGTCGGCAACGCCGAGCAGAGCAACATCAACTGGGGTAAGGCCGGCCGTAAGCGGTGGCTGGGCGTTCGCCCGACCGTCCGTGGTGTCGTCATGAACCCGGTTGACCACCCGCACGGTGGTGGTGAGGGCCGGACCTCCGGTGGTCGCCACCCTGTGTCCCCGTGGGGCAAGAAGGAAGGCCGTACTCGTTCGCCCAAGAAGGCGTCGAACAAGTACATCGTCCGCCGCCGCAAGACGAACAAGAAGCGCTAAGGACGGGTTGAGATGCCTCGTAGCCTGAAGAAGGGGCCCTTCGTCGACGACCACCTGATCAAGAAGGTGGACGCCCAGAACGAAGCCGGCACCAAGAACGTCATCAAGACCTGGTCCCGCCGCTCGATGATCGTCCCGGCCATGCTGGGCCACACGCTCGCGGTGCACAACGGCAAGACCCACATCCCGGTGTTCGTCACCGAGTCGATGGTCGGCCACAAGCTCGGCGAGTTCTCGCCGACCCGCACCTTCCGGGGCCACGTCAAGGAAGACCGGAAGTCGAAGCGCCGCTAGTAGCGGATCGCATTCAGACACGTAAGTAACTGAAGGGACAACCATGGAAGCCAGGGCCCAGGCGCGGTACATCCGCGTCACGCCCATGAAGGCCCGCCGCGTGGTGGACCTCATCCGTGGCATGGACGCCACGGAGGCCCAGGCTGTTCTGCGATTCGCTCCGCAGGCAGCCTCCGTGCCGGTCGGCAAGGTGCTCGACAGCGCCATCGCCAACGCCGCGCACAACTACGACCACACCGACGCCGACAGCCTCTACATCTCCGAGGCGTACGTCGACGAGGGTCCGACCCTGAAGCGGTTCCGTCCGCGTGCCCAGGGCCGTGCCTACCGGATCCGCAAGCGGACCAGCCACATCACCGTGGTCGTCAGCAGCAAGGAAGGAACCCGGTAATGGGCCAGAAGGTTAACCCGCATGGGTTCCGGCTCGGTGTCACCACGGACTTCAAGTCCCGGTGGTACGCCGACAAGCTGTACAAGGACTACGTCAAGGAAGACGTCGCCATCCGTCGGATGATGACGTCCGGCATGGAGCGCGCCGGTATCTCGAAGGTTGAGATCGAGCGCACCCGTGACCGCGTGCGGGTGGACATCCACACCGCTCGTCCGGGCATCGTCATCGGCCGCCGTGGCGCCGAGGCCGACCGCATCCGCGGCGACCTCGAGAAGCTCACGGGCAAGCAGGTCCAGCTGAACATCCTCGAGGTCAAGAACCCCGAGACCGACGCTCAGCTCGTGGCCCAGGCCGTTGCCGAGCAGCTCTCCTCCCGCGTCTCCTTCCGCCGCGCCATGCGTAAGAGCATGCAGTCGGCGATGAAGGCCGGCGCCAAGGGCATCAAGATCCAGTGCGGCGGCCGCCTCGGTGGCGCCGAGATGTCCCGCTCGGAGTTCTACCGCGAGGGCCGCGTGCCCCTGCACACGCTCCGTGCGAACGTGGACTACGGCTTCTTCGAGGCCAAGACGACCTTCGGCCGCATCGGCGTGAAGGTCTGGATCTACAAGGGCGACGTCAAGAACATCGCCGAGGTCCGCGCCGAGAACGCTGCGGCCCGTGCGGGTAACCGCCCGGCCCGTGGCGGTGCCGACCGCCCGGCCCGTGGTGGCCGTGGTGGCGAGCGGCGCGGTCGCAAGCCGCAGCAGGCTGCCGGCGCCGAGGCCCCCAAGGCCGAGGCTCCCGCGTCCGCTCCGGCTGAGAGCACCGGAACGGAGGCCTGACCGAAATGCTGATCCCCCGTAGGGTCAAGCACCGCAAGCAGCACCACCCGAAGCGCAACGGTATGTCCAAGGGTGGAACGCAGGTTGCGTTCGGCGAGTACGGCATCCAGGCGCTCACCCCGGCGTATGTGACGAACCGCCAGATCGAGGCCGCTCGTATCGCCATGACGCGTCACATCAAGCGTGGTGGCAAGGTCTGGATCAACATCTACCCGGACCGTCCGCTCACCAAGAAGCCCGCCGAGACCCGCATGGGTTCCGGTAAGGGTTCTCCGGAGTGGTGGATCGCCAACGTCAAGCCCGGACGCGTGATGTTCGAGCTGTCGTACCCCAACGAGAAGATCGCCCGTGAGGCGCTGACCCGTGCGGCCCACAAGCTGCCGATGAAGTGCCGGATCGTCAAGCGCGAGGCAGGTGAAGCGTGATGTCGGCCGGTACCAAGGCGTCCGAGCTGCGCGAGCTGGGCAACGAGGAGCTTCTGGCGAAGCTCCGCGAGGCCAAGGAAGAGCTGTTCAACCTCCGCTTCCAGGCGGCGACGGGTCAGCTCGAGAACCACGGTCGGCTCAAGGCCGTCCGTAAGGACATCGCGCGGATCTACACCCTGATGCGTGAGCGCGAGCTGGGCATCGAGACGGTGGAGAGCGCCTGATGAGCGAGAGCAACGTGACTGAGAACACCGAGGCGCGCGGTTTCCGCAAGACCCGTGAGGGTCTCGTCGTCAGCGACAAGATGGACAAGACCGTCGTCGTCGCCGTCGAGGACCGCGTCAAGCACGCGCTGTACGGCAAGGTCATCCGCCGTACGAACAAGCTCAAGGCGCACGACGAGCAGAACGCCGCGGGTGTCGGCGACCGCGTCCTCCTCATGGAGACCCGGCCGCTGTCCGCGACGAAGCGCTGGCGCGTCGTCGAGATCCTCGAGAAGGCCAAGTAATTCTCCTGCGGGGCACCCCTCGCAGGACAGTTCCGCCAGGCTCCGGAGGCCGCTCGCTGAGCGGCCCCCGGGGAACCGGCAGACACACAGGAGATAGACGTGATCCAGCAGGAGTCGCGACTGCGCGTCGCCGACAACACTGGTGCGAAGGAAATCCTTTGCATCCGTGTGCTCGGTGGCTCCGGTCGCCGCTACGCGGGCATCGGTGACGTCATCGTCGCCACCGTCAAGGACGCGATCCCCGGTGGCAACGTGAAGAAGGGTGACGTCGTCAAGGCGGTCATCGTTCGCACCGTCAAGGAGCGCCGCCGTCCGGACGGCTCGTACATCCGCTTCGACGAGAACGCCGCCGTCATTCTGAAGAACGACGGCGACCCTCGCGGCACCCGCATCTTCGGCCCGGTCGGCCGTGAGCTGCGCGAGAAGAAGTTCATGAAGATCATCTCGCTCGCGCCGGAGGTGCTGTAAGCATGAAGATCAAGAAGGGCGACCTGGTCCAGGTCATCACCGGCAAGGACAAGGGCAAGCAGGGCAAGGTCATTGCCGCTTACCCGCGCGAGGAGCGCGTCCTGGTCGAGGGTGTCAACCGGGTCAAGAAGCACACCAAGGCCGGTCCGACCGCTCGCGGTTCCCAGGCCGGCGGCATCGTGACCACCGAGGCCCCCATCCACGTGTCCAACGTTCAGCTGGTCGTGGAGAAGGACGGCAACAAGGTCGTCACGCGTGTCGGTTACCGCTTCGACGAAGAGGGCAACAAGATCCGCGTTGCCAAGCGGACGGGTGAGGACATCTGATGGCTACCACCACCACTCCGCGTCTGAAGCAGAAGTACCGCGAGGAGATCGCGGGCAAGCTGCGTGACGAGTTCAAGTACGAGAACGTCATGCAGATCCCCGGCCTCGTCAAGATCGTGGTCAACATGGGTGTGGGCGACGCCGCCCGCGACTCCAAGCTGATCGAGGGCGCCATCCGCGACCTCACCACGATCACCGGCCAGAAGCCGCAGGTCACCAAGGCCCGCAAGTCCATCGCGCAGTTCAAGCTGCGTGAGGGCCAGCCGATCGGTGCCCACGTCACGCTCCGTGGCGACCGCATGTGGGAGTTCCTGGACCGCACCCTGTCGCTCGCGCTGCCGCGCATCCGCGACTTCCGCGGCCTGTCCCCCAAGCAGTTCGACGGCCGTGGCAACTACACCTTCGGTCTCACGGAGCAGGTCATGTTCCACGAGATCGACCAGGACAAGATCGACCGCACCCGGGGTATGGACATCACCGTGGTGACCACGGCGACCAACGACGCTGAGGGCCGCGCGCTCCTTCGTCACCTCGGCTTCCCGTTCAAGGAGGCGTGAGCGAGATGGCGAAGAAGGCTCTGATCGCTAAGGCTGCTCGCAAGCCCAAGTTCGGTGTGCGTGGCTACACCCGCTGCCAGCGCTGCGGCCGCCCGCACTCCGTGTACCGCAAGTTCGGCCTCTGCCGCGTGTGCCTTCGTGAGATGGCTCACCGTGGCGAGCTGCCGGGCGTGACCAAGAGCTCCTGGTAATCCCCGCTTTTTAGGGATTCCTGAAGCTCTCGGTAAGCATCTGGGTCGGCAGGGGCCCTTCTCCACATGCCGTAGGCTTGTGGGGTTGGGCGTCTGCCGCGCCCGTACGACTTACTACGCCGTAGGTCCACCGCGCCGCACCCGTCCCGTCTCGGATCGGGGAGAGGGATGGCGCACCAGGAAACCCCGGCGAGAGAGGCCGAAGGCCAATTCATGACCATGACTGATCCGATCGCAGACATGCTTACGCGTCTGCGGAACGCGAACTCGGCATACCACGACTCCGTGACGATGCCGGCGTCCAAGATCAAGTCTCACATCGCGGAGATCCTCCAGCAGGAGGGCTTCATCACGGGCTGGCGCGTCGAGGATGCCGAGGTGGGCAAGAACCTCGTCCTCGAGCTGAAGTTCGGCCCGAACCGTGAGCGCTCCATCGCGGGCATCAAGCGGATCTCCAAGCCCGGTCTCCGGGTGTACGCGAAGTCCACCAACCTGCCCAAGGTGCTGGGCGGCCTCGGCGTGGCGATCATCTCCACGTCGCACGGGCTCCTCACCGACAAGCAGGCCGGCAAGAAGGGCGTGGGTGGGGAAGTCCTCGCCTACGTCTGGTAGCGGAAGGGAACGGAGGAAACAGCTATGTCGCGTATTGGCAAGCTCCCCATCACGGTTCCCGCCGGCGTGGACGTCACCATCGACGGCCGTACGGTCTCGGTCAAGGGCCCCAAGGGCACGCTGACCCACACCGTCGTTGCGCCGATCGACATCGTCAAGGGTGAGGACGGCGTGCTGAACGTCACCCGTCCGAACGACGAGCGTCAGAACAAGGCCCTGCACGGCCTGTCCCGCACGCTGGTGGCGAACATGATCACCGGCGTGACCCAGGGTTACGTGAAGAAGCTCGAGATCAGCGGTGTCGGTTACCGCGTCACGGCCAAGGGCTCGAACCTCGAGTTCGCGCTCGGCTACAGCCACCCGATCACCGTCGAGGCGCCCGAGGGCATCACCTTCAAGGTGGAGACCCCGACCCGCTTCCAGGTCGAGGGCATCGACAAGCAGAAGGTCGGCGAGGTTGCGGCCAACATCCGCAAGCTGCGCAAGCCTGACCCGTACAAGGCCAAGGGCGTCAAGTACGAGGGCGAAGTCATCCGCCGCAAGGTCGGAAAGGCGGGTAAGTAAGCCATGGCATACGGGCAGAAGATCCTCAAGGGCGACGCCTACAAGCGCGCCGCGATCAAGCGCCGTCACATCCGGATCCGCAAGCGGATCTCCGGTACGGCGGAGCGTCCCCGTCTGGTCGTGACCCGCTCCAACCGCCACATCGTGGCGCAGGTGATCGACGACCTCAAGGGCCACACCCTGGCGTCCGCGTCCACCCTGGACGCGTCCGTCCGCGGTGGCGAGGGCGACAAGTCCTCGCAGGCCAAGCAGGTCGGCGCCCTGGTCGCCGAGCGTGCCAAGGCCGCCGGTGTCGAGGCTGTCGTGTTCGACCGTGGTGGCAACCAGTACGCCGGGCGCATCGCCGCCCTGGCGGACGCCGCCCGCGAAGCCGGGCTCAAGTTCTGAGCCTGCCGTAGCTAGCGGAAACAGAGAGAGGTAATTCCAATGGCTGGACCCCAGCGCCGCGGTGGCGGTGCCGGTGGCGGCGAGCGGCGGGACCGGAAGGGCCGTGACGGCGGCGCTGCTGCCGCCGAGAAGACCGCGTACGTTGAGCGCGTTGTCGCGATCAACCGCGTCGCCAAGGTTGTGAAGGGTGGTCGTCGCTTCAGCTTCACCGCGCTGGTCGTGGTGGGCGACGGTGACGGCACCGTGGGTGTCGGTTACGGCAAGGCCAAGGAGGTGCCGGCCGCCATCGCCAAGGGCGTTGAGGAGGCCAAGAAGCACTTCTTCAAGGTCCCCCGTATCCAGGGCACCATCCCGCACCCGATCCAGGGTGAGAAGGCTGCCGGCGTCGTGCTGCTCAAGCCCGCGTCCCCCGGTACCGGTGTTATCGCCGGTGGTCCGGTGCGTGCCGTGCTCGAGTGCGCCGGTATCCACGACATCCTGTCGAAGTCGCTCGGCTCCGACAACGCGATCAACATCGTGCACGCGACCGTGGAGGCCCTGAAGGGCCTGCAGCGTCCCGAGGAGGTCGCGGCCCGCCGTGGTCTGCCTCTCGAGGACGTCGCTCCCGCGGCTCTGCTGCGTGCGCGTGCCGGGGCGGGTGCGTGATGGCTCAGCTGAAGATCACGCAGGTCAAGTCCTACATCGGTAGCAAGCAGAACCACCGCGACACCCTGCGCTCCCTTGGTCTCAAGGGCATCAACACGCAGGTCGTCAAGGAGGACCGCCCCGAGTTCCGCGGCATGGTGCACACCGTCCGCCACCTCGTGACGGTCGAGGAGGTCGACTGATCATGGCGGAGCAGAACCCGCTCAAGATCCACAACCTCCGTCCCGCCCCGGGCGCCAAGACCGCCAAGACCCGTGTCGGTCGTGGTGAGGCGTCGAAGGGTAAGACGGCCGGTCGTGGTACCAAGGGTACGAAGGCCCGTTACCAGGTTCCGGAGCGCTTCGAGGGTGGCCAGATGCCGCTCCACATGCGCCTCCCGAAGCTGAAGGGCTTCAAGAACCCGTTCAAGACCGAGTTCCAGGTCGTGAACCTCGACAAGCTGGCCGCGCTCTACCCCGAGGGTGGCGAGGTCACGGTCGAGGGTCTGGTGGCCAAGGGTGCCGTTCGCAAGAACAGCCTCGTCAAGGTCCTCGGCCAGGGCGAGATCTCCGTGGCGCTGCAGGTGACGGTCGACGCCGTCTCCGGCTCCGCCAAGGAGAAGATCACCGCCGCCGGCGGTACGGTCACCGAGCTCGTCTGATTCTTTCAGGCGCCTCGATGACGTAGACGATCCCGACCGGGGATACCTCACAATGGGGTATCCCCGGTTGGTCGTTCCGGGGGAGGCAGTGTCGCCGGTAAGGTGGCCTGCACTGTTCTTTTTCTGTATCCGTCGTTCTGTATCCGTCGAACCTCAAGACCGTCACCCTTGACGCAGTTGCGCGGGGGTCGCAGGAGGCACCGTGCTCACCGCGTTCGCCCGGGCGTTCAGGACGCCCGACCTGCGCAAGAAGCTGCTGTTCACGCTGGGCATCATCGTGATCTACCGGGTCGGCACCCACGTACCGATTCCGGGCGTCAACTACAAGGCCGTCCAGCAGTGCATGGACGAGGCGTCCGCCAACCAGGGCCTCTTCGGACTGGTCAACATGTTCAGCGGTGGCGCGCTGCTGCAGATCACGATCTTCGCGCTCGGGATCATGCCGTACATCACGGCGAGCATCATCCTGCAGCTGCTGACCGTGGTCATCCCGCGCCTGGAAGCCCTGAAGAAGGAGGGCCAGGCGGGTACGGCGAAGATCACGCAGTACACCCGTTACCTGACGGTGGCGCTGGCCATCCTGCAGGGCACCGGCCTGGTGGCCACCGCCCGCAGCGGCGCACTGTTCAACGGCTGCCCGGTCGCCAACTCGATCGTCCCGGACCAGGCGATCTTCACCACGATCACCATGGTGGTCACGATGACCGCCGGTACGGGCGTCGTGATGTGGCTCGGTGAGCTGATCACCGACCGCGGTATCGGCAACGGCATGTCGATCCTGATGTTCATCTCGATCGCCGCGACCTTCCCGTCCGCGCTGTGGGCCATCAAGAAGCAGGGCTCCCTGGCCGGCGGCTGGATCGAGTTCGGCACGGTCATCCTGGTCGGCCTGGTCATGGTCGCGCTCGTCGTCTTCGTGGAGCAGGCCCAGCGCCGTATCCCGGTGCAGTACGCGAAGCGCATGATCGGTCGTCGTTCCTACGGTGGTACGTCCACGTACATCCCGCTCAAGGTGAACCAGGCGGGTGTGATTCCCGTCATCTTCGCCTCGTCGCTGCTCTACATTCCGGCGCTGGTGGCCCAGTTCTCCGGGGGCAACTCGGGCTGGAAGCAGTGGGTCCAGAACAACCTGACCAAGGGCGACCACCCGATTTACATCACTCTGTACTTCTTGCTCATCGTTTTCTTCGCGTTCTTCTACGTGGCGATCTCCTTCAACCCCGAGGAAGTCGCCGACAACATGAAGAAGTATGGTGGCTTCATCCCGGGCATCCGGGCTGGCCGACCGACCGCTGAGTACCTGAGCTACGTGCTCAACCGGATCACCTGGCCGGGTTCGCTGTATCTGGGAGTGATCGCTCTCGTACCGACAATGGCGTTGGTTGGCTTCAACGCAAGCGGGAACTTCCCGTTTGGCGGCACCAGCATCCTGATCATCGTGGGTGTCGGTCTCGAGACGGTGAAGCAGATCGAGAGCCAGCTCCAGCAGCGCAATTACGAAGGGTTCCTCCGCTGATGCGTATCGTCCTCGTCGGGCCGCCCGGTGCCGGTAAGGGAACGCAAGCCGTCCGGCTCGCAGAGAAGCTGGCCATCCCGCACATCTCCACCGGTGACCTGTTCCGGGCCAACATCAGCCGACAGACCGAGCTGGGCAAGCTCGCGAAGTCCTACATGGACGCCGGCAACCTCGTACCCGACGAGGTCACCATCGCGATGGCCAAGGACCGCATGGAGCAGGCGGACGCGGAGAACGGCTTCCTGCTGGACGGCTTCCCGCGCAACGTCTCGCAGGCCGAGGCGCTGGACCGGCTGCTGGACGAAGAGGGCATCAAGCTGGACGCCGTCCTGGACCTGGAGGTCCCGGAGGAGGAGGTCGTCAAGCGGATCGCCGGCCGGCGCATCTGCCGCAACGACTCGTCCCACGTCTTCCACGTGACGTACAGCCCGCCGAAGCAGGAGGGCGTGTGCGACGTCTGCGGCGGTGAGCTCTACCAGCGCGACGACGACTCCGAGGAGACCGTCCGTACGCGGCTGGAGGTCTACCACACCCAGACCGAGCCGATCATCGACTACTACAAGGCGCAGGGCCTGGTCGTGACGATCTCCTCCCTGGGTCCGGTGGACGAGATCACGCAGCGGGCGCTGGAAGCGCTCAAGCGCGAGAAGGCCGAGAACAAGTAGATCGCGGTCCTTCCGGCCGCGGTGCCCGCCCGGGCGCCGCGGCCGTAGTGTTGTGTAGGTAACCCAGTCGACGTGAGTGACGGAGAGCGCAGGCCCCCCATGGTGCAGATCAAGACCCCCGAGCAGATCGCCAAGATGCGTGCGGCGGGCCTGGTCGTAGCCGCCATCCACGCGGCCACTCGCGAAGTCGCCGTCCCCGGCGCCAGCACCAAGGACCTGGACGAGGTCGCCCGCAAGGTGCTCGCCGAGCACGGCGCAAAGTCGAACTTCCTCGGCTACGGCGGTTTCCCGGCGACGATCTGCACCTCGGTCAACGACGTCGTGGTCCACGGCATCCCCTCCGACGACGTCGTCCTGAAGGACGGCGACGTCATCTCCATCGACTGCGGCGCGATCGTCGACGGCTGGCACGGCGACGCCGCGTACACCGCCTTCGTGGGCTCGGGTCACGCTCCGGAGCTGATCGAACTCTCCCGGGTGACCGAGGAGTCGATGTGGGCCGGTATCGCGGCCATGAAGCAGGGCAGCCGTCTCGTCGACGTCTCCCGGGCCATCGAGACGTACATCCGCCGCCAGCCCAAGCCGGGCGGCGGCCGCTACGGCATCATCGAGGACTACGGCGGCCACGGCATCGGCACCGAGATGCACATGGACCCGCACCTGCTGAACTACGTCGACCGCCGCCGCGGCAAGGGCCCCAAGCTGGTCCCCGGCTTCTGCCTCGCGATCGAGCCGATGGTCTCCCTCGGCACCCCGCGGACCGAGGTCCTCGAGGACGACTGGACGGTCATCACGACCGACGGCAGCTGGTCCTCCCACTGGGAACACTCGGTCGCGCTGACCGAGGAGGGCCCGCTGGTGCTGACGGCCCTCGACGGCGGCAAGGCCAAGCTGGCCGAGCACGGGATCGTGGCCGCTCCCGACCCCCTTGCATGACGATCTTCTGCATGGGGCAGATTCCCTCGATTCGTGTTTCCGGGTGCGCTGACGTAGACTGACTCGTCGGCTCTCGTGCACCCGCATGTCCGCATGCGCCCTTTAGGGAAGCGAGAGAGTCGATCAAGGTAGTCGATTCGAAGGGCGAAGCGTGGCCAAGAAGCAAGGTGCCATCGAGATCGAGGGCACTGTCGTCGAGTCTCTGCCGAACGCCATGTTCAAGGTCGAGCTCCAGAACGGCCACCAGGTCCTGGCACACATCAGCGGCAAGATGCGTATGCACTACATCCGCATCCTCCCTGACGACCGGGTCGTGGTGGAGCTGTCTCCGTACGACCTGACGCGTGGCCGGATCGTCTACCGCTACAAGTAGATCTTGCCCGCATCCCGCTCCGGCGGGGTGGTGGCACTGACCCGGAGAACCTCAATCCCATGAAGGTCAAGCCGAGCGTCAAGAAGATCTGCGACAAGTGCAGGGTGATCCGCCGTCACGGTCGGGTCATGGTCATCTGCGAGAACCCGCGCCACAAGCAGCGCCAGGGCTGACGCACGACCGATCCCTCTGCATCCATCGCAGAGATTCGCGCGACGCAAGCTGAATTTGTTCATACGCAGGGCCCGAGTCCACTGTGGCTCGACACCCCCGGTTCGGAGGCCGGGGACCCAGTTCGTACCTCGTACGGCGGCTGGGAGTCGGTTCTGCGGAAGACCTCCGAAGATCAACTGGAGCCATTGAATGGCACGCGTTTCCGGTGTTGACATCCCGCGCGAAAAGCGCGTGGAGGTCGCCCTCACCTACGTGTTCGGCATCGGCCGGACTCTGTCCCAGCAGACGCTGGCCGAGACCGGCATCGACCCGAACACCCGCGTTCGCGACCTGACCGAAGAGCAGCTGGTCGCCATTCGCGAGTACGTCGACAACAACATCAAGACCGAGGGTGACCTCCGTCGCGAGATCCAGGCCGACATCCGCCGCAAGGTCGAGATCGGCTGCTACCAGGGTCTGCGGCACCGCCGCGGTCTGCCCGTCCGCGGTCAGCGCACCAGCACCAACGCCCGCACCCGCAAGGGCCCGCGTCGCGCCATCGCCGGCAAGAAGAAGCCGGGCAAGAAGTAGTCCGCAGCGGACCTCAGTCCACGGTCTTCGCTGTAGGACCGACCACCTCCCGTAGGAGTTAGTAGATGCCCCCCAAGGGACGTCAGGGCGCTGCCAAGAAGGTGCGCCGCAAGGAAAAGAAGAACGTCGCTCACGGCCACGCGCACATCAAGAGCACGTTCAACAACACGATCGTGTCGATCACGGACCCGTCCGGCAACGTGATCTCCTGGGCCTCCGCCGGCCACGTCGGCTTCAAGGGCTCCCGGAAGTCCACGCCGTTCGCCGCGCAGATGGCCGCCGAGTCGGCTGCCCGCCGCGCCCAGGAGCACGGCATGCGCAAGGTCGACGTGTTCGTCAAGGGCCCGGGCTCCGGTCGTGAGACCGCGATCCGCTCCCTGCAGGCCACGGGCCTCGAGGTCGGCTCCATCCAGGACGTCACCCCGACCCCGCACAACGGCTGCCGTCCGCCGAAGCGTCGTCGCGTCTGACGCACGGCTGCTTCGAGCAGACAGCGGTTTCGGGCGGTACGGCTCCTTCGGGTCGTGCCGCCCGTACCCTTGCAGTACCCGCGCTTTTCATGGGCGCGGTTTCCGTCGGGCGTCAAATAGCGGGCGTCCACGAAAGAAGGATCTGATCCACACATGCTGATCGCTCAGCGTCCCTCGTTGACCGAAGAGGTCGTCGACGAGTTCCGCTCCCGGTTCGTGATCGAGCCGCTGGAGCCGGGCTTCGGCTACACCCTCGGCAACTCCCTCCGCCGCACCCTCCTGTCGTCGATCCCCGGCGCTGCTGTCACCAGCATCCGCATCGACGGCGTCCTGCACGAGTTCACCACCGTGCCGGGCGTCAAGGAGGACGTCACCGACCTGATCCTCAACATCAAGCAGCTGGTCGTCTCCTCGGAGCACGACGAGCCGGTCGTGATGTACCTGCGCAAGCAGGGCCCGGGTCTGGTCACCGCCGCCGACATCGCGCCCCCGGCCGGTGTCGAGGTGCACAACCCCGACCTCGTCCTCGCCACGCTCAACGGCAAGGGCAAGCTGGAGATGGAGCTGACCGTCGAGCGCGGTCGCGGCTACGTCTCCGCCGTGCAGAACAAGCAGGTGGGCCAGGAGATCGGCCGTATCCCGGTCGACTCCATCTACTCGCCGGTTCTGAAGGTCACGTACAAGGTCGAGGCCACGCGTGTCGAGCAGCGCACCGACTTCGACAAGCTGATCGTCGACGTCGAGACCAAGCAGGCGATGCGTCCCCGTGACGCCATGGCCTCCGCCGGTAAGACCCTGGTCGAGCTGTTCGGTCTCGCCCGCGAGCTGAACATCGACGCCGAGGGCATCGACATGGGTCCGTCCCCGACGGACGCCGCGCTGGCGGCCGACCTCGCGCTCCCGATCGAGGAGCTCGAGCTGACCGTCCGCTCGTACAACTGCCTCAAGCGTGAGGGCATCCACTCCGTGGGTGAGCTGGTCGCGCGCTCCGAGGCCGACCTCCTGGACATCCGCAACTTCGGTGCGAAGTCCATCGACGAGGTCAAGGCGAAGCTGGCCGGCATGGGCCTGGCCCTCAAGGACAGCCCGCCCGGATTCGACCCCACGGCCGCTGCCGACGCCTTCGGCGCCGACGACGACGCGGACGCGGGTTTCGTGGAGACCGAGCAGTACTGATCGGTCCACCTCCGGGGGTCTCGCCGAGACCCCCGGATCTCTGACAGACAACCGTCTGCTCAGATACTGACCCCGGTACCTGACACGGCCGGGGCAGACACACAGGAGAAGAACAATGCCGAAGCCCACCAAGGGTGCCCGTCTGGGCGGCAGCGCCGCGCACGAGAAGCTGCTCCTCGCGAACCTGGCGAAGAGCCTCTTCGAGCACGGCCGCATCACCACCACCGAGGCGAAGGCCCGCCGCCTGCGCCCGTACGCCGAGCGTCTGGTCACCAAGGCGAAGAAGGGCGACCTTCACAACCGCCGTCAGGTGCTCCAGGTCATCACGGACAAGAGCGTCGTCCACACGCTCTTCACCGAGATCGGCCCGCGGTACGAGAACCGTCCCGGTGGCTACACCCGCATCACCAAGATCGGTAACCGCCGTGGCGACAACGCGCCCATGGCTGTCATCGAGCTGGTCGAGGCGCTGACGGTTGCCCAGCAGGCGACCGGTGAGGCCGAGGCCGCCACCAAGCGTGCGGTCAAGGAGGCCGAGGAGGCCAAGGCCGAGGAGACCCAGGTCGAGGAGACCGAGGCTCCGGCCGAGCCCTCCGCGGAAGCGGCTGAGTAGTCCCGTCAAGGACGCCTGAGGCTCTGCCTGACGCTGGAAGCGGGTTCGCCCTTCGGGGCGGGCCCGCTTCCGCGTTTTTTTCGAAGGGATCTGTCCTGAGAGGATTCCCGCGTGAGTGACGAAGTACAGCCCGGGTACGTCCGTGTCCGCCTCGACCTGTCCTACGACGGCACCGATTTCTCCGGGTGGGCCAAGCAGGCCGGTGGCCGGCGGACCGTGCAGGGCGAGATCGAGGACGCACTGCGCACGGTGACGCGGTCGCGGGAGACGTACGAGCTGACCGTCGCGGGACGCACCGACGCCGGGGTGCACGCGCGCGGCCAGGTGGCGCACGTGGACCTGCCCGAGGGGGTGTGGCGCGAGCACCACGAGAAGCTGCTCAAGCGGCTCGCCGGGCGTCTGTCCAAGGACGTGCGGGTGTGGGCCCTCAGGGAGGCGCCCAGCGGCTTCAACGCCCGTTTCTCGGCCGTCTGGCGGCGCTATGCGTACCGGGTGACGGACAACCCCGGGGGTGTCGACCCGCTCCTGCGCAACCACGTCCTGTGGCACGACTGGCCGCTCGACGTCGACGCCATGAACCAGGCCGCGCGGGCGCTGCTCGGCGAGCACGACTTCGCCGCGTACTGCAAGAAGCGGGAGGGTGCGACGACGATCCGTACCCTCCAGGAGCTGAGTCTGGAGCGGGGTGCGGACGGGATCATCACCGCGACCGTGCGGGCCGACGCGTTCTGTCACAACATGGTGCGCTCGCTGATCGGCGCGCTGCTGTTCGTCGGCGACGGCCACCGGGGCCCCGAGTGGCCCGGGAAGGTGCTGGCCGCGGGGGTGCGCGACTCAGCCGTGCACGTCGTACGACCGCACGGGCTGACCCTGGAGGAGGTCGGTTACCCCGCCGACGAGCTGCTGGCCGCCCGGAACAAGGAGGCCCGGAACAAGCGCTCGCTTCCGACGGCGGGGTGCTGCTGAGACCTACTGGTTCGCTGCGGCCGAGGCCTGGGCCTCGCCGCGGCGCCAGATCTGGCGGAAGGTGAACTCCTGCAGGTCGTCGCTGACCGCGAAGGCCTTGGTGTCCTTCTTGGTGACGTTCTTGCCGTTCGTGAAGCCGGTGATCGTGAAGTAGCCGTAGCGGCCGACGGCGTTGCGGGTCGAGAAGCAGATCGCGCCGTCGCAGAAGGACTTGACGCCCTTGCCGGGCAGCGAGCGCACGATGCTCTTGTCGTCGGTCTGGGACTTGGCCTTCGCCGTCTGGGCCGCGGTGTCGAAGACGGCGACGCCGACGGTGACCGCGATGCCGTCCTTGGTGTAGGTGGCGCGGATCACGCGGGTGCAGCCGTTCGCGGTGAGGATCTTGGGCAGGGTCGCGTCGGCGGCGGAGGCGCAGTTCTTCGTGTCCGCGGTGGCGCCCTTCTTGTACACCGTGCTGCCCATGGTCAGCTGGGTGCCCGGGAACAGCGTCTCGGCGCTCAGCGGCGCGGTGTCCTTCTTCGCGCTGGATATGAAGTCCTTCGGGTCCAACGGCGGCGGGGCGCTGGTCGGGGCGAAGGACGGCGCCGTCGCCGTGCCGCTCGGCAGGGAGGCGCTGGCGGGCAGGTTGGTGGGGTTGCCCGAGGCCTTGTTGCTGCCGTTCGCGGACACGACGGCCATCGCGACGGCGGTGCCGATCGCGATCGTGGCCAGCGCGCCGCCGCCGATGAACAACAGCCTGCGACGCTTGTTCCGGGTCTCCGAGGCCTCCGCCAGCGCGGCCCAGTCCGGAGTACCGTCGTCGCCCCCGCTGCTCCACGGCTGCTGGGAATTAGGTTTCCAGGGATCCCACTGAGACTGGGGTCCCCCCTGCCCGTAACTCATGGGGCGCATCTTAGACGGGGGGCCGGGGGTGCTGGAGTGCCTCGGTCGGCATGCCTCGTTTGTCCGTCGACATGAGGGGGAAGGGCCTCGTTTTGACCCTGCCGGGGGCGCCCAGGTAATCTGCTTCTTCGTTGTGTATTGGCTTGCTCATTCTCACGGGACGGGCCCTTACACCGGTCCACCGGGCCGATGACCAGCGATCAGCACGCGGTTTGCGTCACCGCGGTGCGGTCGAGGCTGTCGTGATCGTTTCGGTGACCTGTTCAGGACCATTCACTCGAAGCGAAGGCTACGAACCGTGCGTACGTACAGCCCCAAGCCCGGCGATGTGACGCGCCAGTGGCACGTCATCGACGCTCAGGACGTTGTCCTGGGTCGTCTCGCCACCACCGCCGCCACCCTTCTCCGGGGCAAGCACAAGCCGATCTACGCGCCGCACGTCGACGCTGGTGACTTCGTCATCATCATCAACGCCGACAAGGTGCACCTGTCCGGCAACAAGCGGACCCAGAAGATGGCGTACCGCCACTCCGGCTACCCGGGTGGTCTGCGCTCCGTCCGTTACGACGAGCTGCTCGACAAGAACCCCGAGAAGGCCATCGAGAAGGCCGTCAAGGGCATGCTCCCGAAGAACACCCTCGGCCGTCAGATGCTGTCGAAGCTGAAGGTCTACAAGGGTGACCAGCACCCGCACGCTGCCCAGCAGCCGGTGCCGTTCGAGATCACCCAGGTCGCGCAGTAAGTCCGGCCACCCCCTAAGACTGAACAGAATCTGAGGAGAATCGTGGCCGAGACCACTGCCGAGCAGCCGCTCGAAGAGCTTGACATCGACAGCTACACCACCGAGTCCGAGGTTCCGGTGGAGGGTGAGTACACCTCCGAGTCCCTCGCCTCGCGCTTCGGTGAGCCCCAGCCGGCTGCCGGCCTGGGCCGTCGCAAGAACGCCATCGCCCGCGTCCGGATCGTTCCGGGCACCGGCAAGTGGAAGATCAACGGTCGCACCCTCGAGGACTACTTCCCGAACAAGGTGCACCAGCAGGAAGTCAACGAGCCCTTCAAGGTGCTCGAGCTCGAGGGCCGCTACGACGTCATCGCCCGCATCGCGGGTGGCGGTGTCTCCGGTCAGGCCGGTGCGCTCCGTCTCGGTGTCGCCCGTGCGCTGAACGAGGCCGACGTCGACAACAACCGCGGCCCGCTCAAGAAGGCCGGCTTCCTCCGCCGCGACGACCGTGCGGTCGAGCGCAAGAAGGCCGGTCTGAAGAAGGCCCGCAAGGCTCCGCAGTACAGCAAGCGCTAATCAGCAGCTGCCTGCTCGTACTCCGAACGCCCCGGCGGCACGCCACATGTGCCGTCGGGGCGTTCGTTTATCCCGGCCAAGGGCGTATAACGACACAAGACGCTCAAAGGCTGGTGTGATCGGATGTTCAGCCGTCTGCCATCATTCCCGGCAGCAATGACGCTTCCCCTGGAGGACACGTGGGACGACTCTTCGGTACGGACGGCGTGCGCGGTGTCGCCAACGCGGACCTGACCGCCGAGATGGCGCTCGGCCTGTCCGTGGCGGCGGCGCATGTGCTGGCCGAGGCGGGCACCTTCGAGGGCCACAGGCCGACGGCGGTGGTCGGACGGGACCCGCGTGCGTCCGGAGAGTTCCTGCAGGCCGCCGTGGTCGCGGGCCTGGCCAGCGCCGGGGTGGACGTGCTGACCGTGGGCGTCCTGCCGACGCCGGCGGTGGCGTACCTGACCGGCGCGCTCGGCGCGGACCTGGGCGTGATGCTCTCGGCCAGCCACAACGCCATGCCGGACAACGGCATCAAGTTCTTCGCCCGCGGCGGCCACAAACTCGCCGACGAGCTCGAGGACAAGATCGAGGCCGTGTACGAGTCCCACCGCCACGGCGAGCCCTGGGAGCGTCCCACCGGTGCCGGGGTCGGCCGCGTGCGGTCCTACGAAGAGGGCTTCGAGCAGTACGTCGGCCATCTGCTGGCGGCGCTGCCGAACCGTCTCGACGGCCTGAAGATCGTCCTGGACGAGGCACACGGTGCGGCCGCGGGGGTCTCGCCGGAGGTGTTCTCGCGGGCCGGCGCCCAGGTCGTCACGATCGGTGCCGAGCCGGACGGGCTCAACATCAACGACGGCTGCGGCTCCACCCACCTGGACCAGCTGAAGGCCGCGGTGCGCGAGCACGGCGCGGACTTCGGCATCGCGCACGACGGTGACGCCGACCGCTGCCTGGCCGTGGATCACACCGGCGACGAGGTGGACGGCGACCAGATCCTGGCCGTGCTCGCGCTGGCGCTGCAGGAGCGCTCCGAGCTGCGCTCCGACACCGTGGTCGCGACCGTGATGTCCAACCTGGGCTTCAAGCTGGCGATGGAGCGGGCGGGGATCCACCTGGTGCAGACCGCCGTGGGCGACCGGTACGTGCTGGAGGAGATGAAGGAGCACGGGTACGCCCTGGGCGGTGAGCAGTCCGGGCACGTGATCATCCTCGACCACGCGACCACCGGTGACGGCACGCTGACCGGGCTGCTGCTGGCGGCGCGGGTGGCGCAGACGGGTCGTACGCTGCGGGAGCTGGCCGCCGTCATGGAGCGCCTGCCGCAGGTCCTCATCAACGTGCCGGACGTGGACAAGTCCCGTGTGAAGACGTCCGCCGACCTGGCCACCGCCGTCGCCGAGGCGGAGCGGGAGCTGGGCTCCACCGGGCGGGTGCTGCTGCGTCCCTCGGGCACGGAGCCCCTGGTCCGCGTGATGGTCGAGGCGGCGGACATCGAACAGGCCCGGTCGGTCGCCGGGCGGCTGGCCGACGCGGTGAAGTCGGCCCTCGGCTAGAGCACTTCCCTCTGCGCCCTCTGCCTGGCCCAGAACCACTTCTGGGCCAGGAGCGTGAGGGCGCCTGCCAGCACGATGCCCAGCAGGTTCAGCAGGAGCTGGTACGTCGAGCCGGCCGTCTGCTCCGTGTCACCGTAGGCGAGGGCCACGGCCGCGTTGGCGGCGGCCGGGACCGTCGTCACCGAGATGGCCACGCCCACCAGGGCGCCCGACTTGGCGGAGGTCAGGGACAGGGTGCCGGCGATGCCGGCCAGGACCGCGACGATGAACGAGAAGGCGTCGGGGGCGTAGACGAACGCCGTGTTGGGGCGATCGCCCTCCAGGTCGGACCGGTGGAAGAGGTCGATGGCGTCCATGAAGTGGGTGAAGCCGACCGTCACCGCCATCGCCACGGCGAAGCCCACGAGCAGCGCGATCAGTGAGCGCAGCGCGAGGTGCGGGCGCCGCCGCACGAGGGCGGTGCAGAGGCCGGCCAGCGGACCGAACTCCGGGCCCACCGCCATCGCGCCCACGATCAGGATCGCGTTGTCCAGTACGACGCCGCAGGCCGCGATCATCGTGGCCAGGGTGATGAAGGCGATGTAGGTGACCGACAGCGTCGACTCTTCGTGGGTGGCCTCGGTCAGGCCCTCCCACAGCACCGCGTCCGCGCCCTCGCCCGGTGCCTCCTCCTCGGCCTTGTCGGCGCGGCGGGACAGCGTGAGGTCGATGTCCTCCACGGCGATCGAGCCGGTCTCGTCCAGCCCCAACCGGCGCAGCCCGCCGATGAGTTCGTCCCCCGCCTCGCGTGCCACATCGCACATGACGACGTCCCCGACGGGGTTGCGGGCGGCCGTCGGCAGCACGACGAGGTGGGCGGTTCCGACCGTCTTCTCGATCAGTCGCACCACCTCGTCCGTCGTCTCGGCGGGAGTGATCAGGCGCAGATGCAGCATGGCGCCTTTTTAACAGGCGCCCATGAACATGTCACAGCTTGCGCAGGCGCAGCCGCTGGACCTTGTGGTCCGGGCCCTTGCGGACGACGAGGGTGGCGCGGCCGCGGGTGGGGGCGATGTTCTCGACCAGGTTGGGCTTGTTGATCGTGCGCCACTGGGTGCGCGCGTAGTCGAGGGCCTCCTCCTCGGAGACCTGGGTCCACTTGCGGAAGTACGAGGACGGGTCCTGGAAGGCCGTCTGGCGCAGCTTCTTGAAGCGGTTGAGGTACCAGCTCTCGACGTCGTCGGCGTTCGCGTCGACGTACACGCTGAAGTCGAAGTAGTCGGCGAGGCCGACGCGGGTGCGGCCGTCCTTGCCGGGGAGGGCGGGCTGCAGGACGTTGAGGCCCTCGACGATCAGGATGTCGGGCCGGCGTACGACGAGCTTCTCGCCCGGGACGATGTCGTAGATGAGGTGGGAGTAGACGGGGGCGGTGACCTCGTCCTTGCCCGCCTTGATGTCGGCGACGAACCGGGTCAGCGCCCGGCGGTCGTACGACTCGGGGAATCCCTTGCGCGACATCAGTCCGCGGGCCTGGAGCTCCTTGGTCGGCAGCAGGAAGCCGTCGGTCGTGACCCGCTCCACGCGCGGGTGCTCGGGCCAGCGGGACAGGAGGGCCTGGAGCAGACGGGCGACGGTCGACTTGCCGCACGCGACGGATCCGGCGATCCCTATCACGAAGGGCGTGCCGGACTGGGAGCCCCCCTCGCCCAGGAAGGTGTTCAGGGCGCTTCTGAGCCCGTCCGTGGCGCCGACGTAGAGGTTGAGGAGGCGGGAGAGCGGGAGGTAGATGTCCCGCACCTCGTCGAGGTCGATGACGTCGCCGAGGCCGCGGACCTTCTCGACCTCTTCAGCGGTGAGCGGCAGCGGAGTCTTGTCGCGCAGCGCGCTCCACTCGGTACGGGTGAGGTCGACGTAGGGAGTCGCCTCCGGCTTGGGCCGGTGGGCGCTCCGGGGCATCGAGGAGACCGGTGAGATCACAGTCCATTGTTAACGGAGTTTGAACGGGGGTGCGGGGTGGGGTGCGTCACGTGTGGGCGGGAGCGGGCATCCGGTCGGTGACCACCCGCTCCAGCGGGGGGGGGAGCCCGGTCACCGGAGTGACGTACGGAGGGTACTCCCCAACTACGCTGACCGGCTTGTACGCGACCTCGGGGGCGAGAATCGCGCTCAAGCCGGTCAGTTGCCTGCTGACGGCGCCGTCATGCCGGAGACCCGGGCTTGGCGGCACATGTGTCACATCACTGTTCGCCGAATTCCCCAAGCTCGCTGATCAGCCGCTGGCGAGCGGCTGCCAACTGGTCAGAGTAGGAGGAATCGAAGATCGATGACAATTGTGTTTCCAGCGTCCCATTGATCTTCAACAGAGCAGACCAGACGGCGCGGTCATCGACAATCGCCGAGAATTCCGCCCGATGCATGACGCGACTCATCCAGTCGGACAGGACGAGCGCCTGGTCATCTGTCAACTCAATCTTCACGGAGATCTCTCTTCGGATCGTGCTTTCGTCCCGACGCTCTATCTCTAGAGCTTCCCATCCCGCAGCAGGTAGGTGAGCTGATCCCCTGTGGATCGCCACCCTCCGAGATACTCCCCAACGTTCGGGCCGTCTGTGGCGAATGAGGCGTGCAGCCCTGTGTCGTCCACGAAGTGAATGGCTTCCTGGCCCCTGAACGTGCCCTTGATCTGCCGTGTTCCCGGGTTCTTCACGAACTGCTCGATCGTGACGATGAATGCCTGTGCATTCACCTTGTTGTAAGGGCCCTTGATGCCGAAGTCGACAGCATGCATGACTCCCTCGTTGTTCAGCGACATGTAGTGATGCGGAAGCCTATCGCCCGAAATCCACAAGCTTCCGCACCCGGGCCCGCTTCTGGCAGCCGAGCTGGTGATGCCGAGCTTCGGACCATTGGTCGTTCCACCGGCCAGCAGTGCGCCTGCTCCGGCGGGGAGGCCGCCCTTCAGGCAGAGTCCGCGCAGCTTCTGAAACGCCTTACTGATGATGCCGGCGACGGCCTCTTCCGACAGCCCGGCGGCACGCAAGCCCTTGTAGGCGTCGGCGAAGCCGATGTCCAGTCTCATGGAGGCGTCCACCGCCTGGACAGCCTTGCTGATCTCGCTGAGTACGCCTTCCACCGGGACGTAGGTCGCGTAGGCCCAGGCGCAGCCGCTGGCGCTGCCGTGGAGGCAGTCCATCATGTCTTCGGCGAAGAAGGAGAACAGGATCGATCCGGCCACGTCACCGAAGAGGCTCTGCCACCCGGCGCGGACGATGTCCTTGCCGGAGAAGTGGTGCTGCCAGTTGTCGATCTTGACGTTCTTCAGCGTTGTCCGCTGAAGGAACTGCCACGCCGACTTCGGGCAGCCGTCCGCGGTGGCCTGCGCATTCTGATCCGTGCACAGGTAGAAGTCGGCCTCGTAGGTGACGACCAGGTCGTACGCCGCGTCGCAGCCCTTGATGGCCGCTTCCGGCATCCCGGGGCACGTGCCGATCTGCTTGGAGCTGACGATCTGGACGGTGGACTCGTCCGGGACGGCGAACACACCGGGAATGCCCGTACCGGACCCCTTGGACGCCTCCTTGTTGGCCTCCGCCCTTTCCGCCCTGTCGGCCGCGTCCTGTGCCTCCTTGGCGTACTTGTCGGCGTCCTTGGCGGCCTGTTCGGCTTCGGTGGCGGCGGCGTCGGCGCGGTCGGCTGCCGCTCGGGCGTCCTTGGCGTCCTGTTCGGCCTGGGTGGCGGCGGCGCGGGCGGCGGAGGCGTCGAGTTCGGCGGCGTCGGCGCTGTCGCGGGCGTCCTTGGCGTAGCCCTCGGCGTTGCCGGCGGCCTTGTCGGCGGCTGCGGCGTCGGCGGTGGCCTGGTTGTCGTAGTCGATGGTGCGGGCCAGTGACGCTGCGGCCGCGGATGCGGCCTTGGCGGCGTCGGCGGCGTAGCCGAGGGCGTCCTTGGAGTAGGCGCGGGCGTCGGCCGCGTACTGGGCGGCGTTGGCCGCGTGCTGGTAGGCCTCCTTGGCGTCGCCCTTGGCCTGGTCGGCGAGGTTCTTCGCCGCGTCGGCCTCGGCGGCGGCGTTCTTGGCGTGCGCGTCGGCGACCGCCTGCTGCTGCTCGGCGATCGTCTTGGAGTTCTGCCCGGTCAGGACGACGAGGCCGGCGGCCGAGTCGGTGTCGACGTACGGGGAGCCGAGCTGGATCGCGTCGTTGGCAGGGTTGGCGACCTGCTTGGCCGCTTCACCGGCGTCCACGGCCGCCTGGGCGGTGACGTGGGCGTAGCCGGCGGCCTTTGCGGCGGCTGCGAGTGCGTTGCCGGCTTCCTTGTTGGCGGCGTCGGCCTGGGTCTTGGCGTCCTTGGCGTGAGCTTCGGCCTCGTCGGCGAGCTTGACCGCCGTCTTGGCCTCGGCGGAGGCGTCCTGGGAGGCCTTGATGGCGTCGGCGACGGCGCTGGTCGCGGTCTTCACCGCGGCGTCGGCCTTGAGCTTGTCGGCCTGGGCGGCGTCGGCGTCGGAGCGGGCGCGTTTGGCGGCTGCCTCGGCGCGGGTGGCGGCGGCGTCGGCGTCGGCGGCCGCCTGGGTGGCGGCGTCGGCCTCGGAGCGGGCCTTGGTCGCGGCGGCTTCGGCGTCGTCGGCGTGCTTGTCCGCGTCGTTGGCGGCGGCGCGGGCGGCGTCGGCGGCGTCCCCGGAGTCCAGGGAGTCGGCGTAGGCGTCCTTGGCGTCGGCCTTGGCGCGCGCGGCGTCGGCCTTCTGCTCGGCGTCCCACGCGTCGTCGCGCATGTCCTTGGCGTGGTCCTTGGCCGCGACGGCGTCGTCGCGCCGGTCCTCGGCGGTCTTCTCGGCGGCCTCGGCCTTGTCCTTGGCGTCCTTCGCCTTCGTCGCCTCGGACTCGGCGTTCTTGCGGTGCTCGGCGGCCTCGGCCCGGCTGGCGGCGGCGTTCTCCTTCTCCGCCTTGGCCGTCTTCTCCTCGGCCTCCGCCGCGAGCCGCTTGGCGTGCGCGTCGGCGGCGGCCGCCTTCGCGTCGCCCTCGGCCTTCAGCGCGTCGGAGAGCTTGGCCTCCGCGGTCTCCTTGTCCTTCTTGGCGTTGTCCCGGTGCACCTTGGCCGCGTCCGCCGCGGCCTTGGCCTGCAACTCCGCTGCCTCGGCAGCCTTCTTGCGGAACTCGGCCTTCGACTGGGCGGCCTGGGCGAGGGCGCGCTGCGCGATCGTCGCGCTGTCCCCGGCCGCGGCACGGGTCGCGGCCTCGGCGGTCTCACCGGCCTTCTCCAGGGCCTGAAGTGCGGCAGCCGCACCCTTGGTGACCTGGTCCTTCTGCAGACCGACCAGCAGACCACGACCCCGCGGCGCACCGGCCGCGTCGGCGATGCCATAGGCGGCCTGGAGCGCGGTGTCCGACGTGGTCGCGGCCTTCTGCGCGGCCGCCAGCTGCGCCTTGAGTACGGTCAGCTGGCTCTTCGCGGCGCTCTGGGCGGCCGTGAGACCGGACTTGGCCTTGGTGAACTGGGCCTTGTCCGGGTAGTTCGGGCTGTCGTCGCCGGTGTGCCCCTCGGGGACGAGGCGGAACTTCTGCGCGGTGGAGCCGTTGCAGGTCGACAGCACGGCGTCTTTGCTGTTGTCGAACGTCGGCAGGTGCAGGCACTTGCCGGTGGCCGCGTTGCGCAGCTCGCCCGCCGAACGGACGTCGAACTTCCACTGCTGGGCCTTGGCGTTGCCACAGTCCCGGATCTGGATCTTCGTGCCATCGGCGTTGTTGCCGTTCAGCACCTCCAGACACTTGCCCGAGTTGATGTTGCGCAGGGTGTAGCCGCCGTCGTAGGAGCCCCACAGCTGCCACTTCTGGCCATTGCCGCCGTTGCAGGTATAGACCTGGACCGGGGTGCCATTGGTCTTGCCGGCGCCCTGGACGTCGAGGCACTTGCCGGCAGCGCCCGGCACCTGGATGACCAGCGGAGCGTCACCGATGTAACCGATGCCGCCGGCGGACCAGTAGTCCTGCCAGCGGGTGATGTGGTCGGCGACCCAGGACTGCCCCAGCATGTCGGAGAGGGCCTTCGCACCCTTGGCCAGGGCGTCGGTGGCGTCCTTGTTCGCGTTGACGATTTGGTTGCGCTGCGTGGCCTGCGAGGAGATCTCCTGCTGCCACTCGCCGGCCGCGGTCGCCGTGACGTCGTCGAGAACCCGGTCCGGGTCGAGCGGGTCACGCCACGCACACGAGGCGAAGCGGGTCTTCAGGTCCTCGACCGCGATGCGGTACTCCGGCGTGCCCGGCTGCGGGGCGGTGCGCGGGAAGCCACCCGAGGACAGGAAGATACGGGCGTCGTCGGCGCCCATGTTGGCGTTGCTGAAGCCGTGCATCCACTCGAAGGCGTTGTGCTCGTCGAGCGCCCGGTTCCAGTCGGGCTGTTGCGGGTCCGGGTGCTGTGCGTACAGCGGGTTGCCGAGATCGTCGACGGCCTTGACGGTATTGGCGTCGGCCTTGGGGGTGGAGTCCTTGTAGAAGTCGTCGTCGTTCTTCCAGAACCGGTCGGCGACCCAGGTGGACAGACCCGTCTGCTCGTAGAAGGTCTGTTTGCCGTCGCCCGGAGACCCGGGCGGCCAGTGGAAGTCCGTGTCCGTGAAGCCGACCGGGGTGTTCAGGCCCGACAGGGGCTTCTGCCAGCCGTCCCGGGCGGCGGCGAGGTCGTCCAACTGCTTGCCTGCGGCGTCGCGGTCGCTCTTGTAGGCGTCGGCCAGCGGCGTCTGTTCCCAGTGGTTGCGGTTGGCGAGGACGTGGAGTTTGTCCGCCGGCTGGTTCAGTCCGTCCTGCGCGGTTGCGGCCATCGACGGGCCGCCCAGTCGCAGGACGTCGCTCATCAGGCACTGGTCCTGCCGCAGTTGCTCGGCGGCCGTGTCCTCGTACCACGGGTCCGAGTCGCTCACGGGCTCGGCGTTCAGCCGGATCGAGCCGGGCTGGACGGCCAGACCGGCCAGCACGGAGAGCGCGGCCACCGAGGTGACGGCGGATGCCAGTTTTCTTGGCTTTCGGGTTCCGCGCAGGCGGAACCAGGGTCTGGGGTGCAAGGAGGCATCCCTTTCTGCGTTCGGTCGGGGGTGCGGGCCGGAAGGCCGGCCGAGGAGCAAGCAGCAGGGATTTGGTCCTGAGGTGCGCTCAGGAATTCACGATCCCAAGGGACTTGCGGGTGCGTACGGCCGGTATGGCGGCATGGCGATGCGACCCCTCCCCGTGAGCGACGGCGTTCCCCCGGTCGCTGGTTGGTGTGCGTGAAGGCGGAATGGTCAGGTTCCGTCTCTGCGCGGCGACAGCATAGACATGTCCACGTCGAGTCGCACAAGGTTTCGCTTCGGTCGGATCGGTGTAGACCTTTTCCTTCTGCTCGTGTCGAACCGGGTCAGCCGGTGAAGGAATGGGGGCCGAAGCGGCCCCACGCCACGAAGGCGGCCAGGGCGAGCAGGACCAGGTTCACCACGACGGCCTGGGCCTCCTGGCGGCGGAGGTGCGTGATCACCGCGCCGATCATCAGCAGCACCCAGCCGACGGCGGCCAGCGGCACCAGGACCGGCGCGATGTGGAGCGCGGCGGGCAGGATCAGGCCCGCCGCGGCCAGGACCTTGAGGGTGCCGATGGCCTTGACGGTGCCGTCGCCGAAGTCCTCGACCCAGGCCCAGCCGGAGGCGGCCAGCTTCTCCCTGGGCTGGATCAGCAGCAAGGCGCCGCCGGCCAGGGAGCCCACGGCCAGCAGCCCCGCAGTGATCCACAGAGCGATGTTCATGAGGGTTCTCCTCGCGGAGTAGATGTGTTCGTCTCAGCGGTACGACGACACGGCCCCGCAGGATGTGAGGTGCCGCGCCGACCTCACAGTCCGGTGCGCTGTTCCGTCGTACTGGTGAGTGCGGATACGACCAAGGGAGTCGGCGACACATGAGCACGCAGCCCGGGCCTGCAGACGGCCCGCTCGATCCGGGCCTGAGCGCGATCACCAGCGAGCGGCGTCAGCTGATCAATCTCGGGTACCGGCTCCTCGGCTCCCTGGCCGACGCCGAGGACGTCGTGCAGGAGACGTACGCCCGCTGGTACGCCATGTCCCCGGAGCAACGGGACGCCGTCGACTCCGCGGGCGCCTGGCTGACGAAGGTCGCCGGTCGTATCTGCCTGGACCTGCTGCGCTCGGCACGGGTCCGGCGGGAGCGCTACGTGGGCGCGTGGATTCCGGAGCCGCTGCCCGATCGGACGGAGTGGATCAGCGGGCGGTCGGGCGGCACCGCCGTCGACCCGGCCGACCGCGTCACCCTCGACGAGTCGGTCAGCATGGCCTTCCTCGTCGTGCTCGAAGCGATGACCCCGGCCGAGCGCGTCGCGTT
Source organism: Streptomyces sp. NPDC085866 (assembly GCF_044541035.1). NCBI lineage: Bacteria > Bacillati > Actinomycetota > Actinomycetes > Kitasatosporales > Streptomycetaceae > Streptomyces > Streptomyces sp. NPDC085866. Next base: position 233,008 of record NZ_JBITSQ010000010.1, read on the forward strand.
CATCCTGCACGACGTCTTCCGCTACCCCTTCGCCGAAGTGGCCGAGATCGTCGGCCGTACCCCGGCGGCATGCCGCCAGCTGGCCTCCTCGGCCCGCCGGCGCATGCGTGCCTCGCACGCTCCCGCGGCTCCCAAGACTCCCGCGGCCCGGCGCGCCGACGTCGTCAGGGACTTCAAGCGGGCCTGGGAAGCCCAGGACATCGAGGCGCTCATCGGCCTCCTCGACCCCGACGCCACGGCGATCGCGGACGGCGGCGGCCTCGCCCAGGCCGCGCTGCGCCCCGTCGAAGGCGGCGAGCAGGTCGCGCGCTACCTCGTCGATCTCTCCGCCCGGGCGGTCGGCATGACCGTCCTGGAGCGCACGGTCAACGGCCAGCCCGGAGTGGTCGTCCAGCAGGACGGTGTCACCGCGGCGGTGCTGGCCTTCGACGTCGTGGGCGACCGGATCCACCGCATCTGGGCCGTACGGAACCCCGAGAAGCTCCGGCCCTGGACGGCCCAGGGCGGCGGGCCTACCTGGTGAGTTCGGACGGTTCGTCCAGTCGCGTCAGCTTCCGCGGGTTGCGCACCACGTAGATCCGGGTGATCCGCCCGTTCTCGACCGAGAGGCTCACCGTGGACGGCTCGCCGTCGAACGCGAGCCGGCCCGCGGGGGCGCCGTTGAGCCACACGTCCGTCGCCTCGAACCCGGCCACCACCTGGCTCGCGCGCGCGAGCAACGGCGCCACGAACTCGCGGCCGTGGACCGGAGTCAGCGCGGCGGCCACGAACCCGCCACCATCGGCGATCATGACCACGTCCGGCGCCATGATCTCCATCAGCTCCCGCAGGTGTCCGGTGCGCAGCGCGGCCAGGAACCGCTCCACCACCGCCTGCTGCTCCGACCGGCTCACCTGCACCCGCGGCCGCCGGGCCGCCACGTGCTCGCGGGCCCGGCGCGCGATCTGCCGCACCGCGGCCGCCGACTTCCCGACGGCCTCGGCGATCTCGCCGTACGGCAGCTCGAAGACCTCGCGGAGCACGAAGACCGCCCGCTCGGTCGGGGCCAGCGTTTCGAGCACGGTCAGCACCGCGATCGAGACGCTCTCCGCGAGTTCGACGTCCTCGGCGACATCGGGGCTGGTCAGCAGGGGTTCGGGCAGCCACTGGCCCACGTAGTCCTCGCGGCTGCGCGACAGGGTCCGCAGCCGGTTGAGGGCCTGCCGGGTGACCGTCCGGACGAGATAGCCCCGCGGGTCACGCACCTGCGCGTGGTCGACGCCGGCCCACCGCAGCCAGGACTCCTGCAGCACGTCCTCCGCGTCGGCCGCCGACCCGAGCATCTCGTAGGCGACCGTGAACAGCAGGCTGCGGTGGGCGACGAACGGGTCCTCGGTCATGCGCCGGACGCCGCGCCGGGGTCGGCGGGCCGCGCGGCCAGGGGAATCTCGCACGCGTCGGAGTAGCCCTGCGACGTGATCCCGTGCGCCGTGTTGCTCCTGGCCGCGAAGTTGGCGAAGGCGATGAACACGGTGAGCTCGACCAGCGCCGCCGGGCCGAGCCGGTCGAGCAGGCTCGCGGACAGCTCGTCGGTGACGGTCGTCGGCGTGTTCGTCATGGCCTCGGCGTACTCCATCACGTCACGCTCCAGCGGCGTGAACACGTCCGACTCCCGCCAGCGCGGCACCTGGCTCGCCTTGGCCGGGTCCAGGTCCTGGTTCTGCGCCTGGAAGTAGCCGATGTCGAGGCACCAGCTGCAGCCGACCTGTGCCGCGACGGCCATGTGCGCGAACGACTTGAGGCTCGCGTCGGCCGCGTTCCAGGCGGCCACCCTGGCCGAGAGATCCATGTTGGCCCGGGCGACGTCGGGGTTGTTGAACACCACCTCGAGGGGCTCGGGCACGGCACCGAGCTGCTTGATCAGGTTCTCCTTCAGCTCGGGGTCGAGCTCCGCCTTCGGAATGCGTGGCGCCATGGTGTCCTCCTCGGACGTCTGTCTGTCGAGCCGTTCGGCTCTCGGGCCGTTCGGCATGAAGACACCGCCGGGCCCGCGCATGTGACACCCGCCGAGTTGATGATTCGGATCGCCGTAGACCTTCGTACCCCGGCGGGAATTTCCGAATTCGGGCAAGCGGAGGGCGGTTTCGGGGGGCGCTGGATCGTAGGCTGCCGCTCATGTGTGGAATCGTGGGTTATGTAGGGTCGCAGTCGGCGCTCGAGGTCGTGATGGCCGGGCTGAAGCGGCTGGAGTACCGGGGTTACGACTCGGCGGGCGTCGCCGTGCTGGCGGACGGCGGGCTGGCCGCGGCGAAGAAGGCCGGGAAACTGGTCAACCTGGAGAAGGAACTGGTCGAACGGCCGCTGCCGGCGGGCTCGACCGGTATCGGCCACACACGCTGGGCCACCCACGGCGGTCCGACGGACGCGAACGCGCATCCGCACCTCGACAACGCCGGCCGGGTGGCGGTCGTCCACAACGGCATCATCGAGAACTTCGCGGTGCTGCGGGCGGAACTGGCCGAGCGTGGTCACGAGTTGTCGTCCGAGACGGACACCGAGGTGGTCGCGCACCTGCTGGCGGAGGAGTTCTCGTCCTGCGCCGATCTCGCCGAGTCCATGCGGCTGGTCTGCCGCCGTCTGGAGGGCGCGTTCACGCTGGTCGCGGTGCACGCGGACGAGCCCGACGTGGTCGTGGGCGCGCGCCGGAACTCCCCGCTCGTGGTGGGCGTGGGGGAGGGCGAGGCCTTCCTCGCCTCCGACGTCGCCGCGTTCATCGCCCACACCCGCTCGGCGATCGAGCTGGGCCAGGACCAGGTGGTGGAGCTGCGCCGGGACGGCGTGAAGGTGACGGGCTTCGACGGCCGCGAGGCGGACGTGCGCTCCTACCACGTCGACTGGGACGCCTCGGCCGCCGAGAAGGGCGGCTACGACTACTTCATGCTCAAGGAGATCGCCGAGCAGCCGAAGGCGGTCGCCGACACGCTCCTGGGCCGTATCGACGCAGCCGGTTCACTGACCCTGGACGAGGTGCGGATCTCGCCGTCCGAGCTGCGTGAGTTGGACAAGGTCGTCATCGTCGCGTGCGGTACGGCCTTCCACGCCGGCCTGATCGCCAAGTACGCCATCGAGCACTGGACGCGGATCCCGTGCGAGGTGGAACTGGCCAGCGAGTTCCGCTACCGGGACCCGATCCTGGACGGCCGCTCCCTGGTGATCGCCATCTCCCAGTCCGGCGAGACCATGGACACCCTGATGGCGCTCCGGCACGCGCGGGAGCAGGGCTCGAAGGTCCTGGCCATCTGCAACACCAACGGCTCGACGATTCCTCGCGAGTCGGACGCGGTGCTGTACACGCACGCCGGGCCCGAGGTGGCCGTCGCCTCCACCAAGGCGTTCCTGACGCAGCTGGTGGCGTGCTACCTGGTGGCCCTGTACCTGGGCCAGGTGCGGGGCACCAAGTGGGGCGACGAGATCCGTGCCGTGATCCGGGACCTTTCGCAGATCTCGGGTGAGGTCGAGCGGGTCCTGGACACCATGGAGCCGGTACGGGCGCTCGCCCGGTCCCTGGCCGACAAGAACACGGTGCTGTTCCTGGGGCGGCACGTGGGCTATCCGGTCGCCCTCGAAGGAGCCCTCAAGCTCAAGGAACTCGCCTACATGCACGCCGAGGGCTTCGCGGCGGGCGAGTTGAAGCACGGTCCGATCGCGCTGATCGAGGAGGACGTGCCGGTGGTGGTCGTCGTTCCGTCGCCGCGCGGCCGGTCCGTCCTGCACGACAAGATCGTCTCCAACATCCAGGAGATCCGGGCGCGGGGGGCGCGCACGATCGTGATCGCGGAGGAGGGGGACGAGACGGTGGTTCCGTACGCCGACCACCTGATCCGGATCCCGGCCACGCCGACGCTGCTGCAGCCGATGGTGGCGACGGTGCCGCTGCAGGTGTTCGCGTGCGAGCTGGCCACTGCTCGGGGGAACGAAGTGGATCAGCCGCGGAACCTGGCGAAGTCGGTGACGGTGGAGTGAGGCACTGAGGGGCCGGGTCCTCACCGTAGGGTGCTCACCATGAGCATCATCGGGGTCGGAATCGACGTCGCCGAGATCGACCGGTTCCGGGCGTCGCTGGATCGGACGCCTGGGCTGGCCGATCGGCTGTTCGTCGAGAGTGAGTTGTTGCTGCCCAGCGGGGAGCGCCGGGGCATCGCCTCGCTCGCGGCGCGGTTCGCGGCGAAGGAGGCGCTCGCCAAGGCCCTCGGGGCGCCGCCCGGGCTGCACTGGACCGACGCCGAGGTGGTCGTCGAGGACAGCGGGCAGCCCCGGCTGCGGGTGAAGGGCACCGTGGCCGCGCGGGCCGCGGAACTCGGGGTGCGGTCCTGGCATGTGTCGCTCAGCCATGACGCGGGGATCGCGTCGGCCGTGGTGGTCGCCGAGGGGTGACGCCCCCGGGTGTGGCGGCAGGGGTTTCCGGGGCAGACTCGATGCCATGCGTACTGCGTACAGCGTGGAGACGGTGAGGGCGGCCGAACGGGAGCTGATGGCGCGGCTCCCGGAGGGTGCACTGATGCAGCGGGCCGCCGCGGGGCTGGCCGCTGCCTGTGCGGACCTGCTCGGGCGGGTCTACGGCAGCCGGGTGGTGCTGCTCGTCGGGAGCGGTGACAACGGCGGCGACGCGCTGTACGCGGGGGCGCGGCTGGCCCGGCGGGGGGCCGGGGTCACGGCCGTACTGCTGGCGCGGCCCGAACGGACCCACTCCGAGGGGCTCGCGGCGTTGCTCCGGGCGGGTGGGCGCGTCGCGGCCGACGGTGCCGCCGAGGAGGCCGTCGAGCGGGCCGACCTCGTCGTGGACGGCATCGTCGGGATCGGGGGCAAGGGCGGACTGCGGCCGGACGCGGAGGCGCTGGCGGGTGCCGTCGAGCGGTCGCGGGCCGTCGTCGTCGCCGTGGACCTGCCGAGCGGGGTCGAGGCGGACACGGGAGAGGTGCGGGGTACGGCGCTGCGGGCCGACCTCACCGTCACCTTCGGGACGCACAAGCCGGGGCTGCTGGTCGACCCCGCGCGGGAGTACGCCGGGTCGGTGCGGCTCGTCGACATCGGGCTCGAACTGCCGCCGGACGCCGAGCTGGAGGCGTTGCAGCACGCGGATGTGGCGCGGCTGTTGCCGCTGCCCGTGGTGGAGAGCGACAAGTACCGGCGGGGTGTGGTCGGGATCGCGGCAGGTTCCGCGCGCTATCCGGGAGCCGCCGTGCTGGCCGTCTCCGGGGCGCTGCGGGGCGGGGCGGGGGCCGTGCGGTACGTCGGGCCCGCGGCACAGGCGGTGATCGCCCGCTTCCCGGAGACCCTCGTCTCCGACCAGGGGCCCGCCAAGGCGGGGCGGGTGCAGGCCTGGGTGGTCGGGCCGGGTGCCGGGGACGACGCGGCGACCGTGGCGGAGGTGCTGTCCGCCGAGGTGCCGGTGCTGCTCGACGCCGACGGGCTGCGGCTGGCCGAGCGGAACGCCGTGCGTGGGCGTACGGCGCCGACGCTGATGACTCCGCATGCCGGGGAGGCGGCGGCGTTGCTCGGGGTGCCGCGGGAGGAGGTCGAGGGGGCTCGGCTGGCTTCGGCGCGGGAGTTGGCGGCGGTGTACCGGGCGACCGTGCTGCTGAAGGGGTCCACCACGTTGGTGGCGGACTCCGGGGGCGGTGCGGTGCGGGTGAACGCCACGGGGACGGGGTGGCTGGCCACGGCCGGGAGCGGTGACGTGCTGTCGGGTCTGGCCGGGTCACTGCTGGCGGCGGGGCTGTCCGCGTTGGACGCGGGGAGTGTGGCGGCGTATCTCCACGGCCTGGCGGGCCGTTTCGCCGCTGACGGGGCGCCGGCCGGGGCACACGATGTCGCGGAGAGGATCCCGGAGGCGTGGAGGGATGTGCGGGGGTGAGCTGTGGCCGGCCGGGGTCGGCTTCGCTCACCTGCGCCGGCGGGGTGCCGGACGGTGGCTGCGCGGCCGACGGGACTGCACATGCCCAGGGGCGCGGGGCAGTGTGCGATGTACGGCTCCGCCGCGCGGGCGCGACCGGCCCCCACCGTCCCGCGGCCGAAGGACCGTCGCTCAGCCCCTCAGGTAGGCCAACACCGCCAGCACCCGTCGGTTGTCCTCCGGTGACTGCTCCATCCCCAGCTTCGCGAAGATCGACGCGATGTGTTTGGCCACCGCGCTCTCGCTGATGTGGAGGGTGCCGGCGACGGCCGTGTTGGAGCGGCCCTCGGCCATGAGGGTGAGGACCTCGTGCTCGCGAGGGGTCAGCGAGTCCGTGCGACCCCGCTTCTCGCTGCGCGTCAGGAGCTTGGCGATGACCTGAGGGTCCATCACCGTGCCGCCGGCGGCGACCGTGTGCAGGGCGTCGACGAACTGCGCCGTGTGGGTGACGCGGTCCTTGAGCAGGTAGCCGACGGCACCCTCGCCGGAGGCGAGGAGTTCATGGGCGTAGAGCTGGTCGACGTACTGGGAGAGGATCAGGACCGGCAGCCGCGGGCGGGTGCGACGGGCCTCCAGGGCCGCCTTCAGGCCCTCGTCCGTGTGCGTCGGCGGCAGGCGGATGTCGATCACCGCGACGTCCAGGTCCGTCTCGCGCAGCGCCCGTACCAGCGCCGGGCCGTTGTCCACCGAGGCCACGACCTCGCAGCCGTGCTCCCGCAGGGTGCGGGTCAGGCCGTCGCGGAGGAGGAAGAGGTCTTCGGCGAGGACGACGCGCACGGGATCTCCAGGGTCGCGGTGGTCGGTCCGCCCGGCGGGCTGTGCAGGGCGAGCGTGCCGTCGAAGGTATCCAACCGGCGCCGTACGCCGAGCAGTCCGGTCCCGGCCGACGGGTCGGCACCGCCGTGGCCGTCGTCGGTCACCGTCACCCGCAGGTGCGTGCCGTCGTGGGCGAGGACGATGTCGACCCGGGTCGCCTCCGCGTGCTTGGCCGCGTTCGTGAGGAGTTCGGACACCGCGAAGTAGGCCGCCGACTCGACGGGCGCGGGAACGCGTTCCGGGGGCAGGTGCACGGCCACGTCGACGTCCAGGTGGCTGTCCAGGGCCAGGGAGCGGACCGCGTCGCCGAGGCCCCGGTCCGCCAGGATCGGCGGGTGGATGCCGTGGACCAGGTCGCGCAGGTCCTGCAACGCCCGTGCGGAGAGGGCGCGGACGTCCAGGAGGAGGGTGCGCGCGGTCCCGGGGTCGGTGTCCAGCAGGCGGGTCGCCTCGTCCAGGGTGAGGCCCAGGGCCACCAGACGGGCCTGGGCGCCGTCGTGCAGGTCTCGTTCGATACGGGTGAGTTCGGCCGCGTGCACGTCCAGGGCGGCGGCCCGGGTGTCCGTCAGCCGGGTCACGCGGCGGGCCAGTTCGGTGGTGCGCGGGGCGGAGAGGAGGCGGTGGGTGAGACGGGCGTGCAGGGTCGCCATGACCGGCGCCAGGCGCAGGCCGGCCACGATGAAGACCAGGCCGAGGAGGAGGGCCATGAGCATGGTGGCCGTGGAGGTGACCGGTACGAAGGCGTACCAGTTGCCGTCGCCCAGCAGGCGCCAGACGAAGGGCTGGACCAGCGCGCCGAACGTCCCGTACTCGACCAGCGCGAGCGGAACCGCCGCCAGCACCCCGCCCGTCCACGGCTCCAGCCAGGCCCAGCGCAGGTCGTACCAGAAGCCGTCGTCCCCGAGGATCGCGGCGCTGCTGCGGCGGCCCGAGGTGCTGCGGGGGAGGGGGTCGGGAGCGCTGAGGGCACGGCCGGTCCAGCGGGCCGCGCGGGCCCGGTACGTGTCGGAGACGCGGCGCAGCAGCCCGGCGGTCGCGGGCAGCACCTGGAAGCCGATCCCGAGCGGCAGCAGCGTCAACGCTCCGCCGGCCAGCAGCCCGGCCCCGACCACGAGAAACCCGGCCAGCCCGACCGACTGGCACCGCCACAGCGCGACCCAGTCCGCGCGCCGCGAACCCCACACCCCACGCCCCCTCACCCCACGGCCGCCGGGATCGTAACCTCCCGCCTCCGCCACACCCACGGCACCGCCGTCACCGCGCAGGCCAGCCCGAACAGGACCATCGGCAGCGCCCTGCCCGTCTCCTCGTCCATGAACAGCAGCATGCCGAGGTTCACCAGGGCGTGGAAGCCGCCCGCGAGGAGCAGGCGCCGCAGTCCCCCGACCTCCTCCAGGGCCAGGCCCAGGACGACGGACATCGCGATCGTGGCGAGCAGGAAGCCCGCAGCGTAGGCCGGGCCCTGGGCCAGCGCCTGGACGTGCCACAGGCCCCACACCGCCCCGACCGCCACCGACGCGGTGAGCGGGCCGAAGCGGGTGCGCAGCAGGGGCTGCAGGAAGCAGCGCCAGCCGATCTCCTCGCCGCAGGCGCCGACCAGTTGGGCGAGGGCGATGAGGAGGAAGGGGTGGTGCAGGCCGCGTGGGTCGGTGGCGTGGGCGGTGCCGGTGAGGAGGGCGTACGGGCCTGCCGAGAGGAGGGTGATCAGGAGGGGCGTGACGAGCAACTGCCGCCAGGGGGAGGCCGGGTGCCCCGGGGGACCGGCGAGCAGTCCGCGCGTCCGGGACGGCCACGGCAGAGCTGCCAGGGTCACGCCCAGCGCCGGGCCGAACTGGGTCAGTTGGACGACCTCCGTGGGAATCCCGGTGGCCGGCTGCACGGCTCCCAGCGCCCCGGCCGCCAGGAAGGCGACCACCAGATAGACCCCCGACCGGACCTTCCACCGCTGTCTCGTCTGTGTCGTCTGCATGATCTCGACGATGCCGGGGCGGCGACGCGGGCGGACTGCACCTGCTTGCCGAACCGGGGTGTACCCAGGTGCACCCCTCGGGTGACCCGTCCGCGCGGCATCCGGGATCCGCCGGGGCCGCGCGTTTGGGTGATCACATGATCAGCAGACGAATCGCGCACAGACGTGTCGCGGTGCTGCTCGCCACCGCGACCGCGCTCCCGCTCACCGGAACCGCCGCGGCGAAGCCTCGGCCCGCGGCCGGCCCGGCACCCCCAACCCCCGCCCCCGAACTCTCGAGTACGTCCCGCTCTCCGACGCGGTCGCCGAGGAGCCGGTGCCGATGCGCAGCGGGCGCAAGGGGTACGTCACCCGTAAGCGCCGGCACACCGTCTGGTGGCGGCGCAGGAACCATGTGCCGACCCTGCACGGCCGACCCAGGCCGTACGCCCGGTTCTTCGACGGCGGCCGGGCCTTCCACGCCGTCCACGGCAGCATCCGCACCACCGTCGGATCGATGGGGTGGGTGAATCTGGAGCTCGGCGACGCACGCGCGTTGTGGGACGTGCTGAAGAAGGGCGACCACGTCCATGGGTGGGGGCGGCGGCCCGGTACCTGATGCTGCCCCCGGGGCCCGCACGGGCCTCTGAGACACTGGGGGCGCCATGAGTGAGACTGCAGCTGTGCCGACCGCGCCCCTGCGCGCCCGGGCCGAGATCGATCTGGCCGCCCTGCGCGCCAATGTGCGGGCCCTGCGTGCCCGGGCGAAGGGCGCTGCCCTGATGGCCGTCGTCAAGTCCGACGCCTACGGCCACGGGGCCGTGCCGTGCGCCCGCGCGGCCGTCGAGGCGGGGGCCACCTGGCTCGGCACGGCCACGCCCGAGGAGGCACTCGCCCTGCGCGCCGCCGGCCTGGACACGCGTGTCCTGTGCTGGCTGTGGGTGCCGGGCGGGCCCTGGCGGCAGGCCATCGAGGCCGACATCGACGTCTCGCTCAGCGGGATGTGGGCGCTGCGGGAGGTGACGGAGGCCGCGCGGCAGGCGGGACGGCCCGCGCGGGTGCAGCTGAAGGCCGACACCGGGCTCGGCCGCAACGGCTGCCAGCCCGCCGACTGGCCCGAGCTGGTCCGCGAGGCCCTGCGCGCCGAGCACGAGGGGCTGGTCCGGGTGACCGGTCTGTGGTCCCACTTCGCGTGCGCCGACGAACCCGGACACCCCTCCATCGCCGCCCAGCTCGCCCTGTTCCGGGAGATGGTGGCGTACGCCGAGGAGCAGGGCGTGCGCCCCGAGGTGCGGCACCTCGCCAACTCCCCGGCCACACTGACCCTCCCGGAGACCCACTTCGACCTGGTCCGTCCGGGTATCGCCATGTACGGCGTCTCGCCCAGCCCGGAGATCGGCACCCCGGCCGACTTCGGCCTGCGGCCGGTGATGACGCTGCGCGCGTCACTGGCGCTGGTCAAGCACGTGCCCGGCGGGCACGGCGTCAGTTACGGCCACCACTACGCCACCGCCGGCGAGACCACCCTCGGCCTGGTGCCCGTCGGTTACGCGGACGGCGTTCCCCGGCACGCCTCCGGCACCGGTCCGGTGCTGGTCGACGGCAAGTGGCGGACCGTCGCCGGGCGGGTCGCGATGGACCAGTTCGTGGTCGACCTCGGCGGGGACGAGCCCCCGGTGGGCGCGGAGGCGGTGCTGTTCGGGCCCGGCGACCGGGGCGAGCCGACCGCCGAGGACTGGGCGCAGGCCTGCGGCACGATCGCGTACGAAATCGTCACGCGGATCGGAACGCGCGTTCCTCGCGTCTATGTGAACGGGGAAGAAGAGGGGTAGCCCCTTCTGAGACGGGCGCCGCGCGCCCGGTCGCTCCTGTCACGACCGGCACCACGCACCACACCTGCACCACAGGGGCCATACCGGCACCACCTGTTTCATTCACCCAGCGAACTGCAGTACGGCGAAGAGGAGCGGTACGTGAGCGAGAGCAGTGCGGAGGCCGTGGCGCGCGTCGCCGCCTCGGCGGCCGCCGCCTCCGCCGCGGAGGCGGCCGGCAGCTGGCGCAGGGCGACCGGCATCGCCGGTGCCGCGATAGGCGTGCTCGCCGCGGGCGCGGCCGCCGGTGTCGCCATCGAGCGGATGACCGTCGGCCGCGGTATGCGCCGCAAGGCCCGGCTGGCGCTGGACTCGGCGGGCCCCTACGGCACCCTGCGCGGCACCCCGGGCAAGGCGTACGCCGACGACGGCACCGAGCTGCACTACGAGGTCGACGACGTCGAACCCGACCCCGGCCCGAACGTCTCCCCGCGCCGCCGCCGGCTCTTCGGCCGCAAGGCACCCGCCCCGGTCACCGTCGTCTTCAGCCACGGCTACTGCCTCAACCAGGACTCCTGGCACTTCCAGCGCGCGGCCCTGCGCGGGGTCGTGCGCACCGTGCACTGGGACCAGCGCAGCCACGGGCGGTCCGGGCGCGGCGTCGTCCAGACCCAGGACGGCGTGCCCGTCGCCATCGAGCAGCTCGGCCGCGATCTGAAGGCGGTCCTGGACGCGGCCGTGCCGGACGGGCCGATCGTGCTGGTCGGGCACTCCATGGGCGGGATGACGATGATGGCGCTGGCCGACCAGTTCCCGGAGCTGATCCGGGACCGGGTGGTCGCCACCGCCTTCGTCGGCACGTCGTCCGGGCGGCTCGGCGAGGTCAACTTCGGGCTGCCCCTGGCCGGCGTCAACGCGGTGCGCCGGATCCTCCCCGGAGTGCTGAAGGCGCTCGGCCAGCAGGCGGAGCTGGTGGAGAAGGGCCGCCGGGCCACCGCCGACCTGTTCGCCGGGATCATCAAGCGGTACTCGTTCGCGACCCGGGACGTCGACCCCGCCGTCGAGCGGTTCGCCGAGCGGATGATCGAGTCCACGCCGATCGACGTGGTCGCCGAGTTCTACCCGGCCTTCACCGACCACGACAAGACCGAGGCGCTCGCCTGCTTCCGGGACTTCCCGGTGCTGGTGCTGGCCGGGGTGCAGGACCTGGTCACGCCCAGCGAGCACAGTGAGGTCATCGCCGACCTGCTGCCGGAGGCCGAGCTGGTGCTCGTGCCGGACGCCGGGCACCTGGTCATGCTGGAACACCCGGAAGCGGTCACCGACCGGCTCGCCGACCTGCTCACCCGCGCGGGTGCCGTGCCCGCAGGAGCTACCGTAAGTGGCTATGGAAGCACCAGCAGCACCGCACAACCCCGCTGAGACCCGGCTGACCATCACCTCCCCCGAGCAGATGCGGGAGCTGGGCCGTCGGCTGGCCAAGCTGCTGCGCGCGGGCGACCTGGTGATGCTCACCGGGGAGCTGGGCGCGGGCAAGACGACGCTGACCCGTGGGCTCGGCGAGGGGCTGGGGGTCCGTGGTGCGGTCACCTCGCCGACCTTCGTGATCGCCCGGGTGCACCCCTCCCTCGGCGACGGCCCACCGCTCGTCCACGTCGACGCCTACCGGCTCGGCGGCGGCCTCGACGAGATGGAGGACCTCGACCTCGACGTCTCGCTGACCGACTCGGTGATCGTCGTGGAGTGGGGCGAGGGCAAGGTCGAGGACCTGGCCGAGGACCGGTTGCAGGTGGTCATCCACCGAACCGTCGGCACTGCGCCATCGGGGGACACCCCCGAACCGGGCACGGACGAGGTACGGCACGTGACGCTGACCGGGCTCGGTCGGCGGTGGGCCGAGGCCGGTCTGGACGCGCTCGACGCCTGATCCGCCGTACTTTCCGACAAGCCGTCGGCAACCTGTTGCGCCGGACGTCCCGGGCGTGGTCACATGGTAGCCAGCCCGTGGTTAGGTGTGCCTAACTACGCCCCGCCCCCGCACGTCAGGAGGCGTCCATGCCCGCTTCTCGACCCACGGCGCAGCCGACCGAGCCGGTCGCGGTCTCCGGGGTTTCCATGCGCGACCTGCTGGCGTCGTGCGCGGCCGCGGACGCGATCTCCAGACCGCCGCGCCGGCCGGAGCCCGAGAAGACCGACCGGGACCGGGGGCACCGCCGGGCCGCGTAGCCGTGGCTAGCGGATGACGACGACCGGTACACCGATCGTCGCGAACTTCCACATCGCGTCGCCGTCCTCGCGCCGCTCCCGGATGCCGCCCGTCTTCACGCCGTCGGCGGTCATGCCGACACTGCTGCCCACCGCCGCGCTGAAGCCGATCACCACCCCGTCCACGCTGGTGAAGCGCACCACGTGCTCGATGGGCACGCCGTCCGTGCCGGTGACCGCGTTGGAGCGGGACGTGACCCAGTACCTGCCCACCGGCGGGTCGACGGCGCCCGGGCGCACCCCGAAGCCGCGCTGCACCACGTTCCTCTCGTCGACCAGCCAGACGCGGTCGTCGTCCACCGAGTACACGACCCGTTCACCCGTACCGGAGCCGCCCGGCAGGGCGCCCGGGTTGCGCAGGTCGCGCGGCGCCTTGCTGGCGCTCGCCGAGGGCGACGCGCCCGCGCCGGCCACGCCGCCGAGGCCCGCCGGTACGGTCGCCTGTGCCTGGTAGGCGAGGAAGCCGACGGTGCCCACGGCGGCCGCGGTGAGGCCGGCCACGATCCCCGAGCTGGTCCCTGCCACGTCCGCCACCTCTGCCTCGCGCCATATGTCGTACTTCGTACAGACCGTAGCAGTCAGTCACCGTCTGCCCCGGACGGCCATGCACGAGCCGCAGGCGCCGTAGGCTGTTCGCGTGCTCTTGCTCGCTCTGGATACCGCCACGCCCGCCGTCACCGTCGCACTGCACGACGGGACGGACGTCATCGCCTCGTCGAGCCAGGTGGACGCGCGCCGGCACGGGGAGCTGCTGCTGCCGGCCGTCGACCGTGTGCTCGACGAGGCGGGGCTCAAACTGGAGGCCGTCACCGGGGTCGTCGTCGGTACCGGTCCCGGCCCCTACACCGGCCTGCGCGTCGGCCTGATGACGGCCGACACCTTCGGCCTCGCGCTCGGCGTCCCCGTGTACGGCCTGTGCACGCTGGACGCGCTCGCCTACGCCGCCGACATCGAGAAGGCCCCCTTCGTCGTGGCGACCGACGCCCGACGCAAGGAGGTCTACTGGGCGAAGTACGCCGACTCCCGCACCCGCCTGACCGGCCCGGCCGTCGACCGCCCCGCCGACATCGCCGAGCAGGTCGCCGGACTCCCCGCGGTCGGCGCGGGCGCGCTGCTCTACCCGGACACGTTCCCGAGTGCCCACGAGCCCGAGCACGTGTCCGCCGCCGCGCTCGCCTCGCTGGCCGCCGAGAAACTCGCCGCGGGCGAGGAACTCCCGGTACCGCGCCCGCTGTACCTGCGCCGTCCCGACGCCCAGGTCCCCAAGAACTACAAGGTGGTCACACCCAAGTGATCGCACAGTTGCGCGAGATGCGCTGGTGGGACATCGACCCGGTCCTCGAGCTGGAGAAGGACCTCTTCCCCGAGGACGCCTGGTCCCGCGGCATGTTCTGGTCCGAGCTGGCCCACTCCCGGGGTGACGAGGCGACCCGGCGCTACCTCGTGGCCGAGGACGCCGGCCGCATCGTCGGCTACGCGGGCCTGGCCTCCTCCGGCGAGCTGGCCGACGTCCAGACCATCGCGGTGGCCCGCGACCAGCAGGGCACCGGGCTCGGCGCGCGCCTGCTCACCGAGCTGCTGAAGGCCGCCACCACTTTCGAGTGCTCCGAGGTCATGCTCGAGTGCCGGGTCGACAACGTCCGCGCCCAGAAGCTGTACGAGCGCTTCGGCTTCGAGCCCATCGGCTTCAGACGCGGCTACTACCAGCCGGGGAACGTCGACGCCCTGGTGATGCGCCTGACCACGGAATCCGGCGGCGGCTCCGCCACGGGTTCCTCCTCCGTACGAGAAACCGAGACCAATGACTGACGAACCTCTCGTCCTCGGCATCGAGACCTCCTGCGACGAGACCGGCGTCGGCATCGTCCGCGGCACCACCCTGCTGGCCGACGCCGTCGCCTCCAGCGTCGACGAGCACGCCCGCTTCGGCGGTGTCGTCCCCGAGGTGGCGTCCCGGGCCCACCTGGAGGCGATGGTCCCGACCATCGACCGCGCCCTGAAGGAGGCCGGCGTCTGCGCGAAGGACCTCGACGGCATCGCGGTCACCGCCGGGCCCGGTCTCGCCGGCGCCCTGCTGGTCGGCGTCTCGGCCGCCAAGGCGTACGCCTACGCGCTCGGTAAGCCCCTCTACGGCGTCAACCACCTCGCCTCCCACATCTGCGTGGACCAGCTGGAGCACGGCCCGCTGCCCGAGCCGACCATGGCCCTGCTGGTGTCCGGCGGCCACTCCTCCCTGCTGCTGTCCGAGGACATCACCTCCGACGTCCGCCCGATGGGCTCGACCATCGACGATGCGGCCGGCGAGGCCTTCGACAAGATCGCCCGCGTGCTCAACCTGGGCTTCCCCGGCGGCCCGGTCATCGACCGCTACGCCCGCGAGGGCGACCCGGAGGCGATCGCCTTCCCGCGCGGTCTGACCGGCCCGCGCGACCCGGCCTACGACTTCTCCTTCTCCGGCCTGAAGACGGCCGTGGCCCGCTGGATCGAGGCCAAGCGCGCCGCCGGCGAGGAGGTCCCGGTCCGTGACGTGGCCGCCTCCTTCCAGGAGGCCGTGGTGGACGTCCTCACCCGCAAGGCCGTCCGCGCCTGCAAGGACGAGGGCGTCGACCACCTGATGATCGGCGGCGGCGTCGCGGCCAACTCCCGGCTGCGTGCCCTCGCCCAGGAGCGCTGCGAGGCCGCCGGCATCCGGCTGCGCGTCCCGCGCCCCAAGCTGTGCACGGACAACGGCGCGATGGTCGCGGCCCTCGGCGCCGAGATGGTCGCCCGCAACCGGGCCGCCTCCGACTGGGACCTGTCCGCCGACTCCTCCCTGCCGGTGACGGACCCGCACGTCCCGGGCCACGGGCACGACCACGACCACGTGCACGAGGTCAGCAAGGAGAACCTGTACTCATGACGGTCGCCCTGATGTGGGAGGCCCGGGCCGCCGAGGGCCGGGGCGAGGAGCTGCTCGCCTGGACACGGGAACAGCGGCTCGCCCCCGAGCCGGTACGGTGCGAGACCTTCCGCGCTCCGCAGGACCGGGTGCTGGTCATCACGTGGTGGGAGGCGCCGTACGACGCCTCGCTGCCCGAACTCCCGGAGCCGGAAGCGGAGTTGGTGACCCGGGCCGTGCACCGGTGGCGGTTCGAGTCGGTGGACGGGTAGCGGCCGGACCGCTGATTGGCGCGGGCCCGTTCACGCGCTATGATCATCACACGCGAACGGCCGGAACCCCGGTCCGGACGCAGTGCGTTGGTGGTCCAAGGAAAGACGCCCCGCTTCCTGCGGGGAAATGCAGGTGCAAGGCCTGCCCGGCGCTCGACGAAAACCCCGCCCCCGGTTCTCCGGGGGCGGGGTTTTTCCGTTATCGGCGGCCGGCCTTCGCGGGGCTGGCCGCCTCCGCCTCCGGGCCTTCGAGCCCGTCGGCGCCGGTCCGCCGCTCCTGCAGATGCGCGTACGCCATCAGGCCGAACAGGACCGCGAGCAGCACCGCCGACGAACCCGCCGTACCCAGGTCCAGGCCGCCCTTGGCGGTCGGCTTGGTGAGGAAGTCGCCGGCCGTGGCGCCCAGCGGGCGGGTCAGCACGAAGGCGATCCAGAAGAGCAGGACGTTCGGGACGGCCGGCACCTTCATCAGCGCGAGCAGCGCGAGCAGCAGGCCGGTCACCAGGGCGGCGCCGCCCAGGTAGCCGAGGCCCGAGCTGTCGGAGAGGAAGTCGCCCATCGAGGTGCCGAGCGTGTTGGAGACCAGGATGGCCGACCAGAACAGGGCCTCGCCCCTGAAGGAGACGATCTCGGTGATCTGGAAGGTCATCCCGCTCAGCTTCCAGCCGAGGAAGATCAGCAGCAGGATCGAGACCAGGATCGCCGCACCCTCCGGGTAGCCGAGGCCGAGGCCTTGCGGGCCCCAGCCCAGCTTCGTGGCGCCGCCCGAGAGGTACTTGGAGCTGGCGTCCCGGTTCATGAAGTCGGACATCGTGGTGCCGGCCATGGAGGTCGAAAGGATCACGGTCCAGTAGAAGAACGGGTTGTAGCGGGACGAGCGCAGCTGGATCACCAGCGTCACCACGAAGACCAGGAACAGGGCGATGGTGGTGAGGAAGTAACCGAGCTTCAGCGTCTGCGCGAACAGGTCCCCTGCTGTCTCGCCCAGGGTCGTCGCGGCGATCTTCATGATCCAGAACGCCAGCGTGACCTCGGGCAGTTTCTTCATCACGGACTTCGTCGTCGTCAAGGGTGCTCCTGTCGGGGTGGGGGGTGATCAACTTCGGCCCGACCCTGCCAGGCGCAACCTGAACCCATCCTGAACGCCCGTGTCAGAGGTCTTGCGGAACCGGCTGCTCCGTGGTTCCGCTGTGGCTCAATACGTCCCCTCGACCCCTTCCGCTCAATCGGTTCCCTCGGACACCTCCACCTCGCAGCGCAGTCGGCGATCCGCCCCGACCATCCGTACCGGCCCGGTCAGCCGCAGCCGTGCCGTGCGCCGCACCTCCGCGCTCGAGGGCCCCAGCCGCAGCTCCAGCGCCCCCGGCTCCACCACCCGCGCGCCCGTGCGGTCGGTGAAGGAAGACAGGTCCGCGTGGAAGCGGAAGGTCACCCGGCGGGCCTCGCCCGGGGCCAGTTCCACCCGCTGGTAGCCGATGAGCCGGACGTCCGGACGGGTCACCGACGCCACCGGATCGTGCAGGTACAGCTGGACGACCTCCGCGCCCGCGCTCCCGCCCGTGTTGCGGACGGTCAGCGAGAGGTCGTACGAGCCGTCCGTGCCGATCTCGGTGACATCGTCGTCCGTGCCGTCGTCCCAGGCGAACGACGTGTACGAGCGGCCGTGGCCGAACGGGTACAGCGGGGTCGGGTCCAGGCTGCTGACCTCTCCGGCCAGGCCCAGCGGGGGCTGGAGATAGGTCCAGGGCTGCCCGCCGGGCACGCGCGGGACGCTCACCGGGAGACGGCCGGAGGGGTTCACGCGGCCGGAGAGGACCCCGGCGAGCGCCGGGCCGCCCTCCTCGCCGGGGAAGAAGGCCTGCACGACCGCGCCGAGCCGGCCGTGCCAGCGGCCCAGGGCGTAGGGGCGGCCGGTCAGCAGCACGAGGACGACCGGGACACCCGTGGCGAGCAGTGCGTCCAGCAACTCGCCCTGTACGCCCGGCAGTCGCAGGTCCGCCACATCGCAGCCCTCGCCCGAGGTGCCCCGGCCGAACAGGCCCGCCCGGTCGCCGAGGACCGCCACGCACACGTCCGCCTCGGCCGCCCGGGCGACCGCCTCCGCGAAGCCGGCGGTGTCCGGGTCCGAGACCCCGCAGCCCTCGGCGAACGTGACCTTGGCGTCCGGGAGTTCGGCGCGCAGGGCGTCCAGGACGGTCGGGACGGAGATGCCGAGGGGGACCTCGGGGTGGTGGGTGAGCACGTGGGACGGGAAGGAGTAGCAGCCGAGCATCGCGAGCGCGTCCGCCGCCCGGGGGCCCACGACCGCGACCCGGGTGTCGGGGGCCAGCGGGAGCAGACCGTCGGGGTTGTCCAGCAGGACCACCGACTCCTGGGCCAGTTGCCGGGCCAGCGCCCGGTTGTCCGCCGAGTCGAGGTCGACCGGGCCGTCCGGTTCCGGCTGCCAGTCCTCGTCCAGCAGGCCCAGTTCGCACTTCTGGAGCAGGACGCGGCGGGCCGCCCGGTCCACCAGGGACTCCGGGACGCGGCCCTCGCGTACGGCGGTCACGAGCGGGGCGCCGTAGCACTTCAGGGTCGGCAGTTCGACGTCGATGCCCGCCGCGAGGGCCAGGTGCGCCGCGCCCGCCTCGTCCTCGGCGACCCGGTGCTGGGTCTGCAGGAAGCCGATGCCGAAGTAGTCGGCGACCACCGTGCCGGTGAAGCCCCAGCCGTCGCGGAGGAGGCCGGTGAGCAGGTGGGGGTCGGCGGAGACCGGCACGCCGTCCGTCTCGGTGTACGAGGCCATCACCGAGCGCGCCCCGCCCTCGCGCAGTGCCATCTCGAACGGCGGCAGGGTCACGTCCGCGAACTCGCGCACCCCCGCCCGGACGGGCGCGAGGTTGCGGGCGCCGGCCGAGGACGCGTACCCGGCGAAGTGCTTGAGCGTGGCGACGATCCCGGCCGACTCCAGGCCCCGCACATAGGCCGCGCCGATGGTGCCGACCAGGTACGGGTCCTCGCCGATCGTCTCCTCCACCCGGCCCCAGCGCGGATCGCGGACCACGTCCAGGACGGGGGCGAGACCCTGGTGGACACCGACCGAGCGCAGATCGCGGCCGATGTGCCGGCCCAGCTCCTCGACCAGTGCCGGGTCGAAGGCCGCGCCCCAGGCCAGCGGCACCGGGTACGCCGTCGCACCCCAGGTCGTGAAGCCCGCCAGACACTCCTCGTGTGCGACGGCCGGAATTCCGAAGCGGCCCGCCGCCGCGATCCGCCGCTGGGCGCGGGCCAGGGCCTGGGTGCCGAGCGCCGGGTCCACGGGTGCGGTGCCGAAGGAGCGGGTCAGCTGGCCGAGGCCGCGGGTGATCAGCTCGTCCCACTCATCGGCGGAGGGGCCGGCGGCCATCTCGCGCTGCAGCGGGGCGACGCCGTCCCCGTCCGTGGCGGCGCCCACCCACACGCCGTACAGCTGGGCGGTCTTCTCCTCCAGGGTCATCCGGGAGAGCAGGTCGTCGACGCGGTCGGCGGCGGGCAGGGCGGGGTCGCGCCAAGGAGCGTTGGTCATGGAACTCCCGTCGGATGGGGTCGGGATGCTCGCGAATGTTTCGGACAATACCTCGAATGTTCCGGGAACCTATGGCGCACGTAGGCCTTCGTCAAGAGGGCCTGCAGGGATACGATCCCGGGCATGAAGCCTTCGAAGCCCGCAGAAACGCAGACGGCGACCCTCGCCGAAATCGCCCGGGAAGCCGGGGTGTCCGCTCCGACTGTTTCGAAGGTCCTCAACGGTCGCGCCGACGTCGCCCCGGCGACCCGCACCCGGGTCGAGGAGCTGCTGCGCGCCCACGGCTACCGGCGTCGCCGCGCCGAGGCCTCCCGTTCGCCGCTGATCGACCTGGTCTTCCACGAGCTGGAGAGCGCCTGGGCGATGGAGGTCATCCGGGGCGTGGAGAACGTGGCCCGGGACGCGGGCCTGAGCGTCGTGCTGTCCGAGTCCGCCGGGCGGCTCACCCCGGGCCGGACCTGGGCCGACCAGGTCGCCGCCCGCCGCCCGCACGGGGTGGTGCTCGTGCTGTCCGGCCTGGACGAGTCCCAGCGGGCGCTGCTGACCAGCCGCTCCATCCCGTTCGTGGTGATGGACCCGGCCGGCGACCCCGGCCCGGACGTCCCCTCCATCGGCGCCACCAACTGGCAGGGCGGCCTCGCCGCCACCCGTCATCTGGTGGAGCTGGGCCACACCCGGATCGGCGCGATCAGCGGGCCCTCCCGGATGATGTGCAGCCGCGCCCGCCTCGACGGCTACCGCGCCGCCCTGGAGACCGCCGGACTCCCCGTCGACCCGGGCCTGGTCAGGACCGGGGACTTCCACCACGACTCCGGCTACCGGCTGGGCCTGGAGCTGCTGCGCGGCCCCGACCGGCCCACCGCGGTCTTCGCGGGCAACGACCTGCAGGCGCTCGGCCTGTACGAGGCCGCGCGCGAGCTGGGGCTGCGCATCCCGGAGGACCTGAGCGTGGTCGGCTTCGACGATCTGCCCGTGGCCCGCTGGGTGGGCCCGCCGTTGACGACCGTACGGCAGCCGCTGACCGAGATGGCCGAGGCCGCGGCCCGGCTGGTGCTGGAGCTGGGCCGTGCCGAGGACGAGCGGGCGGCGACCCGGGTGGAGCTGGCGACCAGCCTGGTGGTGCGTTCCAGCACGGCGGCGCCGGGCGCGCAGTGACACCGGTGGCCGGAAGTTGACGTATTGACGGGTGGGGTGTGCGCCCCCACACTCCTCCGAAGTCAATCGGTTGAACGACCGAAACTTTCGGAGGCGCCCGCAATGAGATCCTCCAGAACTTTCTCGAGGGCCTGTCTGGCCGCTCTGGTCGCCACCGTCGGCCTGTTCGCCGGCGGCACCGGCACCGCCCACGCCGCCGACACCCCGCTGCGCGACCTCGCCGCGGCGAAGAACAAGGTCATCGGCACCGCCGTCACCGGCTCCAAGCTCACCGGCACCTATGGCGACCTGGCCGGGGCGCAGTTCAGCTCGCTGACCCCGGGCAACGCCATGAAGTGGGGCACGGTCGAGCCCACCCGGGGCAGCTTCAACTGGAGCGAGGCCGACCAGATCGTGGCGTTCGCCCAGGCCCACCACCAGCAGGTGCGCGGCCACACCCTGGTCTGGCACAGTCAGAACCCCAGCTGGCTGACCAACGGCAGCTGGACCTCCGCCCAGCTGAGCAGCCTGCTGCAGAACCACATCAGCACCGAGGTCGGCCGCTACAAGGGAAAGATCGCCGCCTGGGACGTGGTCAACGAGCCGTTCAACGAGGACGGCAGCTACCGCTCGACGCTCTGGTACGACGGCCTCGGCTCCGGCTACATCGCGAACGCCCTGACCTGGGCGCACGCGGCCGACCCGGATGCCAAGCTGTACATCAACGACTACAACGTCGAGGGTGTCGACGCGAAGTCCACCGCCCTGTACAACCTGGTCAAGTCCCTCAAGCAGCAGGGCGTCCCGATCGACGGCGTAGGCCTGCAGGCGCACCTGATCCTCGGCCAGGTGCCGGCCACGCTCCAGCAGAACATCCAGCGCTTCGCCGACCTCGGTGTGGACGTGGCGATCACCGAGCTGGACGTACGGATGGCGCTGCCCGCCGACAGCACCGAACTCGCCCGGCAGGCGGCCGACTTCAAGTCCGTGGTGGCCGCCTGTGCGGCCGTGACCCGCTGCGTCGACGTCACCGTGTGGGGCTTCACCGACTCCGACTCCTGGGTGCCGAGCACGTTCCCCGGGTACGGGGCGGCGACGCCGTACGACGAGAACTACGCGCCGAAACCGGCGTACTACGGCATCGCCGAGGCCCTCGGCGGTTCCACCACCACCCCGCCCCCGACCGGTGCCTGCACCGCGGCCTACAGCGTGGCCGGCCAGTGGAACACCGGCTTCACGGGCCAGGTGACGATCTCCTGCTCCGGGGCCTCGCTGTCCTCGTGGAAGGCGAACTGGACGTTCGGCGCGGGCCAGCAGATCACGCAGGCCTGGAACGCCGGCTGCACCCAGTCGGGCGCGGCGGTGTCCTGCTCGAACGCCTCGTACAACGGGTCGGTGCCGGACGGCGGTTCGGTGACGTTCGGTTTCAACGCGTCGTGGAGCGGGAGCAATCCGCTGCCGACCGTGACGCTGGGATGAGAATTTCCCAAGAAAACCGTCTCTCACGGCTTCCGCTAACAGTCTGCTAATAATTCGGACTTACGTTCCTGCCCGTGACGCGACATGAGGAGCAGGGCGACGCGGGCAGACGGGTGGGCCGGCGGTCGAGAGCGCTGAAGGCCGTCGGCCTCACTCTGGCGGGATTCCTGGTGCTGGGCGTGGCCACGGCCGGCTACGCGTACTGGCACCTCAACAACAACATCAAGAGCGTCGACATCAACAGCGCGCTCGGCGACAACCGGCCGGCGAAGGCGGTGGTCACCCCGGCCGTGAGCGCCTCGGCCGCCGCCTCCCCGCTGCCCACCGAGGCCCTGAACATCCTGGTCCTCGGCTCCGACTCGCGCAGCGGCAAGGCCAACCAGGAACTGGGCGGCGGCGACAGCTCCGGCGCCCGCTCCGACACGGCGATGGTGGTGCACATCGACGCCGGCCGCACGAAGGCGACCGTCGTCAGCATCCCGCGCGACACCCTCGTCACCCGCCCGTCCTGCCCGCTGTCCTCCGGTGGCTCCACGGCGGTGGCGTACCACGCGATGTTCAACAGCGCCTACTCGGTGGGCGGTCCGGTCTGCGCGGTCAAGACCGTCGAGTCGATCACCGGCGTCCGCATGGACCACTACATCGAGATCGACTTCTCCGGCTTCGCCAAGCTGGTGGACGCGCTCGGCGGGGTCACGGTCACCACCGACCAGGACATCGACGACGACAGGAGCCATCTGCACCTCGCCTCCGGCACCCACCACCTGAACGGCACCCGGGCCCTGGCCCTCGCCCGCACCCGGCACGGCATAGGCGACGGCAGCGACCTCGGCCGCATAGGCCTGCAGCAGAAACTGGTGAAGGCCCTGCTGGAGCAGATGGCCACCACCGACCTCCTCACCGACCCGACCAAGCTCTACAAGGTCGCCGACGCGGTGACCGCCAGCCTCACCACGGACACCGGCCTCGACTCCCTGGGCGAGCTGACGAAGCTCGGCCAGAGCCTGAAGGGCCTCACCGCCGACCGGGTGAAGACGGTGATGATGCCGGTCGTCACGGCACCCTCCGACGCCAACCGGGTGGTGGCGAAGGAACCCGCGGCGAGCCGACTGTGGGCGTCGCTGCGCTGAGCGGCACCACCGGTCGCCTTGCCGAGCAGCACAACCATCGGTGTGACAGGCGAGTCTCCTGCGGTGACCAAGTCGCCGTACATCTGGGGGTTTTCCGGTGTTCCCGTTGCGTTCGCACGCCCGTTGGGCAGTCCCGCTGGCTCTGGGCCTCACCGCCCTGGGGGTCGCCGTCCCGTCCGCGTCCGCGACGAAGACCGCCGCTCCCGTCCGCGACGACTTCAACGGCGACGGCTACCCCGACCTCGCCGTCGGCGCTCCGCAGGCCACGATCGGGGGCAAGGCCAGGGCGGGCTACGTGACCGTGATGTACGGCGGCCCGCACGGCCTGTCCACCAGCAACCGCACGATCATCAGCCGGGCCACGTCCGGCATCCCCGGCAGCCCGGCCAAGGGCGGGGTCTTCGGCTTCCAGCTGTCCAAGGGGGACCTGGACGGCGACGGGTACGCCGACCTGGTCGTCGGCTCCACGTCCGGTGACGCGGTCGTGGTGTGGGGCGGGCCGCGCGGACTGTCCGGCGGTACGTCGATCCCCGCCGCCGACACCCAGACCGGCGACTTCGACGGCGACGGGCGGCTGGACCTGGCCCTGTTCCGCACGACCTTCTCCGGCGGCGACGACCCGGCCGGCACCACCGCCACCCTCTGGAAGGGGCCGCTCAAGCGCACCGGCACCCCGGTCGCCAAGACCCCCCTGGACCCCGACCACCTCCAGTACATCGACATCCAGGACGGCGCCACCGGGGACCTCAACGGCGACGGCCGCGACGACCTCGCGCTCACCGCGTACTGCGGCGACGGAAGCCACTGCACCAACGTGTACCTCAGCACCCCCTCGGGCTTCGCCCCGTCCGTCGCCTTCCCCGGAGACCGTGCGGCGGCCATCGGGGACGTCAACGGCGACGGCCGCGACGACCTCGTCACCGGCCGCGCCGAGGACGAGGAGATCTGGGTGGCGTACGGCTCGGCCGCGGGCCTGGGTGCCCCGGACACCTGGAAGTCGTACACGCAGAACACCCCCGGCGTCCCGGGCGCCCTGGAGGAGAACGACATGTTCGGCCGCTCGGTCGCCGTCGGCGACATCACCGGCGACGGCATCGACGACGTGGCGGTCGGCGTGCCCGGCGAGAACCAGTACGAGGGCGTCGTCGACGTGCTGCGCGGCAGCCGCTCCGGCCTGACCGGCGCCGGCGCGCAGGTCTTCAGTCAGAACACCAAGGGCCTCCCCGGCACCGCCGAGGTCAACGACGCCTTCGGCTACACGGTCGGCCTGGTCGACATCAACGGCAACGGACACGCCGACCTGGCCGCCTCCGCGCCGAGCGAGGACGCGGGCAACGGCGCGGTCTGGGTCCTGCGCGGCCGCCCCACGGGCGTGGTCACGGACGCGGCCCTCGCCTTCGGCGGCAAGGCGGTCGGAGCGCCGTACACGAAGGCGGGGTTCGGGGCCGAGCTGAAGTAGCGGCGTCGCGCGGTCCCGGAAAAAATTCTTCGGGGAATTTCCGGGACCGTGTCGATCCGGGTGTCTCCCGATCGACGCATGGGTGAGCGGCGGGGACGGACCCCGCCGCACCGACCGAAGGAGTCACCATGCCCCGCTATCTGTCGCTCGTGCGCATCGACGAGGCCTCCGTCCCCGCCGAGGGCCCCAGCGAGGAGCTGATGCAGCGGATGGGCCGGCTGATCGAGGAGGTCACCAAGGCCGGGGTCATGCTCGACACCGCCGGCCTGACCCCTTCCGCCCAGGGCGCCACCGCGCGCTGGGAGGGCGGGAAGATCTCCGTCACCGACGGGCCCTTCACCGAGTCCAAGGAGGTCGTCGGCGGCTACGCGATCATGCAGTGCAAGGACATGGCCGAGGCCCTGGAGTGGACCAAGCGGTTCCTGCAGGTCCACGAGGAGTTCTGGACCGTCACCTGCGAGGTGCGGGAGATCGCCGAGGGCTGAGCGGTCCTTGGCCTCGGGCCGCCCGGGGGTGTTGCATGGTGGGCTGTGGAAGCACAGCCCACCGCGGCGCACGCGATCGAGACCGTCTTCAGGCTGGAGTCCCCGCGGGTCGTCGCCGGCGTGGCGCGCATCGTGCGGGACGTCGGCATCGCCGAGGAACTGGCGCAGGACGCGCTGGTCGCGGCGCTGGAGCGGTGGCCCCGGGACGGCGTGCCCGACAACCCCGGCGCCTGGCTCATGGCCACCGCCCGGCACCGCGCCGTCGACCTGGTCCGGCGCCGTGAGACCTACGCCCGCAAGCTCGCCGAGATGGGCCGCGACCTGGAGACCACGGCCCCGCCGGAGGAGCCCGCCGACCCGGAGGACATCGACGACGACCTCCTGCGGCTCGTCTTCACCACCTGTCACCCGGTGCTGTCCGCGGAGGCCCGCACGGCGCTGACCCTGCGGCTGCTCGGCGGCCTGACCACCGCCGAGATCGCCCGGGCCTACCTCGTACCGGAGCCGACGATCGCCCAGCGCATCGTCCGCGCCAAGCGCACCCTGGCCACGAAGAACGTCGCCTTCGAGGTGCCGTACGGTCCCGACCGCGAGGCCCGCCTCGGCTCCGTCCTGGACGTCATCTACCTGATCTTCAACGAGGGATACGCGGCCACCGCCGGGGACGACCTGCTGCGTCCCGGACTGTGCGAGGACGCCCTCCGGCTGGCCCGCGTGCTCTGCGTCCTGATGCCCAAGGAGCCCGAGGTGCACGCCCTGACCTCGCTCCTGGAGTTCCAGGCCTCCCGCACCGCCGCCCGCACCGGCCCCGACGGCACCCCGGTGCTGCTGAAGGACCAGAACCGCCGCCGCTGGAACCGCATGCTCATCGCCCGCGGCATCCGGGCCCTCGGCCGCGCCGACGCCACGGCCCCCGGCCCCTACGCCCTCCAGGCCGCCATCGCCGCCTGCCACGCGCACGCGTACACCTACGAGGAGACCGACTGGCGGACCATCGCCACCCTGTACGGTCTGCTCGCGACCCGCGCCCCGTCCCCGGTCGTCGAGCTGAACCGCGCCGTCGCCGTGTCGATGGCCGAGGGCCCGGCCGAGGGACTGAAGCTGGTCGACGCCCTGACCGCCGAACCCGCCCTGCGCGACTATCACCTGCTGCCCAGCGTGCGCGGCGACCTGCTGGCGCGGCTCGGGCGCACCGCGGAGGCCCGCGAGGAATTCGTCCGCGCGGCCGGACTGACACGCAACGAGCGCGAGCGCCAGCTGTTGAACGCGAAACTGCATTCCCTTCCTGATCACTGAGGGTTTACAGTTGCGCGGCTGCCACGCAACCGGCGTGACACCTTCCGCGGGCGGGGCAGTACCACCGATACCTGTGGGGGGTACAACGCATCGTGCGCTCTTCCAGATCTTCCGCACGCCGCCGGCTCGTCGCGCTCGGCGCCACCGTGGCCCTGACCGCCGGCACCGTGGCCGCTCTGGCCCCGGGCGCCTCGGCCGGCACCGACTGGACCGCGACCAACGGCATCCTCACCGCGGACATGGACGGCAGCGTCTCGCAGCTGTACGAGGACGGCACCGCGCCCGTGGCCCGGCTCGGCAACGCCATGAAGCCCGCCTGGTCGCCCGACGGCAGCCGTATGGCCTACGTCAACCAGTCGACCGGACGCGTCAACGTCGTCGGCCACGACTTCAAGGGCCCCGTCGAACTCCCGGTCGACACGACCGACTCGATCCTCGCCGACGACCCGACCTTCTGGTGGGGCGGCAGCGACGTCGTCTTCACGCTCAGCGGGCGGCTGCGCGTCGCCCCGTCCGACGGCAGCCGCGTCCAGCAGCACCTGTTCGCCACCGCGCAGGAGGGCTGCGACAGCCAGCCCAGCGGCGCCGTGAACGGCAAGCTCGCGTTCATCCGCTCGGGTACCACCTGCAGCGGCGACCGGCGCTTCGGCGCCGTGTGGCTGTACGACGGCGCGAAGGGCACCTTCAAGCAGCTGGTGGCGGGCAAGGCCAACGCGCCGGCCATCTCCCCGGACGGCACCAAGGTCGCGTACACCGTCGGCGGCAAGCTGTACACGGTCGACGTGGCCACCGGCGCGGTGACTCCGTGGCTGCCCGACGAGACCGGCTTCATCAGCAGGCCCGCATGGTCGCCCGACGGCACCAAGCTGGCGTACGAGCTGTCGACGACCTCGAACGAGCTGCAGAACCAGGTCCTGGACCTGGCCGGCGGCATGACCGAGGTGCTCTACGACACGCCCACCACCGCCAAGTGGGACCTCGCCTGGCAGCCGCTGCGCAAGAACCTCACCGGCCGGGTCTGGGGCGCCGACACCTACGCCACCAACATCGCCTCCTCGCGCTGGACCTGGAACAAGGTCGGCGGCAGCGTGCCGGGCCTGATGAACGCCAAGTCCGCGGTGCTGATCAACCGGGACAGCACGGCGTACTCGCTCACCGCGCCCGCCCTGGCCGGCAAGAAGCACGGCCCGGTGCTCGGTACCCCGAAGAGCGGGCTGTCCTCGGCGGTGAAGTCGGAGCTGAAGCGGATTCTCAAGCCCGGCTCCACCGTCTACCTCGTCGGCGGCACGTCCGTCCTCAGCAGCACCGTCTCCTCCCAGGTGACGTCGCTCGGCTTCACCCCGAAGCGGCTGTCGGGCACGGACCGCTACGCGACCTCGGTCGCCGTGGCCAAGTCGGTCACCGGCACGCCCAAGTACGTGTTCCTGGCCGACGGCACCACATACGCCTCGGCCCTCCCGGCGGCGGCCGCCGCCGGTGCGAACGGCACGAGCAGCGCGGGCGGCGTCGTCCTCACCAACGGCAGCACGCTGACCTCGTCGGTGAAGTCGTACCTGAACAGCCTGAACCCCAAGAGCACCATGGTCATCGCGGTGGGTTCGAGTGCCAAGTACGCGCTCACGCACACGTACTTCTCACACTGGCCGTCGACGTTCACGTACTACCCGATCACGGCGATGAAGGCCGGGCGCGAGCCGGCCGGGGCACTGTCCGTGGCCCTCGCGAAGTTCTGGTGGAGCGCGCCCTACCAGGTGGCCCTCGCGCCCGACACCTCCTGGCGGGGCGGTGTCTCCGCGGCCTCGGCGATGAACGTCTTCGGTCCCGTCCTGTGGACCGACCCCGCGGCCCTGCCGAGCGAGGTCAAGAGCTACCTCGTGCGCGAGGCCGCGGGAACCCAGGCCGTGATCGCCTTCGGCGGCAACTCGTCGGTCTCGCCCGCCGGACTGGACACGGCGGGCACCGCGATCAGCGCGGGCGCCGGCCAGTTCGTGTACCACCCGTACTACAACGGCGACCTGCCGGTGAGCCCCCTCGCCGCGAGCACCGCCGCGGGCACGTCCGGGCCGGTCGGTGCCGACCCGCACCTGGAGCCGCTCAGGACGCTCCACCGGCAGTAGCCGGCGACTGCGCGGGGGCACCGATCAGCATGGTCGGAGCCCCCGCGACCCGGGTGAGGAACACCGTTGCCGAGCCCGGCCCCTGCGGCTTGACCTTCCTGCGCAGCTCCTCCGGCTCCACCGCCGACCCCCGCTTCTTCACGGTCAGCGTGCCGACCTCCCGCTCCCGCAGCAGGGCCTTCAACTTCTTGACGTTGAAGGGGAGCAGGTCGGTGATCTCGTAGGCCGAGGCGTACGGCGTCGGGTGCAGTTCGTCGGCCGTGACGTACGCGATGGTCTCGTCGATCAGGCCGCCGCCGACCTCCTCGGCCATCTCCGCGACCAGATGGGCGCGGATGACGGCGCCGTCGGGTTCGTACAGGTACCGCCCGACGGGGCGCACCCGCGGATCGGGCAGACCCTGGCCGAGCAGTGCGCGCGGGCCCGGCAGCAGCGTGGCGCGTACGGCCCCCTGCGCCCCGGTGCCGAACCACAGCACCGCCTCCTTCACGTCCCCGCCGTCCGAGATCCACTCGGCCTCGGCCTCGGCGGGAATCGCCTCGTGCGGGATGCCGGGGGCGATCTTCAGAGCGGCGCGCGGCGCCCCGAGGGCCGTGGCGACCGCCCAGGACAGGGGCGGGGAGTACGCCTCCGGGTCGAAGATCCTGCCCCGCCCGCCCCGGCGCGCCGGATCCACGAACACGGCGTCGTAGCCCGCCGTGTCCACCTCCGTGACGTCCGCCTCCCGCACCTCGATCAGCCCGGCGAGCCCCAGGGCCTCGGCGTTCGCCCGTGCCGTGGCCGCCGTCCGCGGATCCCGGTCCACGGCCAGCACCCGGATCCCGGCCCGGGCCAGCGCGATCGCGTCGCCGCCGATCCCGCAGCACAGGTCGGCGACCGAGGTCACACCCAGCTCCCTCATGCGGCCCGCCCGGTACGCCGCCACGCTCGCCCGGGTCGACTGCTCGACCCCGTTCGGCGTGAAGAACATCCGCCGCGCGTCCTCGGCCCCGAACTTCGCCACCGCCCGCTGCCGCAGCCGTGCCTGACCCAGCGCCGCCGACACCAGTTCGGCGGGGTGCTCGCGGCGCAGCCGGGTGGCCACGGCCAGCTCCTGTGCGGGGTCGGTGTCGCGCACCTCGTCGAGGAGGGCGCGGCCTTCGGGGGTGAGGAGAAGGGCGAGGTCGTTCACCGGGTCATTGTGGGCCAGTCGGAGGATGGTGCGCCTCCGGCGGCGGTGTCGGACCGGGTTCGAGGCCCGGGGCTGGAAGGATCCGACACCATGCGAGTTGTAGTACAAAATGACAAAAGTCGGGCGCGGATCCCGAAGGTCGCCCGCCGCTGCGCGGCAGCCGCACTGGCCGCCACCGCCCTCGTCTCCGGCTGTTCCGCCCTGGGCTCGGACTCCGGTGCCCGGGGCGCCCCGGGTCAGGGCGCCCCGGGTCAGGGCGGCCACGGCGGCCCGGCGGACCCGCAGGCCCGCCTCGCCGCCGAACACGCCCGCATGGTCGCCGCGGCCCGGCACTGGAACCTCGACGAGGTCCCGCTGAGCCCCCCGGCGCCGCCGGCCAGAAAACCGAAGATCACCGCGCGCGCGGGCTTCGAGGTGGACGGGCAGGAGGAGGAGAACCTCCCTCCGGTCTTCACCACCGTCCCCACCAGGCGGAAGGTCGTCTTCCTCACCATCGACGACGGCGCCGAGAAGGACCCGGCGTTCCTGCGCATGATGAGCGACCTGAAGATCCCCTACACGGCCTTCCTCAGCAACTACCTCGTCAAGGACGACTACGGCTACTTCCGCCGGATGCAGTCCGAGGGCCACACCCTCAACAACCACACCCTCACCCACCCCTACCTGCCCGGACTGTCCTACGAGGAGCAGAAGGACGAGATCTGCGGCATGCAGGCCGTCATGAAGCGGAAGTTCGGAAAGGCGCCGACCGTCTTCCGCCCGCCCTACGGCAACTACAACGGCGACACCCTGCGCGCCGCCAAGTCCTGCGGGATCAAGTACGCGCCCATCTGGGACGAGGAGGTCTTCGTCGACCACTGGGAGTACCGCGAGGACGACAGGAACCTGCACCCCGGCGACATCGTGCTCACCCACTTCCGCGGCCGCAACGACTGGGACGGCACGATGGTCGACGACATGCGACGGTTCCTGAACAAGGTCACGCGCGAGGGGTACGCCGTGGCGCGCCTGGAGGACTACCTGTGAGGCGCCGGGGGCGATCCGGGCGTGGTCCGGGAGGAGCACGGTCCGGGCCGGCCGTCGTACTCGCGTCGGCCCTCCTGCTCACGGGCTGCGCCCAGTCGGTCGACCCCATCGAACGCCTCGGCAAACGGGCGGCCCAGGGCATACGACAGCCCAGCCCGGCCGTCAGCCAGGCGTACCGCCGCTGGGGCCTGTCCGCCCCGCTGGCCGTCCCGCCCCGCCACCGTGTCCACCCCCTGACGGCCCACGGGGCGGATGCCTCCCCGCCCCGCGTCGTGGACCACGTCGCCACCACCGACAAGGTCGTCTTCCTCACCTACGACGACGGCGCCGAGCGCGACCCGCGCTTCGTCGACATGGTGCGCGACCTCGCACTGCCGGTCAGCTTCTTCCTCACCGACAGCGTCGTCGGCCCCGGCTACGGCCACTTCGCCCGCCTGCGCGCGGTCGGTGCCGACATCGAGAACCACACCCTCGACCACCCGGCGATGCCCGGACTGCCGTACGCCGGCCAGCGCGCCGAGATCTGCGGCCAGCAGGACAAACTCAAGTCCCGCTTCGGCATCCGCCCCCACCTCTTCCGCCCGCCCTACGGCACGTACGACACCACGACGCTGCGCGCCGCCGCCGACTGCGGCATCTCCACGCTCGTCCTGTGGCGCGCCGCCATGACCCCCGACGGCATCGCCTACACGCACGGAGAGCGCCACCTGCGCCCGGGCGACATCGTCCTGGTCGGCCCCGACGAGGCCACGGGTCCCACCCTCAGGGAACGCACGGCACGCCTGCTGCGGCGGGTGCAGGCAAGTGGGCTGACGGTGGCCCGTCTTGAGGACTACCTGTAACGGTTCTTCAGCAACGGTTCCGGTCGGGCGCCGGCCGCACCGGTCCGGCCCGTCCGGCGTTCGAGGACGAGGCCGTTCAGGCCGATCTTCCCCGCGACGCGCCGCTTGCATTGGCACTCCGCTTGACCGAGTGCTAATCCCGGTCATAGTCTCGGCTCTGGCACTCGGCAGATGAGAGTGCCAACAAACGCGACGGGCAGGTCCGGCACCCGCGACGACGGATCGACCTGGTCGCCACCTCAGACAGTTAACCCCGTGAGATCTCCGAAGGGGGAGGTCGGATCGTGACGACCGCCAGCTCCAAGGTTGCCATCAAGCCGCTCGAGGACCGCATCGTGGTCCAGCCGCTGGACGCCGAGCAGACCACGGCCTCTGGCCTGGTCATCCCGGACACCGCGAAGGAGAAGCCCCAGGAGGGCGCCGTCCTCGCCGTGGGCCCGGGTCGCTTCGAGAACGGCGAGCGCCTTCCGCTCGACGTCAAGGTCGGCGACGTCGTCCTGTACAGCAAGTACGGCGGCACCGAGGTGAAGTACAACGGCGAGGAGTACCTCGTCCTCTCGGCTCGCGACGTTCTCGCGATCATCGAGAAGTAATCACCTCCAGCACTCAGTTGCTTCCAGCTGCGCCCCTGGCACCCGCGACCACATAAGAAGCCGGGCGCCGGGGCGCAGTTCTTTTTTCACCCACAGATTTCCGAGAGGGCTCCCGCTGTCATGGCGAAGATCCTGAAGTTCGACGAGGACGCCCGTCGCGCCCTCGAGCGCGGCGTCAACAAGCTGGCCGACACGGTGAAGGTGACGATCGGCCCCAAGGGCCGCAACGTCGTCATCGACAAGAAGTTCGGCGCCCCGACCATCACCAACGACGGTGTCACCATCGCCCGCGAGGTCGAGGTCGAGGACCCGTACGAGAACCTCGGCGCCCAGCTGGTGAAGGAGGTGGCGACCAAGACCAACGACATCGCTGGTGACGGCACCACCACCGCCACCGTGCTCGCCCAGGCGCTGGTGCGCGAGGGCCTGAAGAACGTCGCCGCCGGCGCTTCCCCGGCCGCCCTGAAGAAGGGCATCGACGCCGCCGTCGCCGCCGTCTCCGAGGACCTCCTCGCCTCGGCCCGCCCGATCGAGGAGAAGTCCGACATCGCGGCCGTCGCCGCGCTGTCCGCCCAGGACCAGCAGGTCGGCGAGCTCATCGCCGAGGCGATGGACAAGGTCGGCAAGGACGGTGTCATCACCGTCGAGGAGTCCAACACCTTCGGTCTGGAGCTGGACTTCACCGAGGGCATGGCCTTCGACAAGGGCTACCTGTCGCCGTACTTCGTGACGGACCAGGAGCGCATGGAGGCCGTCCTCGAGGACCCGTACATCCTCATCAACCAGGGCAAGATCGGCTCGATCCAGGACCTGCTGCCGCTGCTGGAGAAGGTCATCCAGGCGGGTGCCTCCAAGCCGCTGCTGATCATCGCCGAGGACGTCGAGGGCGAGGCCCTGTCGACCCTGGTCGTCAACAAGATCCGTGGCACCTTCAACGCCGTCGCGGTGAAGGCCCCCGGCTTCGGCGACCGCCGCAAGGCGATGCTGCAGGACATGGCCGTCCTCACCGGCGCCACCGTCATCTCCGAGGAGGTCGGCCTCAAGCTCGACCAGGCCGGTCTGGACGTGCTGGGCTCCGCCCGCCGCGTGACGGTCACCAAGGACGACACGACCATCGTCGACGGCGCCGGCAACTCCGAGGACGTCGTGGGCCGCGTCAACCAGATCAAGGCCGAGATCGAGAACACCGACTCGGACTGGGACCGCGAGAAGCTCCAGGAGCGCCTCGCGAAGCTGGCCGGCGGCGTGTGCGTCATCAAGGTCGGCGCCGCCACCGAGGTGGAGCTGAAGGAGAAGAAGCACCGTCTGGAGGACGCCATCTCCGCGACCCGCGCCGCGGTCGAGGAGGGCATCGTCTCCGGTGGTGGCTCCGCGCTGGTCCACGCCGTCAAGGTGCTCGAGGGCAACCTCGGCAAGTCCGGCGACGAGGCCACGGGTGTCTCGGTCGTCCGCCGCGCCGCCGTCGAGCCGCTGCGCTGGATCGCCGAGAACGCCGGCCTCGAGGGCTACGTCATCGTCTCCAAGGTGGCGGAGCTGGAGAAGGGCAACGGCTACAACGCCGCCACCGGCGAGTACGGCGACCTGGTCAAGGCCGGCGTCATCGACCCGGTCAAGGTCACCCGCTCCGCCCTGGAGAACGCCGCCTCCATCGCCTCCCTGCTGCTCACGACCGAGACCCTGGTCGTCGAGAAGAAGGAAGAGGAGCCCGCCGAGGCGGGCCACGGCCACGGTCACGGCCACGCCCACTGAGGCACCTCAGCACTGAGGCCCGGCACCCCGAGGGGGTGCCGGGCCTTCGCTGTGTGTCCCGCTGCTGTGCGCCCTACTTCTCCAGTTCGTCCAGCGCGCCCAACTGCCCCAGCAGCCCGAGCCGGTCGTACTGCCACCAGGCCTCGCAGATCTTGCCGTCGTGGTCGAACCGGAAGACGGTCGTACCGGTCATCGACACCTGCCGACCGGTGTTGGGCAGGCCCATGAACTCGCCGGTCTGGATGCCGTTCCAGCTCCAGCGGGTGCAGACCCGGTCCGCCTGGGTGATCTGGTCCTCGATCGTGAACGTGAAGTCGAAGGCGTTCCGCCACATCTCGATCTCACGCCGCATGTTGTCCAGCCCGAGCTGGTCCTGCTCGTTGGCCGGATCGTGGTCGTGGTAGTGCTCCGCGATCAGGTCGTTCAGCGCAGGCAACGGCCCCTGTATCGCGACGGTGTCGAAGAACCGGCGCGCCTGGGCCGCGTACAACGGCTCGTCGCGCACCACGTCCAGGTCCGTGAACGTGGGCATCTCGTCGCACAGGGCGACCAGATCCCGGAAGATCCGATCGGTCTCCGGCAGGTTCGAGTTCCGCATCGCCTCCTCGTACGACGGGAACTCCACGATCTCGATGACGTGTGACGCGTCCGAGCGGTCCTTGCCGACCACCGCGTGCGTCGCGGT
Source organism: Streptomyces sp. NPDC085866 (assembly GCF_044541035.1). Taxonomy (NCBI): domain Bacteria; kingdom Bacillati; phylum Actinomycetota; class Actinomycetes; order Kitasatosporales; family Streptomycetaceae; genus Streptomyces; species Streptomyces sp. NPDC085866. Next base: position 267,640 of record NZ_JBITSQ010000010.1, read on the forward strand.
CCGCTTCCCCTTGGTCTGTTCGACCCACTGGTCCATCAGCCGGTTCATCTCGTCGATCCGACTGGTCCTGCAGTCGATGAGCTGTACGAACGTCATGGCGTCGCCTCCCGGCCCCCTGGGTCCGGATCCGTCAGGCCCATTTTCCCACCGGAACGCGGACGCCACCCGTCCTACTGGGGGCCGTACTTGCGCCCCGTCTTCGAGCTGATGCCGCCCATCAGTCCGCGCGGGGCGACCTTCACCAGTCCCATCAGCGCCTTGTACCGGGGGTCCGGGATGGACAGCGTCTTCCCGCGCGCGAGGTCGGCCAGGGCCGCCGCGACCAGCTTGTCCGCGTCCAGCCACATCCAGCCCGGGATGTTGTCCGTGCCCATCCCGGCCCGCTGGTGGAACTCCGTGCGCACGAAGCCGGGGCACAGCGCCATCAGCCGCACGCCGCTGCCCGCCAGGTCCTTCGCCGCGCCCTGGGTGAACTGCACGACCCAGGCCTTCGAGGCGCCGTAGGTGCCCCGGGGCACGAAGGCGGCCACCGAGGCCACGTTCACCACGCCGCCGCGGCCGCGCTCGCGCATCGCCTCGGAGGCCGCCGACGTCAGCCGCAGTACCGCCTCGCAGTGCACCTTGAGCATCTTCAGCTCGTCGGCCATGGACACTTCGAGATAGCGACCCTTGTTGCCGAAGCCGGCGTTGTTGACCAGCAGGTCGACCGGGTTCTTCCGGTCGCTCAGGCGCTCGGCCACCGCCTCGATGCCCTTGTCCTCGGCGAGGTCGGCGCTCAGCACCTCCGCCTCGATGCCGTGCCGGTCGTGCAGCTCGGTCGCCTGCTCGCGCAGCCGTTTGGCGTCCCGGGCCACCAGGACGAGGTCATGCCCGTCAGCCGCCAGCCGCCGCGCGAACGCGGCACCGATTCCCGCGGTCGATCCCGTAATCAGAGCCGTTGTCATGGCCCAAGGGTAGTGACCCGGACCGACGGCGTCCGCTGACGGTGACGGCCTCTCAGCGGCCCTGTCCGGCGACGTACTTGCGGGCCGCGGCCAGCGTCTCGGAGTGCAGCGCCTCGCCCGCGACGAGCAGCTGCGGCAGCAGCTCCCGCTCGGTGGTGACCGCGCGGAACTGCATCGCCGCCGTCACTCCGTGCTCCGGCCGGTGCACGATCTCGATCGGATCGCCCGCCCGGACATCACCCGGTTCGATCACCCTCAGGTAGGCACCCGTCGCGCCCTTCCGGGTGAACCTCTTCACCCAGCCCCGTTCGCCCAAATGGCCCTGGAACGTACGGCACGGAATCCGTCCCGACGTCACTTCCAGCACCACCGCGGACCCGATCCGCCAGCGCTCGCCGATCAGCGCCCCGGACACGTCCAGGCCCTCCGTCGTGAGGTTCTCGCCGAAGCAGCCATTGGCCAACGATCTGTCCAGCTCTCGCTCCCAGTCGTCGAGGTCCTCGCGCGCGAAGGCGTACACCGCCTGGTCGTAGCCGCCGTGGTGGCGCAACTCGCACACCGCGTCCCCGGCCAGCCCGCTCCCGCCGACGCCCTTGGGCCCCGGAGCCGTCACCCGCACCGGCCCGTCCGTCGGCCGCTTGTCGATGCCGGTCACACCCTCTGCCTGGTCCGTGTACGGCACCGGCGTCGGGCGCCCCAGATTGACCGAGAGAAGCTTCATGCTTCGCACGGTACGGGACCGCACCCCAAAGCGTCGACGCAATATGAGGCGCCATGTCCAAGTCAGGCTTATGCTCGGGGGGTGATCGAGGCTCGTCATCTTCGCGTCCTGCGCGCAGTCGCCACCACCGGTTCCTTCTCGGCGGCAGGGCGCGAGCTGGGCTGCACCCAGCCCGCCGTCAGTCAGCAGATGAAGGCCCTGGAGTCCTCGGTCGGCACCCCGCTGCTGGTCCGCAGCGGCCGCGAGATGCGTCTGACCCAGGCCGGCGAGGCCCTGGTCCGGCACGCCTCCGGGATCCTCGCCGGGCTCACCGCGGCCGAGGAGGAGGTCGCCGCGATCGCGGGCCTGAGGGCCGGCCGGGTCCGGCTGGTCTCCTTCCCGAGCGGCAGCTCCACCCTGGTCCCCACCGCCCTGGCCGCCCTGCGCGCCGCCCACCCCGGCACCCGCGTCTCGCTGGAGGAGGCCGAGCCCCCGAAGTCCGTCGAGCTGCTGCGCGAGGGCGACTGCGACCTGGCGCTCGCCTTCCGCTACGAGGGCGCGGCGGTCGCCGAGGAGTGGGACGACCTCGTCGTACGGCCCCTGCTGACCGACCGTCTGGTCGCCCTGGTGCCCGAACGGCACCGGTTCGCGCGCGCGGAGTCCGTCGCCATCGGGGAGCTGGCCCGGGACCCCTGGATCGCGGGCTGCCCGCGCTGTCGCGGCCAGCTGGTGGAGGTGTGCGAGAGCGCGGGCTTCACGCCCCGCATCGACTTCGCCACCGACGACTATCCGGCGGTGGTCGGCCTGGTCGGCGCGGGTCTCGGCGTCGCCGTACTACCGCAGCTCGCGGTGGAGTCGGTGCGGCCCCGGGGAGTGCGTACGGTGGCGCTGGAACCCGTGGTGCAACGGCAGATCGTCGCTCTCACCCTGCCCGACCTGGCACAGGTGCCGGCCGTGGCGGCGACGCTGGAGCAGCTCGCCCGGGCGGCCGGGCGGAAGTGACGCCGGTGAGGGGGGCCACTCAAGGATCACGGGCACGCGTGCGCGTGCCCGGGTGCTGACTTATCGCAGAAACGTTCCTTCAGGCGTGTGGTGCGGAGCCCCCGCTGGTCGTCGACGCCGACACCAGGCGGTTGCGCGCCCGCCCCATCAACTCTTCGCGCTCGTCCTCGGTCAGGCCGCCCCAGACGCCGTACGGCTCGCGCACCGCCAGCGCGTGCGCCGCGCACTCCGCGCGGACCGGGCACCTCATGCAGACCTCCTTGGCCGAGTTCTCGCGAGCGCTCCGAGCCGCCCCGCGCTCGCCCTCCGGGTGAAAGAAGAGCGAGCTGTCCACCCCGCGGCAGGCAGCGAGCAACTGCCAGTCCCACAGGTCCGCGTTCGGTCCGGGAAGGCGGGAGAAATCTGCCATTACGTGACCCCTTGTGGCGGTTCTGGGCGGATACGGTGCCATCGACCGTACATCTCCGGTCTAAGGAGATGAAAATATGACTCATTGCGAATCTAGCTCCAGACACTGAGAAACGGGAGCAAAAACGGCTAAATGGGGCATAGGTTGTGATGAAAACTTGAGGGTCCGTTGGGCATGTCTGCACCGTGTCGACGCCCTCACGTAGAGTGCCGAAGATGGCACGCGGCCCCGTAACTCTTTCGAGTGACCGTCGTTGAGAGTGTGGAGGCGGTTGAAAACACAAGCGCTCGGGCAGGCGTCCGAGACGGTCGACCGCACAGGTGACGATTCCGTACCAGCCTGGAGGCTCAAGGTGACGCGCATCAGCTGCGGAGGGCGGTCATGACATCCGTCCTCGTCTGCGACGACTCCCCGCTTGCCCGAGAGGCGCTCCGCCGCGCGGTAGCGACCGTGCCCGGCGTCGAGCGCGTGACGACGGCGGCCAACGGCGAGGAAGTCCTCCGCCGCTGGGGCGCCGACCGCTCCGACCTCATCCTGATGGACGTACGCATGCCCGGCCTGGGCGGCGTCGAGACCGTGCGCCGGCTGCTGTCCGCCGACCCGGGCGCGCGCATCATCATGCTCACCGTCGCCGAGGACCTGGACGGAGTGGCCCTCGCGGTCGCCGCCGGTGCCCGTGGCTACCTGCACAAGGACGCCTCGCGTGCGGAGCTGCGGGCCACGGTCACCCAGGCCCTCGCCGACCCGACCTGGCGTCTCGCCCCGCGGCGCCTCCGTTCGGCCGAGATGGGCGCCGCGCCCACCCTCACCGCGCGTGAGATCCAGGTGCTGGAGGGCATGAGCCACGGCCGCTCGAACGCCGAGATCGGCCGCGAGCTGTTCCTCTCCGAGGACACGGTCAAGACCCACGCCCGCCGGCTCTTCAAGAAGCTCGGCGCCTCGGACCGCGCCCACGCGGTGGCCCTGGGCTTCCGCTGGGGTCTGGTCCGCTAAACCCCGGTCGGATGAGCCGGCCGTGGGCGCTCGCCTCCGGCCCGGCTCACCCGCGGGTGTGGGTGCGGGCGGCGGCGAGTGGTGGATCCGTCCCGCCCGGATTCCGTGGGCACCTTTCTGACCTGCTGCTTTGCTCTGTGCCCGTGGAGACTGATCCACCACTCGCGCCCCTGCGGGGGTCAGTGGAGAGCGTGCGGTGCTCGTTTCGGCGCGGATGCCGCATCCTTGAGATGTGGAGTCTCTCGGGGACGAGTCGGTCGAGCGGAAGGGGAGGGCGCAGGGGATGAGTGCCGGCGCACCTGCTCATAACGCTTCGGTGCACAACCACGAACACGATGCGACGGACCGGACGGCCGCAGGGCACCATGGACCGATGCGCGACGACGAGGCGGGCACGGCCCCAGGGGCGATCGGTGCGCTTGTGCATCGTGCCGTCGACGGGGACGAGCAGGCCACGCACGATCTGCTCGCCCATGTGCACCCCCTGGCCCTGCGCTACTGCCGCACCCGGCTGTCCCGGCTGCCCGGCGACGCACGCCACTTCGTGGAGGACCTCGCTCAGGAGGTCTGTGTCGCCGTCCTCCTCGCCCTGCCGCGCTACCGTGACACCGGCCGCCCCTTCGAGGCCTTCGTCTTCGCCATCGCCTCGCACAAGGTCGCCGACCTCCAGCGCGCCGCGATGCGCCACCCGGGCTCCACGGTCGTCCCCTCGGACGAGATGCCGGAACGCCCCGACGACTCCCTCGGCCCCGAGGAGCGCGCCCTGCTCAGCAGTGACGCCGAGTGGGCCAAGAAGCTGCTGGCCAACCTCCCGGAGAACCAGCGCGAGCTGCTCCTGCTGCGCATCGCCGTGGGCTTGACCGCGGAGGAGACGGGGCAGATGTTGGGAATGTCACCCGGCGCCGTGCGGGTGGCCCAGCATCGGGCGCTGAGCCGGCTGCGCGCGCTCGCCGAGCAGTAACTGCCCTGGACGGAGCCTTCGTAGCTCCCTTTCTTGAACAGGCGCGTGTTCGTCTCCGTACGAACATACGAAGCCTGAAGTCATCCCGGACCGTGGAATTTGCTAGCCGTGCTTCCCGTTAGCATGGACATCCGCACCGATCAAGGCCATTTGGGGAAGGTGTCATGACTGCCAACGTCGACGGAGTGCCCGGAAAATTCGCGACACTCGGGCTGACCTACGACGACGTGCTGCTGCTGCCGGGTGCATCCGAAGTGCTCCCCAACGCGGTCGACACCTCGTCCCGTATCTCCCGTAACGTCCGGGTCAACATCCCGCTGCTGTCGGCGGCGATGGACAAGGTGACCGAGTCCCGCATGGCGATCGCGATGGCCCGGCTGGGCGGCGTCGGCGTGCTGCACCGCAACCTCTCCGTCGAGGACCAGGTCAACCAGGTCGACCTGGTGAAGCGGTCCGAGTCCGGCATGGTCACCGACCCGATCACGGTGCACCCGGAGGCCACGCTCGCCGAGGCCGACGCCCTGTGCGCCAAGTTCCGCATCAGCGGTGTCCCGGTCACCGACCCGGCCGGCAGGCTGCTGGGCATCGTCACCAACCGCGACATGGCCTTCGAGAGCGACCGCACGCGCCAGGTGCGCGAGGTCATGACCCCGATGCCGCTGGTCACCGGCAAGGTCGGCATCTCCGGGCCCGAGGCCATGGAGCTGCTGCGCAAGCACAAGATCGAGAAGCTGCCCCTGGTCGACGGTGAGGGCCTCCTCAAGGGCCTGATCACGGTCAAGGACTTCGTCAAGGCCGAGAAGTACCCCAACGCCGCCAAGGACGCCGAGGGCCGCCTGCTGGTCGGTGCCGCCGTCGGTGCCAGCCCCGAGGCGCTGGAGCGCGCCCAGGCGCTCGCCGAGGCCGGTGTGGACTTCCTGGTCGTGGACACCTCGCACGGCCACAACAGCAACGCCCTCAGCTGGATGGCGAAGATCAAGTCCAGCGTGAACGTCGACGTGATCGGCGGCAACGTCGCCACGCGCGACGGCGCCCAGGCGCTCATCGACGCCGGTGTCGACGGCATCAAGGTGGGTGTCGGCCCGGGCTCGATCTGCACCACCCGAGTGGTCGCCGGCATCGGCGTCCCGCAGGTCACCGCCATCTACGAGGCCTCCCTCGCCGCCCGACCGGCGGGCATCCCGCTGATCGGCGACGGCGGCCTGCAGTACTCCGGCGACATCGGCAAGGCGCTCGCCGCCGGTGCGGACACGGTCATGCTGGGCAGCCTCCTCGCCGGCTGCGAGGAGTCGCCGGGTGAGCTGATGTTCATCAACGGCAAGCAGTTCAAGTCGTACCGCGGCATGGGCTCGCTGGGTGCCATGCAGTCCCGCGGTCAGGGCAAGTCGTACTCGAAGGACCGCTACTTCCAGGCCGAAGTGACCTCCGACGAGAAGCTCGTGCCCGAGGGCGTCGAGGGCCAGGTGCCCTACCGCGGCCCGCTGTCCAACGTGCTGCACCAGCTCGTCGGCGGTCTGCGTCAGACCATGGGCTACGTGGGCGCCGCCACCATCGAGGAGATGGAGTCCAAGGGCCGCTTCGTGCGCATCACCTCGGCGGGGCTCAAGGAGAGCCACCCGCACGACATCCAGATGACGGTCGAGGCGCCGAACTACAGCAACAAGAAGTGACGCACGCGCGCGCGTGAGGGCCGTAAAGGCCCCCCAAGGGCGGTCCCGGAGTAGCCGGGGCCGCCCTTGTCGTACCTGTCGGCGATACTGGAAGACGCTGCAATGCATCAGGGAAAGGCCAAGACGTGACTGAGATCGAGATCGGGCGCGGCAAGCGCGGCCGCCGGGCGTACGCCTTCGACGACATCGCCGTCGTCCCCAGCCGCCGTACGCGGGACCCGAAGGAGGTCTCGATCGCCTGGCAGATCGACGCCTACCGCTTCGAGCTGCCCTTCCTGGCCGCCCCCATGGACTCGGTCGTCTCCCCGGCCACCGCGATCCGGATCGGCGAGCTGGGCGGCCTCGGCGTGCTGAACCTCGAGGGCCTGTGGACGCGGTACGAGGACCCGCAGCCGCTGCTCGACGAGATCGCCGAGCTGCCCGCCGAGCAGGCGACCCGCCGCCTCCAGGAGATCTACGCGGCTCCCATCAAGGAGGAGCTGATCGGCGCCCGCATCAAGGAGGTGCGCGACTCCGGCGTGGTCACGGCGGCCGCGCTCTCTCCGCAGCGCACCGCCCAGTTCTCCAAGGCGGTCGTCGACGCGGGCGTGGACATCTTCGTCATCCGCGGTACGACGGTCTCGGCGGAGCACGTCTCCGGCGCGCACGAGCCGCTGAACCTGAAGCAGTTCATCTACGAGCTGGACGTCCCGGTGATCGTCGGCGGCTGCGCCACCTACACCGCCGCCCTGCACCTGATGCGCACCGGCGCGGCCGGTGTCCTGGTCGGCTTCGGCGGCGGCGCCGCGCACACCACGCGCAACGTGCTCGGCATTCAGGTCCCGATGGCCACCGCGGTCGCCGATGTGGCCGCGGCCCGCCGCGACTACATGGACGAGTCCGGCGGCCGGTACGTGCACGTGATCGCGGACGGCGGCGTCGGCTGGTCCGGCGACCTCCCGAAGGCGATCGCCTGCGGCGCCGACTCCGTGATGATGGGCTCCCCGCTCGCCCGGGCCACGGACGCGCCCGGCAAGGGCCACCACTGGGGCATGGAGGCGGTCAACGAGGAGCTGCCCCGCGGCAAGAAGGTCGACCTGGGCACGGTCGGCACGATCGAGGAGATCCTCACCGGCCCGTCCCACACCCCGGACGGCTCGATGAACTTCTTCGGCGCCCTGCGCCGCGCCATGGCCACGACCGGCTACAGCGAGCTCAAGGAGTTCCAGCGGGTCGAGGTGACGGTGGCGGATTCGCAGCACCGGCGGTAGCCCACCGGCTTGAGCCGAGGGCTCGGACCGTGTCCCGTCCGGTCCGAGCCCCCTGTTCCGCGTCTGCGCAGGGACAAGGCTCAAATGTTGATCAGATATCCGGTTCCGGTTATCTGATGTGTTCCTGACATCGCTAGTCTCGTTCCGCTGCTTGACCAGCAGCGGAACGAGGGGAACTCCATGCGATCGACCAGCTCTGCCGTATCCCGTGGCGCGCGCGCCGCAACCGTCGCCCTTGCCGTCCTCACGGGCACCCTGGGCATGACCGGCGAGGCCGGCGCCGCCTCGAGGACGCCGTGCCGGAGCATGCGGCTCGACTACAACCCGGCCCTCTGCGGCATCAAGAGCGTCAAGTACCACGGGTTGGTGCAGGGCAAGAACTCCATCGCCGTCGTTCAGGGGCGAGGTCCCATGACGCTCACGCTGACCGCCATCGAAACGGTGAGCAACACGAGGAGCACAAACATCACGGTGACCGCGGAAGCGGTGTCGGGGGCCGTCGGCTTCGACGTCACGAAGTCGCGCACGAAGAGCATGGCGGGCAGCTGGGACGTCCCCAGGGGGAAGTTCGGCACCCTGAACGCGTACCCGTTGTACAAGGAGTACTCGTTCAACGTGTACAGCAAGATCACCGGCAAGTCCGTGGGCAAGGGGATCGCCCGCAAGGCGGTCGGCTACCGCTACGAGCACTCGGCCAGGTGATCTGTCTGCTCGAACGAACGGCCCACCGGTCCGACCGGTGGGCCGTTTCGTTTAGGCGGGCTTCCCGGGCGGGCCGCGCGGGGCAGGCTCACAACCGGTGCGCCGCCCCCGTGGGCGTGGCCCCTCGGGTGTCCAGCAGCAGTTGAGCCTTCACCGAGAGCCCCTGCAGGTCGTACGTCCGGTGCTGCTGGAGGAGGATCGTCAGGTCGGCGTCGGCGGCCGCCTCGTACAGGGAGTCCGCGCGGGGGACCGGGCGGTCCAGGACGCTCCAGGACGGTACGTACGGGTCGTGGTAGCTGACCGAGGCGCCGAGTTCCATCAGGCGGACGGCGATCTCCCGGGCGGGGGTGCCCTGCAGGTCGGCGAGGTCGGCTTTGTAGGTGACGCCGAGGAGCAGGACGCGGGCGCCGCGCGCGGACTTGCCGTGCTCGTTCAGGAGCGTGGCGGCGCGCTGGACGACGTACCGTGGCATGCGGTGGTTGACCTGCTGGGCCAGCTCCACCATGCGCAGCGTGCGGCTCGCGTGGCCGGCGAGGTCCTGCGGCACGCCGTGCCCGCCGACGCCCGGGCCCGGCCGGAACGCCTGGAAGCCGAACGGTTTGGTCTCCGCGCAGCGGATGACGTCCCACAGGTCGACGCCCAGCTCGTTGCAGAGGACGGCCATCTCGTTGACCAGCGCGATGTTGACGTGCCGGTAGTTGGTCTCCAGCAGCTGCACGGCCTCCGCCTCGCGCAGCCCCCGCGCGCGTACCACCTTGTCCGTGAGCCGTCCGTAGAAGGCCGCGGCCGACTCGGTGCACGCGGGGGTGAGGCCCCCGATGACCCTGGGCGTGCCGGCGGGGGTGTGGTCGCGGTTGCCGGGGTCTGCGCGGCTGGGCGAGTAGGCGAGGTGGAAGTCGCGGCCGGCCCGCAGTCCGGAGCCCTCCTCCAGCAGGGGGCGCAGGAACTTCTCGGTGGTCCCGGGGAGCACGGGCGACTCCAGGATGACCGTGGTGTGCGGGCGCAGCCGCTCGGCCAGGGTGCGGGCGGCCGCCTCCACCTGGCCGAGGTCGACCCCGCCGTCGGCGCCGCGCGGGGTGGGCGCGCAGATCACGGCGGTGCGCACCCGGCCGAGCTGGGCCGGGTCGGTGGCGGGCCGGAAGCCCGCCGCGTGCATCCGCCGCAGCTCGGCGGGGCTGAGCGAACCCGCCTCGGGGCCGGTGGCGTACCCGATGGTCGGGATGCCTGCGGCGACGGCGGCCTGGGCGAGCGGCAGGCCGTAGGGACCGAGTCCGATGACGGCGAGATCTGCGGGCATGGCGTGGGCCCGTCCTTCCCAGTAACCGAAGCGGGACAGATGCGCAACCGCTGTGGAAAGCCAGAACGAGCGCACTGTCACACTAGGAGTAAATATGACCGTTATGTGGGATTGTGTTCGTGTGTCTTCCGGGGGTTGCGTTCGTGTTGTCCACAGGTTGGGAGCCTGTGGTGGCTGAAGTCGGGCAAGCCGGTCAGAATTTGGGCATGAGGAGGGGGTGAACCGGGCTTCGCCCTCCGGGTGCGGCCGACGCGAGCGAGTACTTCGACAGCGGGAGGCAGCGGTGAGGACAGCGACTCTGGGTCCGGCGCAGCGCGCCGAGGCACTGGCGGCGATGGCGGAGCGCGAGCTGGACGTGCTGGTGGTCGGCGGCGGGGTGGTCGGCGCCGGAACCGCACTGGATGCAGGGACCCGCGGCCTGTCCACCGGCCTGGTCGAAGCCCGTGACTGGGCGTCCGGCACCTCCAGCAGGTCCAGCAAGCTCGTCCACGGCGGTCTGCGCTATCTGGAGATGCTCGACTTCGCCCTGGTCCGCGAGGCCTTGAAGGAGCGCGGCCTGCTCCTGGAGCGGCTCGCCCCGCACCTGGTCAAGCCGGTGCCCTTCCTCTACCCGCTGCAGCACCAGGGCTGGGAGCGCCTGTACGCGGGCTCGGGCGTTGCCCTGTACGACGCGATGTCCATGGCCCGCGGGCACGGCCGGGGCCTGCCCCTGCACCGCCACCTGACCCGCCGTCACGCCCTGCGCGTCGCCCCCTGCCTGAAGAAGGACGCCCTGGTCGGCGCCCTCCAGTACTACGACGCGCAGATGGACGACGCCCGGTATGTGGCGACCCTGGTGCGCACGGCGGCGTCGTACGGCGCGAGGGTGGCCAACCGTGCCCGCGTGACCGGGTTCCTGCGCGAGGGCGAGCGGGTCGTCGGCGCCCGGGTGCAGGACGTGGAGGGTGGCGGGGAGTACGAGATCCGCGCCCAGCAGATCGTCAACGCCACCGGTGTGTGGACCGACGACACGCAGGCCATGGTGGGGGAGCGGGGCCAGTTCCACGTCCGCGCCTCCAAGGGCATCCACCTGGTCGTGCCCAAGGACCGCATCCACTCCACCACCGGTCTGATCCTGCGCACGGAGAAGTCGGTCCTGTTCGTCATCCCCTGGGGCCGGCACTGGATCGTCGGCACCACCGACACCGGCTGGGACCTCGACAAGGCCCACCCTGCGGCCTCCAGCGCCGACATCGACTACCTGCTGGAACACGTCAACTCGGTGCTCGCCGTCCCGCTCAGCCGCGACGACGTGCAGGGTGTGTACGCGGGCCTGCGCCCGCTGCTGGCCGGCGAGTCCGACGCCACCAGCAAGCTGTCCCGCGAGCACACCGTGGCACATCCGGCGCCGGGTCTCGTGGTCGTGGCGGGCGGTAAGTACACGACGTACCGGGTGATGGCGAAGGACGCCGTCGACGAGGCGGTGCACGGCCTCGACATGCGAGTCGCCGACTGTGTCACCGAGGAGATCCCGCTGCTGGGTGCAGAGGGCTACCGGGCGATGTGGAACGCGCGGGCGCGGATCGCGGCCCGCACCGGACTGCACGTGGTCCGGGTGGAGCACCTGCTGAATCGGTACGGCTCGATGGCCGAGGAGATTCTGGACCTCATCACCGCCGACCCCGCCCTCGGTGAGCCGCTGCAGGCCGCCGACGACTATCTGCGCGCCGAGGTCGTGTACGCGGCCTCGCACGAGGGCGCCCGGCACCTGGACGACGTGCTCACCCGCCGCACCCGTATCTCCATCGAGACCTTCGACCGGGGAACCCGCAGTGCCCGCGAGGCCGCCGAGTTGATGGCGCCCGTGCTCGGCTGGGACAAGGACCAGATCGAGCGCGAGGTGGAGCACTACGAGAAGCGGGTCGAGGCCGAGCGGGAGTCCCAGCTCCAGCCGGACGACCTCACGGCGGACGCGGCGAGGCTCGGTGCGCCGGACATCGTGCCGCTGAGCTGAGCTGAGCTGAGCTGAGGTGGGCTGCGCCGGGGCGGGCCTGCCTTCGGCTTTCACTCGAACGAGTGTCGTAAACCGGGATCTTCGTTCGGAACCAGTGCGTTCTATCAGGTGCGAGGGCAGAACTCGGCTGCGAGCAAGGCCGGTTCGAGCCGGGAATCTGCGATCGCGTCCGTGTTCGCACGGAAGGTGAGGACATGCCGGCCGTCGGCGGTTGCCGCGGTGCGCACGTAGCTCCCGGATATCCGGCCGTTGTGTCCCCATACCGTGATGCCGCACGGGAGCTTTGCCGGAAAGATCCCCATGCCGTACGAGCCATGCGCGGTACGGGTGTTGAGCATCTCGCGCAGCCAGTGCGAGGGCAACAGCCGGCCGCCGAGCAGGGCCGAGTAGAAGCGGTCCAGGTCGGCCAGTGTGGTCACCAGCTCACCTGCCGCGCCGGCCACGCGCGGGTCGAGCCGGGTGACGTCGGAGCCGTCGGCGGCGTAGGCGCGGCCGTGCGGCAGCGGGAGTGAGGTGCGGGATCCGGGAAGGGAGGTGCCCGTAAGACCGAGCGGAGCGATGATCCGGAGCCGGGCCTCGGTGGCGTACGAGTGGCCGGTGATCTGCCGGACGACCATGCCGAGCAGGACGTAGTTGGTGCTGGAGTAGGCGTAGCGGCCCGGGCGGGCCGGAGGGAGGGTGAGGGTGATGCGCACGGCCTGAAGCGGGGTCAGGGGGACGGTCCCCCGGGTGACCTGCGTGAAGTCGGCGAGCCCGCTGGTGTGGGTGAGCAGGGCGCGCAGGGTGATGTGCCGTCCGTCGGTGCCGCGTCCGCGGAGCAGTCCCGGCAGGTGCAGCTCCACGGTGTCGGACAGGGACAGTCGGTGTTCCGCGGCCAGTTGCAGCACGACCGTGGCGACGAAGGTCTTGGTGACACTGCCGGCGCGGAAGTGGTCGGCGCGCGCCATGCCCGGACCGGCGGCGGTGTAGCGCAAGCGGTTCCCGTCCAGGGCCAGCAGGGCCGCGGCGGGTGCCCCGCCCCGGGTGACCAGCAGCGGGAGGACCGTGTCCGTGGCGGTGGCCGCCGAGACCGCAGAGGAGGCGGTGAGGGCGAGCAGCAGGATCAGCAACACCGGTATGGACAGGACTGTCCGAAGCGTCGGCATCCGGGCTCCTTTCTGCTCGGGTCCATGATCCCGGTAAAACGGAACCGTGACTTCAGTTGATGTTCCGGTGTGCGGAGCCCGGGACGGGGTCAGAGGCACCCTGGGCGTCGGCCGCTTGCCGGGTGAGAGACAATGGAGGCTCTGTCAGGGCGGGTTGCTTGAGGGGACGCATGTCGGAGGCGGAGCGGGCGGGGGCATCTCGTCAGGAGACTCGTCAGGACAAGAGTGAGCGTCGTCTCCTCGCCGGGCGGTACCGGCTGGGAGACGTGCTGGGCCGCGGCGGCATGGGCACGGTGTGGCGCGCCGAGGACGAGACCCTCGGCCGGACGGTCGCCGTCAAGGAGTTGCGGTTCCCGTCGAACATCGACGAGGAGGAGAAGCGGCGCCTGATCACGCGCACCCTGCGCGAGGCCAAGGCGATCGCCCGGATCCGCAACAACAGCGCGGTGACGGTCTTCGACGTGGTCGACGAGGACGACCGGCCCTGGATCGTCATGGAGTTGGTCGAGGGCAAGTCCCTCGCCGAGGCCATCCGCGAGGACGGCCTGCTGGAGCCCAGGCGCGCCGCCGAGGTCGGGCTGGCCATCCTCGACGTGCTGCGCTCCGCGCACCGCGAGGGCATCCTGCACCGTGACGTGAAGCCGTCCAACGTGCTCATCGCCGACGACGGCCGGGTCGTGCTCACCGACTTCGGTATCGCACAGGTCGAGGGTGACCCGTCCATCACCTCCACCGGCATGCTCGTCGGCGCCCCCTCCTACATCTCCCCGGAGCGCGCCCGCGGGCACAAGCCGGGCCCCGCGGCCGACCTGTGGTCGCTGGGCGGCCTGCTGTACGCGGCGGTCGAGGGGCTGCCGCCGTACGACAAGGGTTCCGCGATCGCCACGCTGACCGCGGTGATGACCGAGCCCCTGGAGGAGCCCAAGAACGCCGGTCCGCTCCGGGACGTCATCTACGGCCTGCTCACCAAGGACCCGGCCCAGCGGCTCGACGACGCGGGCGCCCGGGCGATGCTCAACAAGGTGATCCACGCGCCGGAGCCGGAGGCGATGGACGCCACTCGGGTGGTTCCGCTGCCGGCGCAGCCCGACGGGCCCCAGGGCAAGCGGGGCGAGGAGGCCGGGGAGAAGCTGCGCGGGGCGCTGCGTTCGGTCCGCAAGGCGGCCGGGGCGGCGGGCTCGTCGCCGTCCGCGCGCGCGAAGAGCGGCGGCGGTACGGCGGCTCCGGGTACCGGTGGCAAGCCGACTACGGAGAGCGGTTCGGGCGCGGGTGCCGGGACGCCCGGGCGGCCGGCCGGTCCGGCCCAGGGTTCCGCCGCGCCGAACTCCAGCGCGAACAAGCCGAGTTCGGGGTGGCCCGTGGTGCCGCCGCCGGACCTGGACCTGTCGCCGCGGCCGGTGCCGAGAGCACCGCTCACCGACGTGGTGCCCAAGCGGACGCTGGTGATCATCGCGGTGGTGGTCGCGCTCGCGGTGATCGGCACCGTGCTGGCCATCGTGTTCAACGGGGGCGACGACAAGGGCAGCAAGAACGGCAGCGGAGCCAAGGCCGCGGCCGGCGCCAGCGCCTCCACCAAGCAGGACAAGGGCACGGGCGGCAAGGGCGACACCGACAGCGACGCCAAGACGGACGGGAGCACCTCGGCGTCCGCCTCGACCGGTTCGGCGACGGAGACGAGCGCGAGCCCGGCCGGCAACGACAACTCCGACTCGTCCGGCTCGAAGAGCGACGGCAGAGCACCGGTGGAGTCGACCCGCAAGGGCGCCCAGGGGTACTCGATCGGGCTGCCCAAGGGGTGGAAGTACAAGTCCACCGGGCAGGCCGGAGACCGCTACACCGGGCCGAACGGACAGATGCTGCTCGTCGGCTGGACCACCACGCCCAAGGACGACCCGGTGGCCGACTGGAAGAACCAGGAGCGCTACATGTACCGGGCCCAGTACCGGAAGATCCACATAGAACAGGTGGACTACCGAAGCTGGAACACGGCCGACTGGGAGTTCACCTACGTGGAGGGCGGCACCAAGTACCGTTCGATCGACCGGGGGTTCGTGGTGAACGGCCATCTCGGTTACGGGCTGATGTACACGGCCAAGGCCGCGGAGTGGAACAGCGCGCTGCGCAAGGACACCTGGAAGACGCTGACGACGTCCTTCGAGCCCAAGTCGTGATGTGAACGAGCCCCGTTCGGGGCCGTGAGAATCCGTCATCCCCTCAATGCGACTTGCCTCCGGCACGTATCGTGAATGGTTGCGGACCGTACGGAGCCGGATTGTGGATGCGCAACGGGCCGTATGGGAACGGATGTGAACGACCAGGCGGCCGGGGGAGGCAACGTGGACGACTATGCAGGCCGGGTGCTCGCCGACCGCTACCGCCTGCCGCTGCCGCCCTCCGACGAGTACGAACTGACCGAGACCCGGGCCTTCGACACCTACAGCGGCCAGGAAGTTCTGGTCCGTCAGGTGCCGTTGCCGGAGGTCGTCGAGGCCGAGGTGCTCGACGCGGAGGGGCTGCCCGAGGGGTTCACCGCCCGTGAGCGCGGGACGCGTCGTACCCCGGCGGCCCGGGACGCCACCCGCCGCCCCTCGGACCCGGCGGTGCGGCGCGCCGTCGAGGCGGCGCAGGCGGCGGCGAGCATCCCCGACCATCCGCGGCTGGACCAGGTGTTCGACGTGTTCGCCGAGGGCGGCTCCCTGTGGATAGTGAGCGAGTGGGTGGCCGCACGTCCGCTGTCCGCGCTGCTGGCCGAGCAGCCGCTGACGCCGTACCGGGCGGCCGAGGTCGCCTCCGACGTCCTCATGGCGCTGCGTGTCCTGCACGGCCACGGCTGGGTGCACCGCAACATCACCGCCCGCACGGTCCTCGTCTGCGACGACGGCCGCGTGATGCTGACCGGTCTCGCGGTCGGCGCGGCGGAGGAGGCGCTGTGCGGGTACGACCCGGTGCCGGTTCCGGACGGGCAGCAGGGGCAGGAAGGGCCAGCGGGGGCCGTCGGGCCGGGCGGCGGTGCCGGTGACGGCGTCGGCACGGCGGGACATGGCCTGCGCGGGCAGGGCCCGGGCGGCTCCGGTGGCCAGCGATTCGGTGGCTCCGGTGGGCAGGGTCTCGGCGGCGACGGCGGGCGGGGTGCCGCAGGTGGCGGTGTTCCGGCCGGTGCGGTGAGTGGTCCGGCGGACGGTTCGGGACCCGTGCCGTCCCCCGACGCGGATCCCGAGGCCGCGCGGCGGGCCGCGATCCAGGCGCGGGCCGCAGGCGGGCTGCCGGCGCCGGGCGCGAACGGGGCTTCCGGTGGGGCCACTGCCCCCGGGCCGGAGGGCCGACGGGCCCTGGAGAGCGGCGACGACATCCGTGCCGCGCGGGCCGGGGCCATCGCCGCCTACCGTGCGGGAACCCGGGCCGCGGCCCGGGTGCAGGGAGCCCAGCAGAACGGCCGAGGCGCCCTGCCCGGAGCCCGCCCGCCCGCCGAGGGCGAGGCCGGGGCCAACGGTGCGGCGCAGTCGCCGTACTCCTCCGGCCAGGCCGCCTCACCGCCCGGCCGTATCGCCGACCCCTACGGGGTGCACGGCTCCCCCTGGCACGGCGCCTCACCGCGCACGGGCCCCGCAGGCACGCCGACCGCGCCGATCTCGCCGACCGAGGCGGGCCGCGACGGACAGCGCCCCGGGCTGCCTCCCGGGGAGTGGCGCCCCGGTGCGGCGCCCGGCTCGGGCCGGCTGCCCGTGCCCGGTCAGGCGCCCGCGGGTCAGCCGCGCGGCTCAGCCCACGGTGCCGCCGTTCCCGGACAGCCCGCCGCCCTCCCCGCAGGCGCGGCCCTCACCCCGGCCACCAGTGCCGCCCGGTGGGACGAGCCCGGCGGTGGTGCGGTACGCCGTGGCCCCGCCACCGCGCTCGCCGCGGAGCGGGCGCGGCAGGTGCGGATGACCGTCGTGGGGCCGGTGACCGAGCGGTGGGCGCCCGAGCAGGCCGGGCCCGTGCACGAGAACTGGCAGCTGGCGGCGCCGATCGGGCCCGCCACCGACCTGTGGGCCCTCGGGGCGTTGCTGTTCCGGGCCGTGCAGGGGCACGCGCCCTACCCCGAGGAATCCACGGCCGAGCTGGTGCAGCTGGTGTGCGCGGAGCCGCCCGCGTTCGCCGAGGAGTGCGGGCCGCTGCGCCCGGTCGTGGAGTCGCTGCTGCGCCAGGACCCCACCGACCGGCTGGACTTCGAGGAGCTGAGCGGCTGGCTGCGCTCGCTGGTGCGCTCCGCGCCCGAGCCGGACGCCGGCACCCATGTCGTCCCCGTCCCGCCCGTCGACCCGAGCCGGCTGCCGATCGTCCGGCGCCGCGGTGAGCTGGTGCGGCGGCGGCGCGCCGGGATGCCCGCGCCCCATCCGCACGGCCGGCACAAGCGGGCCCGGGAGGAGGCCACCCGTTCCCCGCGCAGCCTCGGCCGGACGCTGCTCCTGCTGATACTGCTCCTGCTGGCCGGGGCGGTGGCGTACGCGATGCTCTTCATGCCGAAGCAGGGGGAGAGCGGCGCGGCGGGCAGCGACCGTACCGGCAGTGCCGGGGAGGCGAGCCCCGCGCCGTCCCGCACCCAGCAGCCGTCCTCCGGGCAGTCCGCGAGCGGCAGCCCCTCGGCGTCCGAGCCCGCCACCGAGACGCAGACGGGCGGCGATCCCTCCGTCGCCGACGGGTTCACCCTGCGCACCGACCCGGAGGGCTTCAAGGTCGCCGTCGCCAAGGGCTGGGACCGCACGCCCAAGAACGGCAGCGGCCAGGTGGTCTACTCGCACGGGAACTTCGAGCTGCTCCTCGTACCGGGACGGGACAGTGCCTCGGCCAACGGCAGCGATCCGATGGTCTACCAGCGGGACAAGGAACGCGAACTGCAGCCGTACCGGGACTCCAGCTGGGCCACGGCCACCGGCCTGAGAACCATCGAGGTGGGCGGACGGACCATGGCCGAGGGCCAGTTCACCTGGACCGACGGGCAGGGGCGCGACCTTTACGTGCGCAACATGGCGATCCTGCTGAACGGCCGCTACCACATCGTCCAGGTCCGGGGTCCGGAGGCCGAGCGGGACGCGGTGACGCGGCTGTACGAGCAGGCTACGGCGACGTACCGCTACACGCGTTGAGCGCCCTGTATACCGGTCGAGCGACCGGGGATTCGGTTCCCGTTCGCGAGGAGAAGCGACAACCGTCACAGTGCGGTTTCCTTGGCCCCCCGCTTGTTCCCAGCGGGCAGGCCGGTCCTTAGTCTGACCCTGTCAAGAGCATTGCGGGGCAACGTGAATCAGATGCAGGGCCTGCTGGTAGCGGGCCGCTACCGGCTTGCCGATTCCATCGGCAGCGGCGGCATGGGCCGGGTGTGGCGCGCCCACGACGAGGTGCTCCACCGGACGGTGGCCGTCAAGGAGTTGACCGCTGCGCTCTACGTCTCCGAGAGCGACCAGGCCGTTCTGCTCGCCCGCACCAGGGCGGAGGCCCGCGCCGCCGCGCGCATCAACCACTCCGCCGTCGTCACCGTCCATGACGTGCTCGAACACGACGGCCGCCCGTGGATCGTGATGGAGCTGGTCGAGGGCCGCTCGCTGGCCGACGCGGTCAAGGACCGCGGCCGCCTCGAAGCGCGCGAGGCCGCCCGGATCGGCCTGTGGGTGCTGCGGGCGCTGCGCGCCGCGCACTCCGCCGGCGTGCTGCACCGGGACGTCAAGCCCGGCAACGTGCTGCTAGGCCGGGACGGCCGGGTGCTGCTCACCGACTTCGGCATCGCCCAGATCGAGGGCGACACCACCATCACCCGCACCGGCGAGGTCGTCGGCTCGGTCGACTACCTGGCGCCCGAGCGGGTGCGCGGGCACGACCCCGGCCCGTCCTCGGACCTGTGGGCGCTCGGCGCCACGCTGTACACGGCGGTCGAGGGCCGCTCGCCGTTCCGCCGCACCTCGCCGCTGAGCACCATGCAGGCGGTCGTCGAGGAGGAGGCGGAGGAGCTCCGCCACGCGGGTGTGCTCGGCCCCGTCATCACCGCCCTGCTGCGCAAGGAGCCGGCCCAGCGGCCGAGTGCGGAGGAGACGGAGCAGTTGCTCGCCGAGGCGGCGGAGGGCCGCCGGCCGAACGCCGCACAGGCGTTCGTGCCGACCCAGGGCCGGGGCGTGGACACCGGCGGGTCGTACGCCAGTGGGTCGTACACCAGCGGGTCGTACGGCAGTGAGTCGTACGCCTCCGGGGCCGGCACCTCGGGCCACGGCTCCGGGCCGGGTGCCGCAGGACGTTCCGTCACCGGTCCGACGGCGGTGGGCCCGCAGGGGATGGGCCCGACCACGGTGGGGCCCACCGCACCGGCGCGCCCCCGCCCCCGGCGCCGTCTGCGCACGCTCGCGCTGGTCGTCGCCGTCGCGGCGGTGCTCGGCGGCGGCGCAGCGGTGGCCTTCAGGCAGTGGAGCACGATGCAGCAGGACACCGAGACGGGTGGCGGGGCGACCCCGGCGCCCGCGACCTCGGCCGGGAGCAGCCCGGGTCCCGGGGGCGCGGACCCCGACAACTGGGTTCGTCAGACAGACCCGTTGGGCTTCAGCCTCTCCCTGCCCAAGGGCTGGACGCGCAAGGTGTACCAGAACGACGGCGCCCTCAAGCAGGTCGACTACTCGCCCGACGGCGGCAAGCACTTCGTCCGCATCGCCATCGACACCGACCCGGACTTCGCCGACGCCTTCCAGCACCAGAGGGACCTGGAGCAGCAGCTCCAGCGGCTGATCGACTACAGGCGCGTGACCATGAAGCAGAACACCTACCGCGACTGCAAGGGCTCGGTGTGGGAGTACACCTGGACCGCGCAGAAGACTGTCCCGCCCTACGTGCCCGGCCCGCGGCGCGCCATCGAGGAGACGTACTACTCGCGCGAGGGCGTCGAGTACGCCATCTACATGTCGTCGCCCGCCGCCGACTGGGCGACGACGAGCAAGCAGTTCAAGCGGGTCCTGCAGGGCTGGCAGCCGAACTCCGGCTGAGTCTTCGAGGCTTGGCCGATGACCGCCCCGGAAGGCGTGCGGCCGGTGCGGCATGATGGGGCTCATGGGATCCGAGGGGGACGACTTCCGTGTGATCGCGGGCCGTTACCGCCTACTGGCGCGGATCGGGCGCGGCGGAATGGGCGTCGTATGGCGGGCGAGCGACGAGCTGCTGGGCCGCCAGGTGGCGGTCAAGGAGCTGGCCCCGGAGGACTCCCTGACGGACGACGACGCCCGTCGCCGCCGGGAGCGCACCTTCCGCGAGGCGCGGGCGGTGGCGCAGCTGCGGCACCCGCACATCATCGTCGTGCACGACGTGGTCGAGCAGGACGAACGGCCGTACATCGTCATGGAGCTGATCGACGGCGGCTCGCTCGCCGACCGCATCGCCGGCGGTGGGCCGGTCGCCGCCGCGGAGGCCGCCCGGATCGCCATCGACCTGCTGAGCGCGCTGCGCACCGCGCACGCGGCCGGGGTGCTGCACCGGGACATCAAACCGGCGAACGTGCTGATCGAGTCCGACACCGACCGGGTCGTGCTCACCGACTTCGGCATCGCACAGGTCGCGGGCGCCACCACGCTCACCGAGACCGGCTCCTTCGTCGGCTCGCCCGAGTACACCTCCCCGGAACGGATGTCCGGCGTCCGTACCGGGCCGGAGTCCGACCTGTGGTCGGTGGGTGCGCTGCTGTGCACGGCGCTCAGCGGCGAGTCGCCGTTCCGGCGCGACTCGCTCGGCGGCATCCTGCACGCCGTCGTCGCCGCCGACATCCGGCCACCCGCGCAGGCCGAGCCGCTGCTGCCCGTCGTGCTCGGCCTGCTGGAGCGCGACCCCGACCGGCGGCTGGGCGCGGCGGAGGCCGAGCGGATGCTGCGGACGTACCTGGAGACGGGCCGCACCCCGGCCGCACCGGGCGGTACACCGGGCTCGGCCCGCACACCCCGCACCGGTGACACGAGGGGGCGTACGCCCAGGTCCGGTGAGACGAGAGGCCGTACGCCCCGACTTGGTGATTCCAGAGGCCGTACGCCCCGGCTCGGTGATTCCAGAGGCCGTGCGCCCGTGACCCCCTACACGCCCACCGAGCACGACGTGCCGCGCGGCCCGCTCACCCCGCCCGCGCCCACCGCCGAACAGCCTCCGGCCGGACGCCAGTCCGCGCGCGGAGTGCTGGTCGCCGCGCTGCTCGTGGCCGCCGTGGCCGGCGCGGGCGTCTCGGCGACGGCGCTGCTGCTGAACCAGGGCGCCGACGGAGGCGGCGGCACCCCGAGCGGTACGGCGACCAGCCCGACGGCGCCCACCAGCAATTCCCCGTCCACCGGCAACTCCCGGTCCACCGGCGCCTCGAAGTCCCCGACGTCCACCGCGAGCAGCGCACCGGCGGCCTCCACCACGCACACCGCACCCTCCGGCTACCGCACCGCCCGGGACCCGGCCGGCTTCTCCCTAGCCGTGCCGGAGGACTTCACCCGCGAACGCCAGGGCGAGCGGGTCTTCTACCTCTCCCCGGGACAGACCTTCCGCCTCGGCATCAAGGTGGCCGCGCCCGAACCCGGCGGCCCCACCGCGGTGATGAACCGGTCGGCGGCCGACGGGCCCAGCACCAATCCCGGTTACCACGACGGCCGGGTCACCGCGACCACGCACGCCGGACACCCCGCCGCGCTCTGGGAGTTCACCTGGAACGGCTTCAGCGCCGCGGAGGGTGCGCGCCACACCTACGACGTGTGCTGGGAGGAGGGCGGCCGGATGTACGACGTGTGGGTGTCGGCGCCGGTCGGGAAGGTCAAGGAGGCCCGGGAGTACTTCGACGTGGCCGTGGACACCTTCTCGGTCACGGCTTCGTGACCGGTTCGCGTTCTCTGTGGCTGGAGCGCTCATGGCGCGATATTGATGAACCATGAGCAGTGACGGGGGAGTCGGCCGCACGGCCGACGACACGACGAGTTTTGTTCTGCAACCGCCGAGCCCGAACCCGGGCCCACGGCCGCCGGTGGTGCCCGCCCAGGGTGCCGGGCGGCTGATCGCCGGGCGGTACCGGCTGCTCGCGAAGCTCGGCCACGGCGGGATGGGCACTGTGTGGCGGGCCAAGGACGAGATGGTGGAGCGCGAGGTCGCCGTCAAGGAGCCCCGGGTCCCGGACCACCTTCCCGAGCGGGAACGCGCCAACGCCTTCGAGCGGATGCGCCGCGAGGCGCGCGCGGCGGCCCGGCTCGACCACCCCGCGGTGGTCGACGTGTACGACGTCGCGGTCGTCGACGACCGTCCGTGGATCGTGATGGAGCTGGTGCGCGGACGCTCGCTGGGCGACGCGCTCCAGGAGGGCACGCTGGACGCGCGCGAGGCGGCCCGGATCGGTCTGCAGGTGCTCGGTGCGCTGGAGGCCGCGCACGCGGCGGGCGTCCTGCACCGGGACGTGAAACCGGACAACGTGCTGCTGGGCCGGTACGACCGGGTCGTCCTCACGGACTTCGGCATCGCACAGATCGAGGGCGAGACGAACCTGACCGACACCGGCGGCTTCGTCGGCTCGCCCGAGTACATCGCGCCGGAGCGCGTGCTGGGGCAGCGCCCCGGCCCGGCGAGCGACCTGTGGTCCCTGGGCGTGGTCCTCTACTCGGCAACCGAGGGCGTCTCCCCGTTCCGCCGCAGCAACACCCCGGCCACCCTGCAGTCCGTCCTCAACGCCACCCCGGCCCCTCCCGCCGTCCCGCGGGGCCCGCTGGCCGAGGCCATCAACGGCCTGCTCCAGAAGGACCCCGCCCGCCGCCCGACGGCGGCGCAGGTCCGCGCCCTGCTGGAGGCGGCCGCCGACCCGCCGGCGCCGGAACCCACCCAGCAGGTCCGGGTCACCGAGCCCGCCACCCGCTCTGCTCGGCCGGGCCGGAAGGTCTGGCTGGGCGTGGGCGCCGCCGTGGTCGCGGCCGCGGCGGCCGGATACCTCGTTCTCGCCGACCCCTTCGCCGGCCCGCTCCCCGAAGGCTGGACGAAGCGGGCGGACCCCGGGCTGGGGGCCACCCTCGCCGTCCCCGCGACCTACCAGGCGGGCCACCCGGACAAGAACGCCGCCGACAAGAGCTGGGTGTCGTACACGGACTGGAGCGGCGGCATCTCGATCGTGCTGGACCTGACCAGGAAGTCGGAGGACTCCCTCAACGAGATCAAGAGCAACGCCGTGGCCCAGATGCGCGCCGACGACGAGAAGTTCAAGAACGAGGGCGACTACGACCGCGACATGGCCAAGGGCGCGAGGACGCACCCGGACGACAACGCCAAGTACCGTGGCAGGCAGGCCGCCACGAACACCGTCGCCTTCACGACCGACGACAGCGAGAACCCGCGCCCGCGGGAGATCCAGATCTTCTACTACCGCACCACGTCCGGCGACCTGTACCGGCTCACCATCGGCTACCCGGGCAAGGGCGACTTCACCGCACGCGGCCGGGAGGTGGCCAAGGCGGCGATCGCGAACCTGGACATCACGAAGCCGTGAGGGCGGGCTCCGCGGCCCGGACCCGTTCCCGGTACCGCCCCGGTGTGGTCCCGAACTCCCGGCTGAACGCGTGCGAGAGGGCGTACGGGCTGCCGTAGCCGGTCTCCCGGGCCACCGTCGCCAGGGGCGCGTCCGAGTCGCGCAGCCGGGTCGCCGCCATGGTCAGGCGCCACCAGGTGAGGTACGCCATCGGCGGGCGGCCGACCAGGGAGGTGAAGCGGCGGGACAGGGTGGCGCGGGAGACGCCCGCCTCCGCGGCCAGACGGTCGGCCGTCCAGGGAGCAGCCGGATCGGAGTGCAGGGCCCGCAGCGCGGCCGTCGCCACCGGGTCGTTCAGCACCGCCGGCCACGCGCCCGTCTCCGCCCGGGCCATCCAGGCACGGACCATGTAGATCAGCAGAAGGTCCAGCAGACTCGGCAGGGCCAGGCAGGCGCCCGGCCGGTGCTCGTCCAGCTCCCGTGCCAACAGATCCACCGCGGTGCGCAGTTCGGGATGGTCGCCGACCCGGTGCGGCAGGTGCACCACCTGCGGCAGCTCCGCCAGCAGCGGGTGTGTGCGACTGCGGTCGAGACGGTACTTGCCGCACAGCAGCTCGACGTCGGGGCCGGACCCGGGAAGCCGTACGTCCGTGTCCCCCACCTCCTCGAACGGCACCGCCCGCCGTATCTCGGCGTCCCCGGCCGCCCGGTCCGCCAGCACGTGTCCCGCCCCGTGCGGCAGCAGCACCACGTCCCCCGTGCCCAGGGGCACCGGGTCGCCGCCCCCGTCCGGCACGAGCCGGCATGCGCCGCTCAGGACGACATGGAAGCCCGCCCCCTCGTACGGCGCGAGCCGGACGCTCCAGCTGCCGCTCACCCGCAGCAGGTTCGAGGACGGTCGGCCCGCCCGGACCGCCGAGATCGCATCGCTCACCACATCCATGAGACAACAGCGTATTGGACAGAGCTGATTGAGCATTGGGACGTTCAATCCAGACTTCTAGGGTCATCGGTATGGCAGATGACAACGTGCAGAGTTTCAGGGTCGGCGACGTCGAGGTGCTCCGTATCGTCGAGTGGCGGGGGCCGTACGTGCCCGCCGGAGCCCTCGTCCCGGACTGCGACCCCGAGGTGTGGAGCGCCCACGAGGAGGAACTCGTCCCCGATCACCGGGAGCCCGGTGGCGACCGCGCCGTGGTGGCGCTCCAGACCTGGGTGGTGCGCTCCGGCGGGCGCACGTTGCTGGTCGACACCGGCGTCGGCAACGGCCGCGAGCGTCCCGGCAATCCGCTCTTCCACCAACGGCAGGGGGACTTCCTGGACCGCCTGGAGCGGGCCGGGGTCCGTCCGCAGGACGTCGACGTCGTCGTCAACACGCATCTGCACGGTGACCATGTCGGCTGGAACACCCGCAACGACGACGGCGAGTGGGTACCGTCCTTCCCCGGCGCCCGGTACCTCCTGCCGGCCGCCGACGACCACCACTTCGGGCCCGAGGGCGGCTACGCGGGCGGCGTGCGCGTGGACGACCGGCTCGTCTACGAGGACAGCGTCGCGCCTGTGCACCGGGCCGGGCAGGCCGTGCTGTGGGACGGCGAGTACCGCATCGACGAGCATCTCGTCCTGGAGGCCGCCCCCGGCCACACCCCGGGATCCTCCGTGCTGCGCCTCGCCTCGCGCGGCGAGCGGGCCGAGTTCGTCGGCGACCTGCTGCACAGTCCGGTGCAGATCCTGCACCCCGAGTGCAGCAGCTGCTTCTGCCTCGACCCGCGACAGGCGGCCGCGACCCGGCTCCGGGTGCTCGAACGCGCTTCTGACGAGCGTGCGTTGGTCGTCCCCGCGCACTTCGGTGGCGCCGGTGCCGTCGAAGTCCGCAAGGAGAAAGGGGAGTTCACCCTGCACCGGTGGGCCGCCTGACCGCCTGCTTCGACAAGGGCGTGGTGCGCACGGTACTGATGTGACATGACTGCAGACGGCGAACGCTCGCCCGACGGACAGGTGATCGGTGGGCGCTACCGGCTCCTGGAGTGCCTCGGTGCCGGTCCGTCCGGGACCGTCTGGCGGGCGCGGGACGAGCAGGGCCGGCGGGACGTCGCCGTCAAGGAGCCCGTCCTGCCCGGGGATCCGGCCGACGACGAGGAGAGCCGGCGGATCGCGCACCGGCTCTGCACGGAGGCGCGGGCCGCCGCCCGGGTGCGGCATCCCTCGGCGGTCACCCTGTACGACGTCGTCACCGAGGGCGGACTCCCTTGGATCGTCATGGAGTTGGTCCAGGGGGAGTCGCTGCGGGAGGCCGTCGGACGCGGGCCGCTGGAGCCCGCCGAGGCTGCCCGGGTCGGGCTCGCCGTCCTCGGGGCGCTCCGGGCCGCGCATGCCGTCGGGATCGTGCACCGGGACCTCAAGCCCGCCAACGTCCTGGTCGAGTCCGGCACCGGACGGGTCGTCGTCACGGACTTCGGGATCGGGGACGGGCACGCCGGAGAGGGGCCCGCCGAGTTCGTCGCGCCGGAGCGGGCGTCGGGGCGCGGTGCCGGTCCCGCCTCCGATCTGTGGTCCCTCGGGGCGCTGCTCGCCGCCGCCGTCGAGGGCGGGGACGCCGGCCCGCTCGGCCCGCTGCTGACCCGGCTGCACGCGCCGGAGCCGGAGGCGCGGCCCGGTGCGGAGGAGGTCGCGGCGGTGCTGGAGGCGTGCGGGGGTGTGCTGCCCCTGCCGGAGACGGCTCCCGAGCCCGAACCCGAGCCGGAACCGCGGCCCGAGCCGGAACCGCGGCCCGAGCCGGAACCGCGGCCCGAGCCGGAACCGCGGCCCGAGCCGGAACCGCGGCCCGAGCCGGAACCGCAGCCCGAGCCGGAACTCCAGCCCGAGCCGGAACCCCGGCCCGTGACTCCCGCACCGGTCCCCGTGCCCCCCGCCCCCACTTCCGCCCCCACTCCCGACCCCCGCCGCCGCACCCCCCTCGCAGCCCTCGGTCTCCTCCTCGCCGCGAAAAAACCCGGAGCCGAGTGATCGTCACCCAGACAACGCCCTGATCAGCACATTTGCTGCCAGTGATCACTGGCGTTGTGTGTGTACTCCGTGAATCCCCGTTACCGACGGGTACCCAAAGCCTTCGCCTCGGCATACCCTGCGCGTCATGACGGACTCGCAGGCCCCGGACATCACCGGTACCAACCCCCTCGCGCCCGCCCCCGAGGGCGCCCGCACCGCCGCCGACGTGGTCACCCCCGAACTGGTGGCCCAGCTGACCAAGGGCGTCGTCGGCTCGGGCCGTACCGCCAACCACACGCCGTTCACCGGCGAGAAGCTGGCCGACCTGCCCGAGTCCACCCCCGAGGACGTGCTCAAGGCCTTCCAGGCCGCCCGCGCCGCACAGGCGGTGTGGGAGAGGACGCCGGTGCGGCAGCGGGCCGCCGTGCTGCTCCGCTTCCACGACCTGGTGCTCGAGCGCCAGGCAGAGGTCCTCGACCTCATCCAGCTGGAGACCGGCAAGGCCCGCCTGCACGCGCACGAGGAGGTCCAGGCCGTCGCGGTGGCCGCCCGCCACTACGGCCGCAAGGCCCCCGCCTACCTGCGGCCCAAGCGGCACGCGGGCGCCATGCCGACCCTGACGAAGGTCACCGAACTCCGCCACCCGCGCGGCGTCGTCGGCCAGATCGCCCCCTGGAACTACCCCCTGGAGCTGTCGGTCGGCGACGCGCTGCCCGCCTTCGTCGCAGGCAACGCGGTGGTGATGAAGCCGGACACCGAGACCTGCCTCACCGCGCTCTGGGCGCGTGACCTGCTCATCGAGGCCGGACTGCCCGCCGACGTCTTCCAGGTCGTGCTCGGCGAGGGCCCGGTCGTCGGCCCGGAGGTCGTCCGGCACGCCGACTACGTCTCCTTCACCGGCTCCACCCGCACCGGCCGCGAGGTCGCCCAGGGTGCCGCCGCCCGCCTGGTCGGCGTCTCCCTCGAACTCGGCGGCAAGAACGCCATGCTGGTGCTCGACGACGCCGACATCGAGAAGGCCGCCGCCGGCGCCGTGCGCGCCTGCTTCTCCTCCGCCGGCCAGCTCTGCATCTCCATCGAGCGGCTGTACGTCCACGAGTCCGTCGCCGACGCCTTCCTGGAGCGTTTCGCCGCCCGCACCAGGGGCATGCGGCTCGGCAACTCCCTGGCCTACGGCGCCGACATGGGCTCGCTGGTCGGGGAACGGCAGCTGAAGACCGTCGAGCGACACGTGGAGGAGGCCGTCGCCAAGGGCGCGAAGGTGGTCGCGGGAGGTGTGGCCCGCCCGGACATAGGGCCGTACTTCTTCGAGCCCACCGTCCTCGACGGTGTCGAGGACTCCATGGCCGTCTGCGAGGAGGAGACCTTCGGACCGGTCGTGTCGATCTACCGCTTCAAGACCGACGACGAGGCGGTCGAGCGCGCCAACTCCACGCCGTACGGCCTGAACGCGTCCGTGTGGACCAGGAGCGCCCGCCGCGGCCAGGACGTCGCCTCCCGGCTGCGCACCGGCACCGTCAACGTCAACGAGGGCTACGCACCGGCCTACGGCAGCGTCCAGTCCCCGATGGGCGGCATGAAGGACTCCGGCCTCGGCCGCCGGCACGGCTCCGAGGGCATCCTCAAGTACACCGAGGCCCAGACGGTGGCCGAGCAGCGGCTGCTGCCGATGGCGCCGTCGCTGGGGATGGACGACGAGAAGTACGCGGCGTTCATGAGCCGCAGCCTCCGCCTCATGAAGGCGTTCCGCTTCCGCTAGAGCAGGACAACCCCGTTCTCAACGAGGAGAGCACGTGTCGCAGGAGAAGTCTGTCCAGGCCCGGGACGAGGACGGGTACGACTACGACGTCATCGTCGTGGGTTCGGGGTTCGGCGGCTCGGTGACCGCCCTGCGCCTGACCGAGAAGGGCTACAAGGTGGGCGTCCTTGAGGCCGGCCGCCGCTTCGCCCGCGACACCCTCCCGAAGAACTCCTGGGACCTGAGGAACTACCTCTGGGCCCCCAAGCTGGGCATGTACGGCATCCAGCGCATCCACCTGCTGGGCAACGTGATGGTGCTGGCGGGCGCCGGGGTGGGCGGTGGCTCGCTCAACTACGCCAACACCCTCTACGTACCGCCGAAGGCCTTCTTCGACGACCCGCAGTGGAAGGACATCACCGACTGGCAGGAGGAGCTGAAGCCGTACTACGACCAGGCGCAGCGCATGCTCGGCGTCCGGCTCAACCCCACCATGACCCCCTCCGACGTGCACCTGAAGGCGGCGGCGCAGCGGATGGGCGTCGGTGACACCTTCCACATGGCGCCGGTCGGCGTGTTCTTCGGTGACGGCAAGGACGCCGACGGGACGGCGAAGGCGCGGCCGGGCGGGCAGGTCGACGACCCGTACTTCGGCGGGGCCGGCCCGTCCCGCAAGGCCTGCACCGAGTGCGGCGAGTGCATGACCGGCTGCCGGCACGGCGCGAAGAACACCCTGAACGAGAACTACCTGTACCTCGCCGAGAAGGCGGGCGCGGTGGTCCACCCCATGACGACGGTCATGTCCGTCACCGACGACTCGCGGGGCGGCTACGCGGTGGCGACGCTCCCGACGGACCAGAAGAAGAAGGGCAAGGGCCGGCTGTTCACCGCGCGGCGGGTCGTGATCGCGGCCGGTACGTACGGCACCCAGACCCTGCTGCACCGCATGAAGTCCGGCGGCCAGCTGCCCCACCTCTCCGCCCGTCTCGGCGACCTGACCCGCACCAACTCCGAGGCGCTGGTCGGCGCGCAGACGGACAACCGCCGCTACCGCAAGGCGACCGGACAGGCGAGGGCCGACTTCACCCGCGGGGTCGCCATCACGTCCTCCGTCCACCCCGACGAGAACACCCACATCGAGCCCGTCCGCTACGGCAAGGGCTCCAACTCGATGGGCGGCCTGTCGATCCTCCAGGTCCCCTACGCCGAGGGCTCCTCGCGCGTCCTGGCCTGGCTGGCCAACGCGGCCCGCCACCCCGTGCTGGTCGCCCGTTCCCTGTCCAACCGGCGCTGGTCGGAGCGGACCATCATCGGCCTGGTGATGCAGTCCCTGGACAACTCGCTGACGACGTACCTGAAGCCCGACGGCGTCGGCAAGGGCCTGCTCACCGCCCGGCAGGGCCACGGCGCGCCGAACCCCAAGCAGATCAAGGCCGCCTCGGAGGCCGCCTCGGCCCTCGCCGCCGAGATCAACGGCTTCGCGGGCAGCAACGTCGGCGAGCTGATGGGCACCCCGCTGACCGCCCACTTCCTGGGCGGCTGCCCCATCGGCGCCTCTGCGGAGACGGGCGTGATCGACCCGTACCACCGGCTGTACGGCCACCCCGGCATTTCGGTCGTGGACGGCGCCGCGGTCTCGGCGAACCTGGGTGTGAACCCGTCGCTGACGATCACCGCGCAGGCCGAGCGGGCCATGTCGTACTGGCCGAACAAGGGCGAGGAGGATCCCCGTCCGGCGCAGGGAGCGGCGTACGAACGCCTGAAGCCGGTGGAGCCGCGCACCCCGGTGGTCCCGGCGGACGCGTTCGGCGCACTGAAGCTGCCGTTCCTGGGGATCCCGGCGGTGCCGCCGAAGAAGTAGCCGGTCCGGAGAAGTCCTCCGCCCGACCGGAGAAGCGCCGAGGGACCTGCATCCCCCTCCGAACGCAGGTCCCTCGCTCTTACCGTCTTCTTGATCCGGTAGCACGTTTGATCAGCGAGGGACTTGAACGGTTGCGCCGCCTCACGCGATTTTTTGTGTGACGTGAGTCACGCATGAGGGGTGTGGGGTGGGCATGACGAAGGGCCCCGCGGGCTTGAGTCGCGGGGCCCTCTTTCGTCAGCACCGACGTCAGGGCGGCGCCGGTGCCTGGGAGCGGCGCCGGGGGGTTGCGCCGCTTCTCCTGTGGTCTCGACCCCGGGCGGACAGGCGGGGGTGGGGCAATGCCGTTGCCTGCGAGGGGACTTGGGGGGCTTTCTACGCATCGTGCTGGATGAGCGAGGCATCCGCAACCGTTTGACCCGGCACTGGTGCATTTTTGCAGTTTTCCGCCGGTCGGCCCCGGGCGTCCCCGGAGCCGGCCGTTCTCTTGGGTGACCGGGCTGCTGTCCCCTGCCGTCCGGTCACTTCTCTGGAGCGAGGTCCCACGGCGCACGGCACGACCCGTACGCCTCATCGCTCCAGCGAGCCACGCGTGGTTCTGTCGGGCCCGCCCCTGGCTGGCACGGACACCGGGATCAACGAAGCGGTCGGCGGGCCGGTCACGCGCCGTACGGGTGAGAGCGGGACCGAACTCAGATGCGACCCCGGCACAGCTCCAGCAGCGTCATCGCGAGGGCGGTGCCCGGCTTGCCGAGGGCCTCGCGGTAGCGGCCGAGGATCTCCATCTCGCGGGAGAGGTTCACCCGTCGGCCGCCGGAGGCGATGCGGGTCTGCTGGACGACGGTGGACACGGCCATCCGCTCCTGGATGAGCCCGATGATCCGGTCGTCGAGCGCGTCGATGCGCTCGCGGGCGTCGGCGATGGTCCGGTCCGCACTGGTCGGGGTCGCGGTGCTCATGCTGGGGGCTCCTCGTGAGGTGACTGGTGGATGCCCCGGAACGACAGAACCCGGAAAACGACAGGCGCCCCGGGCCTTGTCGGCCCGGGGCGCCTGGGAAGTCGCTTGGCGTTCGCTCAAGCAGCACGACCATGGCAGCCGGCGGGCCGGGTGCCATAGGTAAAGACGAAGGTCGAGTGCTTGCGCATGAGGGCCAGTATGCCACGGCGTTTTCTCTGCATCGCCGATCCGGGCGGAGTCACCTTTCGTCCCACCGAGCCGGGTGCCGGCTGGGCGTGGACCGGGGGTCCGCGGGTGGAGCACCCGGCGCACGGGACGCCTCCCACGCCCACCCCGTTAGAATCGGAAACACAGACCCCCGCCCAAACCGCCGGAAGGCACCCCGTGTCATCAGCGACTCCCGCTGCCGCCACCCCCGACACCGTTCTGGTCGTCGACTTCGGCGCGCAGTACGCCCAGCTCATCGCCCGCCGTGTCCGCGAGGCGCGGGTCTACAGCGAGATCGTGCCGAGCACCATGCCGGTCCAGGAGATGCTCGCCAAGAACCCCGCGGCGATCATCCTCTCCGGCGGCCCCTCGTCCGTGTACGAGGAGGGCGCCCCCCGCCTCGGCCGCGAGCTCTTCGAGGCCGGCGTCCCCGTCTTCGGCATGTGCTACGGCTTCCAGCTCATGGCGGAGGTCCTCGGCGGCACCGTCGACAACACCGGCGCCCGCGAGTACGGCCGTACCGACCTGCACGTCTCCCGGACGTCCTCCACCCTCTTCGAGGGCACCCCGGCCGAGCAGCACGTGTGGATGTCGCACGGCGACGCCTGCTCCGCCGCTCCCGAGGGCTTCACCGTCACCGCGTCCACGGACGTCGTCCCGGTCGCCGCCTTCGAGAACGACGAGAAGAAGCTCTACGGCGTCCAGTACCACCCCGAGGTCATGCACTCCACGCACGGCCAGCAGGTGCTGGAGCACTTCCTGTACCGCGGCGCGGGCCTGACCCCGTCCTGGACCACGGGCAACGTGATCGAGGAGCAGGTCGCCGCGATCCGCGAGCAGGTCGGCGACAAGCGCGCGATCTGTGGTCTGTCCGGCGGCGTGGACTCCGCCGTCGCCGCCGCCCTCGTCGCGCGGGCCATCGGCGACCAGCTGACCTGCGTGTATGTCGACCACGGCCTGATGCGCAAGGGCGAGACCGAGCAGGTCGAGAAGGACTTCGTGGCCGCGACCGGCGTCAAGCTGGTCGTCGTGGACGCCGAGGAGCGCTTCCTGACCGCGCTCAAGGGTGTCAGCGAGCCCGAGGAGAAGCGGAAGATCATCGGCCGCGAGTTCATCCGCGTCTTCGAGCAGGCGCAGGCCGAGATCATCGCCGACGAGGGCCCGGCCGTGGAGTTCCTGGTCCAGGGCACCCTGTACCCGGACGTGGTCGAGTCCGGCGGCGGCACCGGCACCGCCAACATCAAGTCGCACCACAACGTCGGCGGCCTTCCCGAGGACCTGGAGTTCAAGCTCATCGAGCCGCTCCGCAAGCTCTTCAAGGACGAGGTCCGCATGGTCGGCCAGGAGCTGGGCCTGCCGGAGGAGATCGTCCAGCGCCAGCCCTTCCCGGGCCCCGGCCTCGGCATCCGCATCGTCGGTGAGGTCACCAAGGAGCGCCTGGACCTGCTCCGGGACGCCGACGCCATCGCCCGCGAGGAGCTGACCGCGGCCGGCCTGGACCGGGACATCTGGCAGTGCCCGGTGGTCCTGCTCGCGGACGTCCGCTCGGTCGGTGTCCAGGGCGACGGCCGCACCTACGGCCACCCGATCGTCCTGCGCCCGGTCTCCTCCGAGGACGCCATGACCGCCGACTGGTCGCGTCTGCCGTACGACGTCCTCGCCCGCATCTCGACCCGGATCACCAACGAGGTCCGGGACGTCAACCGGGTCGTCCTCGACGTGACGTCGAAGCCGCCGGGCACCATCGAGTGGGAGTAGTCCCGCTTCTGAGGATCATGTCCGCTTGAGAGTGCGCACCGGCTCTCCGGGCTTCCAGACCTGGGTGACCAGGTACTTCTCGTCCTCGACGTAGGTCCGTACGACCTCCGTCAGCTCGGTGCGGAAGAGGTGGAACGGCTGCGGCGGTTCCACCTCTTCGACGTATGCCGCCTTGGCCGCGCCGTCCTCGACCTCGAACGCCCGGCCGCTGATGCGTACGTCCCCGCTGCCCACGTCGGCGCCGGGGTTCGCCTGGAGCGCGAAGCGCGGGTCGCGCAGCAGGTCGAGGGCCTTCAGGGAGCGCGGCATCATGCCGAGCCACAGCTCTCCGCCCAGGAACCGGACCTCCAGGCCGGACGTGCGGGGGGACCCGTCCCTGCGCAGGGACGCGAGGACGTGGTGCCGGTAGGTGCCGAAGCGCTCCTCGGCGAGCGCTGCCAGTTCGGGTGCTGCGGTGGTGAAGGCTGCCCAGTTCATACGTGCCAGTCTCACCGGCAAACCGGACATCCTCTGTCGTGTATTCGCTGCGTACGTCATCTTTACAAAACAGCTCTGCCCTTTTGCGCTGACCGGCGGTAACTTCCGGCCCGTACAGCACTCCCCCCGCTGGAGGACCTATGCACGGGCCCACCCCGCCCCTGCCGCTGCCCACCGACCAGCTGCAGTTCGCCATGCCGCCGATGCACGGCTCGGTCGAGGACGAGCGCCGGCACCGCAAGGAGCGGCTCGCGGGCGCCCTGCGGATCTTCGGGCGCGCCGGATTCGAGGACGGCGTGTCGGGCCACATCACCGCGCGTGACCCCGAGTTCAGCGACTGCTTCTGGGTCAATCCGTTCGGGATGCCGTTCAAGCACGTCACCGTCAGCGACCTCGTCCTCGCCAACCAGGACGGCCAGGTCGTCGAGGGCCGGTACCACGTCAACCAGGCCGCGTTCACCGTGCACGCCCAGGTCCACGCCGCCCGCCCCGATGTCGTCGCCGTCGCCCACTGCCACTCCGTGCACGGCCGGGCCGTCGCCGCGCTCGGCGACCTGATCGACCCGATCACCCAGGAGAGCTGCGCCTTCTACGAGGACGTGGCGCTCTACGACGCCTACACCGGCGTCACCGTCGACGCCGACGAGGGCCGCCGCATCGCGACGGCCCTCGGCTCCCGCAAGGCGCTCGTGCTGCGCAACCACGGGCTGCTGACCGTCGGGGACTCGGTGGACGCGGCGGCCTGGTGGTTCATGTCGCTGGAGCGGTCCTGCCAGGTCCAGCTGATGGCGAAGGCGGCCGGCCGGCCCGTCCTGATCGACCACAAGCAGGCCGTGGCCACCCGCGAACAGCTCGGCGGCGACCTGGTGGGCTGGATCAACTACCAGCCGCTGTGGCAGGACATCAGCCGCAGCGAACCGGATCTGCTCAGCTAGTGCCCCCGACAGGCAACGTTCGCCCCGTCGCAAACGTCATCTGCCGGGGCACTGGAAGCCCCGCAGGACGGCGGCCTTCGTCTGCGCGAACTCCTCGTCCGTGAGCACCCCGTCGCGGTGCAGCTCGCCCAGCTCCCGCAGCCGGCGCAGCAGTACGTCGTGGTGGTCGGCCTGCCCAGGCTCGGTGGCCGGCGGCCGGTCCCGGTCCGTGAACGCGCCGTCGGTGCGGGTGGAGGGATGCGGCAGCCGGGCGGTGACGGCCGCCGCGACCAGCGCGGTCAGCAGGTCGCGCCGGACACTGCCCCACAGGTCGAGGGTGTAGGGGTCCCGCTCGGGCGGCAGCTTGGAGAACGCCGTCTCCCGGGTCACGAACCTGAGGAAGCCGTCCTCGTAGCCGGAGTTGGGCAGCCACTCGACCTGGACCAGATCGCCGAGGCCGATGATCCGCGGGCCGGTCGCGCGCTTGACCCGGTCGGAGGTGTCGGCCCAGTCGATGCGCACCTGCGCACCGTCGAAGGAGACCGTGCCGTCGGAGGAGCGCACCGAGACCGGCACCGGCGGCCCCGGCAGGAGGTAGGCCGCCGTGGGCTCCTTGGGGACCTGGTCGAGCAGCAGCGCGTGCCGGATCTCCTCGGCGACGAACTCGGCGACCCCGTCGCGGTCCGCGTCCACGGTCAGCCGGTAGGGGTCGGCCGCCTCCGGCAGCCGGCCGCCCGTGGCCTGCAGCAGCGGGTCGGCGCCCTCGCGCAGCCGCATCCGCAGCCGGCCCCGCTTGCGCTGGGGTTCGTAGCCGACGCCGGACACCGCTTCCAGCGGCACGGCGATCTCCCCGTACGTCTGCCGGAACAGCGGTACGGAACGGTGGAGTCCGGGGGTGATCCGGATCGTGCTGCCGTCGAACGCCCAGGTGCCGTCCCGCTGGATGATCTCGGCCATGGGGAGATTCTCGCAGCCGGGTCAACAAGGCGGCCCGAACTTCACCCTCCGGGACCCGGACACGGGAGCCGGAACGGCCCTGCGTAGGGCACAATTCGCTCTCGGCACAGGGGAGTTGCACGGCAGCGGGACGGCCCGCAGAGGGCGTCGTCGGCCGTGTCCCGGGGCGAGGGGAAGGCGGGCGTCGGGCGTGGCGGTGCAGGAGGCGAGACAGGGTGCGGCAACGGGTGCCGAAGGGGCGCACGGAGGCGGCTGCGCCTGCGGGGACTGTCCGCACGGGGCCCGCGAGGGGCATCGGCGGGCCGTCGCCGCGTTCCTGCGCGCCCGCGACGAGTTCGCGGCCGGGCAGGGCCTGCCGGCGGGCGTGGCGCACTCGGCGTCCGCCTCCCGGCAGTGGGTCTCCGCGGAGCTGACCGAGCAGGCGGAGGCCGTCGCCGAACGGGGCCGGGCGGAGGGCGAGTCCTGGCTCGCCAGGCTGTGGCTGCGCACGGTGTGCGCGGTGTGGGGCGCGGTCGTCGCCCTGCTGCTCGCCGAGTCGCTCACCGCGGTCGGCGCGCAGTGGACCAGCGCTCGTACGGCCGCACTGCTCGCCGCGCTCGTCGTCGCGGCGGCCCTGACCGCCGCCTCCTGGTTCCACCGGGCACGCGGTGGAGTCCTGGCGCCCGTCATCGGCGAGGACAACCGGATGTCCACCTCCCGCACGGTGGCCGCCTGCTGGGTGCTGTTCGTCGCCTACGCGGTGCTGCTGCTGGTGGGCCGCCTGGCCGCCGCCTCCGACCACGCCGAACGCGACGCGCTGCTCTCCGGCCTCGACCTCGCGCGCGGGGCGGGCGTGGTGACCGTCCTCGCCGTGGTGTGCGGCATCGCCGTGCTGGTCCGCCGGGTGGTCGGCCTGCGCATCCTCGGTCTGCGGCTGCAGAAGGTGCCGGCCCACCGGCCGCGCGCCGCCGACCTCCTGACCGACGACTCCGGCCGGGGCGCCTTCGCCGACATCCAGTACGTCGTCATCACCGCCGTCGCCCTGGCCTTCGCCGCGGTACGGCTGGCCCGCCGCCCCGACCAGCTGCCCGACCTGCCCTGGGGCCTCGCCGTCGTCGTGCTGATCTCGGCCGCGACCTACCTGGCCGGCAAGTACGCCGAGGGCGGCCGTCCGGTGATCCTCTCCGTGGTCCGTGCCCGTGAGCCCGGTGACCTGGACGGACCGATCCGCACCGGCGACGACATCGAGATCCGCGGCACCGGCTTCGTCCCGCCCGGGGCCCACGGCGCCGACCGCCTCTCCCGCATGGTCGTGCGCATCGGCGCGGTCGACGTCCGCGTCCCCCTGGTCCCCGTCGCAGGCGGCTTCCGCAACCCCACGGACACGGTCCTGACCGTCCCGGTCCCGGCCGAGGTGGAGCCCGGCTCGGTGGAGGTACAGGTGGTCACCGCGGCCGGGGTGGCGACCAACCGGTGCATAGTCCATGTGACGGAGTGAGGGGAGGGGAGCGGTGAGCGAAGGCTTCCTGCCGGTGATACCGACCGACCCGCACCGGCAGCCCGAGCCCGAGACCGGCGAGCGCGCCGCGGCCCTGTACGGCAACTGGTCTCGGGCGTGCCCGGCGCGGTGCTCGGTCACCCCGTGCGGCAGATCCTGGCCTGGATCCGACTCGGGCGCGCCTCAGTACGGGGACCCGAAATCCGGAAAAAAGTCCGGGAGAGGATTGAACCGGTCCCGTTTGTCGTACGTATCGTCGAGTGAGGGTCCACGGCGGGTGAGAGGCGGCCAACGGCGATGACTCACGGCATGCGGACGGACACACAGACGTCCTACCTGAACCGCGGCGGCTGGCGGGACACAGCCACCCGCTACGCCCTCCTTCCGCTCCGTGTCTTCCTCGGGGTCACCTTCATCTACGCCGGCCTGGACAAGCTCACCGACAGCGCGTTCCTGAAGTCCGGCGGTGCCGGTTCGGTCGGCGCCACGATGCGCGCCGCACGCGACTCCGCGGCCGTCCCCGCCCTGATCGACATGGCCCTGAAGAACCCGGTCGGCTTCGGATACGCCATCGCCCTCGGTGAGCTGGCCGTCGGTATCGGCACCCTGCTCGGCCTGCTCGGCCGGCTGGCCGCCCTCGGCGGCGCGCTGATCTCGCTCAGCCTGTGGCTGACCGTCAGCTGGGCCACGACGCCCTACTACTACGGCAACGACCTCGCCTACCTGATGGCCTGGCTGCCCCTCGTCCTCGCCGGAGCGCCCTACCTCTCCCTGGACGCGGTCTGGCGCTCCCGCCGACGGCAACGGGCGGGCGGCTACCGCTAGGCCCCCCGGCCGTTCTCGGCGCCGTGCCGTCTACGTATGCCCCGGGTCACCGCCGCCGCGACACCGGCCAGGACGAGGCCGCCCGCCACCAGCGGGACGCCCATGAACGGGGGCGTGTTCCACAGGCCGGCCGCGTCACCGGCGTAGACGGCGCCGGTGGCGGTGAGGAAGAGACCGGCGACCAGCTTCCCGGGCTGGAATTCATGACGCAGCACGGCTGACCTCCACCTCTCCGACGCCCACCCGCAGATCGAGCCGCAGCGTCCCGGCGTCCTTGCCGCCCTTGACCGGCGACAGCGTCACGGCCCTGTGCCTACCGGGCTGCACGTCCACGTCCTTCCCGTTCTGGCCGGGCAACCGGATGTCGCCCACCCCCACGTCGATACTCATCCGCACGGCCGCGTCCGCCGGCACGATCACCTTCAGCTGCCCCGCTCCCACCTCGGCGTCCGTGGCCACCGTCTGCCCCTTCGCCGGGTGCACCCGGGTCAGGTCCAGCGTGCCCACACCGGTGCCGAGGCCGTACGAGGACCGCACGTCCGCCGTCGCGGCCGGCTTCCAGGACGTCTGCCTCCAGTGGGTCGTGATGTCCTTGGGCAGGGCCGTGGCCCCGGCGAGCAGCGCCGCCGTGATGATCGCCAGGAACACCGACCCGGCCCCGGTCCGTCCCAGGAAGGCGCTGAGCGTGATGCCCAGGCCGAAGACCACGAGTGCGCAGGCAAGGCCGGCCTGCAGGCTGGTGCCCAGCGGGTGCGTGTCCCAGGTCAGCCCGGTGCCCACACCCCCGGCCAGCAGGGCGAGCAGGAATATCCAGCCGCCGATCCAGCGCGGGCCGCGTGGTCTCGGGGGTGCGGTGCGCGGCGGGTGCGCCGAGCCGTTGTGGGGCCAGGGGGTGGCGATGCCGACGTCCACGGACGAGGTCAGGTCGCGGTCGCGGGCGTCCCCGGGTCCCCAGAGGTAGCCGGTGCCGCCGACATGGGTGCCGTCCTTGACGATCGGGTCCCGCCACCAGGACGGGTAGGTGGTGACGACCGGCGGCGCCTGGGCCTCAGGCGGAGCGTCGGCTGCGGCCTGCGCGGCGAGCGGATCGGGGTCGGCGGCACCGCGCCGTCGCGACCAGTACCCGGCGCCGGCCAGCAGCAGGGAGAGCACCACGGCGAAGGTCAGCACCCCGCCGTTCTTCAGCATGGTCAGGAAGATCCCGCAGCCGACCAGGGCGAACAGCACGGCGGCCAGCGCCTGGCCGTCGACCCGGCCCGTCAGCAGCCTGCGGACCTCGTTCTCCTCTTCCTCCTCGTACGGCACCAGCAACCAGGCGAAGCCGTAGAAGATGAGGCCGATGCCGCCGGTCGCGGACAGCACGGCCAGGGTGATCCGGAAGATCACCGGGTCCATGTCCGTCTGCCGCCCGAGTCCGGCACACACCCCGGCGATCATCTTGTGCCGGCGGTCGCGCCGGAACCGGAGGACGCTGTCGGTGGTCTCCGGCTCCCCGGGGGTGTCCTGCTCCCGCGTCGCTCCCGTCTCTTCCCTCTCTCCTGCCGTTCCCGTCCCTCCCGTCGCGGCGGGTGCGGCATCCGTCGGTCCGGTGCCCGGGGCCGGGCGCGGGCCGGTGCCGGGTCCCGGACCCGTCGCGGCGTGCTCGTGATCCGTCATGCGTCCATGGTGACGGCCCGGCCGCCGCGACGGCAGTCGGGATGACCCTGGGCGAACCCTGAGATCGGCCCTGAGAGGCGGCGGGGAGGCGTTCGACACCGGGCCGGCGGGCCGATTCGAACGTCCGGCTCGAAGATCAGGGGAGTCTAGGGGGTCGACCCTGATGCTCAGCGCCCGCGGCCATGTGACCATCGATGGCATGCCGGAAGCCGCAGCCCTGCCCCTCGACGACCCGCGGCCGCCGCGAAAGCTCTACCGCAGCAGCGACGGACGCTGGCTCGGCGGAGTGGCGCGGGGCCTCGCCGGGCATCTCGGGCTGCCCGTGATCTGGGTCCGGCTCGCCTTCGTCGGCCTGTTCATGGCGAACGGACTCGGAGCGCTGCTGTACGCCGCGTTCTGGTTCTTCGTGCCGCTCGGCGTCGGCGGCGTCGGCGACCAGAAGCCGCAGCCGCCGGTGGGCACGGGGACCTCGCCGGAGGGCCGCCGCAGACTGCTGGCCCGCAAGCCGGACAAGGGGCAGATCGTCGCCCTGCTCCTCATGGTCATCGTGTCCATGGTCTTCGTGGGCAGCATCAACCTGACCAGTGCGGCCAAGGCGTATCTGCTGCCCGCCGTCCTGGTCGCGGCCGGTGTCGCCCTCGTCTGGCGCCAGGCGGACAACGCCCGCCGCGCGCGCTGGGTCGAGGTCGGTAGCCGGCGCCGCACCCTCACCCTGCTGCGCGCGGGCGCCGGCGTCCTGCTGGTCACCGCCGGTGTCTCCGCGATCTTCGTCATGCAGGGCTCGGCCGCCCATCTCGGCGCGGTCCTCCAGGCCGCGCTCGTCGTCCTCGTCGGCATCACGCTGCTCGCCGGCCCCTACCTGGTCCGCATGACCCAGGACCTGTCCGAGGAACGCCTGATGCGCATCCGCGCCCAGGAGCGCGCCGAGGTCGCCGCCCACGTCCACGACTCGGTGCTGCACACCCTCACCCTGATCCAGCGCAACGCCGACAACGCCGGCGAGGTCCGGCGCCTGGCCCGCGCCCAGGAGCGGGACCTGCGCACCTGGCTGTACAAGCCGGAGGGCACCGGCAAGGACGAGGCCGACGAGCCGGACACGGTCGCCGAGGCGGTGCGGCGCAACGCGGCCGAGGTCGAGGACAAGCACGGCGTGCCCATCGAGGTGGTCGTGGTCGGTGACTGCCCGCTGGACGAGAGGACCTCCGCGCAGATGCAGGCCGCGCGCGAGGCGATGGTCAACGCCGCCAAGTACGGTGGCGACGGCGGTGCCGTGCAGGTCTATGCCGAAGTCGAGGGGAGGACGGTCTTCGTGTCCGTCCGGGACCGCGGCCCGGGCTTCGACCTCGACTCGATACCCGCCGACCGCATGGGCGTTAGAGAATCGATCATCGGCCGCATGGAGCGCAACGGCGGCACGGCCCGGCTGCGGGCGGTGCCGGGCGGCGGCACGGAGGTCGAGCTGGAGATGGAGAGGGCGGAGAAGACGTCATGAGCGACGCGACCGAGGCGAACGGTACGGCGGGAGCGGCGGAGCCGGCCGGGTCCGGACCCGCCGGGAAGCGGCACGTGCGCGTGGTGCTCGTCGACGACCACCGCATGTTCCGCACCGGGGTGCAGGCCGAGATCGGGCAGACCGCCGAGACCGGCGTGGAGGTGGTCGGCGAGGCCGCGGACGTCGACCAGGCGGTCACGGTCATCACCGCGACCCGGCCCGAGGTGGTCCTCCTCGACGTCCACCTGCCGGGCGGCGGCGGGGTCGAAGTGCTGCGCCGGTGCGCCGGGTTGATGGCGGACGCCGAGCAGCCGGTGCGCTTCCTCGCGCTGTCCGTGTCGGACGCGGCGGAGGACGTGATCGGTGTGATCCGCGGCGGCGCCCGCGGCTATGTCACCAAGACCATCACCGGCACCGACCTGGTCGACTCGATCTTCCGGGTCCAGGAGGGCGACGCCGTCTTCTCCCCGCGCCTGGCCGGGTTCGTCCTGGACGCCTTCGCCTCCACCGACGCCCCGCCGGTCGACGAGGACCTGGACCGCCTCACCCAGCGCGAGCGGGAGGTGCTGCGCCTGATCGCCCGGGGCTACGCCTACAAGGAGATCGCCAAGCAGCTGTTCATCTCGGTGAAGACGGTCGAGTCCCATGTCTCGGCGGTCCTGCGCAAGCTCCAGCTGTCCAACCGCCACGAGCTGACCCGCTGGGCCACCGCCCGCCGCCTGGTCTGACCCAGCCGGGCAGCTGCCCTCACGCCACCCGGGTGGCCCCCGCGAACGGCATCTGGTCGATGGGAGCCACCCGGACCGGTGCCGAGGGGTTCGGGGCATGGATCATCTGGCCGTTGCCGATGTAGATGCCCACGTGGCTGATGCCGGAGTAGAAGAACACCAGGTCGCCGGGCTGGAGTTCCGAGCGGGAGACTCGTCGGCCCGCGTTGATCTGGGCGTAGGTGGTGCGGGGCAGGGAGAGGCCGGCGGAGCGGTAGGCGGCCTGGACCAGGCCCGAGCAGTCGAAGGCGTCCGGGCCGGTCGCGCCCCACACATAGGGGCTGCCGAGCTTCTGGTAGGCGTAGGCGACGGCCGCCGCCGCGCGGGAGCCGGGGGCGGCGGGGGAGCCCGTCGGCTCCAGGTCCGGCCGGGCGTCCGAGGCCGAGCGCGAGGCGTGCCCCGCAGTGGTGCCGTCGCCGGTGACCTGCGCCCGCTGTGCCGGAGTGAGCCGGGCCAGCAGGTCGCGCGCCTCCGCCAGCTTTCCGGTGATGGTCTTCTTCTGCCGCTTCAGCTCCGCCTGCCGTGACCGCAGCGCGTTCAGCTCGATCCGGGCGGCGCCGCGCAACTGCTCGACCTCCCGCAGCTGTTCGCGTACCCGTGCCACCGCCCCGGCCTGCCGGTCGCCGGCCCGCTCCGCGAACGCCGCCCCGTCCAGGTACCGGTCGGGATCGCTGGACAGGGCGAGCTGCCAGGCGGGGTCGATCCCGCCCTCGCGGTACTGCGCCGCCGCGTACGAACCCAGCGCGTTCCGGGCCGCGTTGAGCTTGTCCTGCTTCCGGGCGGCCTCGTCCCGCAGCGAGTTCAGCCGCCGCTGGGCAGTGCCCGCCTTCTCCTTCGCGCCGTTGTACTTCTCGGTGGCGGTCTCCGCCTCCTGGTACAGCTTGTCCACCTTGGCCTTCACCTGCGTCGGTGTCAGCTGCGGCTCGGCGTTGCCGGTTCCGTCGAAGGCCGTCGCGGTGGCCGCGCCCGCCAGGGCGAGGGTGGCGGCCGTGCGGGCCGTGTTCCCGCCGAGCGAGCGCTGTCGGGGCTTGCGGTGCGCTGCCACCTGGACCGTCACGTCCTTCCGTAGGACTCCTGCGACCGAACGAGCGGTGCGTCCGGCGACGGCCCGCACAGGGGAAGCGGGCCGCCGCCGGACCTTTCTCGGCGGTGGTGCCCGACTGCCGCCCCTGGCCCGGGCGGCGGTGGGGAGCCGGTCACCTGGGGGAGGACGCTAAGCCCGGGTGTGACGGGTTGGTAACGCGGAGTGCGGAACTGTCTTCGAGCGATCGAGGCGTGACCGCATGTGACCGGATTGCCGGTCTGGAGTCGTCGTCTTCACGTAGCGTGGTGACCGATGCACGGAATGCGGGACACACGGGAGCCATGTGCTGCTATGAGGCGCATATATGCAAGATCCACGGATGCTTCCGGCGGGCCCGGTGACAGGGGGCTGCCGGGCCTCTGATTAGGCTCCGGGCTCATGGACGTACTCATCCATCTCTTCGTCGGCCTGCACATCATCGGTATCGCCGCGCTGCTCGGCGGTTTCCTCACCCAGATGAAGGCGATGGGCCGGGGCACGGCCCGCTTCGTCCCCGGGATGCTGCACGGCGCGTTCACCATGCTGGTCACCGGTGTGGCCCTGGTCGGCCTCAACCAGGCCGATGGCCACCACGTCAACACCGTCAAGATCGGCGTGAAGCTGGCCCTGCTGATCGTGATCCTCGGGCTGGTGTACGTGAAGCGCGACGAGGAGAAGGTGGACAAGAGCCTCTTCGGGCTGGTCGGCCTGCTGACCACGGCGAACATCTTCATCGCCGTGCTGTGGACGTGACGTTCAGCGCCGTCCGCTGATCCCGGCGCGGGCCGCGAGGGCCGCGCCGGCCGCGACCACGACCCACGCCGCCACCGCCACCCACACCAACACCTGCCCCGGCCCCTTCAACCACCCGGTGCCCACGGCGGCCGCCACCGACAACGTGGCCGCCCCGGTCATCCCCATGGGGAACACCGTCGCCCAGCGCCGCATGTCGTAGCGCAGGCGCGGCCGGGCCACCTCGGCGATCAGCAGAACCACGTACCAGGCCAGGTCCAGGAAGAGCAGCGCCACCGTCACGTTCCGCAGAACGCCCCGGTCGTCGTCGTTCCACAGGTACAGCCGCGGACTGTCGGCGGAGAGCAGTTTCGCCCCGGCCAGCGCCGAGATGGCGAGCGCCCCGCCCGCGATCCATTGGTCCCCGGCCCCCTCGACGACCTGCCGCCGATCGAAGCGCGGCAGGTCGAGGCCGTAGAGCACCAGGCCCAGCCAGAACAGCACCAGTGCGGCGTGCGCGAGCCAGGCCGTCGTCTCCGCCGCGGCCAGCGTGGCCGCCAGCACCGCAAGCCCCTGTGTGGCCACACAACAAAGGAACACCGCTCCCGGCATGTGCCGCTCCCAGTGCTGTACGACCAGGTACAGCAGCACCGGCCAGAGCACGAGGGCCAGCGCCAGCGCCACCTCGGCCGGCGTCTGCCGGCCGAGCGCCGAGAACCGGGTGCCGAGCACGGCCGTGGCGGCGACGGCAGTGAGCGAGCCCGGGCTGTGCGCCTCGGCCACCCAGCGCTCCCGCTGCGCCACCAGCCGTACGAGGAAGTCGGCGGCCAGCGCCACCCAGGCGACGCAGGCCAGCCACAGGAAGACCCGGGACACCGTCTCGGCGCCCGTCTGATGCAGGCCCACCGAGACGATGCCGGTCGCCATGACGGCGGCACCCGCCGCCGACGGACGCCCCGCCCACCACGTACGCAGAGCCGAGATGCCGGGCATGGGCCCGATGCTAGGCAGCCGCGCGGGCGGGGCACGGAGGCCACGCGCGCGCGTGGCGCTCGAAACCTCGAAA
Organism: Streptomyces sp. NPDC085866; assembly: GCF_044541035.1. Lineage (NCBI taxonomy): Bacteria > Bacillati > Actinomycetota > Actinomycetes > Kitasatosporales > Streptomycetaceae > Streptomyces > Streptomyces sp. NPDC085866. Next base: position 312,114 of record NZ_JBITSQ010000010.1, read on the forward strand.
AGGGGACGGCAGGGCTGGACGGAGGGGACGGTCAGGCGGGGCGGACCACGCTGTGGATGATCGATTCGCCGCCGTAGTAGATCGACTCCTCGCGGACGTACGCGCCGGGCTTGGGGGCGTGGATCATCATGCCGTTGCCTATGTAGATGCCGACGTGGCTGATGTCGTCGTAGAAGAAGATCAGGTCACCGGGCCTCGCATCGGCGAGGGAGACCGTGGTTCCCACGTTCACCTGGTCGTAGGTGGTGCGCGGGAGCGCGACGCCGGCGGCCTTCCAGGAGGCCTGGGTGAGGCCCGAGCAGTCGTACGAGCCGGGTCCGGTGGCGCCCCACACGTACGGCTTTCCGATCTGGGCGCGGGCGAAGGCGATCGCCTTCTCGGCCTTGGTGGCGTACGTCCCGGAGGACGTCGACGAGCCGCCGGAGCCGGACGAGCCGCTCGTCGTGGACGAACCGCCGGCCTGCTGCGCCTGCTGCTCCGCCTTGGCCTGTGCAGCCTGCTGCTTCGCCAGCTCCGCGGCCTTGCGCGCGGCCTCCTCCTGCTTCTGCCGCTCGATCGCCGCCAGCCGGGCCTTCTCCTCGGCCGTCAGCTGGGACAGCAGCTTGCGCGCGGAGGCGAGCTTCTTCTGGACGCCGGCCTTGGCGGCCTGCAGCTCGCTCTGCGACTCGGACAGCGCCTGGAGGCTCTTGGCGGCCTCCTGCCGCTTCTTCATGGTCGCGGCCTGCTCGGTGACGTAGTCGTCGACGGCGCTCTTCTGCCGCGAGGTCAGCCGGTTCATCAGCTGGCTCTCGTCGAAGTAGTCCTGGGGACTGTCCGCGAGCAGGAAGGTGGCGGTGTCGGGCGTGGCGGCCCCGGTCCGGTACTGGGCGGCGGCGAACGAACCCAGCCTCTCGCGGGCCTTGTTCATCCGGGCGGTCCGCCGGGCGACCTCTTCGCGCAGGCTGTCGATGTGGGTGCGCTGCTTGCCGGTCTGCTCCTTGGCGGCGTTGTACTTCTCGGTCGCCGACTCCGCCTGACGGTAGAGGTCGTCGACCTTCTTCTCGACCTCCTCCAGGCTCGGCTTTCCGTCGCCCGAGGGAGCGGCGTCGGCCGTCTGGGACAGGACGGCCACGGAGGTGAGGGCGGCGGTGGCCAGGACTGGGGTGCGGAAACCTGCTCCGAGTGTGCCCGCGGGGCGCGTCTTGCGGTGCGACGCCAAGGGAGGCGACTCCTTCCATGTGCCGCCTACCGGGTTAGCTGTCGGGTTCGGGCGGGTGGTCGGAAGGTTTGCCCTACGGCCCTCGTCCCGGGACGGGACGTGTGCCGATTCACCCCAAGGTTCGGTGGGTCCCCGGCTCCGGGCACCGTACGGGGGCGCGCCGGACTCGGCGGAGGCCGCGCGGATCGGCGACGTTCGCCGGAAGGGGGCGTGCGGCCCGCCCCGCAACCTAGCCAACTGGTGTGTCTCGTGTGAAGGTTGGTGCACGATATGTCCGATACATTTTCGTGACCTGAGTGTGGGACCGCTCCCGTGTCACAGTGTGATTCCGCTGCGTGAGGGGCTGTTCGGCCGACCTGGGCGCGCAGGACCGGCTCTTCCCGAACCGGCCATGTTCCCGGGACGGCGACCGGTTGTCGGTGCGGCGCCCTAGACTCGGAGAGCGATGAGCAGCCTCTTTGACGACAGCTTCCTGGCGGACCTCCAGGCCCCTCGCGGGCGCGAGGAGGAGCCCCCGCCGCCGCCCGAGGACGATCACGCTCCGGAGCCGCTTCCGGACGATCTGTTCGGCGGGAAGTTCGATGTGCCGCCGGACCGGGACGCGTACTACCGCGACGGCGCCCACCGCCCCGCGCTCGACGCGGCCGCACTCCTGGACGGGCTGAACGAGAACCAGCGCGCCGCGGTCGTCCACGCCGACTCCCCGCTGCTCATCGTCGCCGGCGCCGGCTCCGGCAAGACCCGTGTGCTCACCCACCGCATCGCCCACCTGCTCGCCGAGCGGAACGTGCATCCGGGCCAGATCCTCGCGATCACCTTCACCAACAAGGCCGCGGGCGAGATGAAGGAGCGCGTCGAGCAGCTCGTCGGCCCGCGCGCGAACGCGATGTGGGTCATGACCTTCCACAGCGCGTGCGTACGGATCCTCCGGCGCGAGTCGAAGAAGCTCGGCTTCACGTCGAGCTTCTCCATCTACGACGCCGCCGACAGCAAGCGCCTGATGGCCCTGGTCTGCCGTGACCTGGACCTCGACCCCAAGCGCTTCCCGCCCAAGTCCTTCAGTGCCAAGATCAGCAACCTCAAGAACGAGCTGATCGACGAGGAGGACTTCGCCGCCCAGGCCGGCGACGGCTTCGAGAAGACCCTCGCCCAGGCCTACGCGCTCTACCAGTCGCGGCTGCGCGAGGCCAACGCGCTCGACTTCGACGACCTGATCATGACGACGGTCAACCTGCTGCGTGCCTTCCCGGACGTCGCCGAGCACTACCGCCGCCGCTTCCGACACGTCCTGGTCGACGAGTACCAGGACACCAACCACGCCCAGTACGCGCTGGTGCGCGAGCTGGTCGGCACCGGCGAGCACGATGAGGACGCACCGCCGAACGAGTACGACCTCCCGCCCGCCGAACTGTGCGTGGTGGGTGACGCGGACCAGTCGATCTACGCCTTCCGGGGCGCGACCATCCGCAACATCCTCCAGTTCGAGGAGGACTACCCGAACGCGACGACGATCCTGCTGGAGCAGAACTACCGCTCCACGCAGACCATCCTGTCCGCCGCCAACGCGGTCATCGAGCGCAACGAGTCCCGCCGCCCGAAGAACCTGTGGACCAACGCCGGCCAGGGCGCCCGGATCACCGGTTACGTCGCCGACACCGAGCACGACGAGGCCCAGTTCGTCGCCGACGAGATAGACCGCCTCACGGACGCGGGCGAGGCGAAGTCCGGTGACGTCGCCGTCTTCTACCGCACCAACGCCCAGTCCCGGGTCTTCGAAGAGGTCTTCATCCGCGTCGGCCTGCCCTACAAGGTCGTCGGCGGCGTGCGTTTCTACGAGCGCAAGGAGGTCCGGGACGTCCTGGCCTACCTCCGCGTTCTCGCCAATCCCGAGGACTCGGTGCCGCTGCGCCGCATCCTCAACGTCCCCAAGCGGGGCATCGGCGAGCGCGCCGAGGCGATGATCGACGCCCTCTCCCAGCGCGAGAAGATCAGCTTCCCGCAGGCCCTCAAGCGCGTGGACGAGGCGTACGGCATGGCCGCGCGGTCCACCAACGCGGTCAAGCGGTTCAACACGCTGATGGAGGACCTGCGTACGATCGTGGAGTCCGGTGCCGGACCGGCGACCGTCCTGGAGGCGGTGCTCGAACGCACCGGCTACCTGGCCGAGTTGCAGGCCTCGACCGACCCGCAGGACGAGACCCGCATCGAGAACCTCCAGGAACTCGCGGCCGTGGCCCTGGAGTTCGAGCAGGACCGCGGCGAGGGCGAGTCGGTGGCGCTGTCCGACTTCCTGGAGCAGGTCGCGCTGGTCGCCGACTCCGACCAGATCCCCGACGAGGACGAGGAAGGCTCCGGCGTCATCACCCTGATGACCCTGCACACCGCCAAGGGCCTGGAGTTCCCGGTCGTCTTCCTGACCGGCATGGAGGACGGCGTCTTCCCGCACATGCGCGCCCTCGGCCAGACCAAGGAGCTGGAGGAGGAGCGGCGGCTGGCGTACGTCGGCATCACGCGCGCACGGGAGCGGCTCTACCTCACCCGGTCCACGCTGCGCAGCGCCTGGGGCCAGCCGTCGTACAACCCGCCCTCCCGCTTCCTGGAGGAGATCCCGGCCGCCCATGTGGAGTGGAAGCGGACGGGGGCCGCCGCCCCGGTGTCCTCCGGGCCGGCCTCCGGGATCGCGGCCTCGCTGTCCTCGTCCCGCTCCCGCTCGTCGGCGGCGGGTGCGTCCGGGTTCGCCACCCGGCGGGCCTCCGAGAAGCCGGCGGTGTCCCTGGCCGTCGGTGACCGGGTCACCCACGACCAGTTCGGGCTCGGCACGGTCGTCGCGGTGTCGGGTGTGGAGGACAAGGCCCAGGCGACCATCGACTTCGGGGACGGGAAGCCGAAGCGGCTGCTGCTGCGGTACGCGCCGGTGGAGAAGCTGTAGGGAGAGACGAGTGAGCCCCGCCGGATCGGCGGGGCTCGGTTCGTCGGAGGCTCAGGTCGGGTCCAGGCCGTGGCTGCGCAGCCACGGCAGGGGGTCTATGGCCGCCCCGCCCGCCGGACGTACCTCGAAGTGCAGGTGCGGCCCGGTGGAGTTGCCCGAGTTGCCGGAGTAGGCGATCGGGTCGCCGGCCTTGACGGTCGTACCGGAGGCGACGCGGTAGCTGGAGAGGTGGCAGTACCAGGTCTCCGTGCCGTCCTTCGCCGTCACGATCATCATGTTGCCGTAGGCGCTGTTCCACTTCGTGGAGACGACGCCGTCGGTGGCGGACATGACCGTGGTGCCGTACGAGACCGGGAAGTCGATGCCCGTGTGCACGGACATCCAGTTCACGCCGGCCTGGCCGAAGTAGGCGCTGAGCCCGCGCTGTGTGACCGGCAGCACGAACTTGGGACGCAGCCGCTCCTTGAGCGCGGCCTCCGCGGCCGCCTTCTTCTGCTGCAGTTCCTGCTGCGCCTTGAGGTCGATGCGCTCCTGCGTCCGGCTGGCCCGGTCGGCGAAGTCGTCGGCGCCGGCGGAGAGGGTCCGCAGCTGGGAGTCCAGCTTGCTGTTGGCGACGGACGGCTTCACCGCGTGCGCGTCCGAGGCGGTGGCGGTGGTGTCCTTGCCGTCGTCGGTCAGGCCGCCGACGGAGGCGGCGGCGATCCCGGCGACCCCCATCACACAGACCGAGGGCACGGCGACGGTCAGCAGCGCGGAGCGCTTGGGGGGCGTACGGCGCCGGGAACGAGCCGCGCTGCGGGAGCCCGCGCGGGTCACCGGGGCCGGGGTGCCCTCTTCCTGGTCGTCGAGCAGGGGCGGTACGGCGGGCAGCTCGCCCGCGTCACCCAACTCGCCGTCCTCGGACGGCATTTCGGTGAACTCGCCGACATGCTCGAAGGTGGCTGTGGCTTGCTGGTCGAACGGTTCGCCTACCTGACCGAACGTGGCCGTGGCCTGCTGGTCGAACGGTTCGGCAAGCTGCTCGTGCGGCGCGGCCGCGCCGTCGGAGTTCCACTGCGTGGCGTCGTACGTGCCTGTCTCGAACGACTGCGTGCCCCACTCCCACTGCTGGGTGGGGTCGGCGGCGGCGAACTGGTCGGGCTGGAGCCAGGCGTTCGCGTCCCACTGGCCGCTGATGTCGTTCCCGGTGGGCTGCGCGGGGACCGACCAGGCGGTGTTGTCGTACACGCCCGAGTCGTAGGCCGCGTGGTGCTGGGCCGCGTACGGGTCGTAGTTCAGGGTCTGGCCGGTGCCGGTCTGCCACTGAGTGGCGTCGTACGCGCCGGTGTGCTGCTCGTTGCCCGGGAGGCCGCCGAAGAGCGGGTCGGTGGCGAAGGATCCGGTGCCGGTGGTGCCGCCCGTGAAACCTGTGGCGTCGTAGCCGCCGTACGTGGTGAGGTCGTCGTACTGGGCTTCCTGCGCCCCGTACTGCGCGTAGTGCGCGGCAGAGGCATCGGAAGCCGGGGTCGGGGTGGTCATGGTCCCCGACGGGTGACGGTCGTTCACCAACTTCTCTTTCGCCTCGACAACAGGGGCTGCCAGAGCAGTGCGGCGACTGTACCCGGCGGTACGCGGGCGCGACAATCTTCGGCCGGTTTCGCGTTGGCCGGAAACGGGCAATCACCCGTGTTTTGGCGGACGACGGGCACGAGTTTGGCCTTGCGTTCGAATAGTGTTCGATGTCAGGTGACCGTGCGTCACCTGTGGACCGGCTGTGCCGCGCCCGTGCCGCCGCCCCGACCGCCTGTCCGGCCGCCGCCCTCAGGCCACCGTCAGGCCGTTGCTGAGCGGTTCCTCGGAGAGGGTGTTGTCGAGCGCGTCGCGTATCCCGGCCGCCACCGCGGGGTGTACCGGCAGCGCGAGATGCCCGATCCCGGTCACCCGGACGTTCAGGGCGTCCAGGTCGGGGTGGTCGATGCAGGCCGTCTCCAGCGGGTCCATCACGGAGTCGAGGTCGCTCCAGAAGCTGACGAACCGCGTCCGGCAGCCCGGTGCGGGCCGGGTCAGCTCCTCGATCACCTCCGAGCCGGGCCGCATCTGCCGCACGATCGGATGGGCGCTGGCCAGCGGTACGGCCCGGGTGCCGGAGTGCGGGGTGCCCAGCGTGACCAGGGTGCGCACCCGCAGGTCACCGCCCAGGCACTGTACGTAATAGCGGGCGATCAGCCCGCCGAGGCTGTGCCCGACGATGTCGACCTGGCCGTTTCCGGTGCGCTCGCAGATCTCCTCGACGTGCCGCCCCAGCAGTTCGGCGGCGGTGCGAATGTCGCAGGTCAGCGGGGAGTAGTTGAGCGATTCGACGCGCTGCCTGCCGTTCCGGGCGAGGTTGCGGCGCAGCAGGACGAAGACCGAGCGGTTGTCGATGAAGCCGTGCAGCAGGACGACCGGCGGTCCGGGCCGGTCGGGCAGCCGTGTGGCGCCGTCCCCGGCGGGGAGCGCGGGGGAGCGGCGCTCCTGGGTGAGGCCGGTCGGATACAGCAGCAGGTGGCCGGCCAGGATCGCGGCCTCGAGCGCTGTCGCCTTGAGGAGGGTCACGGACAGCTCGACCAGTCTGCCGGGCCACAGGCGCCGGTAGAGCGGGAGGAAGAGTGGCACTACCCCGGTGACCTTCATGGGCCGACCTCCTGTCGGCGCACGGAGAGACGGCTCGATCCCCCGTGCGCCCTCATGTCCCACCGTGTGATTTCCCCCTCGCTCGGCACCGTAAAACCGCCGGTTGCGGGATGCTGGGGATAACGTTCGTTCACTTCCCGACGGGTGGCGGAACGTGCCAGATATGCGGTACTTGTCGGTACGGACGGAAGCGGCCGCTTCCGTGGTCGCTTGATGGAGGCAGTGATGGGTGTGGCAGCCGGTCCGATCCGCGTGGTGGTCGCCAAGCCGGGGCTCGACGGCCACGATCGTGGGGCCAAGGTCATCGCGCGGGCGCTGCGCGACGCCGGTATGGAGGTCATCTACACCGGGCTTCACCAGACGCCGGAACAGATCGTCGACACCGCCATCCAGGAGGACGCCGACGCCATCGGCCTGTCCATCCTCTCGGGCGCCCACAACACCCTCTTCGCCGCCGTCATCGAACTCCTCAAGGAGCGCGACGCCGCGGACATCCTCGTCTTCGGCGGCGGCATCATCCCGGAGGAGGACATTCCGCCGCTGAAGGAGAAGGGGGTCGCGGCGATCTTCACGCCCGGCGCGACCACCACGGCGATCGTGGAGTGGGTCCGGGAGAACGTGCGTCAGCCGGCCGCGTCCGGGGGCTGAGCCCCGACGCCGGACGGGCCGCTCCCGCTCAGCTCCGCGGTCATCGCCGCCCGCAACCGCAGCGTGCTCACCAGCCGCTGGAAGGCCTCCGCCCAGTAGCCCCCAGCGCCGGGCGAGGCGTCCTCGCGCTCGTCGGGTACGGCCAGCAGGCCGTCCAGGCGGGCGGCCTCGGCCGGGTCCAGGCAGCGCTCGGCCAGTCCCATCACCCCGCTGAAGCTCCAGGGGTAACTGCCCGCGTCCCGGGCGATGTTGAGGGCGTCCACCACGGCCCGGCCGAGCGGGGCGCCCCAGGGGACGTCGCACACCCCGAGCAACTGGAAGGCCTCGGACAGGCCGTGGGTCGCGATGAATCCCGCCACCCACTCGGCCCGCTCTTTGTGCCCCAGCGTGGCCAGCAGCTTCGCCCGCTCCGCCAGGGACACCGCCCCGGGCCCGCCGGCCTCCGGCGCCGACGGCGCCCCGAGCAGCGCCCTCGACCATGCGGCGTCCCGCTGCCGCACCGCCGCCCGGCACCAGGCCGCGTGCAGTTCTCCCTGCCAGCCGTCGGCCACCGGCAGCGCAACGATCTGCTCCGGGGTACGTCCGCCCAGCCGGCCCGGCCAGGTGCCGAGCGGCGCCGCCTCCACCAATTGGCCCAGCCACCAGGACCGTTCACCTCGGCCTGTGGGAGGTTTGGCCGCCACGCCGTCCCGCTCCATGTCCGGGTCGCACTCGAGGGGCGCCTCCACGACGATCGTCGGCCTGCTCCCCATGTGGTCGACGGCCACGCAGGCGGTGGCCCGCACCGCCATCCGCGCCGCGAGCGCCGAGCCCGGCAGCGCGGACAGCAGCTCCGCCGCCGTGGCCCGGACGTTGCGGCTGCGATCCCCCAGAGCCTGCTCGAGGAACGGCTCGTCCCCGGCGGACAGGCCCGTACGGAGCGTGTCGAGGAACATCAGCCGGTCCTCGGCCCGCTCCGTCGCCCAGGTCGCGGTCAGCAGTTCCCGGGCGGGGCCGGGTGTGCGGGCGCGCAGGGCGGACAGCAGGGCGACCCGCTCGGCGAACAGGCCTTCCTGCCAAAGCCGTTGCACCGCCTCGTCGTCCTCGGGGTCGGGCAGTGTGGCTCCGCCGCCCGGTGCCGAGCGCAGGGCGAACCGCCAGTCCGGGTTCAGCCGGGCCAGCCACAGGGCCCGAGGCCCCGCGAACGCCAGCGCCGCCGGCCGCAGGTCAGTACGGCCCCGGGCGGCGTCCAGCAGTGCGGGCAGCGCCTGCGGGGGCGCCGCGAACCCGCGGGCGTTGGCCGCCGCGAGCCACTGCGGGAGCAGCTCCATGAGATCCGGTGCGCTGCCCCGTCTGCCACCGCCTCCGCCGCCGGAGCGGTCGGCCAGCAGCAGCGCGAGCCTGCGCGCGGCGGCGCCCGGCAGCGCCGGACGCGGATCCTCGGGAGCGGGCTCCGGTCGCTGCGCGGCAGGCCCGGGCCGCAGCCCCGCCCGCCTGCGCAGGGTGGCCACGGCGGCGGCGTCCAACAGGGCCACGGGCGCTTCCCGCCCGGGCGCGGCCGGCGCCCAGGGGCGCCGGTCGGTGCCGAGTAGGGCGGTGGTGACGAGGTCCTCCCAGGAGGGTGGGGCCAGGGCCTGGCCGGCCGTCGCGGTCGAGGTTCCGTGCATCACGTTCCCTTCTCTTCGTGTCCCTCGGTGGTCGGGCAGGTCAGCACAGCGTCACCGGGGCGCCCGGGCCCTCGGGCCAGGCCGTCAGCGGGGTGAAGCCGCGATGGCCGCACTCGCCGAAGACCTTGACGGGGGCGCCGCCGGAGAGGGCGACCAGGCGCCACAGGCCCGGGCGGGAGCGGGCGGACGGGGTGAGCGGGAGCGCCGAGTCCGCTTCGGCGTCGGCCAGTTGCCAACAACCCGGTTCGGTGTCCGGCGTGGGTATGACGCGGTCCAGCGTGACCGGCACCGACTCCAGCCAGGGGTCCTCGCCCAGGGCGTCGCCGTAGCGAGCCGCCGCCTGGGCCGTGCTCACGCCCGGCGGGCGCAGGGCGACGGGTGCGGGCGGGGCGTGCTGCTCGCCCAGGGCCGCCCGCAGCCGGCCGGCGCCGGGGAACACGGACAGGTCGGCCTCCAGCGCCAGACCGACCGGCAGTGACAGTTCCGGTGCCCGGCCGGCCGCGCCGTAGGACAGGAGCAGCCGGGTGTGGCCCGACTCGGCGCCGTGGAGCCAGATCCGGCGCGTCGTCAGTTTCGGTTCGGCCGTGTCGTACTGGGCGAGGACCAGCCAGCGGTCGCGCACCGGCGGGCCGTCCGCCGACGCGGGCAGGCCGAGCCGGGAGCGGACCGTGTCCGCGAGGTCGTCCGGCAGCCGGTCGCGGCGCAGCCAGCCCTGGTCGAGGAGATGCAGCAGAGCGCACTCCTCCAGCAGACGCGCCGGCCAGCCCGGACCGGAGGCGGGTACCGCCCCCAACTCCCTTACCCGAGACGCCAGTCCGGGGGCCTGTGCGTCGACCATGCGGGCCGCCGTCTCGTCCCACATCCCGTATCCCGCCTGTTCGGCCAAGGCCAGGCCGCCGCGCAGCAGGTCCGCGAGGCGTTGCTCCAGCTCCGTCGCGCCCGCCGTGACCCGCTCGGCCCGGCGCTCCGCCCGGCGCCGCGCCGCCTCCGGGTCAGCGGACCCGGGCGCGGAACTCCCGCCGCTCTCGGTCCGTTTGCTCTCCGCGCGCCTGCGTCTGCCCGAGAGCCACTGCTCGGCCCACTCCGGCGGCTCGGCCACCGCCGGCACCGCGCCGTCCCCCTCCGCCCACAGCAGAAGCAGCCCGAGCGCGTGCTTGCACGGGAACTTCCGGCTCGGGCAACTGCACTTGTACGCGGGCCCGGCGGCGTCCGCGAGGTCCACCACCGTCTGGTACGGCCTGCTGCCGCTGCCCTTGCACAGCCCCCACACCGTCCCCTCTCCGCTGCCCGACTCGGACCACGGTCCGGCCGTGCCCAGCTTGCTCCCCGCCTTGCGTGACGCGGCGTCAGGCGCCAGTGCCAGCACCTGCTCCGCGGTCCAGCGCACCCCCTGCTCAGTCATGCCACCGACGGTAGATCCCGCCACTGACAATCGGCCCTGCGAGCGCGTTTGCACAGGTCAGAGCGATTGTCAGTGCCGTGGTGCACGGTGGGTGCCAGATCCGAACCGGCCGAGCTGGAGGGGGCCTCAGCCATGACTGTGTCCGTGGAACCGACGTCCGTCGAAACGAGCGGGAGCAAGGGTCCGCAGGCGTTGCGACCGCACGCCGAGCACGCCTTCGCCGCCGAACTCGCGGCGCTGGCGGCCCAGGACGACCGCCCGCGCCCGGAGCGCTGGAAACTGTCGCCGTGGGCCGTGGCGACCTATCTGCTCGGCGGCACCCTGCCGGACGGCACCGTGATCACACCGAAGTACGTGGGCCCGCGCCGTCTCGTCGAGGTCGCCGTCACCACCCTCGCCACCGACCGCGCACTGCTGCTGCTCGGCGTGCCGGGCACGGCCAAGACCTGGGTGTCGGAGCACCTCGCGGCCGCCGTCAGCGGCGACTCGACCCTGCTGGTGCAGGGCACGGCGGGCACGCCGGAGGAGGCGATCCGCTACGGCTGGAACTACGCGCAGCTGCTCGCGCACGGACCCAGCCGCGACGCCCTGGTGCCCAGCCCCGTGATGCGGGCCATGGCCGAGGGCATGACGGCCCGCGTGGAGGAGCTGACCCGCATCCCGGCCGACGTGCAGGACACGCTGATCACGATCCTGTCCGAGAAGACCCTGCCGATCCCGGAACTGGGCCAGGAGGTGCAGGCGGTCCGCGGCTTCAACCTCATCGCCACCGCCAACGACCGCGACCGCGGCGTCAACGACCTCTCCAGCGCCCTGCGCCGCCGCTTCAACACCGTGGTGCTGCCGCTGCCGGAGAGCGCCGACGCCGAGGTCGACATCGTCACGCGCCGCGTCGAACAGATCGGCCGCTCCCTCGACCTGCCGGCCGTGCCCGACGGCATCGAGGAGATCCACCGGGTCGTGACGGTCTTCCGCGAGCTGCGCGACGGGATGACCGCCGACGGCCGGACGAAGCTGAAGTCGCCGAGCGGCACGCTGTCCACCGCCGAGGCGATCTCCGTCGTCACCAACGGCCTTGCTCTGGCGGCCCACTTCGGTGACGGCGTGCTGCGCCCGGGCGACGTCGCCGCCGGCATCCTCGGTGCCGTGGTCCGCGACCCGGCGGCCGACCGTGTCATCTGGCAGGAGTACCTGGAGACGGTCGTCCGCGAGCGCGACGGCTGGAAGGACTTCTACCGGGCCTGCCGGGAGGTGAGCGTGTGAGCGACGACTCCACGTGGGGCAGGGCCCGTGCCTCCGGGCCGCTGCTGCTCGGCGTTCGGCACCACGGGCCCGGTTCCGCGCGCGCGGTGCGGGCCGCCCTGGAGGCCGCCCGGCCGGGTGTCGTGCTGATCGAGGGGCCGCCCGAGGCCGACGCGCTGATCCCGCTCGCCGCCGACCCGGACATGCGGCCGCCGGTCGCCCTGCTCGGCCACGCCGTGGACGAGCCCGGCCGTTCGGCGTTCTGGCCGCTGGCCGAGTTCAGCCCCGAGTGGGTGGCGATCCGCTGGGCCCTCGAACAAGGCATCCCGGCCCGCTTCATCGACCTGCCCGCCACACACACGCTGGCGTGGGAGGCCGAGCCGGAGGCGCCGTCCGACGGGGACGACAAGGGCGACGGGGACGACAAGGGCGACGGGGACGACAAGGGCGGTGAGGGCGACGCGGACACCGAGGGCGACCCGGGCGCTGTGCGGGACCTGCGCGTCGACCCCCTCGCCGTGCTCGCCGAGACCGCCGGGTACGACGATCCCGAGCGCTGGTGGGAGGACGTCGTCGAGCACCGGGGCCCGGGGCGGTCGGACCCCTTCGCGCCGTTCGCCGCGCTGGAGGAGGCGATGACGGCGCTGCGGGAGCGCTACGGCGTCGGTGGGCGGCCCCGCGACCTGGTGCGGGAAGCCCACATGAGGCTCCAAGTGCGGGCCGCCCGCAAGGAGTTCGGGGACGCGGTGGCCGTGGTGTGCGGGGCGTGGCACGTGCCCGCGCTGCGGGAGAAGACCACCGTCACCGCGGACCGGGCGCTGCTGAAGGGGCTGCCCAAGGTCAAGGCGGACCTGACCTGGGTGCCGTGGACGCACCGCAGGCTGGCCCGGTCGAGCGGGTACGGCGCCGGGATCGACTCGCCGGGCTGGTACGGGCATCTGTTCCGGGCGCCGGACCGGCCGGTCGAGCGGTGGCTGACCAAGGTGGCGGGGCTGCTGCGCGAGGAGGACCGGGTCGTCTCCTCCGCACACGTCATCGAGGCGGTGCGGCTCGCCGAGACGCTCGCGGCCATGCGCGGCCGTCCGCTGCCCGGCCTGAGCGAGACCACCGACGCCGTGCGCGCGGTGATGTGCGACGGCTCGGACGTGCCGCTGGCGCTGGTGCACGGCCGGCTGGTGGTCGGGGACGTGCTCGGGGAGGTGCCGGAGGCGGCGCCAGCGGTGCCGTTGCAGCGCGACCTGGCCCGGGAGCAGCGCCGGCTGCGGCTCAGGCCGGAGGCGCTGGAGCGCGAGCTGGAGCTGGACCTGCGCAAGGAGACCGACGCCGGCCGCAGCAGGCTGCTGCACCGCCTGCGGCTGCTCGGCGTCGGCTGGGGCGAGCCGGCCGAGTCGCGGGGGAGTACGGGCACCTTCCGGGAGACCTGGCGGCTGCGCTGGGAGCCGGAGCTGTCCGTGCGGATCGCCGAGGCGGGGGTGTGGGGGACGACCGTGCTCGCCGCGGCCACGGCCAGGGCGGAGGCGGAGGCGACCTCCGCGGGAGCCCTCGCGGAGGTCACCGCGCTCGCCGAGCACTGCCTGCTGGCCGGGCTGCCGGACGCGTTGCCGGTGGTGATGCGGGTGCTCGCCGACCGGGCGGCCCTCGACTCGGACGTCGGTCACCTCGCCCAGGCGCTGCCCGCGCTGGTCCGCTCGCTGCGCTACGGCGATGTGCGCGGCACCGACACCGGCGCGCTGGCCGGTGTCGCGGCGGGCCTCGCCGAGCGGGTCTTCGTCGGCCTTCCGCCGGCCTGCACCGCTCTGGACGCGGACGCGGCGGAGGAGATGCGCGGTCATGTCGACGCAGTGCACGGTGCCGTGGGACTCCTGGCGGAGACCCTGGCCGGCACCCCGGACACCGGCCGGGGGGACCTGCGCGGCCGCTGGCGCTCCGTGCTGCGGACCCTGGCCCTGCGGGACACCGTGCCCGGTGTCGTACGGGGGCGGGCCGTGCGGCTGCTGCTGGACGACGGCGAGCTGGGGCCCGAGGAGGCGGCCCGGCTGATGGGTCTGGTGCTCTCGCCGGGGACACCGCCCGCCGACGCGGCCGCCTGGATCGAGGGCTTCGTCGGCGGCGGGGGCGGCATGCTGCTGGTGCACGACGAGCGGCTGCTCGGCCTGGTCGACACCTGGCTGACCACGGTTCCGGCGGAGGCGTTCACGGACGTACTGCCGCTGCTGCGGCGCACGTTCTCGGCGTACGAGCCCGGAGTGCGCAGGACCCTCGGCGAACTGGTGCGGCGCGGGCCCGGAGGGACCACCGGCTCGGCGGCTCCGGCGGCCGGACCGCCCGGCTTCGCCGCCGAACCGGACACCGAGCGCGCGGACGCCGTGCTGCCGGTGGTGCGGCTGCTGCTCGGCCTGGACGCGGAGCCGGAAAACGCGGCAACTCACGACAACAACCTCGCGGGGGTGGGCACATGACGACCGAACCGATGGTGGCCGGGGCGCCGGCCGAGTACGCCGACCCCGCGCGCGAGCGGCTGCGGCGCTGGCGGCTGGTGCTCGGCGGCGACCAGGCAGACGGCACCGGCTGCGCCCTGTCCGGCCGGGACGCGGCGATGGACGGCACGCTCACCGCGCTGTACGGCAAGGGGGACAGGCCGCAGACGGGACGGGACCGTTCGGCGGGGCTCGGGGCCTCGGCGCCGTCCGTGGCGCGCTGGCTCGGGGACATCCGCACCTACTTCCCGTCCTCCGTCGTCCAGGTCATGCAGCGCGACGCCATCGACCGGCTCGGGCTGGCCGCGCTGCTGCTGGAGCCGGAGATGCTGGAGGCGGTGGAGGCCGACGTGCACCTGGTCGGCACGCTGCTCTCGCTCAACAAGGCGATGCCGGAGACGACGAAGGAGACGGCACGGGCGGTCGTGCGCAAGGTGGTCGAGGACCTGGAGAAGCGCCTCGCCACCCGCACCCGGGCCACCCTCACCGGCGCCCTGGACCGCAGCGCGCGCATCAGTCGGCCGCGCCACCACGACATCGACTGGAACCGCACCATCGCGGCCAACCTCAAGCACTACCTGCCCGAGTACCGCACGATCGTGCCGGAGCGGCTCATCGGGTACGGGCGGGCCGCGCAGTCCGTGAAGAAGGAGGTCGTCCTCTGCATCGACCAGTCGGGCTCGATGGCGGCGTCCGTGGTCTACGCGTCCGTGTTCGGGGCGGTGCTCGCCTCCATGCGGTCGATCGACACCCGGCTGGTCGTGTTCGACACGGCGGTCGTGGACCTCACCGACCAGCTGGACGACCCGGTCGACGTCCTCTTCGGCACCCAGCTCGGCGGCGGCACGGACATCAACCGGGCGCTCGCCTACTGCCAGTCGCAGATCACCCGGCCCGCCGAGACGGTGGTCGTGCTGATCAGCGACCTCTACGAGGGCGGCATCCGCAACGAGATGCTCAAGCGGGTCGCGGCGATGAAGGCGTCCGGGGTGCAGTTCGTGGCCCTGCTCGCGCTGTCGGACGAGGGGGCACCCGCCTACGACCGTGAGCACGCGGCCGCGCTCGGGGCACTCGGCGCACCCGCCTTCGCCTGCACGCCCGACCTGTTCCCGGAGGTGATGGCGGCGGCGATCGAGAAGCGTCCGCTGCCCATACCGGACACCGTGTGACGGCAGGCTGGAAAAGGGACATGACTACCCATCGGTAACAGGGGGGTTGCGCTACCTCGGGCCGACCGTGCGAGGATCGACGACGCCGCCACCCCCCCCGCCGCGCCGACCGGAAGTACCTCCTCTTGACCTTGCCAGCCGCTGTGTTCGGTACCGCTGTGCGCGTGCTGCGTACGGCGGCCGGGCGGCGTGCGCTGCAACTGGCACTGCTGGTCGGCGGGTTGTTCCTGCTCGGGTTCCTCTGCGGGGAGCAGGCCCAGGCGGCCGAGCGGACGCCGGTGACTGCGGTGACCTCGGTGGTCCCGGTGACCGGGCATGAGAACGCGGTACGAACCGTCACCGAACGGGTCGTCACCCCCGTACGGGAGGTCGTACGGACGACCTCCCAAGGCCTCGATGAGACGCGGGCCCAGGCGCCCGCGCTGCCCGCCGCGCCCTCCGTGCCGCTGCCGAAGCTCCCGGAGGTCCCGGAGGTCTCCGAGCTGCCCGCGCACCCGCTGCCCGCGCCGGCCACCCCGGAACCCGGGGCGGACCGGCACGACAGCACGGCACCGGCGGCGGGCAAGGGCGACCGAGCCCGCACCGAGGCCCGTACCGCCGTCTCCACACCGGCGCGGGCCGCCATGTACGGACCGGACTTCACGCTTCCGGCGCAGGCCCCCCAGGCCCCGGCGCACACCTCCGTGCACCGCGCCGCCGCGGCCGTCGACGCCCCCGCCCGGCCCGCGCCCACCGGAGACCCGGACGGTGTGCTCGGCAAGCAGGCGGCCGACGGCACCGCATCCCGCCACGGTGACGCGTACGCCGTCACCCTCGACGGCCGGGCGCCCCTGCGGCTCCTGCCCGGCATCACCGCGCGCGTCGACGCGCCCGGGACCCGGGAACGGCACCGGGACATCCCGGTCTTCCCCGGCTAGGCCAAGGGCCGACCTCCCCGCCACGGACCTGTCGCGCGGGGGCGGAACAGGTCTGCCCACTCCGCCGGACCCGCCGGCCTCCCCGGCGCCCTCCGGACGGAATCCCCTAGCCGTTTCCGAAGGACTGAACGCACGCATGAACAAGAACATCCGCCGCTCGATCGTGATAGCCGCCGGAGTCACCGGCGCCTGGGCCCTCGGCTCGGCCGTGGCCAGCGCCGACGAACTGTCCACCCCGGCGGTCTCCGTACCCGACACCGAGAGCACCGTCGGCACCCTCACGGACACCGTCGACGGCGTCCTCACCGACGTCCACGACACCGTCTCCGGGGTGACCGGCACGGCCGGCACGGCCGTCTCCGGCGCCGCGGCCAAGGCGCAGCAGCCGACCCGGACCGTCACCGGCACCGCCGACCAGGCCCGCCGCTACGTCGACGCGAAGGTCCCGACCGCCGAGAAGATCAGGGGCGGCCAGGCCATCCAGGGCGCCCGGGCCGCCCGGACGCAGACCGAGGCGCACGTGCGGGCGGCGGGCGCCCGGGCCACCACCGAGGCCGCCGCGGCAACCCACACGGCCACCCACCTGTCCGCTCCTGCCACGCCCGCCACGCCCGCCACGCCTTCCGCTCCGACCCCGCAGGACGAGATCGACTACCTCTTCGGCCCCCTCGCCTCCTTCGCCCCCGAGGTGGAGGAGGCCCTGGCGGGGGCCCAGACCAAGCTGCAGGCCACCCAGGCCGCCGCGCGCCTGCGGGCCGCGGGGGTCGAGGGCGCCGCACGGACGACGGCACAGCAGACCGTGGCCGGGGCGCAGGGCCGTACCGCCGGTGCGGCCGCCCTCGCGGACGGCGAGGCGACACGGGTGGCCGGCGCCGCCGAGGCCTCCGTCGCCGCCGTGCCCGCGCACGTCACCGGCACGGCCGCCGGCGTCGAGCAGCGGGTCGTCGGCACGGTGCGGGCGGTGCCGGGCACCGTCGCGCCCGTCGTGGACGAGACGACCGCCGCCGCCGTCCCGCCGGTGGCCTCCGTCGCCGTGGCCGGGGTGCAGCCGGTCGCCGACGAGGCGGTGGCGGGCGTCCTGCCGACCGCGGGGCACGCGGTCGCCGGCGTCCACGGCACCGCCTCGGGCGCCGTGACGGGCGTCCAGGGGACCGCCACCGGCACGGTGTCGGGCGTCCTGCCCACCGCCGGGTACGCGGTCGCGGGCGTGCAGGGCACCGCCTCGGGCGCGGTGACGAGCGCGCAGGGAACCGCCACGAGCACTGTCGGGGGCGTGTACCGCACCGCCACGGACGCCGTGACCCAGGTGCACGGACGCGCGGCGGACACCGTGTACGGCGTGGACGGGCTCGGGACGGGTGCCGTCGCCGACGTGCACGGGGTCGGCACGGGTGCCGTGGCAGGCGTCCACGGCGTTGCCACCGGTGCCGCGGGCGAGGTGCACGGGGTCGGTACCGGCGCCGTCGCCGATGTGCACGGCGTGGCCACCGGTGCCCTCGCCGACGCGCTGCCCCTCGTCGGCGGGGTCCTCGCGGACGTGCCGCCGTACGCCACCGGGCTGGTCGGCCAGGTGGCCCACGACGCCGTGGACGCCGTGCTGCCGCCCGTCGCCGGGACCGCCGTGCACGGGTTCGTGCCGGTCGCCGGGCAGGCCGTGGCGGACGCGGGGACGCTCGGGTACGGCGTGGTGGGCGACGTGCACCCCTTCGCCGCCGGCGTCGTGGGCGCCGTACCGCCGCTCGCCCACGGGGCGGCCGGGCAGACCGGTGCCTTCGCGGAGGGAGTGACCGGACAGGTGCCGCCGTTCGCGGCGGGAGTCACCGATGCCGTGCAGCCGGTCGTAGACACGATCACCGACACGGTGACCGGGATCGTGTCGCCGGTCGTGGACGGTGTCGGCGGCAGTGCGAGCGGACTGGCGTACGGCGTGGCGGGCGAGGCCGGTCCCTACGCGGGCGGTGTCGTCGGCGAGACCGCGCCCCTCACGCAGCAGGTCGGGCCGTTCGCGCAGGACCTCGCCGGGACCGCGCAGGTCACCGGCGGTCCGCTGGCCGGGCACGCCGTCGCCGGGGCCCAGGGCGTCGCCCACGCCGCCACCCCGGGCTACGTCCAGGGTCTGGCGTACAGCCACGGCGTGCAGTAGGGCTGAGCGCCCGCGCAAGCTCCGCGGGGGCCGGGAACCCGGACGGCCGAACGCCGGCGGCCCGTCCGGCCTCACCCCCCGCGGTACGGGGCGGGTGGTCCCCATTGGGGTGGGGATCAACCGCCCCGGGCCCTTCGGGGGCCGTCCAGGGGCCTCACCGGGTCAACCCCAGCCCGGTGAGGCCTCGCACATCACCCCGATCGCGGCACGCCGTGTCAGCAAACTCGGCATCATGTGACAGGTATCACCGCTCAGGTGTGACCCTCGATTTAGGGTGCCCACGCAAGCGGCGATAACCTGCGAGACGGACATGCCGCGCGCTCGGACACCGTGTGCGCTTCCCTAGTGACAGCGGACGTCACGTTGCCCTTCGCGGCACGCCCACGCATCCAACGAACCGCGAGATCACTGATAGGGACGGAAGCGCGTGGACCTGTTCGAGTACCAGGCGAGGGACCTCTTCGCCAAGCACGATGTACCGGTGCTGGCCGGTGAAGTCATCGACACGCCTGAGGCGGCGCGCGAGATCACCGAGCGGCTGGGCGGCAAGTCCGTCGTCAAGGCGCAGGTGAAGGTCGGTGGTCGCGGCAAGGCCGGTGGCGTCAAGCTGGCCGCCTCCGCGGACGAGGCCGTCGCCCGTGCGACGGACATTCTCGGCATGGACATCAAGGGCCACACGGTCCACAAGGTGATGATCGCCGAGACGGCTCCGGAGATCGTCGAGGAGTACTACGTCTCCTTCCTCCTCGACCGTGCCAACCGCACCTTCCTCTCCATCGCCTCTGTCGAGGGCGGCATGGAGATCGAGGAGGTGGCGGCCACCCGTCCGGAGGCCGTCGCCAAGACGCCGATCGACCCGATCGACGGTGTGGACGAGGCCAAGGCCCGCGAGATCGTCGCGGCCGCAAAGTTCCCGGCCGAGGTCGCCGACAAGGTGGCGAACGTCCTCGTCAAGCTGTGGGACACCTTCATCAAGTCGGACGCCCTCCTGGTCGAGGTCAACCCGCTCGCGAAGGTCGCCTCCGGTGAGGTCATCGCCCTCGACGGCAAGGTGTCGCTCGACGAGAACGCCGAGTTCCGCCACCCCGAGTACGAGGAGCTGCACGACAAGGACGCGGCCAACCCGCTCGAGGCCGCCGCCAAGGCGAAGGGCCTCAACTACGTCAAGCTCGACGGCGAGGTCGGCATCATCGGCAACGGCGCGGGTCTCGTCATGAGCACCCTGGACGTCGTCGCCTACGCCGGTGAGAACCACGGCGGCGTCAAGCCCGCCAACTTCCTGGACATCGGCGGTGGCGCCTCCGCCCAGGTCATGGCGAACGGCCTGGAGATCATCCTGGGCGACCCGGACGTCAAGTCCGTGTTCGTCAACGTCTTCGGTGGCATCACCGCGTGTGACGAGGTCGCCAACGGCATCGTCCAGGCCCTGAAGCTCCTGGAGGACCGCGGCGAGAAGGTCGAGAAGCCGCTCGTCGTCCGCCTCGACGGCAACAACGCCGAGCTGGGCCGCAAGATCCTCACCGACGCCAACCACCCGCTGGTGCAGCGCGTCGACACCATGGACGGCGCGGCCGACAAGGCCGCCGAGCTGGCCGCCGCCAAGTAAGCACAAGGACGAGGACTCACACCACCATGGCTATCTGGCTCAACAAGGACAGCAAGGTCATCGTCCAGGGCATGACCGGCGCCACGGGCATGAAGCACACCAAGCTCATGCTGGGTGACGGCACCCACGTCGTCGGCGGCGTGAACCCGCGCAAGGCGGGTCAGACCGTGGACTTCGACGGCACCGAGGTACCCGTGTTCGGCACGGTCGCCGAGGCCATCGAGAAGACCGGCGCCAACGTCTCCGTCATCTTCGTGCCGGAGAAGTTCACCAAGGACGCGGTCGTCGAGGCCATCGACGCCGAGATCCCGCTGGCCGTCGTGATCACCGAGGGCATCGCCGTGCACGACACGGCCGCCTTCTGGGCGTACGCCGGCAAGAAGGGCAACAAGACCCGCATCATCGGCCCGAACTGCCCCGGCATCATCACCCCGGGTCAGTCGAACGTCGGCATCATCCCGGGCGACATCACGAAGCCGGGCCGCATCGGCCTGGTCTCGAAGTCCGGCACGCTGACGTACCAGATGATGTACGAGCTGCGTGACATCGGCTTCTCGACGGCCGTCGGCATCGGTGGCGACCCGATCATCGGCACCACGCACATCGACGCCCTGGCCGCGTTCCAGGACGACCCCGACACCGACCTGATCGTCATGATCGGTGAGATCGGTGGCGACGCCGAGGAGCGCGCGGCCGCGTTCATCAAGGAGAACGTGACCAAGCCGGTCGTCGGCTACGTCGCGGGCTTCACCGCGCCCGAGGGCAAGACCATGGGCCACGCCGGCGCCATCGTCTCCGGTTCGTCCGGCACCGCCCAGGCGAAGAAGGAGGCCCTCGAGGCCGCGGGCGTCAAGGTCGGCAAGACCCCGACCGAGACGGCGAAGCTGGCCCGGGAGATCCTGAGCGCCTGAGCTTCCCAGCCGCACACAGGCAGGCCCGTCCCGTTCGCCGGGGCGGGCCTGCCTGCGTTTTCGCTCGCCGCGCCGGGTGCAGCAGCGCGGCTCAACGTGCCGCCGGCGCGAGGCGCTCGGGGCCGTTGGACTCCGCCCGGTGCAGCTTCGCTCGCAGAGCCTGTTCCGCCCGTGACAGCGGACCCATGGCCGGTGGCGGCGGGACCCCCTGCACCGCCTGGGCCGGGGCGATCGGTGGCTCGTAGTGTGTGGGCGCCGTGCGCAGGGTCAGGGCCGTCGAGCCGATGATCGCGACCGTGAAGGCGATGGCCGCCCGTGTCCAGAACACGTTCCGGCGTTCGCCGACCGTCCGCACCGTGGGCGGCCTGGCGGCGCGCAGATGCTCCCTGGAGGCCAGTTCCAGCAGTCGTCGGTGCAGTGCGGCGGGGGCGGCCAGTTCCGGGACCTGCTCGGCCACGGCTGCCCGCGCGCGGGTCAGCCGGCCGGCCGCGGCCGGGGTGCTCGCCTCCGTCTCCGCCGCCGTCTCCGGCAGGTCGAGGCCGACGCCGTCGTACAGGATGAGCGTGCGCCGGTACGAGGGCGGGAGCTTCAGCAGCGCGTGCAGCAGCGCCCGGTCGGCCGGGTCGGTGGGCGGGGGTTCGGGGGACCGGTAGCGCGGGCGGAAGGAGTGCCATGGGGAGAGGGCGTACTCGTAGGCCATCGCCCGGACCCAGCCGCCGGGGTCCCGGTCCTGGGCCACCTCCGGCCAACGCTGCCAGGCGAGTTGGAAGGCCCGCTCCACGGCCTCCCGGGCCAGCTCCCGGCGCCCGGTGAGCAGGTACGTCTGGCGTACGAGGGCGGGGGCGCAGAACGCGTAGAGCGCGTCGAAGGTCTGAGCGGGAGTCAGGACTTCACCGGTCAGGAGGCGGGCGTACGCCTCGCCCTCCCGGCCGCTCGGGATGCTGCGCCCTCTCTCCCACGAGCGGACCGTGGCCCGGCTGACGCCCACCTGCGTGGCGACCTGAGCCTGAGTCAGCGAGCGGGACTCGCGCAGCTGTCGGCGTTCCTGCGGCGGTGGCAGCGAGCCGGCGGGGATCTCCGTCACAGTACCTCACCCCTTCGTACGAAAATGTACATAAACATATATTGGGCGACACATCGGTAGTTCCGCTGTTACGACGGGAAAGCGCGTGTCGTTGGGAGCATGGCGGGCGTGACGCTGATGACCGCTCGCCGACCGCCGTTGTCGCTGCTGCTGCACGGGATGCGCGACCGCTCGCCCGGGCTGGGCGCAAGCCTGCTGGGCGGTGCGGTCGCCGCCGGGCTCGGGATCGGCTCGCTCGCCGTGCTCGTCCTGGGGCTGTGGATCAGCTCGCCGTACCCCGACAGCGGGCCGGCCGGCGCGCTGCACATCGCCGCCGCTCTGTGGCTGCTGGCGCACGGCGTCGAACTGGTCCGCACCGACACGCTCTCCGGCGCTCCCCAGCCGGTCGGCGTGACCCCGCTGCTGCTGCTCGCACTGCCGGTGTGGCTGCTGTACCGGGCGGCGCGGGACGCGACGGACGCGTCCGCCGAACCCGACGCGCCGCCACCGGTCCCGGCGCACACGGTGTGGACGGGGGTGGTCCTCGGCTACCTCGGCGTCGGCGTCGCGGCCGCGCTGTACTGCTCGGGCGGCGAACTGCGTCCCGTGTGGGGCGGGGTGACGGCATGTCTGCCGCTCGTCGCGGCGAGCGCGGCGGGGGCGGGGGTGTGGTCGGCGAACGGCCGCCCGCGCGAGCCCGTGCTCGGTGTGCTGCTGATGCTGCCGGGGTCGGTGCGGCGGCTGCTGTTCGGGTCGGACGCGCGGGCGCGGCTGGGTACGGCCGTACGGGCCGCGCTGGCCGGGACGACGGTGCTCTTCGGGGGCGGGTCGCTGCTGCTCGGCGTCTCGCTGGTCCTGCACGGCGCGGCCGCCCGTGCCTCCTTCCTGCAGCTGACGGAGGGCTGGACCGGCAGGTTCGCCGTCCTGCTGCTCGGCATCGCGCTGATCCCCAACGCGGCGGTGTGGTCGGCCTCCTATGCCCTCGGCCCCGGCTTCGCCCTCGGCACCGGGCACCTGGTGCACCCGCTCGCCTCGAACCCTGCCCCGCTGCTGCCCCCGTTCCCGCTGCTCGCGGCGGTACCGGACGCGGGCGCCGGAACGCCGCTGAACTGGACGGCGGGAGTGGTGCCGGTGGCGGCCGGGGTGACGGTCGCCTGGTTCGTGGGGCGGGGGGCCGTGGGGCGCCTGGAGGCGGAGGCGCAGGGGGAGCCGCGAGCGCCCTGGTCGGCCGGGCGGACCGCAGGAGTGCTCCTGCTGTCGGCGCTCCTGTGCGGAGCGATCCTCGCCCTTCTCGCCGCGCTGGCCGGCGGCCCACTGGGCGTGGCAGCGATGGCCCATTTCGGCCCGTTGTGGTGGCAGAGCGGGGGAGCGGCCGCGCTCTGGCTCACGGTGACGGGGATGCCGGTGGCGCTGACGGTACGGGCGTGGCGGCTGTGGGGACGGCGGGCGCGGGGCACGGTTCCGGCGCAGGGGACGGAGCCGGGGCGCAGGCGGCCGACGGACACGGGGAAGAAGGCGGCGAACAAGGCGGCGGGGGAGGAAGCGAAGGCGACGGCCGAGGAGGCCGTGAAGGGGGCGGCCGAGGAGTCCGCGAAGGGTTCTCCACAGGCCGCAGCGAAGGAGCAGGCGGACGAAACGCGGGGGAAGCCGACCAAGGCGGGGAAGGCGCCGAAGACCCGGGCCCACCAGGAGGACCCACCGTCCCCCCTCACCCAGCCCGACGAGGACGAGAGGTACGACGTCCTGCCCGCCGCCGACCCGTTCCCCTCGGCCTGGCACGACGATGTCGCCCGAGCCACCCGCTGGGCAGCCCTGCGAGCAGCGTCGACACCCTTGGACTCGCCCGGCTCACCCACCGACCAGCCCGCCGCACCCAGCTGGCCAGCCCTGCAAGAACCGTCACGCCCGCCGTTCGCGCCCGCCCCGGTGGCGGAGCCTTCGCCGCCGCCGGTAGACCGCTCACCCGCACCGGATCCGTCGCCCGCGCGGGTCGACCACTCACACCCGCCGGAGCCCTCGTCCCCGCCGGTCGCGCCCGCGCCGGTGTCGGAGCCCCCGGCTCCCGCGGACGCTCTTCACCAACCCGCCGAACTCCCCGACCCGGAAGCCCCCCGCTGAGCCCCCGACTCGCAAGCCACTTGCCGAAGCCCCGCCGGGGCTAGTCGTTCCCGACCCGCAGCCAGTCCCGCAGTTGCTCGTTCTCGGGCAGCAGTTGCTCGCAGGACAGTTTGGCCTCGTGGGTCAGGGCGTCGCCGACGCAGGTGTAGTAGTCGCGGTAGGCCAACTGCACCGCGAAGCTCGTGGCCACCAGGGCGAGGGCCAGGGAGGCCGTGACCAGGCCGCCGATCGCCGCGTTGGCTTGCGGGCGGGGGCCCGGGGCGGGCGCCGGGGTGTTCGGGTCGGCGGGGCGGGGCTTGGCGCGCAGGGCGCTGATGCCCCAGTACAGGGCCAGCGCGCCCAGCAGCAGGGCCACGTAGGGCCAGCTGAAGAGGGCGAAGAAGACGGCCCACATGCCGGACAGGAGTGCGTAGCGCGCCCGGCGCTGGGCCGGGTCCGTCGGGTCCCAGCGCATGCCGGAGCCGGTCGGGCCGCCCGGGCCCTCGGGGCCGCGGCCGGGCCGGTCGCCGAAGCCACCGGGGGAGCGGCCGGGCTGGCGGTCGCTCCACTGGGTGCCCCAGGGGGAACCGCCCCCGGAGCCCGAGGAGCCCTCGGGGTGGCGCGGCTGCCACGGCTTGTCGGGGGTGCCCTCCGGCGGCGGCGCGAACGGGTTGTCGTCCTGCTGCTCGCTGCCGCGCCCGTCGCCGTCCCGCCCGCCCTGGGGTGCCTGGGGCGGCGAGGCCGGCCGCTCACGCAGCAGCACGGCGCCTCGCTCGCCTCCCTGGGCCGGGCGCGGGGGGAACGTGAGGAGTCGCAGGCTGCGATCGGGCATCAAAAGAGCGTCTTCCCCTAGGCGAATACGGCGGTCCGACGTGAGCTTCCACCTCGTGAAACGCACCGCACGACGACCGCGTTCCCGAGGCTGCTCCTTCGTGATTCCTTCCGAACGCTACCTTCCGGCCACGCCCCCGTCCCGAGGGGGCCTTCCGGAGTGCCGGTATCGTTGCTGACGGTCGGCCGCTTCGTAGACTTCCCCGTATCCGGGGGCGCGAAGCATTCGTACGACTGTACAAACGCCGGCCGGACACAACGCTTCCCCGAGAAAGGGCCCCACCGTGGCCGCCACCCCCGCTGGCCAAGCGGTCAAGCGCCTCGTCGTGCTGGTCTCCGGATCCGGCACCAACCTGCAGGCGCTCCTGGACGAGATCGAGCGCATCGGAGCCGAGTCGTACGGCGCGCGGATCGTCGCCGTCGGGGCCGACCGCACCGGCATCGAGGGGCTCGCCCGCGCCGAGCGGGCCGGGCTGGCGACCTTCGTGTGCCGGGTGAAGGACTTCGAGACGCGCGAGGAGTGGGACGCCGCCCTGGCCGAGGCCGTGGCCGCGCACGAACCCGACCTCGTGGTCTCCGCCGGGTTCATGAAGATCGTCGGGAAGGAATTCCTCGCGCGGTTCGGCGGGCGGTTCGTCAACACGCACCCCGCCCTGCTGCCCAGTTTTCCCGGGGCCCACGGCGCGCGGGACGCGCTCGCGTACGGCGTCAGGGTCACCGGCTGCACCGTCCACTTCGTCGACGACGGCGTCGACACCGGGCCGATCATCGCTCAGGGCGTGGTCGAGGTCCGGGACGAGGACGACGAGAGCGCGCTGCACGAGCGCATCAAGGAAGTCGAGCGAAGGCTGCTCGTCGAGGTCGTGGGGCGGCTCGCCCGCAACGGCTATCGCATTGAGGGACGAAAGGTAGTTATCCAGTGACCGCCACCGCCGAGAGCACCAAGCGGCCCATTCGCCGGGCGCTCGTCAGCGTCTACGACAAGACCGGGCTCGAAGACCTCGCGCGCGGGCTGCACGAGGCAGGTGTCGAGCTCGTCTCCACCGGGTCCACGGCCGGCCGTATCGCCGCCGCCGGTGTCCCCGTGACCAAGGTCGAGGAGCTGACCGGCTTCCCCGAGTGCCTGGACGGCCGGGTCAAGACCCTGCACCCCAGGGTGCACGCGGGCATCCTCGCCGACCTGCGTCTGGACAGCCACCGCGAGCAGCTCGCCGAGCTGGGTGTCGAGCCGTTCGACCTGGTCGTCGTGAACCTCTACCCGTTCCGGGAGACCGTCGCCTCCGGCGCCTCGCCCGACGAGTGCGTGGAGCAGATCGACATCGGCGGCCCGTCGATGGTCCGTGCCGCCGCCAAGAACCACCCCTCCGTCGCCGTGGTCACCAGCCCGGAGCGGTACGCCGACGTCCTCGCCGCGGTCGCGGTCGGCGGCTTCGACCTCGCCACC
Source organism: Streptomyces sp. NPDC085866 (assembly GCF_044541035.1). Taxonomy (NCBI): domain Bacteria; kingdom Bacillati; phylum Actinomycetota; class Actinomycetes; order Kitasatosporales; family Streptomycetaceae; genus Streptomyces; species Streptomyces sp. NPDC085866. The sequence goes on from NZ_JBITSQ010000010.1 coordinate 338,489, forward strand.
CGCAAGCGGCTGGCGGCCGAGGCCTTCCAGCACACGGCCGCCTACGACGTGGCCGTGGCCTCCTGGTTCGCGTCCGCGTACGCGCCCGTCGACGACTCTTCGTTCCCCGACTTCCTGGGCGCCACCTGGGAGCGCGAGAACACCCTGCGCTACGGCGAGAACCCGCACCAGCCCGCCGCCCTGTACGTCGACGCCGCCGGCGCCGGTCTGGCCCAGGCCGAGCAGCTGCACGGCAAGGAGATGTCGTACAACAACTACACGGACACGGACGCCGCCCGCCGTGCCGCGTACGACCACGACGAGCCGTGTGTCGCGATCATCAAGCACGCCAACCCCTGCGGCATCGCGGTCGGCGCGGACGTCGCCGAGGCGCACCGCAAGGCGCACGCCTGTGACCCGCTGTCCGCGTTCGGCGGGGTCATCGCCGTGAACCGTCCGGTCAGCCGGGAGATGGCCGAGCAGGTCGCGGAGATCTTCACCGAGGTCATCGTCGCGCCCGACTACGAGGAGGGGGCCCTGGAGGCCCTCACCAAGAAGAAGAACATCCGGGTCCTGAAGGCCCCGAACGGCCCGGCCAACCCGGTCGAGGTCAAGCCGATCGACGGCGGCGTGCTGCTGCAGGAGACCGACCGGCTCCAGGCCGAGGGCGACGACCCGGCCAACTGGACGCTGGCGACCGGAGAGGCGCTCTCCGGCGACGAGCTGGCCGAGCTGGCCTTCGCCTGGCGGGCCTGCCGCGCGGTGAAGTCCAACGCGATCCTGCTCGCCAAGGACGGCGCCTCGGTCGGCGTGGGCATGGGCCAGGTCAACCGGGTCGACTCCGCGAAGCTGGCGGTCGAGCGGGCCGGTGTCGAGCGCGCCCAGGGCTCGTACGCCGCTTCGGACGCGTTCTTCCCGTTCCCGGACGGCCTGGAGGTCCTGACCGCGGCGGGCGTCAAGGCCGTGGTCCAGCCGGGCGGTTCGGTCCGTGACGAGCTGGTCGTGGAGGCCGCGAAGAAGGCGGGCGTCACCATGTACTTCACGGGCACGCGCCACTTCTTCCACTGATCCCGCAGGGTCACGCAAAGCGGCCTCCGGCTCCCCTCGCAGGGGGCCGGAGGCCGCTTTCCGTTCAGGCGCTCAGCTCGGTTCGAGCGGATGGCGCTCAGCTCAGTTCGAGCGGATGACGATCGAGCCGCAGACCTTGTCGGCGAACGTCTGACGCTTGGCGTCCCAGGCCGGCCACAGGTAGCCGAGGTAGCAGGGCAGGCCGTCCAGGATGTGGGCCAGCTGGCGCACGAACGCCATGCCGCCGCCGAGCGGCTGCCCGGTCTCCTCCTTGAGCGTGCGGATGCCCAGCGCCTTCTTGCCGACGGTCTGGCCGGTCTTGCCCTCCATGATGATCTGCCAGACGAACAGGCCGATCAGGGCGAGGAAGCCGATGATGGCGAGGATCGGGGCGTTCTTGGCACCCGCGACCGCGATGCCGTAGGGCACCGCGTACAGAAGGCTGTCGAGCAGGCGGGCCAGGAAGCGCTGTCCCCAGTTCGCGTACGTCGGCTGCATGCCGTAGCCGGCCTGCTGCGGGTAGCCCGGGTATCCGCCCTGGGGTGCCTGCGGGTAGCCGTAGCCCTGCTGCGGCGGGACGCCCTGCGGGGCCTGCGGGTAGCCGGGCTGCTGCGGGTAGCCGTAGCCCTGCTGTGGATCCTGCGGCTGACCGTACGGGTTGTTGGGCGAGCCGAAACTCATGGCGGATTTCCTCCGTTGACACTGCGGGGACGACGCGGAAGGAACGGAGGAACGTCAGGATCTGAGCGGTTTGCCCCCCAACCGGACCGCGATACTGCGCCGCTCATGGTTGTAGGAAAGGCCGATTGTTGTCCAGCCGGATTCGCAAGGTGTTGTGCAAGTGCAACATCGTCGATCAAGCACGGGGCGCGGGGAACCGGCCCAGGCAGCCCCGGATTGGAACAGGGACCGGGTCATCCGCGAGGATGGTGTCATGACCGCCCAGATTCTCGATGGCAAGGCCACCGCAGCCGCGATCAAGTCCGATCTGACCGCCCGCGTGGCGGCGCTGAAGGAGAAGGGCGTCACGCCCGGCCTCGGCACGATCCTGGTCGGGGACGACCCCGGCAGCCAGAAGTACGTCGCCGGCAAGCACCGCGACTGCGCCCAGGTCGGCCTCGCCTCCATCCAGCGCGAGCTGCCCGCCACGGCCACCCAGGAGGAGATCGAGGCGGTCGTCCGGGAGCTGAACGAGGACCCGGCCTGCACCGGCTACATCGTCCAACTCCCGCTGCCCAAGGGCATCGACGAGAACCGCATCCTGGAGATGATGGACCCGGCCAAGGACGCGGACGGCCTGCACCCGATGAACCTCGGGCGTCTCGTCCTGAACGAGCCGGCGCCGCTGCCCTGCACCCCCAACGGTATCCTGACCCTGCTGCGCCGCCACGGCGTCGAGATCAAGGGCGCCGAGGTCGTGGTGGTCGGCCGGGGCGTGACCATCGGCCGCCCGATGCCGCTGCTGCTCACCCGGCGCAGCGAGAACGCCACCGTGACCCAGTGCCACACCGGCACCCGTGACCTGTCCGCGCACCTCAAGCGGGCCGACATCATCATCGCCGCGGCCGGTGTCCCGCACCTGATCCGCGCCGAGGACGTCAAGCCGGGCGCGGCCGTCCTGGACGTCGGCGTCTCCCGCAACGCCGAAGGCAAGATCGTCGGTGACGTCCACCCGGACGTGGCCGAGGTGGCCGCCTGGATCTCCCCGAACCCGGGCGGTGTGGGCCCGATGACCCGGGCGCAGCTGCTGGTCAACGTGGTCGAGGCGGCGGAGCGCAGTGCCGGCTGAGGACACCCACTCCAGCACCGGGCCGGCTGCCCCCGACGCCGACGGGCACCCGAGGCGGACCACGCGCCGCTTCCCGCGGTTCACCAGGGACACCGCCCGCCCGGAGGGCGGCGGCCGGGCCGCCCCCGGCAACGCTCCGGCGCCCGCCCGGCAGTGGCCGCTGCTCGCCGTCGTCTGCCTGGTGGCCATCGGCCTGCTGGTGATCACACTGGACGCGCTCCGCCCGGGGACGCTGCTCATCGGCGTCGCGCTGCTGGGCGGCGCGGTGCTGCGCTGGCTGCTGCCGGGCGTCGGCATGCTCGCCGTGCGCTCCCGCTTCACGGACGTCGCCACCTACGGCGTCCTGGGTCTGGTGATCGTCCTGTTGGCGTTGATGATCCAGCCCGACCCGCTGCTGAAGCTCTCGTTCCTGAAGGACATCCTGCACTTCACGGTCAAGTAGCGGGTCCGGTACGGCCGCAGGCCCGCGCCTTCCCGGAGGGCGCGGGCGGAACGGCGACCCGTCCCCTCCCCCGAGCAAGGACGAGCCGCCGTCGGGATCCAGCCTCCCCTCCATGAACTGCCTGTTCAACGGCTGTCCGTGCGCTGTGGCACGGAAGTGACCGTTCCGCTACGGTGTCCGCGCACTGCCACATGTGTGCCCGCCGTGTCGATGTGTTGACAGTTCGGGAACACGTCACGAGGGCCCCGCGGAACCGGGCTAACGTGTCCAAGGTGTCCAATCGGGACGGTCCGGTGGACTGTGGGGCGGTCGGCGTGCGACGGTGCACAACCGGCGGGAGCGATGCTCCTGTGCGCCCCCACTCCGGGAACTGGGATCCTTAGTCAGCGCATCCCTGTGGGTAGTCAGAGGGGGCCGCGCCGGGGGGACCGGACCGGCGCGAGGGTCACGTGCGGGGAACGGCGCGGGGAACCATCAGCACCAACCGGGGGGAATGAGGGGGGAAGCAATGCCTCGATGGAAAGCCTTGCCGGACGAGCTGGATCCGCAGATCAAGGAGTTCACCAGCCAGGTGCGGCGCCTCGTGGACCGCAGCGGCCTGAGCATCGCGGCGCTGGCCGACCGGACCGGCTACAGCAAGACGTCCTGGGAGCGTTACCTGGGCGGCCGGCTGCTCGCACCCAAGGGCGCGGTCGTCGCGCTCGCCGAGGTCACCGGCACCAACCCGGTCCATCTCACCACCATGTGGGAGCTGGCCGAACGCGCCTGGAGCCGCGCGGAGATGCGGCACGACCGGACCATGGAGCAGATTCGTATCGCCCAGGCACGCGCCGCGCTCGGGGAGTTCGGGGCGGCCGAGGCCGAGGGCGCGAGCGGCACCAAGACGGCCGGCAGAGGCACCGGCACCACCGTGGCCCCGGGCATCGCCGGCCCGGCGGGCGTCTCACCGACGATCCCGTCGCAGCCGACGGCGTCGGACGCCGACGAGCGGGAGAACGCGGACCGGGATGCGGCCCCCGAGGTCAACTCCTGGGGACTGGCGGGCTATGAGGGTCCGTCGAAGACGAGCCGCCGGCCCGGTGCCCCGGCCGGTGGCGGTTCCGACGCGCGTCCCGCGTCCCCGCCGGACGGCCCGGGCTGGACCCCGGGCACCCCGAACCCGTACGACGGGCAGCCGCAGGCTGCGCGGCCCGACGGCGGCACCCCCGGCAAGGGGGCCGGGCGCAAGGGGCGGCTGACCATGTTCCTCGCGGGCGTCGTCGGTGTCCTCGTCGTCGTCGCGGCCGTCTACTTCTTCACCAACCAGGGCAACGGCGCCAAGCACGAGGGCGCCGCCAAGTCGCCGTCCCCGACCGCCAGCAGCAACCCCAGCCTGCCCGTCGGGGTCAAGTGCAGCGGGGCCGCCTGCAACGGCAAGGACGCGGAGGCGATGGGCTGCAGCGGTGACCTGGTGACCACCGCCAAGACCGCCACCGTCGGCACCACCACCCTGGAGGTCCGCTACAGCAAGACCTGTGGCGCCGCCTGGGGACGGATCACCGGCGCCGCCCAGGGCGACCAGGTCCAGGTCTCCGCGGGCAAACTCCGCCAGACGGGTGACATCACCACCGTCGGCGACACCATCGCCTACACGCCGATGGTCGCCGTGAAGGACGCGGCCGAGGCCAAGGCCTGCGCGACCCTCGCCTCCGGGCGGAAGGGGTGCACGAAGTAGGACGCGAGGGTCCGCCGGGCAGGCCGCGAGGGCGCGTTCGGCAGGCTCCGGAAGTGCGGGGCGAACCAATTCGGGTGGAATTCCGGGGACGGACGCATGGGTCGCCGGATCCTGGGCACGCGAACGGTACCCCCACGGGAGTCCGGCCAGCCGGTACCCCCCACGGCGGCCGCCCTTCCCTCCTCTCCCGGACGGGCGGCCGCCCCTTCCTGAATCACGAGTCCGACTTGTGGGCTGAGCCACACGGCCCCGGACGTCTCGCATGCCGGATGCGCGATAGCCTGACCGCTGGATTCTCTTGACGCCAAGAGATCGATCATCCGCCGGGGCAGTGACGCCCCACCGCCAGCTGTCATACGGAGAACGCCATGACCCGCACTCCCGTGAACGTCACCGTCACCGGCGCGGCCGGCCAGATCGGTTACGCCCTGCTCTTCCGCATCGCCTCCGGCCAGCTGCTCGGCGCGGACGTGCCGGTCAAGCTGCGCCTCCTGGAGATCACCCCGGCACTCAAGGCCGCCGAGGGCACGGCCATGGAGCTGGACGACTGTGCGTTCCCGCTGCTGCAGGGCATCGACATCACGGACGACCCGAACGTCGCCTTCGACGGCGCCAACGTAGCCCTCCTGGTCGGTGCCCGCCCCCGCACCAAGGGCATGGAGCGCGGTGACCTGCTGGAGGCCAACGGCGGCATCTTCAAGCCGCAGGGCAAGGCCATCAACGACCACGCCGCGGACGACATCAAGGTTCTCGTCGTCGGCAACCCGGCCAACACCAACGCGCTCATCGCGCAGGCCGCCGCGCCGGACGTCCCGGCCGAGCGCTTCACCGCGATGACCCGCCTGGACCACAACCGCGCGCTGACCCAGCTCGCGAAGAAGACGGGCTCGACGGTCGCCGACATCAAGCGCCTGACCATCTGGGGCAACCACTCCGCCACCCAGTACCCGGACATCTTCCACGCCACGGTCGCCGGCAAGAACGCCGCCGAGGTCGTCGGCGACGAGAAGTGGCTGGCCGAGGACTTCATCCCGACCGTCGCCAAGCGCGGTGCCGCGATCATCGAGGCCCGTGGCGCGTCCTCCGCCGCCTCCGCCGCCAACGCCGCCATCGACCACGTGTACACGTGGGTCAACGGCACCGCCGAGGGCGACTGGACCTCCATGGGTATCCCGTCGGACGGCTCCTACGGCGTCCCGGAGGGCCTGATCTCCTCCTTCCCGGTCACCACCAAGGACGGCAAGTACGAGATCGTCCAGGGCCTGGACATCAACGAGTTCTCCCGCGCCCGCATCGATGCCTCCGTCAAGGAGCTCACGGAGGAGCGCGACGCGGTCCGCTCCCTGGGCCTCATCTGAGGCTGCCTCCGGCGGATTCGCCGCGAGCCTGTGCGGGCCCTGTTCCGGTTTCGTCCGGAGCGGGGCCCGCGCCCGTTTTCGCCGTTACTGTCAAAAGCAGGGCAGGGAAGGGTGATTCGGGGGGTTCGTGATGAGCGGCTGGAGCGGATGGAACGGCCCGGAGGGTTACGGCGAGCAGGGTTCCGGTCCGGAACTCGGGCCCGGGGCCGAGTACGGACCCGGCGAGGAGAGAGGCCGGGCGGCCTGGACCGCCGACGAGCCGCCGACCCCGCCGCCGTGGGCTTCGGCCCAGACCCAGTCGGCCGCGCTCCCACTGCCTCCGCCCTGGGCGTCCGCGGAGACCAGTACGGCCCCGGTGCCGCCGCCTCCGCCGCAGCCCTGGGCTGCCGCCCCCGCCCGTACCGACGGCCCGGTCCCCTCGCCGTCGTACGCCCCCGCGCCTCGCCGTGTGCACGGCGGCCGGCTGGTCGCCCTGGTCGTCGCCATGGCGCTGGTCGGGGCCGGCTCCGGCTTCGGCGTCTGGTACCTCGGCCGGGACCGCGCCGGCAGCGGCACCCCGTCGGCATCCGCTCCGGCCACCGGCGTCACGGTCACCGCCTCGGCCTCCACTACGCCGCGGACGCCGGCCGCGTCGCCGCCGCCCGCGTCGCGGCAACTCCCCGCCGGCTACCGCCTCGTCCACGACCCCGTCGGCTACACCCTCGCCGTCCCCGAGGGTTGGACCCGGCGGCAGAAGCAGGGGGAGAAGGCGACCGTGGTGTTCTACGACTCCCCGTCCGACGGCCGCCAGTTGCAGATCTTCGAGCTGGCCGAGTCCACCGTGACCGAGTCCCTGGACCTCGCCGAGAACGACCCGGGCTACGGCTACTCCCACGAGCCCGGCTACCAGGCCCTCACCCGCAGCTCCGGCGACTCCTGGGCCGAGCTGTCGTACCGCTACGACGATCCGGACAAGGGCGCCCGCCGCGTCGTCGACCACCGCTTCCGCGCGACCGGCGGCACGCTGTACGCGATCCGCTCCAGCGGCCCGGAACGCCTGTCCGAGGCCCGCGTGCGCGCTCCGCTCACGACGGCACTGGCTTCGTTCTGCCTGACTGGGGCGTCCTGCTCGTAGGAGGTGGGAGCGGCCCTGTCCGGGTGGCCGGCTGTGGCAGCGCGGGTGCGGTGCGGGGTGCCGTTCCGTCGATCCCCGCGGGCGCGCGCTTCCTTCTGGCCGGCGGGGCGTCTTACCCGTAGGGGGCGGGAGCTGCCTGGGCAGGGTGGTGCGGGTTCCCGGTTCGGGTGGCCGGCCGTGGCTGCGCTGGTGGGGTGCCGTGTCCCGTAAGCCCTCAAGAGCGGCGGGGCAGTGCCGGTTCCCGGTCCGTGGGGCTCTTCGGGGCCGGGCCGGTGGCGGGGCGGGTGCCGTAGGTCGTGGTCACCAGGGCCGTTGCCAGGACCACCAGGGCCACCGTGCGCAGGGCCGGGCCCATGCCGTGGATGAGGTCGGGGTGGGCGGACAGCACGGTTCCGGTGACGGCGACGGCGCCGGTCTCGCGGGCGGTGGTGCCCAGGCCCGAGCCGAGGCCCGCCTGGTGGGCGGGGAGTGAGGTGACGACGCCGAGGGTCAGGGCGGGCATGGACAGGCCGGTGCCGGCCGAGACGGGTGAGCGCGGTGGTGGAGCGGGCCCGCGCGCTGTTCCGGCCCGGCCGGGACGCCGACCTGCGCACGGTCACCCGCACCTTCACGATCATCGGCCACGACGCGATCGCCGCCACGCACGGCGCCACCCTGTTCGCCCGTGCTGCCGAGGAGGCGCCCGGCGTCCGCCTCCGCTTCCTGTCGGAGAGCCACGTGGACGCCCCGGTCCTGCGCCAGGGCACCGCCGATCTGGAAGTCGGCGTGATCGACGCTACCGCCCCCGAGGTGCACGTCGAGACGGTGCACGAGGACCGCATGCTGGGTGTCGTACGGGCCGGACACCCACTGCTCACCGGTGAGTTGACGGCCGAGCGGTTCGCCACCGAGGCCGATCACCTGGGCGTCTCCCGGCGCGGCAGGCTGCACGGGCCGGTCGACGAGGCGCTGGCCGAACTCGGCCTGGAACGCCGGGTGGTGGGCAGCGTCGGCACCTTCCCGTCCTCGCTCTTCGTGCTGCGCGAGACCGACCTGGTCGGGCTGGTCAGCTCCTGGGGGTGCCCGCCGGCCGCCGCCCTCGGCCTGGTCACCTTCGAGGTGCCGCTCGCTCTCCCGCCGCTCCCGGTGGGGCTGGCCTGGCACCCCCGCCACGACGCCGACCCGGCCCACGCCTGGCTGCGCGGCTGCGTACGGGAGTTGATGCGGCGGTCAGCCGGTGGCGACTAGCCGCTTCTCGAACCAGTGGCCGGCGTGCACGTTGTCGTCGTAGCGCGGGATCTCGGTGTAGCCGCATGCCCGGTACAGCGCCTGCGCCTCGGTGAGCACGGCATGCGTGTCCAGTCGTACGACGTCCAGGCCACGCGCCCGTGCCTCCCGCTCCAGCCCGTCGAGCAGCCGCCGGGCCAGACCCGGCCGCCGGGCCTCGGCGTGCACCCTCACGTGCCGGATCTCGCCCACCCCCGGTTCCAGTCGCCGAAGCGCCCCGCAGCCCACCGGCCGCGCCTCCTCGTACGCGACCAGGAAGGCGCCGGCGTCCCCGGTCACCTCCTCGGGGCGGACCAGGGCGGCGCTGTCGAAGCCCTCCGGGAAGCGGGCGTCGATGTCGGCCGCGTACGCCTCCAGGCAGGCCCGGGCCACGGCCGAGGCGCTGTCGACGGCGCGCACCGTGATCGCCGCCAGCCGCAGCAGGCGCTGCGCGGTCGCCATCGCGTCGGTCAGCTCGGCCCGCTGGTCCGGGGGCGCCTCGACCCGGACCATGCCCTGGCCCTCCAGCGCCTTCGCCGTGCGGCTGAGGTAACCGGCGTCCAGCCCGAGCCGGTTCCTCAGCTCGCGCAGGGAGGCGCCCTCCCCGATCTCGAACACCAGCCGGGCCTCTCCGAGGGGGCGGTCCTGCCCCAGGTAGTGATCGTCCAGGGCGCCGATGCGGCGCGTGAAGCAGCGGTTGAAACGGCGCAGGGCCGCGACCTGCTCCGCCGACACTGGCTCGGTCATCCCTTGACTTTGGTCAAAGGACTCAGCCGGGACACGTCCACCGACTCCTTTGTGGAGGGGGTGGCGGACGGCACGGGCTCGCCGTAGTCCGAGAACGTCATCGTCAGGTCGGTGCCGTCGCCCTGCCGGGTGCCCTCGACCAGTACGTGAGGCGAGTCCGCAGTGACGTAGAGGGTGACCGGCCTGCCGTCCTCCTCGCCCTTCAGCGGGATCACCGGTATGCCCTGGACCGTGGTCCTGTCCCCTCGCTTCAACGGCTTCCTGTGCGACAAGTCGGGTGTCAGCTTCTTCTGGAAGGCGTCCAGGTCGCAGACGTCCTCCCACTCCTTGAGCGCATTGTCGTGCGTGGTGCCGTGGATGTAGCGGTCCTTGAGGAGTTCGGCCGCCGCGGCGCCCTCGCTGCCCGGAAGCTCGGCCTTCCAGTACGTGCTGTCGCCCTTCAGCCACACCTCGTCGCCGCGTTTGACGATCGCGATGCTGCCGCCGTGCGCGCCCATGCGCACCGTGCCGACGCAGTTGCCGTCCCGGTCCAGGGACAGGTCCATCGACGCCGGCTCCCCCTTCTTCGCGGCCGCCGCCCGGTCCGTCCACGTCATGTGGAGCGACTGGGTGTGGAGCAGGTGGTCCTGCGCCTCCCGGGCGAGCTCGCGGGCGCCCGGATCGCCGGTGTCGTCCGCCGCGGCCGCCGTCACCAGGGCGGGGGAGAGGAACAAGGTCACGCTCGCCGCCGCACAGATCAGCGGTCGTCCGGACATCGCGGCACCTCCGTGATCACCCCAAGCCGCTTCGCTCAGCCTACTTTTGTCCCTTTTCGCCCGCATTTTCAGTGACGCGGCGCACTTTCGGTCATCGATTGCGCATGCGATCGGAGGGGTGGGGCAGGCGGTCACGGTCCCTGACTGTGACACGACTGTGACACAGGGGCGCTGAACAGGAACGGAAGGCAATACCGATCATGGCGGACAGAGCGGAACGACAGGCCCCGGCGACCATCCACGCCGGCGGCGAGTGGCTGGAAGCAGGCTCCGGCGCGACACGCGAGATCCTCGACCCCGCAGACGCCCGGCCGTTCGCCGTGGTCGCGGAGGGCGACGAGAAGGACGCGGAGCGCGCGGTGGCGGCCGCCCGGCAGGCGTTCGACCACGGCCCCTGGCCCGGCACCCCTGTCGGTGAGCGCGCCGCCCTGCTGCGCCGCGCCGCCGGCCTCCTCGTGCGCGACCGCGAGGAACTCGGCCTGCTGGAGAGCCGGGACGCGGGCAAGACCGCCGAGGAGGGCCGCATCGACATCGACTGTGTCGCCGACGCCTTCCGCTACTTCGCGGACCTGGTCGCCGGCGAGGCCCCCGGCCGGGTCGTCGACGCGGGCTCCCCCGACATCCACAGCGTCGTCGTGCACGAGCCCGTCGGTGTGTGCGCGCTCATCACCCCCTGGAACTACCCGCTGCTCCAGGCCAGTTGGAAGATCGCCCCGGCGCTCGCCGCCGGCAACACCTTCGTGATCAAGCCCAGCGAGATCACCCCGATGACGACCATCGCGCTGATCGACCTGCTGACCGAGGCCGGTCTGCCCGCCGGAGTCGCCAACCTGGTCACCGGACCCGGCCACACCGTCGGCGCCCGCCTCGCCGAGCATCCCGACGTCGACCTGGTCTCTTTCACCGGCGGCCTGGTCAGCGGCACCAAGGTCGCCCGGGCGGCCGCCCCGACCGTCAAGAAGGTCGCCCTCGAACTCGGCGGCAAGAACCCCAACGTGGTCTTCGCCGACGCCTGCGCCACCGAGGAGGGCTTCGACACCGCCGTCGACCAGGCCCTCAACGCCGCCTTCATCCACAGCGGCCAGGTCTGCTCGGCCGGCGCCCGGCTGATCATCGAGGAGAGCGTGCGGGAGCGGTTCGTCGCCGAACTAGCCCGGCGGGCCGCCCGGATCCGCCTCGGCCGGGGCACGGCCGAGGGCGCCGAGTGCGGACCGCTGGTCTCCGAACAGCAGCGCGCCAAGGTCGAGGCGTACGTGCGGTCGGCACTGGAGGAGGGCGCGGTGCTGCGCTCGGGCGGCAGGCGCCCCGAACCGTCCGCCGAGCGGCCCGCCACCGGCTACTTCTACGAGCCGACGGTCCTCGACCGGTGCCACCGGGAGATGAAGGTCGTACGCGAGGAGGTCTTCGGCCCGGTCCTCACCGTCGAGACCTTCCGCACCGAGGACGAGGCGGTCGCCCTCGCCAACGACACCGAGTACGGCCTCGCGGGCGCCGTCTGGACCGCCGACGCCGGACGCGCCCGCCGGGTCGCCGGCCGCCTGCGCCACGGCACCGTCTGGATCAACGACTTCCACCCCTACCTCCCGCAGGCGGAGTGGGGCGGCTTCGGAAAGAGCGGCGTCGGCCGCGAGCTGGGCCCCGCCGGGCTCGCCGAGTATCGCGAGACCAAGCACGTCTACCAGAACCTCGCGCCGAAGCCGGTGCGCTGGTTCGCCGGCTGATCCCCCCGACTGCCGTACACAGCAAGTCCTTTGGAGTAGCACCCCGATGTCCCACACCCCTCACCTCTACGACTACGTCGTCATCGGCGGCGGCACCGCGGGCTCGGTCATCGCCTCCCGCCTCACCGAGAACCCCGACGTCACCGTCGCCGTCATCGAGGGCGGCCCCAGCGACGTCGGCCGCGACGACGTGCTGACCCTGCGCCGCTGGACGGGCCTGCTCGGCGGCGACCTCGACTACGACTACCCGACCACCGAACAGCCCCGCGGCAACTCCCACATCCGGCACAGCCGGGCCCGCGTCCTCGGCGGCTGCTCCTCCCACAACACCCTGATCTCCTTCAAGCCGCTCCCGTCCGACTGGGACGAGTGGGAGGCGGCCGGCGCCAAGGGCTGGGGCGCCGTCCCCATGGAGGCCTACTACGCCCGCCTCCTCAACAACATCGTCTCCGTGGACGAGAAGGACCGGAACGCCATCGCCCGCGACTTCGTGGACGCCGCCCGGGCGGCGCTCGACGTGCCCCGCGTCGAGGGCTTCAACAAGAAGCCGTTCACCGAGGGCGCCGGCTTCTTCGACCTCGCCTACCACCCCGAGGACAACAAGCGCTCCTCCGCATCGGTGGCGTACCTGCACCCGGTGATGGACGAGCGCCCGAACCTCCGCATCTTCCTGGAGACCTGGGCGCACAAGCTGGAGCTGAACGGCACCCGTGCCGAGGGCGTCCACGTGCGGACCAAGGACGGCGACGAACTGCTGATCCGGGCGCGCAACGAGGTCCTGCTGTGCGCGGGCGCCGTCGACTCGCCCCGCCTGCTGTTGCACTCGGGCATCGGCCCCCGCGAGGACCTGGAGGCGCTCGGCATCCCCGTCGTGCACGACCTGCCGGGCGTCGGCGAGAACCTGCTCGACCACCCCGAGTCGGTCATCGTCTGGGAGACCCACGGACCGATCCCGGAGAACTCCGCGATGGACTCCGACGCGGGCCTGTTCGTGCGCCGGGACCCCGAACACGCGGGCCCGGACCTGATGTTCCACTTCTACCAGGTCCCGTTCACGGACAACCCGGAGCGCCTCGGCTACGAGCGCCCGCAGCACGGCGTCTCGATGACCCCCAACATCCCCAAGCCGAAGAGCCGCGGCCGTCTGTACCTGACCAGTGCCGACCCGTCCGTGAAGCCGGCCCTGGACTTCCGGTACTTCACCGACGAGGACGACTACGACGCCCGGACCCTGGTCGACGGCATCCGCATCGCCCGCGAGATCGCCAAGGCCGAGCCGCTCGCCGGCTGGCTCAAGCGCGAGGTCTGCCCGGGCCCGGAGGTCGTGGACGACGCCGAGCTGAGCGAGTACGCCCGCAAGGTCGCCCACACCGTGTACCACCCCGCCGGCACCTGCCGGATGGGCGCCGTCGACGACGAACTCGCCGTGGTGGACCCCGAGCTGAGGATCCGCGGCCTCGACGGCATCCGGGTCGCCGACGCCTCCGTCTTCCCGACCATGACCGCCGTCAACCCGATGATCGGGGTGCTCATGGTCGGGGAGAAGGCCGTCGACCTGATGGGAGGTGGTGCGTGATGAGTACGACCACTCAGTCGCCCGTGTTCTCGGTGAACGGCCTCTGGAAGGTCTTCGGCCCCAAGGCCGACCGCATTCCGGCCGACCCGGAACTCAGCACGCTGGCCCCCGCCGACCTGCGCTCCCGCACCGGCTGCACGGCCGCCGTCCGGGACGTCTCCTTCGACGTGCGCAAGGGCGAGGTCTTCGTCGTCATGGGTCTGTCCGGCTCCGGCAAGTCCACCCTGGTGCGCTGCCTGACCCGGCTGATCGAGCCGACGGCGGGCACCATCGCCATCGACGGCGAGGACGTGCGCGCCATGGACAAGGCCCGCCTGCGCGAACTGCGCCGGCACCGTGCCGCGATGGTCTTCCAGCACTTCGGCCTGCTCCCGCACCGCACGGTCCTGGACAACGTGGCCTACGGTCTGGAGATCCAGGGCGTAGGAAAGTCCGAACGGCGCGAGCGGGCCGCCGAGTTCGTCGCCAAGGTCGGCCTGGAGGGCATGGAGAAGCGCCGCCCCGGCCAGCTCTCCGGCGGCCAGCGCCAGCGCGTCGGTCTCGCCCGCGCACTCGCCGTCGACCCCGAGGTGCTGCTGTTCGACGAGCCCTTCAGCGCCCTGGACCCCCTCATCCGCCGCGACATGCAGGACGAGGTGGCCCGGCTGCACCGCGAGGAGGGCCGCACGATGGTCTTCATCACCCACGACCTCAGCGAGGCGCTCAGGCTCGGCGACCGCATCGCCCTGATGCGCGACGGCCGCGTGGTCCAGCTCGGCACCCCGGAGGAGATCGTCTCCTCCCCGGCCGACGACTACGTCCGCGAGTTCGTCCGCGACGTGCCGCGTGAGCAGGTCGTCACGTGCCGCACGGCCATGCGCCCCGCGCACCCGCAGGAGGTCGGGAGCGGCCCCGCGGTCAGCCCCGACGCCCCGGTCGCCGAGGCCATAGGGGCAGTGGCCCGCGCGGGCGCTCCGGCCCGGGTGATGGACGAGGGGAAGTGCCTGGGGGTCGTCGGCCACGAGCAGCTGCTGGACGTGGTGGCCGGCGTGGCTGCGGACGGCGATGCCGCGGTCGCCGCGGGCGGTCGTGCCGACGCAGCCGCGGGCGGTGATGCTGCGGAAGCGGCGGGCGGTCGTACGGACGCGGCTGCGGACGGCGAAGCCGCGGTAGCCGCGGGCAGCAGGGCCGACGCAGCTGCCGGCAGTCGTGCCGCTGGGGCGGCGCCCGTCCCACCGATGGCGGCACCCGGCAAGCGCCGCCGAGTGACCCCGCCCGCGCCCCGTACCAGTCCGGAGGACGTCTGATGGCAACGCTCACCGTCCCGACCTCCAGCGCCGCGATCCCGGGCTTCCTGAGAAACCGCGCCGCGGCCAAGCTCCTCGCCCTGGCCGCCGTCGCCGCGGTCCTCGTACCCCTGGTCGACAGCCACTGGGGAAGCAACGCCTGGCCGCACGCGCTCACCGTCGACCTCTCCAAGCCCCTGGCCACCGCCAGCGACTGGGTCATCGACAACCGTGACAGCCACCCCCTGTTCCTCTACTTCTTCGGCTACATCAGCAACGCCGTCGTGCTGGCCGTGCGCGCCGTCTACCTCACCCTGCTCGCCGCAGGCTGGGCAGGCGTCACCGCATTCGGAGCCCTCGTGGCCTGGCGCCTCGGCGGTGTCCGCCTGGCCGCCGGCACGGCGATCGCGTTCCTGGCCTGCGGCGCGCTCGGCATGTGGGTGCCCACCATGCAGACCCTCGCGCTGATGGTGGTCGCCGTCCTCGCCTCCGTGGCCGTGGGCGCCCTGCTCGGCCTCGCCGCCGGCCTCTCCGACCGCCTGGACCGCGCCCTGCGCCCGGTCCTGGACACCATGCAGGTGCTCCCGGCGTTCGCGTACCTCCTCCCCGTCGTCCTGGTCTTCGGCATCGGCGTCCCCGCGGCCGTCCTCGCCACCGTCGTCTACGCCGCCCCGCCGATGGCCCGCCTCACCGCGCTGGGCCTGCGCGGCGCCGACCCCGAAGTCCTGGAGGCCGTGGAGTCGCTCGGCGCCACCGCCCGCCAGCGGCTGCTGACCGCCCGTATCCCGCTGGCCCGCAAGGAACTCCTGCTCGGCCTGAACCAGACGATCATGATGGCGCTGTCCATGGCCGTCATCGCCTCTGTCATCGGCGCCGGCGGCCTCGGCGACCGCGTCTACCAGGCCCTGGCCTCCGTCGACGTGGGCGCGGCCCTCGCGGCCGGCATCCCGATCGTGCTGCTGGCGGTGGTCCTGGACCGTGTCACCGCCGCCGCGGGAACCGCGGGAGACGGCAGCCCCCGGCCCCGTACCATCGGCCGGCCGTACGCCCTGGCCGTCACCGTGGCCGTGGCCCTGGCCACCCGCCTCCTCGGCGCCCTCGACTGGCCCGCCTCCTGGAGCCTGGACATCGCCGAACCGGTCAACCGCGCCGTCGACTGGATGACCGCCCACCTCTACGCCGGCGTCCCGGTCGTCGGCGGCACCGCCGACTGGGCGGGCCACTTCACCACCTGGATCCTGGACCCCGTCCGCAGCGGCCTGCAGTGGCTGCCCTGGTGGGCGGTGCTGCTCCTCGTCGCCGCACCGGCCTGGCTGATCGGCACCTGGCGCAGCGCACTGACCGCCGTCCTCGCGATGGCCGGGATCGGTGTGCTCGGGGTGTGGGAGCCCTCGCTCGACACCCTGTCGCAGGTGCTCGCCGCCGTCGCGGTCACCCTCGTCCTCGGCTTCGCCACCGGTGTCGCCGCCGCCCGCAGCGACCGTGTCGAACGGGCGCTGCGCCCGGTCCTGGACGTCTTCCAGACCATGCCGCAGTTCGTGTACCTGATCCCGGTCGTCGCCCTGTTCGGCGTCGGCCGCGCGCCCGCCGTCGCCGCGGCCGTCGTGTACGCCCTCCCGGCCGTCGTCCGGATCACCGCGCAGGGCCTGCGCCAGGTCGACCCGGCCGCGCTGGAGTCGGCGCGCTCGCTCGGCGCGACCGGCCGCCAGCAGCTGTGGCAGATCCAGCTCCCGCTCGCCCGGCGGTCGTTGCTGCTCGCCGCCAACCAGGGTGTGGTCCTGGTTCTCGCCGTCGTCATCATCGGCGGTCTGGTCGGCGGTGGCGCCCTCGGCTACGACGTCGCCTTCGGCCTCGCCCAGGGCGACCTGGCGACCGGCCTGGTCGCCGGCGCGGCCATCGTCTGCCTGGGTCTGATGCTCGACCGGGTGACCCAGCCGACCGAACGCCGCGCGAAGAAGGGAGCGTGACATGCGATTCCGTACGACTGTCCCCGTCGGCATCCCTGTCGCTGTCGCCGTCCTCGGACTGACCACCGGCTGCGGCGCCGCCGACATGACCAAGCAGGCGTCCCCGTTCGCGAACGCCCGGGGCGCGAAGACGGTCACCCTGTCCGTGCAGTCCTGGGTGGGTGCGCAGTCCAACGTGGCCGTCGCCCAGTACCTCCTCGAACACAAGCTGGGCTACCGCGTCGACACCGTCCAGGTGGACGAGGTGCCCGCGTGGGACGCGCTCAGCCAGGGCCGGGTCGACGCCATCCTGGAGGACTGGGGCCACCCGGACCAGGAGAAGCGGTACGTCACCGACAAGAAGACGATCGCCCGCGGCGGCGACCTCGGGGTGACCGGGCACATCGGCTGGTTCGTCCCGACGTACCTGGCCGAGCAGCACCCGGACATCACCGACTGGAAGAACCTCGACAAGTACGCCCCGCTCTTCCGCACCGCGGAGAGCGGCGGCAAGGGCCAGCTGATGGACGGCTCCCCGTCCTACGTCACCAATGACAAGGCCCTGGTGAACAACCTGAAGCTGGACTACCAGGTCGTCTTCGCCGGTTCCGAGGCGGCCCAGATCACCCAGATGAAGCAGTTCGCCAAGGAGAAGAAGCCCTTCCTGACCTACTGGTACACACCCCAGTGGCTGTTCAAGAAGGTCCCCATGACCGAGGTGAAGCTGCCGCCGTACAAGGAGGGCTGTGACGCGGACGCGGCCAAGGTCGCCTGCGCCTACCCGCACACCCCCCTGCAGAAGTACCTCAACGCGGACTTCGCCAGGTCCGGCGGCGAGGCGGCGGCCTTCCTGAAGAAGTTCCGGTGGACGACCGAGGACCAGAACGAGGTCTCCCTGATGATCGCCGACCAGAAGCTCTCGCCCGAGGAGGCGGCGAAGAAGTGGGTGGACAGCCACCCCTCCGTGTGGAAGAAGTGGCTGCCCTGAACCGCCCTACTTCGCCAGGCCGCCGACGATCTCGCGGAGCGCCAGGGCGGCGCGCCGCTGGAGGCCCGGCCCGAACGTGACGCGGGTGGCCCCGAGTTCGCCGAGCACGGCGGGCGAGGGGCCCTCGCCGTCCAGCCGGGCCACCATGTTGAGCGGGCCCTGGATCCCGGCCCGCAGCAGGGGCAGCACGTCCACCGGAGCGAGGATCGGATACACGCAGTCCGCGCCCGCGGCCACGTAGGACGCGGCCCGCTCGATGGCCCGTTCGGGATCCCCGTCGCCGTGCAGGAAGGTGTCGACGCGGGCGTTGACGAAAAGCCGGTCGGCGGCGGCCGAGCGGACCTCGGCGAGGTACTCGGCGTGCTCGTGCGGGTCCTTGAGGACACCCCCGTTGGAGTCCTCGAGGTTGCACCCCACGACGCCCGCCTCCAGCAGCCGCTCGACCAGCTCCTTCGGCGCGAGCCCGTACCCACCCTCGACGTCCGCCGAGACCGGCACGTCCACCGCCCGCACGATCCGGGCCACCGCCGCGAACATCTCGTCGGCCGGGGTCGCCCCGTCCGCATGGCCGAGGGAGGCGGCCACCCCCGCGCTCGGCGTGGCCAGCGCCGGGAACCCGGCCTCGGCACACACCCGGGCGCTCGCCGCGTCCCAGGGGCCGGGCAGGACCAGCGGATCGCCCTGGGCGCGCTTGCGGTGCAGGGTGCGGAACACGTCCACCTTGCTCATGGCTGGTAACCCCCTGGCGGAACACGGCGGCTGACCATGAGACGGTTCCAGCCGTTGATGACGGTGATCAGGCCGATGAGATGGGCGAGTTCGGCCTCACCGAAGTGCTTGGCGGCGGTGTCGTACACCTCGTCCGGCACGAAGCCTCCCCCAGACATCGTCCGGGAGGTGCCCCCAGTCAGAACGGTGACCGCCTCGGTCAGTGCCAGCGCGGCCCGCTCCCGCTCGCTGTACTGGTCCTCGGCCTCCTCCCAGGCGTCCAGCAGCTGGACGCGGTCCTCCGACTCGCCGTTCTTCCGGGCCACCCGGAGGTGCATGTCGAGGCAGAACGCGCAGTGGTTGAGCTGCGAGGCGCGGATCATGACCAGCTCGGCGAGGACCGGATCGCCGAGCCCCTTCTTCGCGGCCGCGCTCAGCGCCGACATGGCCAGGCCGACCTCCCGGTCCAGCAGCTGGGTACGGCTCACCTGTACTGCCCCGGCCGGTAGTGGCCCGGGGTCATCCGGGTGGTCACGCCGAACCGGTTCCACGCGTTGATCACCGTGATCGCGGCGATCAGCCGGGCCAGCTCCGCCTCCTCGAAGTGCGCGGCCACCCGGTCGTACACCTCGTCCGGCACGAAGCCGTCGGTCAGGACGGTGACCGCCTCGGTCAGCTCCAGTGCCGCCAGCTCCTTCTCGGTGTAGAAGTGCCGCGACTCCTCCCACGCGCTGAGCTGCACGATCCGCTCCACGCTCTCGCCGGCGGCGAGAGCGTCCTTGGTGTGCATGTCGAGGCAGAACGCGCAGTGGTTGAGCTGCGAGGCGCGGATCTTCACCAGCTCGTACAGCGCCGGGTCGAGGCCCTGCTTCGCGGCCGTGTCCAGGCGGATCATCGCCTTGTAGACCTCGGGCGCGTGCTCGGCCCAGCTGAGCCGTGGGGCCTGTTCGGTGGCGTACTCGACGGTTTCCTCTGCAGTGCTCATGGCTTCGACCCTAGGAGCGGGGATGCCCAGGGGTATGGTCCATTTCCATGGCGAATTCATGGGCCACTCTGGGGGTCGACCTGCACCTGGAACCGGCCGGTTCCAGCGGGCTGCGCCGCGGTCTGACCGACGCGCTGCGGGACGCCGTCCGCACCGGCCGCCTCGCCCCCGGCACCCGGCTGCCGTCCTCCCGCAGCCTCGCCGCCGACCTGGACATCGCCCGCAACACCGTCGCCGAGGCCTACGCCGACCTGGTCGCCGAGGGCTGGCTCACCGCCCGCCAGGGCTCCGGGACCCGGGTGGCGGAGCGCATCGTCGTCCCGCCGGCCGACACCGCACCCCGGCGCCGCGAACCCGGCCGTCCCGCCTACAGCCTCGTCCCCGGCACCCCCGACCTCGCCGCCTTCCCGCGCACCGAGTGGCTCAAGGCCGCCCGCCGCGCGCTGGCCACCGCGCCCTTCGACGCCCTCGGCTACGGCGACCCGCGCGGCCGCCCCGAACTGCGCACCGCCCTCGCCGGCTACCTCGCCCGCGCCCGCGGCGTCCGCACCGACCCGGACACGATCGTGATCACCGCGGGCTTCTCGCACGCCCTGCGCATCCTCGGGGCGCTGCTGCGGGCGCGCGGGGTGCGGACCGTCGCGGTGGAGTCGTACGGGCTCGACGTCCACTGGGGGCTGCTGAGGGGCGCGGGACTCGCGACACCCGCACTGCCCTACGACGAACTGGGCACCGACACGGGCGCGTTGAGCGACGAGGGTGCGGTACTCGTCACCCCCGCCCACCAGTTCCCGATGGGCATGCCCCTGCACCCCGACCGGCGGACCGCCGTCGTGGAGTGGGCGCGGCGGACCGGCGGGCTGGTCCTGGAGGACGACTACGACGGCGAGTTCCGCTACGACCGCCAGCCCGTCGGCGCCCTCCAGGGCCTCGACCCCGACCGGGTCGTCTACCTCGGCACCGCCAGCAAGTCCCTCGCCCCCGGCCTGCGCCTCGGCTGGATGGCGCTGCCGCCGTCCCTGGTGGAGGGGGCGGCTGCGGCCAAGGGCCTTGTCGACACCTGCGGAGTGCTGGACCAGTTGACGCTGGCCGAATTCCTCACCTCGGGCGCCTACGACCGCCATGTCCGCTCCGCCCGTCTGCGCTACCGGCGCCGCCGCGACGCCCTCGCCGCCGCCGTCGCCGACCGCGCACCCGAAGTCCGGGTCACCGGGATCGCGGCCGGCCTGCACGCCGTGCTGCGGCTGCCGCCCGGCACCGAGCAGTCGGTGATCCAGGCGGCGACCTGGCAGGGTCTGGCCCTGCACGGGCTCGCCTTCCACCGGCACGAGCAGGCGGTCGCCGAGCCGCTGGACGCGCTGGTGGTGGGGTACGGGACGCCGCCGGACAGCGCGTGGGCGGGAGCGTTGGAGGCGTTGTGCAGGGTGTTGCCGTGAAGAGCGGCCGCGCCGGGTCAGGCACCGCCGGACAGCGCCGCGGTGGTCGCTCGCCGTCGCGGCGGATGTGAAGAGACGGCGTCAGGTTTCCTCGGCCGTCACAGGCGCCTCACCGAACCGGGCCAAGGCCAGCGCCCCCGCCACCGCCACCGCGAACCCGAGCGCCGCCAGCCAGGTCAGGCCCTCCCTGGTGCGGTCGCCGAGCCAGATCACGCCGATGGCCGCCGGGCCGATCGTCTCGCCGATGACCATGCCGGCCGTCGCCGTCGTCACCGAGCCGCGCTGCAGGGCGGAGGTCAGCAGCATGAAGGCGGCGCCGCCGCCGATCAGGAGGGCGTAGGCCGCCGGGTTGGTGAGCAGGTCGGCCGGCCGCAGCGAGTCGATCAGGCGGACCGAAACCTCCACGACCCCGAATCCGAAACCCGCCCCCAGGCCCAGTACCAGCGCCCGCATGCGCCCGGTCAGCCGCCCGCCCAGCAGCGCGAGCACCAGCATGCCGACGGCCGTCGCGAGCATGGCCCACTTCAGGGTGTCCGACCCCTGCTGGTCCCCCTCCGGGCCGGACGCCAGCCCCAGGATCGCGAGCCCGAGGCAGACCACGCCCACCGCGCCCCACTCCGTGCCGCTCAGCCGCACCCGCAGCAGCCGCGCCGCGACCACCGCGGTCACCGCCAGACTCGACGCCAGTGCCGCGCTGACCGCGTAGATCGGAATCGAGCGCAGCGCGGCGATCTGGAAGAGGAAGCCGAGACCGTCCAGCGCGAGACCGGCCAAGTACCGCCACTGCCTGAGCGCCCGCAGCAGCAGTGCCGCCTCGCCGCCCCCGCCCGTACCGGCCTGCCTCGCGGCGACCGCCTGCAACACCGTCGCCGTACCGAAGCAGACCGCGGCTGCCAGGGCACACACCATTCCAAAGAGCACGAAGCGACTCTAGGCGAGGGGCGAAGCGGCAACCCGCCTTCCTGCCCACTCTCACCAGTCTCTAGGCTGACCGCCGAAAACAGGCCAGCCGACGGGGGAGACACCAGCATGGACACCGCACGCCGACGCCTTCGCTCGGGAACCGTCCTCCTCGGCGGCATGGGCCTGCTCGCCACGGCCCTGACCGCCTGCTCCTCCGCCCCGGACAAGCGCTGCGTCGACCGCGACAGCTACCGGCTGGCCAAGGGCTACAAGATCGTCTCCGACAAGAACTGCAAGTCCACCAAGGCCTTCGTCAACGGCGCCTGGTACTACGGCGGCAAGAAGAAGGGCTCCTGGGTGAACGGCGGCTCCTTCACCAAGCCGAGCAAGGGCTCCGGCTCGCATTCCAGCTCGGGCGGCTCGTACGGCGGCGTGCACCGCGGCGGCTTCGGCGGCGGCCACGGCAGCTCCGGCGGCTGACGAGGAAACGCCGCATGGAACGCCGTACGACCACCCCCCGCCCCGGCTGGCAGCAGACCGTCGAGGAGCAGGGTCTCGTCTACCCCCTGACCCGCCACCCCGACGGCTCGCTGCGCCCCTACTGGGACGAGAGCGCCTACTACGTCTTCACCCTGGACGAGGTCGAGGCGCTGGAGGAGACCGTCGAGGAACTGCACCGCATGTGCCTCGCGGCCGCCGGGCACATCGTGGCCGAGGGCCGCCTCGCCGACCTCGGTATCACCGACCCGCGCGTCGCCGAGGCCGTCACCGAGGCCTGGCGGCGCCGCGCCGAACTCCCCTCCGTCTACGGCCGCTTCGACCTCCGCTACGACGGCACCGGCCCGGCGAAGCTCCTCGAGTACAACGCCGACACCCCGACCTCCCTGGTCGAGGCCGCCTCCCCCCAGTGGTTCTGGATGGAGGAACGCTTCCCCGGCGCCGACCAGTGGAACTCCCTGCACGAGCGCCTGGTCGACGCCTGGCGCAAGCAGGCCGCGCTGCTCCCGCCGGGCAGCCCCCTGCACTTCGCGCACTCCTCCGCCGACGAACTCGGCGAGGACCTGATGACGGTCGCCTACCTGAAGGAGACCGCCGAACAGGCCGGCCTCGCCACCGACTGGATCTCCATGGAGGAGATCGGCTGGGACACCCTCTCCGGCCGCTTCGTGGACAACGGGCTCCGCTTCATCCGCAGCATCTTCAAGCTCTATCCGTGGGAGTGGCTCACCACCGACGCCTTCGCAGGGCACGTCCTCGACACCCTGGACAACGGCGGCGGCACCGGCAGCACCCTGTGGATCGAACCCGCCTGGAAGATGCTCCTGAGCAACAAGGCCCTGCTGGCGATCCTCTGGGAGCTGTACCCCGGCCACCCGAATCTGCTGCCCGCCTACCTGGACGGCCCGCGCGAGCTCGCCGGGTCGACGGGCTATGTCGCCAAGCCGCTGCTCGGCCGCGAGGGCGCGGGCGTGACCGTCCACGAGCCCGGCGCCCCGGCCGTCGCCCGGGACGAGCCCTGCTGCTACCAGCAGCTCGCCCCGCTGCCCGCCTTCGACGGCAACCACCTCGTCCTCGGCGCCTGGGTCGTCCGCGACGAGCCGGCCGGCCTCGGCCTGCGCGAGTCCTCGGGCCTGATCACCGACGAGTACGCCCGCTTCCTGCCGCACGTGATCCTGTAGGCCCTGTCGTCTAGCCGGCCAGCACCGCCCGTAGCTGTTCGAGCCCCCAGTCCAGGTCCTCCTTGCTGATCACCAACGGCGGCGCGATCCGGATCGTCGCACCGTGGGTGTCCTTCACCAGGACACCCCGGTCCATCAGCCGCTCGGACACCTGCCGGCCCGTTCCGACCCTCGGCGCGATGTCGACCCCGGCCCACAGCCCGCGCCCACGCACCGCCGTCACCCTGCCGGTGCCGAGCAGGGCGCCAAGCTCCCGGTGCAGATGCTCGCCGAGCTCGGCGGACCGCGCCTGGTACTCGCCCGTCCGCAGCATCGCGATCACCTCCAGCGCCACCGCGCAGGCCAGCGGGTTCCCGCCGAACGTCGACCCGTGCTCACCCGGCCGGAACACCCCGAGCACCTCGCTGCTCGACACCACCGCCGACACCGGCAGGATCCCGCCGCCGAGCGCCTTCCCCAGCACGTACACATCCGGTACGACCCCCTCGTGCTCGCATGCGAACGTCCGCCCGGTCCGGCCCAGCCCCGACTGGATCTCGTCCGCGACGAACAGCACGTCCCGCTGCCGGGTCAGCTCCCGGACCGCCGGCAGATAACCGGCCGGCGGGACGATCACCCCCGACTCGCCCTGGATCGGTTCGAGCAGTACCGCGACCGTGTTCTCGGTGAGCGCCGCCCGCATCGCGGTCAGGTCGCCGTACGGCACGATCTGGAAGCCCGGCGTGTACGGCCCGAAGTCCGCCCGCGCCTCGGGGTCGGTGGAGAAGCTGATGACCGTCGTCGTACGGCCGTGGAAGTTGCCGCTCGCGACCACGATCTTCGCCATCTCGGCGGGCACCCCCTTGATCCGGTACCCCCACTTCCGGGCGGTCTTCACCGCGGTCTCCACCGCCTCGACGCCGGTGTTCATCGGCAGCACCATCTCCATGCCGCACAGATGGGCCAGCTGCTCGCAGAACGCGGCGAACCGGTCGTGGTGGAACGCCCGCGACGTCAGCGTCACCCGCTCCAGCTGCGCCTTGGCCGCCTCCACCAGCCGCGGGTGGCCGTGCCCGAAGTTCAGCGCCGAGTACCCGGCCAGCAGGTCGAGGTAGCGCCGCCCCTCGATATCCGTCATCCAGGCCCCCTCCGCGGTGGCCACGACCACCGGCAGCGGGTGGTAGTTGTGCGCGCTGTGGGCGTCGGCGGCGGCGATGAGCGTCTCCGTAGCGTTCACGGGAACTCCAGAGGGCCAGAGAGTCGGGATGCATCCCCTTTCTTATCCTCGCTCGCATGGTGGACGCGGGAACTGCACGATCCGACGCGCCCGGTAGGCTGATCAGCGGGCCGTGACTGGCGCGCTAGGGATGGGACCGACCATCGGGGAGCGGCCCGAGCGGGAAAAGAGTGCCGTGCGCCTGGGCCGAACGTGAACGCTGTACGCACGCCGTCCGGAGGTCCCCATGCCAGAGCAGCCCCTGTCGACCGAGTCCATCGCCTTCCGTGCCGCCCTCGACGTGATCCGTGCCGTCGAGCCGCGGGTCGCCGACGCCATCGGCCAGGAGGTGACCGACCAGCGCGAGATGCTGAAGCTGATCGCCTCCGAGAACTACGCCTCGCCGGCCACCCTGCTGGCGATGGGCAACTGGTTCAGCGACAAGTACGCCGAGGGCACCATCGGCCGCCGCTTCTACGCCGGCTGCCGCAACGTCGACACGGTGGAGTCCCTGGCCGCCGAGCACGCCAAGGCGCTCTTCGGCGCCCGGCACGCCTACGTCCAGCCGCACTCCGGCATCGACGCCAACCTCGTCGCCTTCTGGGCCGTGCTCGCGGACCGCGTGGAGGTCCCGTTCCTGGAGAAGACCGGCGTCCGTCAGGTCAACGACCTCTCCGAGGCCGACTGGGCCGAGCTCCGCCAGGCCTTCGGCAACCAGCGCATGCTCGGCATGTCCCTGGACGCCGGCGGCCATCTCACCCACGGCTTCCGCCCGAACATCTCGGGCAAGATGTTCGACCAGCGCTCCTACGGCACCGACCCGGCCACGGGCCTGATCGACTACGAGGCGCTGCGCGCCCAGGCCCGCGAGTTCAAGCCGCTGATCATCGTCGCCGGCTACTCGGCGTACCCCCGTCTGGTGAACTTCCGCGTCATGCGCGAGATCGCCGACGAGGTCGGCGCGACCCTGATGGTCGACATGGCCCACTTCGCGGGTCTGGTCGCCGGCAAGGTCCTGACCGGCGACTTCGACCCGGTCCCGCACGCCCAGATCGTCACCACGACCACCCACAAGTCCCTGCGCGGCCCGCGCGGCGGCATGGTCCTGTGCGACGACTCCCTGAAGGACCAGGTCGACCGCGGCTGCCCGATGGTGCTCGGCGGCCCGCTCCCGCACGTCATGGCCGCGAAGGCCGTCGCCTTCGCCGAGGCCCGTCAGCCCTCCTTCCAGGACTACGCCCAGCGCATCGTCGACAACTCGCGCGCCCTCGCCGAGGGCCTGATGAAGCGTGGCGCCACCCTGGTCACCGGCGGCACGGACAACCACCTCAACCTGATCGACGTGGCCACCTCCTACGGCCTCACCGGCCGCCAGGCCGAGGCGGCCCTCCTCGACTCCGGCATCGTCACCAACCGCAACGCCATCCCGGCCGACCCGAACGGCGCCTGGTACACCTCCGGCATCCGCATCGGCACCCCCGCCCTGACCACCCGGGGCCTCGGCACGGCGGAGATGGACGAGGTGGCGGGCCTGATCGACCGAGTCCTGACGACGACGGAGCAGGGCACCACCAAGTCGGGGGCCCCGTCCAAGGCCGCCCACGTCCTGGACCCGAAGATCGCGGACGAGATCGCCCAGCGGGCGACGGACCTGGTGGCGGGCTTCCCGCTGTACCCGGAAGTCGACCTGGGCTGAAGCGCCCCGTAAGGGGCGCGGGGAACTGCGCGCGCAACCACGGACGGCCCGCAGTCCCCCGCGCCCCGAAAGCACCTCCCACCTCGGGCCGATGCCGCCCTCAGCCGATGAGAGAATGGGCAACATGGCCTCTGCTGACCGACCCCGCGTGCTCTCCGGCATCCAGCCCACCGCCGGCTCGTTCCACCTCGGCAACTACCTCGGCGCCGTCCGTCAGTGGGTGGCCCTGCAGGAGTCCCACGACGCCTTCTACATGGTCGTCGACCTGCACGCGATCACGGTCCCGCAGGACCCGAAGGACCTGCGCGCCAACACCCGCCTGGCCGCGGCCCAGCTGCTGGCCGCCGGTCTCGACCCCGACCGCTGCACCCTCTTCGTGCAGAGCCACGTGCCCGAGCACGCCCAGCTCGCCTGGATCATGAACTGCCTCACCGGCTTCGGCGAGGCCAGCCGGATGACCCAGTTCAAGGACAAGTCCGCCAAGCAGGGCGCCGAGCGGGCCTCCGTCGGCCTGTTCACGTACCCGATCCTGCAGGTCGCGGACATCCTCCTGTACCAGGCCAACGAGGTGCCGGTGGGCGAGGACCAGCGCCAGCACATCGAGCTGACCCGCGACCTCGCCGAGCGTTTCAACGGCCGGTTCGGCGACACGTTCACGATCCCGTCGCCGTACATCCTCAAGGAGACGGCGAAGATCTACGACCTTCAGGACCCGTCGATCAAGATGAGCAAGTCGGCGTCCACGCCGAAGGGCCTGATCAACCTGCTCGACGAGCCGAAGGCGACGGCCAAGAAGGTCAAGAGCGCCGTCACCGACACCGACACCGTGATCCGCTACGACGCGGAGAGCAAGCCGGGCGTGTCGAACCTCCTCACCATCTACTCCACGCTCACCGGCAAGTCGATCGCCGAGCTGGAGCAGGACTACGAGGGCAAGATGTACGGCGCGCTCAAGACGGACCTCGCCGAGGTCATGGTCGACTTCGTGACGCCGTTCCGGGAGCGCACCCAGCAGTACCTGGACGACTCCGAGACGCTCGACTCGATCCTCGCCAAGGGCGCGGAGAAGGCGCGTGCCGTGGCCGCGGAGACGCTTGCGCAGGCGTACGACCGGGTGGGTTTCCTGCCTGCGAAGCACTGAGAAGCACGAACCGGCGCTGAGGCGCACGACCGTACACACGTCCGACCGGGCAGAGCGCTGCACATCACTTCCACTGCGCCTGCCCACAGGACATCCGTGGCCGTACAGTCGATAGCCGACGGCCCGGACGAAGACGCGACGAAGACGGTGACGAAGACGGCCGTAATGCATCACGCGACGACAGGAGACGACGTGGGGACCGTAACGATCGGCGTGTCGATCGCGGTCCCGGAGCCTCACGGCAGCCTGCTCCAGCAGCTGCGTGCGGGCTTCGGCGACGCCGCGGCTCACGGCATCCCCACGCATGTCACCCTGCTGCCGCCGACCGAGGTGGACGCGACCGACCTGACGGCGGTCGAGGCGCACCTCACGCAGGTCGCGGCGGCCGGCCGGCCGTTCCCGATGCGGCTGTGCGGGACCGGCACCTTCCGGCCCCTGTCGCCGGTCGTCTATGTGCGTGTCGTGCAGGGTGCCGAGGCCTGCGCCTGGCTGCAGCAGCGGGTGCGGGACGCCTCGGGTCCGGTGGCGCGCGAGCTGCAGTTCCCGTACCACCCGCATGTCACGGTCGCGCACGGCATCGACGAGGCCGCGATGGACCGCGCCTTCGCCGAGCTGGCCGGCTTCGAGGCCGAGTGGCCGTGCACCGGGTTCGCGCTGTACGAGCAGGGCGCCGACGACGTGTGGCGCAAGCTGCGGGAGTACACGTTCGGTGGATCCGTGGTGCCCCCGCAGGGAGGCCACGCGGACGTCGAGCGCGGGGCGCTCCGCGGGTAGTGCCGCGATGCGCCGTCACTCGTCTGCGGCATCGTTGTGGCTGGTCGCGCAGTTCCCCGCGCCCCTTTGGGGCGCGGGACCAGGGCGCTAGATCGCCAGCCGTCGGAACAACGCCCGCGGAGTGTGCCGCAGAGCCGTCATTACCAGCCGGAGCGCGCCCGGCACCCACACCGTCTCCGAGCCGCGGCGCAGGCCCAGTTCGACGGCCGTGGCGACGGCCTCGGGGGTGGTGGCGAGCGGAGCCGCGGGCAGGTCCGCCGTCATGCGGGTACGGACGAATCCGGGGCGTACGACCATGACGTGCACGCCGGTGCCGTACAGCGCGTCGCCGAGGCCCTGGGCGAAGGCGTCGAGGCCGGCCTTGCTGGAGCCGTAGATGAAGTCGGCGCGGCGGGCCCGTTCGCCGGCGGCGGAGGAGAGGACCACCAGGGAGCCGTGGCCCTGGGTCTGGAGGGCGCGGGCCGCGACCAGGCCGGCCGACACGGCTCCGGTGTAGTTGGTCTGGGCGACCCGGACCGCGCGCAGGGGCTCGCGCTCGTCGTGGGCCTGGTCGCCCAGGATGCCGAACGCGAGCAGCACCAGGTCGATGCCGCCCTCGGCGAAGACCTTGCCGAGGGCCGCCTCGTGGGACTCGGGGTCGAGGGCGTCGAAGGCGACGGTGCGGACATCGGCGCCCAGGGCACGCAGCTGCTCGGCCGCCTGGTCCAGCGCGGGCGAGGGGCGGCCGGCCAGCCAGACGGTGCGGGTGCGGCGGGCGATCAGCCGACGGGCGGTGGCCAGCGCGATCTCGGACGTGCCGCCGAGGATGAGCAGGGACTGGGGCAGAGCGGTGGCGTCCTTCATGACAGCCGACCGTATCGCCCTCATATGTCCGTTCTGGTGAAGAAACGCGGTGTTGACGTCCACTCGGAGCGGGCACAGTCCGATCATGGACTGGCTGAAGAAGCTCCCCGGGATCGGGCCGATCGTCACCTGGCTGATGACGACGCACGCGTGGCAGGCGTACGAGCGGCTGGACCAGGTGAAGTGGACACGGCTGGCCGCCGCGATGACCTTCATCAGCTTCGTCGCGCTGTTCCCGCTGCTGACGCTGATCGCCGCCATCGCCGCCGCCACGCTCAGCCAGTCGCAGCAGAAGAACCTCCAGAACAAGATCGCCGACCAGGTGCCCGGCATCGCCGACCAGCTGGACATCAACTCCCTGGTGCAGAACGCCGGTACGGTCGGAGTCATCGCCGGTGCCGTGCTGCTGTTCATCGGCATGGGCTGGGTCGGCCAGATGCGCGAGTGTCTGCGCGTGGTGTGGGAACTGCCCGACAGAACAGGGAACCCGGTCCTGGCCAAGGTCAAGGACGCGGGCATTCTGGTCGGCCTCGGCGGAGCCCTCCTCGCCACGCTCGCCATCTCCACCATCGCCTCCGCGCTGGTGGGCTGGGCCATCGACCACCTCGGCATCGAGCGGGCGGGCTGGGGCGCCGTCCTGCTGCGGATCGCCGCGTTCACCGTCGCCGTACTCGCCGACTTCCTGCTCCTGCTCTACGTCCTGACCCTGCTGCCCGGCGTCGAACCGCCGCGCCGCCGCCTGCTGGAGGCCGCGCTCCTCGGCGCGGTCGGCTTCGAACTGCTGAAGGTGCTGCTCAGCGGCTACATCCAGGGAGTCGCCGCGAAGAGCATGTACGGCGCGTTCGGCGTCCCCGTGGCGCTGCTGCTGTGGATCAACTTCACCGCGAAACTCCTCCTGTTCTGCGCCGCCTGGACGGCGACGCAGAGCGAGGAGACCGGGGCGGAGGACGTCAGTCCCGCGTCCGACGGCGCATCAGGTCCGGCAGCGGCCAACGGCGGTTGACCAGGAACGCCCCGCCGCCGAGCAGCACCAGCAGCCCGCCGGCGACGGCCAGGGCGATCCCGATGCCGCTGGAGCCGCCCGCGGTGGTGGCGCTCACCACCGGCTTCGAGCCGGACCCGCCCGTCGTCCCCGCCGCCCCGGCGGAGGCGGTGGCGCCGGGGCTCGGGGTGGCCTGCGCGGCGCTCTTCGGCGGGACCAGCTCGCCCACCGGGCTGACCTTGCCGGCCGCATTGAAGCCCCAGTCGAACAGCTTCGCCGTCTCCTTGTAGACCTCGTTGTGCTCGTGCTTCTCCGGGTTCATCACCGTGACCAGCAACACCTTGCCGTTCCGCTCGGCGACACCGGTGAAGGTGGCGCCGGCGTTGGTGGTGTTGCCGTTCTTCACCCCGGCGATGCCCTGGTACACGGGCACGTCGGTGTCGCCGCTCAGCAGCCGGTTGGTGTTCTGGATCTCGCCGGACCCGAACTTCGCCCGCACCGTCGAGCAGTAGTCGCGGAAGTCCTTCTTCTGCAGCCCGGAGCGGGCGAAGAGCGTCAGGTCGTACGCCGACGACAACTGCTCCGGCTCGTCGTAGCCGTCCGGGCTGACCACGTGCGTGTCGAGCGCCTGCAGCTCGTCGGCGTGGTCCTGCATGTCCTTGACGGTCTGTGCGATGCCGCCGTTCATCGCGGACAGCACGTGCACGGCGTCGTTGCCCGAGCGCAGGAAGACGCCGAGCCACAGGTCGTGGACGGTGTAGGTGCGGCCCTCCTTTATCCCGACCACGCTGGAGCCGATGCCCATGCCGGCCAGGTCGTTCGGCACTACCTTGTGCTCGGTCGTCTTCGGGAACCTCGGCAGCACGGTGTCGGCGAACAGCATCTTCAGGGTGCTTGCCGGGGGCAGCCGCCAGTGCGCGTTGTGCGCGGCGAGGACATCGCCGGACTCGGCGTCGGAGACGATCCAGGAGCGGGCGGTGAGGTCCTTGGGGAGCACGGGCACGCCGGCGGCGAGGTTCACCTGTGTCCCGGGCAGCCCGAGCCGGGCTCCGCCGACCTGTGACATCCGCGCCGGGGGAGTGGCCGTCGGGCTCGTCGACGGGGTGGGGGCCGCGAGCGCGGCGGGCGCGGCGACGGACAGGGAGAGCAGCGTGGCGGTGGTGACCAGCAGGGATCGCCTGACGGTCTTCTTCGGTGCGGGCACGGCCCTGAACGTACCTGGCACGGGCCGCGAAGTCCCGCCGCGCACCCCACCCCGGACACGGAACCGGACATCGAAAGGCGATACTGATGTCATGAAGCTCAGCCGCCCGGTCTCCTGGTTCCTGCTCGCCTTCGGGGTGTGGAGCTGGGTCATCTGGGTCACTTTCGTCAAGAACCTGGTCAAGGACGGCAGCGGTCTCGCCTTCGACGACGGTCACCCGACCGCGTACTTCTGGGTGCACCTGCTGCTGGCGGTCGTCTCCTTCGTATTGGGGACGGTCATCGGGGTCATCGGGTTGCGCGGACTGCGCGCACTGCGCCGGACGTCATAGCGGGGGAACTCGGCAGCGTGGTCATCGTCTTCGCCCTTGTCGCGCTGGTCGTCCTGACCGTCCTGGTGCTGGGGCACTGGTACGTGTGGCGTCGCCTGGTCCGCGACACGACCCGCGGCCCGGGCCTCGCCCGCCGCGCCGGCACGGCGCTCTTCGTCGCCGGCCCGCTCCTGATGACCGCGGCCCTGGTCGCCGAACGCTCCGGCGCTCCCTTCTGGCTCCAGCGCACCCTCGCCTGGCCCGGCTTCCTGTGGATGGCGCTGGCGCTCTACCTGCTGCTGGCCGTGGCGGCGGGAGAGGCGGTGCGACCGCTGCTGGGACGCGTCCTGGACCGGCAGTCCGTGCGCCCGCTGCCCAGCCGACAGAGTCGGGTGGCGGTTGTGCACGGGGCGGCGGTCCAGGAGGCGGAGCCCCTTGGTACGCCCACCATGGCACCGGAGCCGACTCCGGAACCCACCGCCCAGAACCCCGCCCCCACCCGTCGCCTGGTCGTCTCCCGCGTCATCGGCGGAGCCGCAGCCGCCGCAGCCGTGGGGACCGTCGGCTACGGCACCTACGGCGTCCTGCGCGGGCCGCGGGTGAAGCGGGTCACCGTCCCGCTCGCCAAACTGCCGCGCGCCGCACACGGCTTCCGGATCGCCGTCGTCAGCGACATCCACCTCGGTCCCGTCCTCGGCCGCGGCTTCGCGCAGCGGGTCGTCGACACCGTCAACGCCACCCAGCCCGACCTGATCGCGGTCGTCGGCGATCTGGTGGACGGCAGCGTCAAGGACCTCGGCCCGGCCGCCGCGCCCCTCGCCCGGCTCAGCGCCCGGCACGGCGCGTTCTTCGTCACCGGCAACCACGAGTACTTCTCCGGCGCCGAACAGTGGGTCGCCGAGGTGCGCACGCTCGGCCTGCACCCGCTGGAGAACGCCCGCACCGAGCTGCCGTACTTCGACCTGGCCGGCGTGAACGACCTCCAGGGCGAGAGCGAGGGCCGGGGCCCGGACTTCCAGAAGGCGCTCGGGGACCGGGACCCGGCACGCGCCTGCGTGCTCCTCGCGCACCAGCCGGTGCAGATCCACGAGGCCGTCCGGTACGACGTCGACCTCCAGCTCTCCGGCCACACCCACGGCGGCCAGCTCTGGCCCGGCAACCTCATCGCTGCCGCGGCCAACCCGACCGTGGCCGGTCTCGATCGGTACGGCGACACACAGCTGTACGTCAGCAGGGGTGCGGGCGCGTGGGGTCCGCCCACGCGCGTGGGGGCACCGTCGGACGTGACAGTGATCGAACTCGCCGCGACGCGAGCGTGACCAAAACTCCCCCCCACCCCTGTGAAGACGCTGTGAAACCCGGCGGAAACAACGTCTCGGTAAGTTCTTCCACATCTGGTCAGAAAGCCCTTCCCCCAGGTGAAAGTCCTGTGATTAGGTGAGCCGCGCCGCTTAGGGGAGTGGCGAAATTGTGCTGGCCAGGGGTAGGGCCCTGGAGGGCCTGGGGAGGGCACCACCATGCGATCAGTTCGCATGCGCATTCTCGTGACGCTGCTCGTACTCGCCGTCGTGGGAATCGGCGGCTGGCAGTTGCTGCCGTCGCAAACGGACAAGAACAAGACGATCAGGGTCGGTACGACCGACGCCGTCACTTCGCTGGACCCAGCGGGCGCGTACGACGCCGGTTCCTGGGCCCTGTTCAGCAACGTCTTCCAGACGCTGCTCACCTTCGAGCCGGGCGGTGTCGAGCCGGTCCCGGACGCCGCGAAGAGCTGTGGCTTCGTGGGCAGCGGGCTGAAGACGTACCAGTGCAGGCTGCGTGACGACATCACGTTCCCGAGCGGGCGCAAGATGACCGCCGAGGACGTCCGGTACTCCTTCGAGCGGGTCAAGAAGATCGACGCCCCCGTCGGACCGGCGTCGCTGTTCTCCACGCTCGGCTCGGTGACCGCCGACAGCGCGACGACGGTCACCTTCCATCTGTCGTCCCCGGACGCCACCTTCCCGCTGAAGGTCGCCACGGGCGCCGGTTCCATCGTCGACAAGGACAAGTACCCGGCCACCGCCCTGCGCAAGGACGACGGCGTCGACGGCACCGGCCCGTACACGCTGACCTCGTACACGAAGGACAAGAAGGCCGACCTCGACCCGTACGGGAACTACAACGGCTACCTGAGCGGCACCGGCCGCCCGGTCGAGCTGCGCTACTACACCGACTCCGACCAGCTCAACAGCGCCTGGCAGGACAAGCAGGTCGACGTCGCCACCCGGACGCTGCCGCCGAGCGTGCTGTCCCGGCTGAACCCGAGCGACCCGAACAACCGCGTCACGGAGTCCGACAGCGCCGAGACCCGCAACCTCTACCTCAACACCCGCGCCGGCTCGCCGCTGCACGACGCGCGCGTGCGCCGCGCCCTGGCCTGGCTGGTCAACCGCGAGCGGCTGGCCGCCAAGGTGTACGAGGGCACGGTCGACCCGCTGTACTCGCTGATCCCGACCGGCATCACCGGCCACACCACGTCCTTCTTCGACGACTACCCGACGCAGAGCACCCAGAAGGCGCGGCAGCTGCTCACCCAGGCCGGGGTGACCCTGCCGGTGCACTTCACCTTCGGCTACGGCAAGAACCGGGGTGCGGGCGAGGAGGAGGCCGCGGAGCTGAAGAAGCAGCTGGAGGCGGGCGGCCTGTTCAAGGTGGACGTCCAGGGCTACGAGTGGACCGACTTCCAGAAGCGCTGGGCCGCCGGGAAGATGGACGCGTGGGCGGTCGGCTGGGTGGCCGACTACCCCGACCCGGACACCTTCGGCTCCCCGCTCGTCGCCACCGGCTCCACCATGGCCACCGGCTACAGCAACAAGGTCGTCGACCACCTCATCCTGGACAGCCAGCAGTACCCCGACCGCACGCGGGCCGCGAACGACTTCCGTGACATCCAGGCGGACGTGGCGACCGACGTGCCGCTGATCCCGCTGTGGCAGCGCAAGGAGTACGTGGTCAGCACCGAGGACGTCGGCGGCGGCCAGTACCTCACGGACGGCACGGGCGTCTTCCGCCTGTGGCGTCTGCAGTGGATCTGATCAGTCCGTCTCGTCGCGGCGTGCCCTGGCCCCCGGGTCCGGCAGTGTCTTCGTCATCCCCGGCAGGAAGTCCGTGAACAGTTCGTGGACTTCGAGCACCAGGGGACGCAGCACCCGGAAGCGGGCCAGGGCGACCCCGCGGGCGGTCAGCCGTGCGCCCCGGCGCGCCAGCCGGTAGCTGCGCTCACGTCCCTCGGTGCGGTCGAACACCCAGTACAGGACGAGGCCCATCTGGGAGAGCCACATCAACTCCGGGAGCACGTCCCGGAGTTCGGGCGCGACCTTGGACTTGGAGCCGGCCAGCACCTCGCGGTGGACGCTGATGGCCTGCTCGCGGGCGTGCTCGCTCTCCGGTGAGAAGGGGCTGAGCGGGCTGTCGGGGTCGGCGGCGTTCTTGAAGAACTGCACCGCGAACTCGTGGTACGGCTTGGCGATGTCCAGCCATGCGGTCAGCACGCCCGCGAGCCGCGCCTCCAGGTCGGTCTCCCGGTCCAGGACCTCCCGGACCGCCACCTGGTGCTCGGTGGCGATCCGGTCGTAGAAGCCCTGGATCAGGTGCTCCTTGCCCGCGAAGTAGTAGTAGGCGTTGCCTACGGAGACCCCGGCCTCCTTGGCGATGGCCCGCATGGTCGTCTTGTCGTAGCCCCGCTCCTGGAACATCCGCATGGCGGTCTCCAGGATCAGGGCGCGGGTCTGCTCGGACTTGGTCGGGGAGCCGGCCTCGGGGCCGTCGTTCTTCGCGGGCACGGGACGAGCCTAACCAGTCGGGCAGGCACCGTCTGAACAGGACGGCGGGTTGTAACTCCAGCCCGTGCCCGGGTGGTACTCCCACCCGCCGCCCGACCGCCGCCCCTCAACGAGGCGCTGCGCGCCGCCCCTATTGATGTCCGCACGCCGGTAGGACTGCCCGCCCCACTGCGCACCGCCTCGCTGCGCGCCGCCCCACAGCGCACCCCGCCACTTCGCGGCCGCCAGCACCGCGCCCCGGGCCAGCTTGGCGCCCGCCGGGGTGCTCAGCTTGTGGGCGAGCGGGCGGTGTTCACGCAGGGCCCACAGGACGACGATCCAGGCCCGGGAGGCCTGGTAGACCTGGCCGGAGTCGCCGATCACGGTGACCTCGTCGAGGGTGGCGGCGTGGTCGAGACCCGGGTAGCGCCTGCGGGCCTCGGCGGATCCGGCCGGCACCAGCTCGAGCGGCACCAGCTGCGGCTGCCGTAC
Source organism: Streptomyces sp. NPDC085866 (assembly GCF_044541035.1). Taxonomy (NCBI): domain Bacteria; kingdom Bacillati; phylum Actinomycetota; class Actinomycetes; order Kitasatosporales; family Streptomycetaceae; genus Streptomyces; species Streptomyces sp. NPDC085866. The sequence goes on from NZ_JBITSQ010000010.1 coordinate 374,347, forward strand.
CAGCCAGTCGCGCAGGTGGGTGCAGAGGGTGCACTCGGCGTCGTACAGGACGGTGAGACGGCGGACCGGGACGCCCGTGGCGCCCCGGCCGTCCGTGGCGGTCACGGCCGTCACGCCCCGACCGTCGGCGGCATCCAGCCCTGCGGGTTCACCGGAGGCTGCTGCTCGCGCTCCATGATCCCGCGCCGCCGGATCTTGTTGAGCACGTACACGTTGCCCAGGTGCATCGCGCCGAGCACCAGCAGCACCACGCCGAGCTTCACCGACAGCACCTCGAAGATGGCCCGGGTGTCGCTGACGTCGCTGTTGTCGGTCAGGAACAGGGCCACGAAGCCGAGGTTGACGAGGTAGAAGCCGACCACCAGGAGGTGGTTGACGGCGTCGGCCAGCTTCTCGTTGCCGTGCAGCACGTCGGCGAGGAAGACCCGGCCGTTGTGGCTGAGCGTGCGGGCCACCCAAACGGTCAGCGAGATGCTGACGACCAGGTAGATGACATAGGCGATGACGATGCGGTCCATGCGCCCCACCCCTTCTTGAACGCGTTCAAAACGCTGACAGGCATGACTGTAGACCTGCTTTTGAACATGTTCAACTCAATGGGTGGGGGTCGGTGGGAGACCCTCGTCTCAGCCCCTGCGCCCCAGGGTCCGCCGCTTGGTGTAGTCGGTGAAGCCGAGGACGTTTCCCCAGGGGTCGGCGATCTCTACGGTCCAGCCGGTGGCCACCGGGAACACCTCGTCCAGCGCCGGGATTCCGGCGGCGGCCAGCTCCCGCGCCGCGGCCCGCGCGTCCGGCACCTCCAGCCACAGGCGCGGCGAGGGCCAGAGCGGCGGCCGGTGTCCCAGTCCGTCCTCGACGCGCAGCAGAATCCCGGGCGTCTCACCGCCGACCTTCAGCAGCGCGATCCCGGCCTCGTCGAACCGGAACCCGACGGCGAACCCGGCCCGCTCGTAGAACCCGACGGCCTCACCGAGGTCCCCGACGGGCAGCAGTACGTTGTCGAACCCGAGCAGTTCGTACGACTCTTCGTCTGACATGTCGTCAGATTAAGGGCTGAACCGGACAAGATGCGAGGAGCCCCACCGAAGCGGATTCGGCGGGGCTCCTCGGGAAGAGCCTGGCCGGGGTGACGATCTGCTCGCGTCCCGGCCCGGGAGACGTGGAGAGCCCCAGGGGGCTCACGGGCGGCGAGGGCGGCCCGCTTCGAGGATCTCGGCGACGTCCAGGGTGACCTTGGCGCCGAGGGAGTCGGGGAGGGTGACCATCTCGCCGGGGGCGTGGGGGCGGTGGTTCTCGTACTTGTCCCCGGCGGGGTCTGTGAGGACGTGGAGGCGCTGGTGCTTGCGGTCGACGACGACGTAGACCGGGACCTTCGCCTCGGCGTACGCGGCGACCTTGGTGCGCAGGTCGGTCCGGTAGTTGCTGGAGGTGACCTCCAGGACCAGGCGGAAGCAGACGGGGTCGTAGCAGTTGTTCTCGACGAAGTGTTCCTCGAAGTCGGCGTCCACGACGACGAGGTCCGGAATCGCGTAATCCTCGCCCCCGGCGGGGAGCCACAGGCCGATGCCCTGGAGGACCTCGGTTCCGCCGTCGGCCGGCCCAGCAACAATGAAGGGACGCATCAGCTTCGTCAGGCGCGGGCGTGGGCGCCGCCCGGGGGCGGGGACACGAGGATCTGGCCGCCGATGATCTCGACGCGGTAGCCCGGGAAGCGCTCCATGATCCGGTTGGCTTCCGCGATCAGCGGACGGTCTCCAGAGGGCCGCTCGACAGCTGCAGCGGACATCACGTGCCTCCCGTGGGCTGGTGTCGAGGCCATCATCGTAGGGCGGACCATGCCCGTGCGTCCTGCGCGATCATGTCCACCCGATCGTGTTTCCGCACGCCAGAGGGCCCCGTCTCCAGCGGAGACGGGGCCCTCTGGCGTACGGATGCCGACGTCAGAAGCGGCGCGTGATCAGTGCCTTCTTCACCTCGGCGATCGCCTTCGTGACCTCGATACCGCGCGGGCAGGCGTCCGTGCAGTTGAAGGTCGTGCGGCAACGCCACACGCCGTCCCGGTCGTTGAGGATCTCCAGGCGCTGCTCGGCCGCCTCGTCACGGCTGTCGAAGATGAAGCGGTGGGCGTTCACGATCGCGGCCGGACCGAAGTACTGGCCGTCGTTCCAGAACACCGGGCAGGAGGACGTGCAGGCGGCGCAGAGGATGCACTTCGTCGTGTCGTCGAAGCGCTCACGGTCCTCGGCGGACTGCAGACGCTCACGCGTCGGCTCGTTGGTGTCCTTCGTGATCAGGAAGGGCATCACGTCCCGGTACGCCTGGAAGAACGGCTCCATGTCCACGACCAGGTCCTTCAGGACCGTCAGGCCCTTGATGGGCTCGACCGTGATCGGCTTCTCGGGGTTGATGTCCTTGATCAGCGTCTTGCAGGCAAGGCGGTTCTTGCCGTTGATCCGCATCGCGTCCGAGCCACAGATGCCGTGCGCGCAGGAACGGCGGAAGGTGAGGGTGCCGTCGACGTCCCACTTGATCTTGTGGAGACCGTCGAGGACACGCTCCTTCGGGTCGATTTCCAGCTGGAAGTCTTCCCACGTCGCCTCGGCCGAGACCTCCGGGTTGAAGCGGCGGACCCGGAAGGTGACGGTGATGTAGGGAGAGGCCGCGGCCTCCGCCTCCACCTTGTCCAGAACAGGAGTTGCCATCAGTACTTACGCTCCATCGGCTGGTAGCGGGTCTGGACGACCGGCTTGTAGTCGAGACGGACGGTTTCCGAGCCGTCGGCGCCGACCTCGCGGTACGCCATCGTGTGGCGCATGAAGTTGACGTCGTCGCGGTTCGGGTAGTCCTCGCGGTAGTGACCGCCGCGGGACTCCTTGCGGGCCAGGGCCGACACCGCCATGACCTCGGCCAGCTCGAGCAGGTTGCCCAGCTCGATGGCCTCCAGCAGGTCCGTGTTGAACCGCTTGCCCTTGTCCTGGATCGCCACGTTCTTGTAGCGCTCGCGCAGCTCGGCGATCTTCTCGACCGCGGTCTTGATCGTCTGCTCGGTGCGGAACACCATGACGTTGGCGTCCATGGTCTCCTGCAGCTCGCGACGGATCTGGGCGACCCGCTCGTTGCCGGTGGAGTTGCGCAGCCGCTCGATCTGCTCGACGACGAAGGCCTCCGGGTTCTCCGGCAGCTCGACGAAGTCGGCCTTGTGGGAGTACTCGGCGGCGGCGATGCCCGCACGGCGGCCGAACACGTTGATGTCCAGCAGCGAGTTGGTGCCGAGGCGGTTGGCGCCGTGCACGGACACGCAGGCGACCTCGCCGGCCGCGTACAGACCCGGGACGACGGTGGTGTTGTCCGACAGGACCTCACCCTCGACGTTCGTCGGGATGCCGCCCATCGCGTAGTGCGCGGTCGGCTGGATCGGGATCGGGTCCGTGTAGGGCTCGATGCCGAGGTAGGTGCGCGCGAACTCCGTGATGTCCGGGAGCTTGGCGTCCAGCTGCTCCGGCGGGAGGTGCGTGAGGTCGAGGTAGACGTGGTCGCCCTCGGGACCACAGCCACGACCCTCGCGGATCTCCGTGTAGATGGAGCGGGAGACGACGTCACGGGACGCGAGGTCCTTCATGACCGGCGCGTACTTCTCCATGAAGCGCTCGCCGTCCTTGTTGCGGAGGATGCCGCCCTCACCACGGGCGCCCTCCGTCAGCAGGATGCCCATGCGCCAGATGCCGGTCGGGTGGAACTGGAAGAACTCCATGTCCTCCAGCGGCAGACCGCGGCGGTAGACGGCGGCCTGGCCGTCACCGGTCAGCGTGTGGGCGTTCGACGTCACCTTGAAGAACTTGCCGGTGCCGCCGGAGGCGTAGATGACGGCCTTCGCCTGGAAGACGTGGATCTCACCGGTGGCCAGCTCGTACGCCACCACGCCGGCCGACTTCTTGACGCCGTCGACCTCGGTGATCAGCTGGTCCAGGACGTAGAACTCGTTGAAGAACTCCACGCCCTCCTTGACGCAGTTCTGGTACAGCGTCTGGAGGATCATGTGGCCGGTGCGGTCCGCGGCGTAGCAGGACCGGCGGACCGGGGCCTCGCCGTGGTTGCGGGAGTGACCGCCGAACCGGCGCTGGTCGATCGTCCCGTTGGGCGTCCGGTTGAACGGCAGGCCCATCTTCTCCAGGTCGAGGACGGCGTCGATGGCCTCCTTCGCCAGGATCTCGGCGGCGTCCTGGTCGACCAGGTAGTCACCGCCCTTGACCGTGTCGAAGGTGTGCCACTCCCAGTTGTCCTCCTCCACGTTGGCCAGCGCGGCGGCCATGCCGCCCTGCGCGGCGCCCGTGTGGGAGCGGGTGGGGTAGAGCTTGGTCAGGACCGCGGTGCGGCTGCGCTTCGTCGACTCGATGGCCGCGCGCATGCCGGCGCCGCCGGCGCCGACGATGACGGTGTCGTACTTGTGGATCTTCATGATTCTCGCAGCCCCGTGCCTAGCGGATGTTCGGGTCGAAGGTGAAGATCACCAGCGTGCCCAGCAGGATGGTGAACACCGTGGCGGTGTAGAGCAGGCCCTTGAGCCACAGCCGGGTGTTCGCGCGCTCCGCGTAGTCGTTGATGACCGTGCGCAGGCCGTTGGCGCCGTGCAGCATGGCGAGCCAGAGCATCAGCAGGTCCCAGACCTGCCAGAACGGGGACGCCCACCGGCCGGCCACGAAGGCGAAGCCGATCTTGGAGACGCCGCCGTCCAGCACGAGCTGGATCAGCAGGTGGCCGAGGACGAGGACGACCAGCACGACGCCGGACAGGCGCATGAACAGCCAGGCCGCCATCTCGAAGTTGCCCCGCGTGGACTTCGGGGTCTTCTTGGTCCGCTTGCGCGGCGCCTCGATGAACGGGGCCGGGTTGTCGACCGTGTAGGCGGGGGCACCCTCGACGGGGCCGACTCCGGACGCGGTGGTTTCAGTCGTGGACATGGGCGTCAGCTCCCGAACAGAACACGAGCGGCGTGGCCGAGGACGGGATAGATCGCCCCGGCCATCAGAACGACCCAGACGCCGACGACGGTCCAGAGCATCTGCTTCTGGTAGCGCGGGCCCTTCGACCAGAAGTCGACGGCGATGACGCGCAGGCCGTTGAGCGCGTGGAAGAGGATGGCGGCGACGAGGCCGTACTCCAGCAGCGCGACGATCGGCGTCTTGTACGTGGCTACGACCTTGTCGTAGTCCTCGGGGGAGACACGGACGAGTGCGGTGTCCAGCACGTGAACGAACAGGAAGAAGAAGATGAGGACGCCGGTGACTCGGTGAGCCACCCAGGACCACATTCCTTCCCGGCCGCGGTACAGCGTTCCAGCCGGCACGGAAGAACCCTCCGGGAGCGGGGACTAGGGCCGCGCCGGCTTCGGTGTCGGTCGGGCCCGGCCGGGTACGGTCCACCGGCCCTCAGCATCGTATCCATGCGGTGCGCTGCCGCTTACGGGGGGCCTACCTGTGTGATCAAACTGGCATCGGATGGGCTATTGCGTTGCGGCTACTGGGGTGGGGTGTCCTGTTATCTGCCGGGTGCGGCGCCGTTGTGGCTGGCCGCGCCCCGCGGCGGAGCCGCTGGTAGATGCAGCCCCGCGTCCCTGAGGAGTTGTTCCAGCCGCTGCCTTGCAAGGCGCCGGAGTTCCTCTGCCGCCAGTACCCGTTCTTCCTCCGGATCGTTTGTCAATCGTGATCGAATGCCTTCGAGGGTGCGGTCGAGGGTCTCGGCGGGTGGCGTATCACCCAGATAGATGACGAACACATGACCGAAGCGGGCCTCGTATGCGGCATGTGCCGCGCTGAGTGCCGTATGCGCCGCCGAGTACGTTCTGTCCGGAAGTTCCGGAAGTGATTCGCTCGCCAAGGCCTCCGACAGATCCCCCGGCGACAGGTCGTACGCCGCCTCGTCCGCCGCCGCCAGGAGGGAGTCCAGGTCGGGGTAGGGGCGGTGCTCGGTCAGGCGGCGGGACCAGTGCAGGCTGCGCAGGCAGTGCAGGAGCAGGGCGCGGGCCTCGTCGGCGGGTGCGGCGTTGAAGGCGTCCAGCGGTTTGGGGAGGTACGGGAGACGGTGCGCAGGCAGCGTGGGTCCTCGTGTCACATGTGGTGTGGCAGGGGATGCCGTGAAAGGTGTGTCGTCACGTTATCGAGAGTGGTCACTGTGTGTCCGACGGATGCCCGAATTTCACTCCAACGGGAGAGTTTCAGAACGCCTCGGTGACGAATGAACCTCCGATCGGTCGTACGTTGGCTGGGTGAGCCAGCACAGGCGCCGGGCCTCGGCGCAGCAGGTGAGGCGGAAGCGGGCGGTCGTGGCCGCCGCGTTCGCGGGGACCGTCGCGCTCGGCGTGAGCGTGGGCGTGTGGGCCTCGGCGGACGGTGGCGGTGGCGGAAAACCGGCGGGCGGCGCGGCGCAGGCGCCGTCGGACCGCACCTCCGGTGCCGCGTCCGGTCGCGCCGCCACGCCGAGCAGTCCCTCGCCCAGCCGGTCCTATCCGCTCTCCCAGGCGCCGCGCACCATACCCGCGGTGCGCTCCCACACCCCGGCGCGCGGTCCCGGCTGGCGGGCCCAGCGGGGCGAGCGGGTGGTGGTGAGCGATCCGGAGCTGGCCGACGAGGGGCGGCTGATAGCCGGTGAGCTGGGGCTGTCGTACGCGGGGGAGAAGAACGACGTCCGTGCCGGCGATCTGCGGCTGGCCCTGGGCAGCGGCGGCGGGAACCCGGAGTCGTACACGATGACCGTGCGCGACGGGCGGGTCGACATCAGCGGGCCGGGCGACGCGGGCGTCTTCTACGGCACCCGCACCCTCAAACAGGAGGTCCACGGCGGCGGTACGGCGCCGGAGGGCGTCGTACGGGACGAGCCCGCCAAGCCGCGGCGCGGCTTCATGCTGGACATCGCACGCAAGCCGTACAGCGCGACCTGGATCGAGGACCGGATACGCGAGCTGGGGGACCTGAAGTTCAACGAGCTGGGGCTGCACTTCTCCGACGACCAGGGCTTCCGGATCGAGTCCAGCACCCATCCCGAGATCGTCTCCAAGGACCATCTGACCAAGACGCAGGTCAAGCAGATCGTCAGCCTCGCGGCCGCCCGGCACATCACCGTGGTGCCCGAGATCGACTCGCCCGGGCATCTGGGCGCGGTCATCGCCGCCCACCCCGACCTGCAGCTGCGCAACGTGAACGGGGTGGCGACCCGGGGCGCGATCGACATATCCAAGCCCGCCTCCGCGAAGATCGTCGACGACCTGCTGGGCGAGTACGCCGGGCTTTTCACCGGCGACCAGTGGCATCTCGGCGGCGACGAGTACCAGGCGCTGACCGCGGCGAACCCACAGGCCTCGTATCCGCAGCTGGCGGCCGCCGCCCGGCAGAAGTACGGCTCCGGCGCCACCGTCGCCGACCTCGCCACCGGCTGGCTGAACGACCGGGCCGCCACCGTGCGCGCCCACGACCGGACCATGCGGGCCTGGAACGACGGCTTCTTCCGCAACACGTCGGTGCAGCCCGCCAAGGACCTCCAGGTCGCCTACTGGACCGGCAAGGAGATCGGCGCCAGGCAGCCGGTGGAGTACCTGAGCGCGGGCCGCAAGGTGCTCAACTACAACGACGAGTTCCTGTACTACGTCCTCGGGCAGCCGCAGACCTTCGTCTACCCGACCGGGCAGCGCATCTACGAGCAGTGGAACCCCCGGGTGCTGCGCGGCACGACCGCCGTACCGGCGAGCTACGACGGGCAGATCCTCGGCGGGTCCTTCGCGGTGTGGAGCGACATCGCGGGCGCCCAGACACAGGACCAGGTGGCGGCCGGTATCCGGATGCCGCTGCGGGCCACCGTGCAGAAGCTGTGGGACCCGCGTACGCCCGCTCTGTCCTGGGCGCAGTTCAAGCAGCTGGCGGACCGGCTGGGCTGATTCTTCAGGTGGACATGCCAGGCCGGTGAACCGTATCTTCCGCCTGCCACGACGTACCTGGGGGACACGGGGGATGCACCATGAGCACTGATGTCATGAGCGCCGGCACCAAGGGCGCCCGGCTGCGTTCGCCGGTCGGGCTCGGCAGGGCCACCGCCGTGCTTCTCGGCCTGGTCGCCCTGACCGACCTGGCGGCCGTCGTGGCCGGTCTGAACGTGTACCGCGTGGCGGACGACCTCGCGGCGGGCGCCGGCCCCCTCGGCAAGCACCTCTCCGGGCGCGCCGACCGGGCGGACACTCTGTACTCGGCGGCGGGGGGCGCACAGAGCGTGCTCTGGCTGGTCTGCGCGGTCGTGTTCCTGGTCTGGTTCTACCGGGCGCGGGTGAACGCCGAGGTGTTCAGCCCCGACGGGCACAGCAAGGCGCGCGCGTGGACCATCGCCGGCTGGGTGGTGCCCATCGCGAACTTCTACTTCCCGCGCCGGATCGCCCTGGACGTCTGGGACGCCAGTCACCCCGTCGGTGTGCGGGCGCGGCACGGGCTGATCAACGCCTGGTGGGGGTTCTGGCTGCTCTCCACCGCCGTCGGCCGACTCATGCAGAGCGAGTACGAGGCGGCGCGCACCGCCCCGGCGATCCGGGACGCCGCGCTGCACGTCATGATCGCCGACGGCGTCGACATCCTGGCCGCCGCACTCGCCGTCCTGCTCGTGCTGCGGCTGACCCGCATGCAGCACGAGAAGGCCCTCGCGGGACCCGTGTTCGTCCCGGCTCTTGGCTGAAAACCCACTGATGTGACACTCTCTCGCCGTCGCACGCAGTTAGGGGAAGTGCGGGCTCCGTAAAGGCGGCGCCCTGGCGAGGGAGGCTTTCATGAGCCTGGTGGAACTGATCGCTCAGGCCGACGAACGCGGACTGGCTGCCAGTGGGCTGGCTTGTTTGGACCGGTGCGTGCCCTTGCTGGGCGGTGACGACGAGGTGCTGCGCCCGCTGTGGGCGAGCCTCGTCGACGGTTCCGAGTGGGTCGCAGGCCTGGAGAAGGCGCGGGGTGCGCTCGGTCCGGCGCAGGCCGGCGAGGACGAGGCCGAGCAGCTCGCCCACCGCATGCTGGACGCGGCTCCGGCCGAACGCACCGCCGAGGCGATACGGGCCTGGGCCGACGCCTGCTCCGTCGCCTCCCTGCGCATCCACCGGCTCCTCGACCCGGCCGCGGGCGGCAGCTCGTCGGCCGACGGCCCGGACACCGGGCGCGAGGGCGGCGCCGCGGACGCGTCCCCGCTCGTCGCCGCCGAGCTGCGCCGCCAGGTCACTGTCCTGGAGCTCCTCGCCGAGCACGGTTCGAACGGGCTGCGCCGCGCCCTGGACGTCTCGGTCGAGGGCCGCCGGGTGCTGCAGGCGGTCGTGTCCCGCCGGGCCCGCAGCCGCGGCTGACCGTAATCCAAACCCCGGTTCTGGGGGATTCCTGTGGCCGTCGTGCGGTGGCGGTGGGGCGGTCCTGCGCCGATTGCGGAACCGGGTCCGATCCGGGTGACGGATGCCATGCCCCGGCCGCTTCTCCCTATGTGACAGCGCCGTACGTGACAGCACAGCAGGAGACCAGGCCGCACGCAGCGGCGAAGCCCGTCCGGTGGGCGGCCGACGCGGTGGCGACCATGCGCGAGGGCGCGCGGGTGCGGCTCGACTACTCGGCACAGAGCCTGTGGCGGGTGGACCGGATGATCGAGGACATCCGCCGCGAGGATCCGCCGTACGCGGCGGTCGGGAACGTGCTGCGCGGTTTCGGTGCCTACGCCGGCGAGGTCATCGTCCGCCAGACCGGCGCCGAGTGGTGGTCGACCGGCGGCGACCACTGGGTCCGCACACCCGACGGCAAGCTGTGGGACCCCATCGAGGAGGCCCGCCGCTGCTTCGCCGGCCAGGGTTCCCTGCGCCTGCTCTGTCGCGACGCGACCGCTTCCGCCTGAACGCCCGGCGGTGCCGCTCCCGGACGGGCGGGCCGCCGGCCGGATTCATCGGGCAACTGCGCCTGAGCAGGTCACCACAAGCACCATCCGACGCACCCCGTCGCCGGAGCCACCGGCGACGGGGTGCCGTGTCTCACCGTCAGTGGGGTGCCATCACCAGATCGCCGATCACCAGTCCGTGTCCGGGAGCAGCTCCAGCACCCGCGTCAGCGCTGTCCGAGCCGTTCTTCGGACGGCTCGTCAATTCTGATCGTCAGACAAGCACATTCGAAGGCTGTCCGATCATCTTGGGCCGCTTCCGAGCAGGCTTGTCGCCCGCCGGGCCGGCGCGCCTACGGTGCGGTTGTGGGCGGGTGAGGAACGGGCAGCCCGCCGCAGCCGACAACCAAAGGGAAGCGCCGATGGCGAGTGTGGAAGTGGCTCTGAAGGAAATGATGAGCGGGATCGAGGGGGCGCTGGGGGCGGCTGTCGTCGACTACACCAGCGGCATGGCCCTCGGCACCTTGGGCGGGGGCAGGGACCTGGACCTGACGGTCGCCGCGGCCGGGAACACGGACGTGATCCGCGCCAAGGTGCGCACGATGGAGCATCTGGGCCTCGAGAGCCAGATCGAGGACATCCTGATCACGCTGGGAGGGCAGTACCACCTCATCCGGCTGGTGACCGGCCGCAGCGGCAACGGCCTGTTCGTCTATCTCGTCATCGACAAGGCCCGCTCGAACCTGGCCATGGCCCGCCATCAGCTCAAGCGGATCGAAGAGCAACTCGAGGTCTAGGCCGTACTCGAGGACCGGGCTGACGTGCGCCCATGAGTTGAATACTTCTTCAAGCCATCACATGGAGAGGATGACAACTCATGAACGACGGGCACCCGGACCGAGAAGAATGAGCAGGCACGACACGCATCGCGGTGGCGTCCTCAGGGCGCCACCGCGATACGAGAAGCCACCTCGACAGGCAGGAAGAGTGCTGTGCAAGTACCTCTCTACCAAGCCAAGGCGGAGTTCTTCCGTATGCTCGGGCACCCAGCGCGCATCAGGGTCCTGGAACTGCTGCAGCACGGCCCGGTCCCGGTGCGGGACTTGCTCGCCGATATCGAGATCGAGCCTTCGAGTCTCTCGCAGCAGCTGGCGGTCCTGCGCCGTGCAGGCATCGTCGTGTCCACACGAGAGGGATCCACCGTCAAGTACGAGCTCGCCGGCGGCGATGTAGCCGAACTCCTGCGCTCGGCCCGCCGTATCCTGACCGAGCTTCTGGCCGGGCGGAACCAGCTCCTGGCGGAACTCCAGCAGACCGACGTCGCCCCGCTACAGGCAACAGCGGCAGTCAGCACTTCAGCCAGGTCTGCCCAAGAAGCGGTGTAAATCCGGGAAGTCTTGCCTCGGTGAGAGCGATTCCGCTCTGCCCTGTTCGCACCGCTCCATCCGAACGCTCACCGTCCTTTCCGTAGCCGCCGCACAACCGGGCCTTCATCGAACTCAATGTGTCTGTCAAAGGGTTGATTCGTGCTGCCCTCTTCGCGGTCCCGTGCTCGTACGTGCTGCGTCGCCGCGCCGGCCGGGTCGGCTCCAACGGCGCCACGAACGGGGCGACACGGCAGCAGGGCCACGATGAACCAGCTCATGGGGTGGATACGGCCCGGTGCGCATCCGTGTGTCGCCATGGGCTGACGTCGGCGCCGCGGGTGTGACCGGCGAGGCCGCGGCGGGCCGTGACAAGCAGCCCGCTGCCGACTGTGACAAATCTGTGAGCTTCGGCGCTGATGACCGTGGGGCGTGGGACACGGGCTGCCGTGTCGCACGATGGGGATTCGAGGCGAGCGCGGGCGCGGCCCGGGCTCGGTACGGACGAGGACGGTTCTTGGGCCACGGAAGGGAACCCCGCCGCGTACAGGCGTACGACGGGGAATTGGGCGCGGCCGTCGCACGGGCCCAGGACGGTGACGAGAACGCCTTCGCGGTGGCCTACCGGATCGTGCAGCCGGGCCTCCTCGGCTTTCTGCGCGGCCTCGTCGGCGAGGACGCCGAGGACGTGGCCTCCGACGCCTGGCTGGAGATAGCCCGCGACCTCGGCAGGTTCCGGGGAGACGGTGCCGGGTTCCGCGGCTGGACCGCGACCATCGCCCGGCACCGGGCCCTGGACCACCTGCGCAGGCAGCGGGTACGGCCCCGGGGGACGGCGCTCGAACAGGACGTACTGGATCTGCCGGGGCCGCACAGCACCCACGAACAGGCGTTGGAGTCCATCTCCACCGAGCGCGCCCTGGAACTGGTCCGGTCACTGCCGCGCGACCAGGCCGAGGCCGTCCTGCTGCGGGTGGTCGTCGGCCTCGACGGCCCCTCCGTCGCGCGCGTGCTCGGCAAGCGACCGGGCGCGGTCCGTACGGCCGCGTACCGCGGGCTGAAGCGGCTCGCCCGCCAGCTGGGCGTCCAGGACGCGGCGGACGCAGGTGTGACGGATGACGGCTCGCGGACGCTGGGGGAGTCGAAATGAACGCTGACGGCCGCCAGCCGTATGGATTCTGCAGAGACAGTGGGGCGAGGCCCCCGGCAGATCCGAGACGCCGGGCGGGCCGCACCAGGAACAGGATCGGGAACGGACATGGGTGAACGGCACAGCGGCGAGGAGCCCGGCCGCCGGCGCGGGCACCCTGGCGGCACCGTCCTGGGGCCGGCCCCGGCCGACCGGGTCGCCGCCTTCGAGGTGCGGCTCGGCGCCGCGCTCAGCCCGGGCGGAACCTCGAGCGGTATCGACCCCGAGGCCGAGCGACGCGCCGTGGCCGCGTTCCGTGCCGCCCGTGACTCCGGTGCGCACGCGGTGCGGACCCGGCGCCGGGACGACTGGCGGCCCCGGCAGGCGCGCGGCGCCAGGCTCTCGCTGAAGGCCACCGTCTCGGTGTTCCTCGCGAGCGTCACGCTGGGCGGCGTCGCCTTCGCCGCGATCGACTCCGTGCGATCCGGGAAGGACGACGGCGGGCAGCAGAAGCGGCCCTCGTCGAGTGCCCCGGGACAGTCGACCGCGGAGCCGGCCGCTCCCGGGTCCGCAGGTGCTTCGGTGCGCCCCCACCACCCGGCCACGGCGAAGGACACCCTGGCCCAGTGCCGCGCCTACGAGCAGGTCAAGGACCACGGCAAGGCCCTGGGCGCCACGGCCTGGCAGCGGCTCGTCACGGCAGCGGGCGGCGAGGAGAACGTCGCCGGCTACTGCGCCGAGCGGATCGCGCGCGCCGACGGTGTGAACAGTGACAAGGGCGACAAGGGCGACAAGACGCACAACAGCGGCAACGAGCGCAGCAGTTCCGACAGCAGCAACAGCACCAGTAGCGGCAACGGCACCAGTAACGGCAATAGTGACAACAGTGGCAAAGTGGGAGAAAAGCCCACCAACTCTGCCAACTCCGGGAAGTCCGGCGGGAAGAAGTAACGTCGTCCCCGCTGTCGGACGCGAGGGTTCACCTGCCGACGTGAGGATTCACCCACCGTCGGACGTCGGCTCGACAGCGCCGTGAGGCGCCAGGGCAACGGCCGGGGCCGCCACCCCCCACAGGAGAGGCCCCGGCCGTCGCGCTCACGGGCCGCCGTGCGGCCCGTACTTCCTTCAGCGTCGAGAGTGCGTTTTCTGTCACACCTGGGCGCGTCACGAGTTAGTTGCATCTTCTACCGACCTGGACGGGAGCGGTTTCACGCCGTAACGTGCCATTCGCGCCGACCGAAGACAGGCGTAAAGGGAGTGCGGTGCTGGGGGACGACGCGGAGCTGACCACCGCGGTGCGTGCGGCACAGGGCGGGGATGAGACCGCGTTCCGTACGGTGTACCGCGCGGTGCACCCGAGGCTGCTCGGATACGTACGCACGCTGGTCGGCGACCCGGACGCCGAGGACGTGACGTCCGAGGCCTGGCTGCAGATAGCCCGGGACCTCGACCGATTCAGCGGTGACGCGGACCGCTTCCGGGGCTGGGCCGCCCGTATCGCCCGCAACCGCGCCCTGGATCACATACGGATGCGTGGCCGCCGCCCCGCGATAGGCGGCGACGAGACGGAACTGACCGGCCGGCCCGCCGAGTCCGACACGGCCGGCGAGGCCATCGAGGCCCTGGCCACCGACAGCACCCTCTCGCTCATCGCCCGGCTCCCGCAGGACCAGGCCGAGGCCGTGGTGCTGCGCGTGGTGGTCGGCCTGGACGCCAAGTCGGCCGCCGAGACCCTCGGCAAGCGCGCGGGCGCCGTACGCACCGCCGCGCACCGCGGTCTGAAGCGGCTGGCGGAGCTGCTCGGTGACGATCCGGAATCGGCGGGCGTGCTCGACGCGCTCCCTCCCCAGCGAGAACCGCGTGGTCGCGCGGTGACGTCCGCAACTGTGACGCATACGCGTGCGAGGACGCAGAAGGACATGTGATGGCCGACGAGCACAACAAGTGGCTTACCCGTGATTTGGCGGAACGTCTGCTGCGCGGTGAGTCGCTGGAAGCCGTCGACGCCTCCTCATCTGACCAGGCGGAACGGCTTGCGAAGGCGTTGGGCGCACTCTCCGCCGAGGCGGCTCCCGCGACCGGTGAACTCCCCGGCGAGCAGGGCGCGTTGGCAGCGTTCCGCAAGGCCCGAGAGGCGGCCGAGGCCGAACGGACCGCCGCCGCGCTCGGCGACGGCACCCCCGCCGGGCGCTCCCGCCCGCCCGCGAGCGTCTCCGACGCGGGACTGGTCCGCATCGGCGCCCCGACTCGTACCGGAACCCGCGCCCGTCGCCCGCGCTGGGCCCGCCCGGTGCGCCTCGCGCTCGCCGCGGCGGTGGCCGCGGGCACGCTCGGCGGGGTCGCCATGGCCGCCGGCAGCGGGGTGCTGCCGATCCCGTTCCACGACGACCACCCAAATCCCACCTCCTCCGTCTCCGCCGCCCAGAGCCCCGGGCAGCCGCACACCTCGCCCACGCCGCAGTCCCCCGAGGGCATCCGCCCGAGCACGGACACGCCCGAGGGCGGTACGAGCGGGTCGCTCGACCCCTCCGGCGGAGCCACCCAGCAGGGCACGCACCCGGGCGTCACGCCCGGTTCCGGTGACGCCTCCGGGACCCCCGGCACCTGGTGGCAGGTCGCACGCGCGGCCTGCCGCGACCTGAGGGACGGCAGGGAGCTGGGATCCGACCGCAGGCGGGTCCTGGAGGGCCTGGCGGGCGGCTCCTCCCGGGTGGCCACGTACTGCAAGTCCGTCCTGGCGGGCCAGTACAGCTCCGGCGGTACGGGCAAGGGCACCGGCGACGACGAGGGCGGCAAGGGCCGCGGGGGCGACGGCGACGGCAAGGACAAGGGTGACGGGAACGGCCAGGGCGGTGACGACGACGGTCACCCGGGCCGGGGTCACGGCCACCGCCACGACCGCCGGGGCCGCGCCGTCAGCCCCGCACCCTCGGCCCTCGTGCCCCTCGGCCCGGACCGGAAGGCTGCCGGACCGGTGCCCTCGCCGAGCCCGTCGTACACCGCGCTCTGAGTTCTGCGGGCACCTACCCCGCCTGTGACCTGCGGTTTTGTGAACCGCGAAAATTTTTCCGCGAGGGGTGTGACATTTCCGGGCCCCGCGACGCAGTACTGAGTGAGCCGACTGGTCATCGGCCGTAGCACTGAGCCGGGGTTCCCCCCGTACCCGCGGCTCGTGCACCTGGCGCGGGCGGGACACGTTCCCCCGGTCCCGCCCGCGCCCCGCTTCCTCACCAGGAGACGACGACCTTGTCGCCGATCCTCACCTGCGCGAACAGCCGCGCGATCGCCGCCTCGTCCCGCACGTTGACGCATCCGTGCGAACCGCCCGCGTACCCGCGCGCCGCGAAGTCGTAGGAGTAGTGCACCGCCTGGCCGCCGCTGAAGAACATCGCGTACGGCATCGGGGAGTGGTAGAGGGTCGACACGTGGTGCCGTGACTTCCAGTAGACGTGGAACTCACCCTCGCGGGTGGGGGTGTACTGGGTGCCGAAGCGGACGGACACCGTCTCGACCGTGCGCCCGTCGATCATCCAGCGCAGCGTCCGGCTGGTCTTGCTGACGCACAGCACCCGGCCGGTCAGGCAGCGCGGGTCGGGCGCGGCGGCCGGCTGACCGCCCATCAGGTACAGCTCCCATCGGCCCGGCCGGTGTGTCATGGCCAGCAGCCGCTGCCAGGTGACGGTGTCCAGCTCTCCCGTCCGCGGCAGCCCGCGCTTGCCCTGGAAGCCACGGACGGCCTGCTCGGTCAGATCGTCGTACGTCCCCGTCGGTCCGTCGAACAGCCAGGCGACCTGGCGGAGCCGCGCCTGCAGCTCGCGCACGCCAGGGCCGCTGTCCCCGCGTGTCCACAGCACCCGGGGCGCGGGCCGGTCGGGCTTGGCGGCGGGCGTGCTCTCGGCCGTTCGGGTGGGTTCTGCGGCGGGGCTGGAGGGCAGCCGGACCTGCACCGGCGGGCGGTGCTTGCCGTCGGCGTCCTGGGGCTGCACGGTGCAGCCGCAGAGCGCGGCGAGGGCGGCGGCCGAGACGAGTAGGACGGCTGGTCTCCCCGGGATCCTCATGCCGGGGATGTTTCCCCGCGTGACCGCCGCCGAACTACGGGGCATGGTGAGGAGGGACAAACCGTACTGCGGAGGCATCCATGGCGCGTGAGTCGGAGTCGGGGCTGCCGATCGAGCCGGTCTACGGGCCGGCGGACCTCGCCGGCTGGGACCCGGCCGGGAAGCTGGGCGAACCGGGGTCGTACCCGTACACCCGCGGGGTGTACCCGACCATGTACACCGGCCGCCCCTGGACCATGCGCCAGTACGCCGGTTTCGGCACCGCGGTCGAGTCCAACGCCCGCTACCGGCAGCTGATCGCGCACGGCACCACGGGCCTGTCGGTCGCCTTCGACCTGCCCACCCAGATGGGCCACGACTCCGACGCGCCCCTCGCGTCCGGTGAGGTCGGCAAGGTCGGTGTGGCGATCGACTCGATCGAGGACATGCGGGTGCTGTTCGACGGCATCCCGCTGGACAAGGTCTCGACGTCGATGACGATCAACGCCCCGGCGGCCCTGCTGCTGCTCCTGTACCAGCTGGTCGCCGAGGAGCAGGGCGTACCGGCGGACCGGCTGACGGGCACGATCCAGAACGACGTGCTCAAGGAGTACATCGCGCGGGGCACCTACATCTTCCCGCCGAAGCCCTCCCTCCGACTGACCGCCGACATCTTCAAGTACTGCCGGGCCGAGATCCCGAAGTGGAACACCATCTCGATCTCGGGCTACCACATGGCCGAGGCGGGAGCGTCGCCCGCGCAGGAGATCGCCTTCACCCTCGCCAACGGGATCGAGTACGTCCGCACGGCGGTCGCGGCCGGCATGGACGTGGACGACTTCGC
>NZ_JBITSQ010000011.1:0-369508 GCF_044541035.1 Streptomyces sp. NPDC085866
AGACCTTGTCCAGCGGGATGCCGTCGAACAGCACCCGCATGTCCTCGATCGAGTCGATCGCCACACCGACCTTGCCGACCTCACCGGACGCGAGGTCGGCGTTGCTGTCGTACCCCATCTGGGTGGGCAGGTCGAAGGCGACCGACAGGCCCATGGTCCCGTTGGCGATCAACTGCTGGTAGCGGGCGTTGGACTCGACCGCGGTGCCGAAACCGGCGTACTGGCGCATGGTCCACGGCCGGCCCGCGTACATCGTCGGATGGACACCGCGGGTGAAGGGGTAGGCCCCCGGCTCGCCGAGCCTGCCCGCGGGGTCCCAGCCGTCGAGGGCGTCAGGCCCGTACACCGGCTCGACGGGCAGCCCTGATTCCGATGTGCGCATTTCTCGTTCCCCCGTGTTTCTGTTCCCCCGTGACCGCGAGCGCGGTCGCTCAGATGCGCGTGTCGAGGACGTACTTGCCCCTGGAGGCGCGCGTCTCCAGCAGTTCGTGGGCGTGCGCGACGTCCTTCAGCGGCAGCACCGTGGTGTCGACCCGCACCTCGCCGGCCGCCACGTGCGCGAGCGCCTGCTCCAGATGCGTACGCAGCAGTTCGGGAGCGCGGCCGGCGACGCCGCCCAGGTTGTAGCCCGCCAGCGAACTGTTCGTGTACCAGGGGTGGTTGCCCTCGAAGGTGACGTCGCTGTCGGCCGCGTTACCGAAGATCACATGCCGGCCGAACGCGGCGAGCAGGCCGGTCACCTCGGAGCGGAAGCTCCCGCCGACCGAGTCCAGGACGAGGTCGGCGCCCCGGCCGCCGGTGCGCTCGGCGACCTCGTCCGCCAGCTGCTCGTAGGGGACGACGCTGTCGTAGCCGAAGGTGCGCGCGTACTCCGCCTTGTCCGCGGAGCTGGTCGCGCCGATCACCGTGCCCGCGCCGAGGACGCGCGCCAGCTGGGCCGCGGCCGTACCGACACCGCCCGCGGCGGCGAGCACCACCACGGTCTCGCCCGCGGCCAGATGGCCCGCCGAGGTGAGCACGCCCAGCGCCGTCGTCACATTGCACAGCGCACCGGCGGCCGCCGCACGGTCGACACCGGCGAGGCGGCCGGTCAGCGGTACGACGTGCGCGGCGGGGACGGCCACCACGTCGGCGTTGCCGCCGCCGCCCAGGGTCAGCGCGGCCACCTCCTCGCCGACGGTGAGGCCGGTCACGCCCTCGCCGATCGCGCGGACGGTGCCGACGGCCTCCAGGCCCGGGAAGTGCGGCAGATCGACGGGGAACTGGCCCCGGCGGAACATCACTTCCGCGAAGTTGACGCCGGCGTAGCGCACGTCGACGGTGACTTCCCCGGCCTGCGGCTCGGGGGGCGTGAGTTCGGTGACGGCGAGGACCGAGGGGTCGCCGAAGGTGTCGAAGCGGACGACGCGTGACTGGCTCATCGGATGGTGATCTCTCCAAGTGTGGTGGCGGGCCCGTGCCCGGTGAGCAGGACCGTCTCCTCGGGGCAGAGCCGGGCTACTTCCCGTACCGAGACCTCGAGGCTCGCGGGGCTGGCGCCCGGGGCGTCCGCGCGGCCCCTGCCGGTGGCGAGCAGGGTGTCTCCCGTGGCGAGCAGCGGGCGGTCGCCGTCGAAGCGGAACATGCTGGATCCCCCGGTGTGGCCCGGTGTGTGCAGCACCGTGACCAGGCCGGCGGCGAAGGTCAACTCACCGCCCTGCGCGGGCAGTTCGCGGACCTCCTCCGGCTCCTGGTCGGGGTGTCCGACCAGGAGCTCCCGGGGGAAGGTGTCCGGCAGACCCTTGGCGGGGGCGCCGAACTGGTAGCGGTCGGCCGGGTGGATCCAGGCCGGGATGCCGTACCGCCGGGCGAGCGGGACGGCGTCCCAGGTGTGGTCCATGTGGCCGTGGGTGATCAGCACTGCTTCGGGTTCCAGGCGGTGCTCGCGCACGGCCCGCTCCACCGCGCCGGCGGCGTCGTGACCTGGGTCGACGATGAGACAGGGCTGCCCGGGGCCCGAGGCCACGATGTGGACGTTGGTTCCGAAGCGACCGGTGGTGGCAGACAGTGCGAGCATGCGCCCACCCTGCCCACCGCGACATTCATATGTCAACTGTCACCAGTAAAACAGAACTCTGTCTTATGGTCTAACACGAGTGACGAGCCGCGGGCGCGAACCGGATCCGCCCGCAGGGAGGTTGTGCAAGTGAAGGCAGTGGCCATCAACCAGTACGGCGGACCCGAGGTCCTGCAGCTCATGGACCTTCCCGAGCCCAAGCTGGGCCCGGACCTGGTCCTGGTGCGGGTCGCGTACGCGGGCGTCAACCCCGCGGACTGGAAGATCCGCGAAGGCTACATAGACGACTGGTTCGAGGCGCACTTCCCGATGGTGATGGGCTGTGACGTGTCCGGGGTGGTCGAGCGGACCGGCATCGGCGTGACCGAGTTCGCCCCCGGCGACGAGGTCGTCGGCTACGTCCGCTGCGACCACATGCAGCGCGGCACCTACGGCGAGCTGGTCGCCGCTCCCGTGCGCACCCTCGCGCACAAGCCGGCCGGCCTGGGCCTGCGGGAGGCCGCGGGCCTGCCCGCCGCCGGGCTCACCGCCTACCAGGCGCTCCGCCGCCATCTGCGCCTCGCGGCGGGCGAGGTGCTGCTGGTGCACGCGGCGGCGGGCGGGGTCGGTTCGCTGGCCGTGCAGATAGCCCGGGAGCTGGGGGCCACCGTCATCGGCACCGCGAGCGAACGCAACCACGACTACCTGCGTTCCCTCGGCGCCCTGCCGGTCACCTACGGTCCGGGCCTGGCCGAGCGGGTGAGGGCACTGGCGCCCGGCGGCGTGGACGCGGTGTTCGACCTGATGGGCGGGGAGACCCTGCAGGCCTCGCCGGCCCTGCTGCGGCCGGGCGGACGCCTGGCCTCGATCTCGGGCGACGTCGTCGCGCTGGGCGGCCACTACGTGTTCGTACGCCCCGACGCGGCCGACCTCGCCGAGCTGGCCGCGATGGCCGGACGGGAGGCGGTACGGGTGCACGTCAGCGCCGAGTTCCCGCTCGCGGAGGCGGCCCGGGCGCACGAACTCGTGGCGACCGGGCACGTCCGGGGCAAGGTGGTGCTGAACGTCGACGGGTGACACCGCCACCCGAACGTCAACAGGTCACCGCAGCCTGAACTTCTGCAAAGGGCCGTCCTCGCTCCGAGGACGGCCCTTCGTCGTGTCCGCGCAACCGGCAGGACACCCCGGTGGCCCCGGCCGGCCATGTTCCAGCGGTTCTTGAGTGAGTCTCCAGCAGCCCATACCGGGGTCCTCAGCCGTTCCCCGCGCGCTCTTCGATCAGGCACTGGGGGCGGCTGCCAGACTGGTCGTACGCCGCAGGGAGCCGCATCGGAGCGCCTCCCCCACGCCATGCAGAGCCCCTTTTCCGAGCCGCATGTGCGCCCGCGTGCCCCGCATCCCCCCAACCCGATATCCCCCCCAGATCCGAGATTCCCCACCCGAAATCCCCCCACCCGAAATCCCCCCCCCGCGATCCCGCCGATCCGAGTTCTCCCGATCCGAGTTCCCGAGTTCCGCGTTCCGAGTTCCCCCAAGTCGAACGGACTGCGTCATGCCCCTTGCCCAGCAGGAGCGAACCGTTGCGCCTGCGGCCCCACTCTCCTACCAGCGCCCCATGGACCGGGCACTGGTGCACCGCACCGCGGTGATGGAGGTGTTCGTCACGGACGCCGCCCGGCTGGGCGAGGACACCTTCGCGGTGGCGCTGCAGGGGCCGCGGGCACACGCCTACTACAACGACCACGCCTGGCGCCCCGAGCTGCTCGACCCGCTGTTCCTCCTCGAGGCCGCCCGGCAGGCGGTGACCGTCGTCGCCCACCAGTGGCTGGACGTGCCCTACGGCACCTCGTTCCTGATCAGCGAGTGGACGACCGGGTTCACCGACGTGGCGGCGCTGCGCGCCGACGGCGGGGCGCCCGCGGAGTTCGTCATCGAGGTCGCCGCCCGTGAGCTGAAGCGGCGCGGCACCCGGCTGCTCGCCGCGACGCTCGAGTGCGCCTTCGTCGTCGGCGGGCACCGCGTGGGCACGAGCACCGTGACCGCCGGATACCTCAGCGGCGACGGCTACCACGCCCACCGCGCGAAGAGCCGCGGCAGCGTCCCGCCGATGTCCTCGGCGATGCCCGCCGAGCGCGCCGGCGTGCTGGTCGACCCGGCTCTGGTGGGCCGGGAGCTGGCGCACAACGTTGTCCTGGTGGACTCCCGCAGCACCGCCGACGGCATCGAGGCCCGCCTCGACGTGCCGGTGCGGCACGCGGCGATGTACGACCATCCGCTCGACCACGTGCCCGCGATGGCCCTGTTGGAGGCGGCCCGGCAGATCGCCGTGCTCGCCGACGGCCGGGGTCCGGGCGACGTGTATCCGCACCGCTTCCACGCCGCCTTCCACCGGTTCGTGGAACTCGACAGCCCCGTCACGGTGCGCGCCCACCGGGACGGCGGGCAGGTGACCGTGGACTTCCACCAGGACGACGCCGTGCTGTGCACCGCCACGATCGGCGTCGCGGCCGCTGCGTCCGACGACGGGCGGTGAGGCCGGCATGGAGCTGACGTCCCCGCTCGGACTCGTCGCCGGGGCCTGGTACCCGCCCGAGTCGCAGACGGTGCAGGACGCGGTCGCCTGCGGCGACATCGACGCCCCCACCGCCCGCGACCTCGGCTACACCTCCCTGCCGGTGAGCACCGAGGTGGCCCCGCCCGACATGGCCACGGAAGCCGCCCGCGAAGTGCTGCTGCGCTGCGGCGCCCGGCCCGAGGAGCTGTCGCTGCTGCTGCACGCCAGCGTCCACCACCAGGGCCACGACGCCTGGTCGGCCCCGCACTACGTGGCCGAACGGCTCGGCGCGCACATGGCCGTGCCGATCGGGCTGCTGCAGCAGTGCAACGGCGGGGCCATCGGCATCGAGACGGCCGCCGCCCGGCTGCTGGCCGACCCGGCGGCGGGTCCCGCCCTGGTGACCACCGCCGACCGCTTCCTGATGCCGAGCTGGCACCGCTGGCGCAGCGACTACGGGATGGCGGCCGGTGACGCGGCCACCGCGGTCCTGGTCCACCGGGCCGACGGCGCGCTCCCGGCCGACCTGCTGCTGCACGCGATCGGCACCACGGTCGCCGCCGAGCTGGAGGTGATGCACCGCGGTGACGACGAGCTCAACGCCACCCCCATGGGGCACAGCCCGATGATCGACGTACGCCGCACCAAGCGCGCCTTCATCAAGGCCTACGGGGTCGAGCGGTTCACCAAGACCGCTCACGACCGCATCCGGGCCGCGGTGGACCTCTGCCTGCGGCGCGCCGGACTCGCCCCGGACGACCCCCGGCTGCGGTACGCCGTGATCCCGCGCCTGGGCACCAAGGCGATGGACGAGGCGTACCTCCCGCCGCTGCGCGAGTCGACCTCGGCCGAACCCCTCGACCTCGGCCGCGCCACCGGACACGTGGGCGCGGGCGATCTGAACGCCTCGCTCGCCGACCTGGCCCGGGGCGACCGGCTGGCCCCCGGCCAGTACGCGCTCGTGCTCAACGGCGGGGGCGGCTTCACCTTCACGGCCATGGCCGTGAGCCGGCCCTGACCGGGACACCGGCACCGACAGGACTCCGACACCGGGTGTCCTCTCCCATCCCATCCATCCCTGTTTCTCCCAGGAGTTGCACATGTCCGCCAACCAGGACCGCCTCTTCGCCCTCATCGTCGACAAGCTGGGCGTCGCGCTCGAGGAGCTGAACGCCGAAGCCACCTTCGACGCCCTGGACTTCGACTCGCTGGCCCTGATCGAGCTGAGCGTCGCCGTGCAGAAGGAGTTCGGCGTGCAGATCGACGAGACCGCGCTCACCCCGGAGAACACCATCGGTGACGTGCTGCGCAGCATCGACGCCGAGCAGGTGACCGTCTGATGCGAGCCGTCCGCACCGAGCGCTTCGACGTCGCGGTCACCGGCGTCGGCCTGGTCACCCCGGCCGGCATCGGCGTCGAGGCCAATGTCGAGCGGGTCTGGTCCGGCACCGCGACGGCCGCCCGCGATCCCGAACTGACCGGGCTCCCGGTCGACTTCAGCTGCCGTGTGCCCGGATTCGACGCCGGGGCGCTGCTGGGCCGGCGCACCGCGGTGCGGATGGACCCGATCAGCCACTTCGGGGTGGTCGCCGCCCGCCAGGCCGTGCAGGACGCAGGTCTGGACCCGGCGGCCTGGGACGGCGCCCGCGTCGGCGTCGTCATGGGTACGTCCCTGGGCGGCTGGTCCACCGTCGAGCGGGAGCACGGCAAGCACCTGTCCGACGGACCCGGATTCGTCTCGCCGCTGCTGATGGTGATGGGCCCGGTCAACATGACGGCCGGCTACATCGCGATGGACCTCAAGGCGCTCGGCCCCAACCAGGTCGTCTCCACCGCCTGCGCCTCCGGCAACACCGCGATCGGCTACGCCCGTGCGCTGCTGGAGTCCGGGGCGTGCGACATCGTCCTGGCCGGCGGCGCCGAGGCGGCGATGAGCCCGACCGCCATGGCCAGCCTGGCCCGCGCGGGCGCCCTGTCGACCCGCTCGGACGACCCGGCCGGCGCCTCCCGGCCCTTCGACGCCGACCGCGACGGGTTCGTGGCCGGCGAGGGTGCCGCGGTGCTGGTCCTGGAGCGGGTCGAGGACGCCCGGGTGCGCGGCGCCCGCGTCCGCGCCCGGATCAGCGGCTTCGGCGCCTCCGCCGACGGCCACCACGCCTCCGCGCCCGACCCGACGGGCGGGGGTGCCGAGCGGGCGATCCGGGCCGCGCTCGCCGACGCGCTCATCGAGCCGGGCGAGGTCGACCACGTCAACGCGCACGGCACGTCGACGCCCCTCAACGACAAGACCGAGTCGGGGGTCATCCGCCGGGTGTTCGGCGAGCGGCCCGCCGTCACGTCCACCAAGGGCGTGGTGGGGCATCTGCTGGGCGCCGCCGGCGCGGCCGAGGCCGTCTACACGGTGCTCGCCGTCGAGCAGGGCCTGGTGCCGCCCACCGCCAACCTCTCCTCCCTCGACCCCGAGGTGCAGGTGGACGTCGTCGCCAAGGAGGCCCGCCCGATGCGGATCGGCGCGGCGGTCAACAACTCCTTCGGCTTCGGCGGGCAGAACGCGGTGATCGCGGTGACGCCGGCATGACCGCGACCGACGCCCCCGGGGGCCGCTCCGTGCTGGTCACCGGGGGCAACCGGGGCATCGGCCTGGCCGTGGCCCGGGTGCTGGCCGCGCGGGGCGACCGGGTCGCCGTCACCTACCGCTCGGGCGAGCCGCCCGAGGGCCTGTTCGCGGTGCGCTGCGACGTCACCGACGAGGCGCAGGTCGAGCGGGCGTTCAAGGAGGTGGAGGCCGCGCACGGCCCGGTCGAGGTCCTGGTGGCCAACGCCGGGATCACCCGGGACCGGCTGCTGCTGACACTGGACGACGACGACGTCGACGCGGTGCTCGACACCAACCTGCGCGCGGTGATCCGGGTCGCCAAGCACGCGGCCCGCGCCATGCTGGGCCGCCGCTGGGGACGGATGGTCCTGATCTCCTCGGCGGTCGCCTTCACCGGGTCGCCGGGCCAGACCAACTACACGGCCGCCAAGGCCGGCCTGGTCGGTCTCGCCCGCTCCCTGTCCTGGGAGCTGGGCAGCCGCGGCATCACCGTCAACGTCGTGGCGCCCGGAATGATCGAGACCGACATGATCCAGGACCTGCGCCCGGCTCGCCGCGGCGAGTACCTGAGCATGACGCCGCTGGGGCGGACCGGCACTCCCGAGGACGTGGCCCACGCGGTGGCCTTCCTCACCGGCGAGCAGGCCTCCTACATCACCGGTGCCGTGGTGCCGGTCAGCGGCGGCCTCGGCATGGGCTACTGACGGCTCGCCGGCGCTTCCCGTACCGCATCAGCAAGCCACAACCATTAGGGGGACTTTCCATGGCCGTCGGTGTTCTGTCGATCGGCTCCCACACGCCCGACCGGATCGTCGACAACCAGCAGATCAGCGAGTGGACGGGCATGTCCGCCGAGTGGGTCGCCGAACGCACGGGCATCCTCGAGCGCCGCTACGCGGAGCCGGGCACCACCACCTCCGACCTCGCCCTGCCCGCGGCCCGCGAGGCGCTGGACGGGCTCGGCCCCGAGGTGCGCGAACAGCTGGCCGCCCTGATCGTGGCGACCTGCACCCCGGACGTGCCACAGCCGTCGACGGCTTCGATCCTCCAGCACAAGCTGGGCCTCGACGCCCTGCCCGCCTTCGACGTCAACGCCGTGTGCAGCGGCTTCCTGTACGGTCTCGCCGTCGCCGAGGGCCTGATCGCCACCGGGCGGCAGGGCTCGTACGCGCTGCTGGTCGGCGCGGACATGTTCTCCACCATCATGGACCGCGACGACCGCCGCACGGTGAGCCTGTTCGGCGACGGCGCGGGCGCGGTGCTGCTGGGCCAGGTGCCCGACGGCTACGGCCTGCAGTCGCTGCGGCTGGTCACCAACGGAGAGCTCAACCACTACGTGGGCGTGGAGGCGGGCGGCACCCGCACCCCGCTCGACCAGCGGGCCCGGGACGCCGGCGAGCACTTCTTCCGGATGGACGGGCGCGCGGTGCGCGACTACGCGCTGGGCGTGCTCGACAAGCTCGGCAACGAGGTGCTCGACGAGTGCGGGCTGCGCCTGGACGAGGTGGACCGGTTCGTCTTCCACCAGGCCAACACCCGGCTGCTGGAGACCTTCGTCGAGCGGGCCGGGATCGACCCGGAGCGGGTCGTCTACACCGCGCCCCACCTCGGCAACACGGTCGCCGCGTCGGTCCCCCTCACCCTGCACGCCGCGCACCGCGCCAAGCCCTTCACCCGCGGCGAGCGGGTGCTGCTCGCCTCGGTGGGCGGCGGCATGACCGCCGGGGCCGCCCTCCTGAACTGGTACTGACCCCAGTCCCCCCACTCACGAATGGAGGAGCCATGCGGCTCCACGGAAAGACCATCGTCGTCACCGGCGGTACCCGGGGACTCGGCCGGGCGATCACCGAGGCCTACCTGGCCGAGGGCGCCTCGGTGATCGCCGCCGCCCGCAACCCGTACGACATCAAGGAACTCGCCGACGAGCACGGCGACCGGCTCCGCTTCCACTACGCCGACGTCACCCACGAGGCCTCGGTCGCCGACCTGATGGCGGCGGCCGTGGAGACGTCCGGCCGGCTCGACGTGCTGGTCAACAACGCCGGCACCAGCCGCGACGGGAAGATCTCCCGGCTCAGCCTGGACGACTGGAACACCACGCTGGCCACCAACGTGACCGGGGTGTTCCTGTGCACGAGGGCGGCTGCGGGGCACATGAGCGCGCAGGGCGGCGGCCGGATCATCAACGTGTCGTCCTGCGTGGCCAGCCGGGCCGCGGTGGGCGCCGCCGCCTACAGCGCGAGCAAGGCGGCCGTGGAGATGTTCACCCGCACCTCGGCGGCCGAGCTGGCCCCGAAGAACATCGCCGTCAACTGCCTCTCGCCGGGTTACATCAACGAGGGCATGGGCAAGGACCTCGCGGCCAACGCCCGTGCCTGGGACACCTACCGGGGCCGCCTGCTGTCGGGCCGCCTGGGCGACCCGAAGGAGGTCGCGGACGCCGCGGTGTTCCTCGCCTCCCAGGAGTCCAGCTACGTCAACGGCAGTGTGCTGGAGGTCAACGGGGGCCTGATGTGGGCGGCCTGACGACCGGCCGGAACGTGCTGGTGGTCGGCGCGGGCCCGGTCGGCCTGCTGATCGCCTGTGAACTGCTGCAGCACGACATCCCGGTCCGGGTGGTGGACGCCGGGCGCGGCACCACCGCGCACTCGAGGGCCAACGTGGTGTGGCCGCGCAACCTCGAACTGCTCGACCGGATCGGGGTGACCGAGGAGCTGGTCTCCCGCGGCCACCGGCTGGCGGGCACCGCCTTCTACTCGCGCGGGCGCCGGCTGTCCACGGCCTGGATGAGCAGGCTCGCGGACGCCCCGTACCCCTTCGCGCTGACCATCCCCCAGCACGAGACCGAGCGGGTGCTGCGCGAGCGGCTCACCGAGCTGGGCGGCACGGTCGAGGAGGGGGTGCGGCTGACCGCTCTGGACAACTCCGGTCCGCTGCCCGTGGTCAAGCTGGAGCACGAGGACGGGCGGACGGAGCAGACGGAGCCGGACTGGCTGATCGGCGCGGACGGCGCCCACAGCACCGTGCGCAAGCAGCTCGGCATCGCCTACGACGGTCCGCCGGTGGACGTCTCCTTCGCCATCACCGACGCCCGGCTTTCGACCACCCTGTCCGAGGACCTGTCCCACTACTGCTACTCCCCGAGCGGCGCGATCGTGCTCGGCCCGATGGGCGGGGGCGTGCACCGCATCGCGCTGAATGTGCCGCACGACGCCTTCGACGAGGAGCACCCGCCGCCGGCCGAGCTGTTCCAGCGGATGGTCGACGAGCGGGCGGCCGGCCGCAGCCGGGTCGAGGAGCTGCTGTGGAGCGGCTCCTTCCGGGTGCGGGTGCGCATCGCCGCCCGGTTCCGCGCGGGCCGCTGCTTCCTGGCGGGCGACGCCGCCCATGTGATCAGCCCGGCCGGCGGCCAGGGCATGAACACCGGGATGCAGGACGCCTTCAACCTCGCCTGGAAGCTGTCCGGGGTGCTGCGCGGCGACTTCGGGGAGGAGATCCTCGGCTCGTACGACGCCGAGCGGCGCACGGTCTCGCACCAGGTGGCCCGCTCCACCGAACTGCTCACCAAGGCGGGTGTGGTCAGCACCCCGGCGAAGGTGGCGCTGCGGGACGCGGCGTTCTGGGCCGCCGACCGCACCGGGCTGTTCCAGCGCAAGGTCGCCCCCCAGCTCAGCCAGACCGATGTCAGCTACGGCGAGAAGCACCCGCGGCTGCCGGTCCGGTCGGCCGGCGGCCGGGCGGCCGGGCGCGGCACCTCGCCCTGGCCCGAGATCGACCGCGACCGGCCCACCGCCCTGCTGTGGCCCGGTACCCGCACTCCGCCGCCCGGCTGGGCCGGCACCCGGGACCGGCTGCGCGAGGCGCTGGCGCCCGCCCCGGTGGTGGAGCTGGACCGCGCGGTCGCCCCGGCGCTCGCCAGGGCGCTGGGACCGGCGCCCACCGTGGCGCTGGTCCGCCCGGACGGCCACCTTCTGTCGCGCGTCGACCCCGCCGATCCGCAGCGGGCGGCCGGCCTGCTGACGCGGGCGACGCACCGCACCACCCCGCAGCAACCTGGAGGAACACCACAGTGACGACCGATCCGTCCGGCCTGGCCGAGCCCTTCCACCCCGCCGCGCCCGACCGTCCCGTGGTGGCGTTCTTCGACGCCGACGAGACGCTGATCGCGATGAAGACCCCGTTCTCGCTGCTGCGCTACCGGCTCCGGCAGCAGGGCGACGTCTCGGGCGCGGAGTACGAGCGCCAGGTCGAGCCGCTTCGCCGGCTCGCCAAGCTGGGGGTGACCCCGGTGGAGGTGGTGTCCAAGTTCTACGAGCTGTTCGCGGGCGTGCCGTGGCAGGAACTGCGGGCGGACGCCCGCAACTGGTACGCCGAACTGCGCGCCCAGGGCTGCCCGTTCATCGAGCCGGTCGTCGCCCGGCTGCGCCGGCACCAGGCGGCGGGGCACCACACGGTGGTGATCTCCGGGTCCTGGCCCGCCACGCTGTACCCGATCACCGAGGACCTGGGCATCGACCTGGTGCTGTGCACCGAGCCGGACATCGACGCGCAGGGCCGGATGACCGGGGCGATCCGGCACGCGATGTTCGGGCCCGCGAAGGGCGACGCGATGCAGGAGGCGCTGGCGAAGTTCGGCGCGGACCCGGCCGACTGCCACGCCTACGGCGACGACCCCGGCGATCTGACCATGCTGCGCCGCGTCGGGCACCCCACGGTGGTCGGCGACCACCCGGCGATGCTGCGGACCGCCACGGACGAGGGCTGGGAGGTCCTCCCGGCCCGGCTGGCCGCGGGCACCCGGCGCCAGCCGGTGTGAGGGGCCTGCGACAAGGACCGGCCCCGAGGGCGCGCTGCGCCTTCGGGGCCGGTCGGCATGGGGGCGCGGGTCAGCGGACGCCGACCGCCGCCGGGAGGTCCGCGAGCCGTTCCAGGGCGGCGGGGGACAGCCGCAGGGAGCCGGCGGCGACGTTCTCCTCGAGGTAGCGGCGGGTCTTGGTGCCGGGGAGCACGGCCACGTGGTCGCCCTGCGCCAGCACCCAGGCCAGCGACACCTGGGCGACGGAGGCCCCGGTCTCCTCGGCCGCCTCGCGCACCCGCTCGATGATCGCCTGGTTGGCGGTGAGGGCCTCGGGCTGGTACCGGGCGAGCCCGTGCCGGCCGTCGGCCTTCGGCAGGTCCCCGGGGGAGGAGATGCGGCCGGAGAGGAAGCCGCGGCCCAGCGGGGCGAACGCGATGAAGGCGATGCCCTCGCCGCCGCAGTACTCCACCACCCCGTTGTCGAGCGACTCGCGGCTCCACAGCGACAGTTCGCTCTGCACCGAGGCCACCGGGTGAACGGCCTGCGCCCGCCGGATCTCCGCCACGGACGCCTCGGAGAGGCCGAGCGCACCGAGCTTGCCCGCGGCGACGAGTTCGGACAGCGCCCCCCAGCTCTCCTCCACCGGGACCTCGGGGTCGATGCGGTGGAGCTGGTAGAGGTCGATGTGGTCCACCCCGAGCCGGGTCAGGCTCGCCTCGACGGCGGCGCGCAGGTGCTCGGGGCGGCCGTCGCGGTGACTGCGGTAGGTGGCCGGGTCGTCGACGACGAGGCCGCCCTTGGTGGCCAGCAGCACCTGGTCCCGGCGTTCCTTCAGCGCCTTCAGGGCCTTGCCGACCAGGAGTTCGTTCGTGAAGGGGCCGTACTGGTCGGCGGTGTCGATCAGGTCCACGCCGAGCTCGACGGCCCGGTGGACGACGGCGATCGACTCCGCCTCGTCACGGCCGAGTTCGTCGTACCCCCACGACATGCCCATGCAGCCGAGCCCGACGCTCGCGAAGCTCCGGCCCCGGCCGCCCAGTTGTATCTCGCGCATCCCCGTGCGCACCGCCTTTCCTCTCCTGTGCCCGCATCCGCAAGACAGAGTCACATCCTTACACAGACCTCTGTCATACGCTATTGACACCGAGAACACACAGACCCTTAATCTATGACAGAGTTCTGTCTCAGCTGACGCCTTTACCTGGCTGCGCACTTGCCAGAGCACCCGTATTCACCAGAGAAGAGGAATCTCCGTGTCAACCGGCAACCCCCGGGCCACACTCGCCGCCGCGTGTGTCGTCGGCCCGCTGATGACCCTCGTGGTCACCGGACCCTCCGTCGCCGTCCCCGACATCAGCGCGGACCTGCACAGCTCCCTGTCCGCCGCCCAGTGGGTGGTGGACGGCTACATGCTCACGGCCTCCAGCAGCCTGGCCGCGATGGGCTCGCTGGCCGACCGGATCGGCCACCGCCGCATGTTCACCTGGGGCATGGCCTTCTTCGCCTTCTGGATGGCCGTCTCGGGCCTGTCGAACAGCATCCTGCTGCTCGACCTCTCGCGGGCCATCGCGGGCTTCGGCAGCGGCGCGGCCCTCGCCTCGATCACCGCGATCGTGGCCCAGTCCTTCGACGACGCCGCCCGCGCCAAGGCGTTCGGGCTCTTCGGCACGTTCCTGGGCGCGGGCCTGGCGTTCGGCCCGATGTTCGGCGGCGCGCTGGTCAACCTGTGGGGCTGGCGCTCGGTCTTCCTGGTCCTGGCCGGCGCCTCCGCCCTGGTGCTGCTGGCCACCCCCATGCTGCCCAGCCCCCAGCCGAACGGTGGTCAGCGCTTCGACTGGAGCGGCACGTTCGCCTTCAGCATCGGCATCGCGCTGTTCGTCCTGGCCCTGGTCGAGGGCCCCGCTCGCGGCTGGAGCGACCCGGCCGTGCTCGCCTCGCTGGCCGGCTTCGTGGTGCTGATGGTGGTGTTCGCCGTGATCGAGCGCCGCAGCGACAACCCCATGTTCGACCTGGGCCTCTTCGCCAACCGGCGCTTCCTGGCCGTGTGCCTGGTGCCGCTGGTCCTGGCCTTCAGCTTCGTCGCGCTGGTCATCGTGCTGCCGCCCTACCTCACCTCCGCCAGCGGCCTTTCCGCGTTCCGCATCGGCATGACCCTGCTGCTGCTCACCGGCCCCTCGCTGGTGGTGCCCGCCGTCACCGGCATGGCCGCGCAGAAGGTCTCCCAGCGCGCCCTGTTCGTGCTGCTGCTGTGCTTCTCGGCGGTCGGTGCCGCCTGGCTGACCGTGATCGAGCCCAGCTCCTCCACGCTCGCGCTGGCCGGTCCGCTGCTCTGCCTCGGCATCGGCTACGGCATCTCGCTGGGCATCCTGGACGGCGCGGCGGTCTCGGCCGTCGAGCCCGAGCGCATGGGCATGGCCGCCGGCATGTTCAACACCGTCCGGCTGACCGCGGACGCCGTGTCCATGGCCGGCCTGGGCGCCCTGGTCACCGTGCTCACCAAGAACGCGCTGGACTCGCACGCGGTGAGCGCCTACCCGGGCGGCGCCGACGAGCTGACCTCCCGCGCCCTGCAGGGCAGCCTGTCCGACGCGGCCGCCAAGGTGCCCGCGGGTGCCCGTGACGCCGTGGTGAAGGCCACCGCGGACGCCTACACCAGCGGACTGCACACCACCATGTGGATCGTCGCCGCCGCCTGCGCGGTGAGCGCGGTGGTCGTCGCCGCACTGCTGTCGGGCAAGAAGCAGGCCGAGGAGCCGGCCCTCGCCGCCGAGCCGGTCGCGGAGCCCACCGCCGTCACGACGGGCGCGGCCCAGTGAGCGTGACGGACACCGTGGCGCCCGCCACCCGGCTGGGACCGATCGAGGTGCTGCCCGACTACATCGGGCAGCAGCTGGTGGAGCGGCTCGGGATCGAGCTGACCGTCTGCCGGCCCGACCTCGTGGTCGCCACCATGCCGGTGGAGGGCAACCGGCAGCCGATCGGACTGCTGCACGGCGGCGCCAACGCGGTGCTCGCGGAGACGGTGGGTTCGATCGCGGCCTGGATGTACGCCGGCACCGACCGCATCATCGTCGGGCAGGAGCTGTCGTGCACCCACCACGCGGGGGTGCGCTCGGGGCTGGTCACCGCCACCTGCACGCCGCTGCACCTGGGGACGTCCTCGGCCACGTACGAAATCGTCATCACCGACGAGCGCGGTCGACGCACCTGCACCGCCAGGCTGACCTGCGCCATCCCCCCGGCACGCCGCAGGCGGGGGAAGTAGATGCCCGGAGTGCTTTATTTCGAGTTCTGCCATATACGAGAATACTGATATGGCGCAAACTACAGCGGAACAACTGGCCGCAGGCCGGCTGGGCCACACCATCAAGCGGGCCGAGCAGGCCCTGATCTCCCGCAAGACCCAGGCACTGCGGGAGTTCGACCTGACCGTGCCGCAGTACTCGATCCTGCTGCTGCTCTCCGTCTCCGACGGCATGTCGGCGGCGCAGCTGGCCCGCGAGTGCCTCGTCACCCCGCAGACCGTGGCCACCGTGCTGGCGAACCTGGAGAAGACCGGGCTCATCGCCCGCGAACCCTCCAAGCTGCACCAGAAGGTGGTCGTCAACCGGATCACACGGACCGGGAGGGCCGTGGCGAAGAAGGCCGACAAGGCGGCCCTCCAGGTGGAGGGGGCGCTCAGCGCCGCCTTCGAGCCCGAGGAACGTGCCCGCTTCGAGGAGTACCTGGAGCGAGCCATCGCCACACTGGCCGAGCTCGGGTGAACACGGCACGGGTCCTGGGGCCCGTGCCGTATCGCTTTGCGTCGGCCCCCGCAGCACAGGCGGGGGCTCCGACGACCTGTCTGCTCCAGGCCATGGGCCGTAGGTGAGATGTCTGTAACAGACAAATGAAAGATCTTGCAGCGTAACCGGTCAGGCCCATAGTTTGAATAACTAAGACAGACCTCTGTCATAGCAGCAGACGCTGTTCAAGAGGTATCACCTCCGCGCCCCCCGCGAGGCCGGCAGGCCCGGCCGGGGTGCCCGGGGTCGTCATAATGGGGGAACTGTGCACATACGAGTCCTCGGTCCGCTGACCGTCCTGGACGACGAGATGCGACCGATCCAGCTCGCACCCAAACCGAAACGACTCCTCGCCATGCTGGCCATGGACGCGGACCGGGCGATCTCCGTCCACTCCCTGGAACAGGAACTGTGGGGAGACGCGCCGCCACGCACGGCCACCGCCACCATCCAGACGTACATCGGACAGATCCGGCGCAGCCTGGCCACCGCTCTCGGCATCAGCGTCGCCGAGGCCGCCGAAACCATCCTCGTCACCGAAGGCAGCAGCTACCTCCTGTCCAGCGCCCGCACCACGCTCGACATCACGGAGTACGAGCGGCTGGCCGAGGCGGGTGCCCGGGCGGTCCGGCACGGTGACTACGCACGCGGCGCCGTCCTGCTGCGCGAGGCACTCTCCCTGTGGCGCGGGGCTCCCCTGGTCAACGTGGAGACCGGCGAGCTGCTCGGCGCCCGGGTCCTGCACCTGGAGGAGTCCCTGCTGTGCGCACAGGAGCACCGCATCTTCGCGGACCTGCAGTGCGGAGTGCACCGCAACCTGATCGCCGAGCTGTCCGAGCTGACGTCCCTTCACCCGCTGCACGAGAATCTCCACGGCCATCTGATGCTGGCGCTGTACCGCAGCGGACGGCGGGCCGAGTCGCTCGCCGTGGTGCGCAGACTCCGCCGCCGGCTGGTGTCCGAACTCGGCCTGGAGCCCTCGCCGTTCCTGCTGCAGATGGAACAGGACATCCTGCGCGGCGAGGCATCTCTCGACCCCACCCCGGCGTCCCGCACGACCTGCACCCAGGACCCCCACCGCTTCGAGCTGGCGCTCGCCTCCGCCGCGGGCTGAGCCCTTCCTGAGGCCGCACAAGGGGCCGGGCGCGGACCGTGTGTCCGCGCCCGGCCCTCACGGTGTACGGCCGGCCGACGGCACCCTCAGACCGTCGCGCCCACCAGCACACCGGACCAGGTGAACCCGGCCCCCGCGCTCACCACCAGGGCGTACTCGCCCCGGGAGAGCAGCCGCCCCGAACGGAGTTCGGCGAGGCTCGCCGCGAGGTCGCCCGCGCCCAGGTGCCCGGTGTCCTGCCCCACCCGCAGCAGTTCGGCACCGTCCAGCTCGCCGAGGACCGGGGCGTACGCCAGGTCGATGGTCTTGCGGCCGAGCCGGGGCGGCACGACGTACCGCAGCCGGGCGCCGGAGACCTGGAGAGCCGGGGCCTCGAGGCAGGCGGACGCCACCCGGCGCAGGGCCTCCGCGCTCGCCTTGCCGAATCCTTCGATCCCCTCGGCCTGAAGGAACGCCTTCTTGGTGCGCCGCACGTCGACGCGCTCGCTGATCGAGCGGGGGGCCGGGCCGAACGGGTCGTCCCCGCGGTGCATGCGCTCCAACTGGGGCGCGGCCACGGTGGCGATCGAGTGGAGCAGCAGGTCGGCCGGGCGCAGGCCGGGGTCGTGCAGGACGAGGGCGGTGGCGCCGTCGCCGTAGCCGATTCCGTAGTCACCGCTCCAGCGGTCGAAGCCGGGGTCGGCGAACCGGTCGGCCGTGGTGATCAGGGCGGCGCCCAGCTCCGGTTCGGCGAGCAGCCGGGCGGCCGCCAGCTCCAGGGCGGCCGCGCCGCCGTTGCACACCTGCTGGATGCCGATGGGTGTGGCGGCGTCGGCGTCGAGCCGGTCGGCTATGTAGTGGGGCGGAGACCACAGGTCGTGGCCCTGGTAGTGAATCCAGGCATGCAGCAGGAGGGCGACCGACCCGGCGTCCAGCCCGGCATCCGCCAGCGCGCGGCGCGCGGCCTCGACGGCCAGGTCGGGCGCGGCCTGATCGGCGACCGGCAGCGCACTGTGGCCGAGCTCCTCGGCCGTCTCGGAGTCGATCAGCCCCTGACGCACTGCCTCGGACGCGCTCTGGCGCCGCTCGGGGAGCCACAGCGTGGGACCGGAAATTCCGAAGGGACGGGAAAAGTGCATGTGACCATGAGTATCAGAAGTCTGTCACTCAATCTAGCCCTGTCGTAACCGGTGATCAGGCTGTATACCAGAACAATGACTCACTCATGACTTCGCCCGCAGTCACGAGACACCGGGTCGACAGGCACCCTGAGAGCTTCCTCACAGAAACAGGACGCCAAAACGACCACGGGCCGAGGGCCCCGGCCGCTGCGAGGCGCAAAGTGGCTGGATCACCGCAGTCGGTGGTCACTTGTTGCTCAAAGTAACGCCGCAAGGCAACGGCAGGTGACATCATCTGCGGTACTCGCGGCAGCCCTCTCCCTGCAGGCCTGCAGCGTGGGGGCTGGGCGCACACGCCGAGGGGGAGCCCGGCTCGCCCTCTGCTCGCCTGCGACGGTCCTACCTGTCCATGCACGACTTGGGGCCGTTCATGACCTGGTACCACCACAGCTGGCTCGCCGGATACGCGTTACCGGCCGCCCTCAGCGCCGGCGTCGCGTGGATCGGCTTAGCCCGCCATTCCGCCGGCAAGGGCCGGCTGCTGGGCAGCTGGAGATCCACCGGCCTGACGCTCCTGGTTCTCGCTCTGACAGGCGCAGTCGGGATCGCCGCCGGGCTGGCGCTTCCGCACCTGGCGAAGCTGCCTCCGATCGCCGCAGGCCTGGCCACCGGGATCACGACCATGCCGCGCAGGAGGCAGGACGACACGACTCAGCCCTACGTCAAGTTCATGACACTGGGCATTGCCTGGTTCAGGGAACGACTCGAGTACCGCATGCGGCTGGACGCTCGCCGCTGGTGTGACCAGTTCATGGACGGCTTCGAGAAGTCAACGCAGCTCCGTGTGTTCGTACACGAACTCAAGAACTACCTGGTGGACCGGCATCCCCAGCTCGCCAAAGCGGTCACCAACCTCTTCGACGCTGCCGACAAAGCCATGATCAACGCGCTTGAGGTGCAGACCAAGACAGATGAGGCCCGCCGTGAAATCCACATCGCCTGGATGCGGGAGCCGACCGAGGAAGAGGTCTATCAGTGCCGCAGTGCTTTCGGTGAAGCCGGCAACCGCTGCGGAGACCTGTTGCTGTACGCCTACGTGCACGGCCGCCGGACGGAACACGCCGATCTGGAGGCACTGCGCGCCAAGGCACTGTCCAACGATGCCTTCCACAGTTCCGCGCTGCCTCAGCAACGGCGAGGGTTCAGCCTCCGCCGCAGCCGCCCCTAGTGGCGGCAGTCGCCTCACCAGAGGCTCGCAAGTCCCTGGTCGGCAGCCGGACAGGCTCATCGATGCGTAGGGATGCCACTTCCACGCAAGGGCGAGGACTCTCCGCTGCCCGCAGACTGCCCCTCTGCGATGTGTGGGCGGCGGGGAGAAAACCTGATCTCGACGTCGGCGCCCAGCGCTTCCGCCGCCGCAGCCAACGTACGCACCGTCAGATTTGCGTCACCCGACATGATCTGACTGACCCGACCAGGGCTGACACCCATGGCCTTGGCGAGGTCCGAACGCGTCTTCCCCAGCCCTGCCAACAAGCCCGCGAGGGAAGCTGTTGCCTGCCGCGCCAACTGAGCGCCGGCTAATTCGGCGTTACTCTCACTGCGAGCGAAGAAGCTCATGGCATGACCCCCAACTCATGTAACGGCAGCGGATGTTGCCGCTGCCTCAAGGATGCCACCTTTAGGTCTAGCTAAACACTCAGTTCCCGCAAAATCCCCGGGTGTGACGACGCACATCACTCCGTCAGTGTGCCTTTGACCTGCGACTATGAGCTTCCCGTAGTAGTAGGTCCGTGGCTGGTTCAACATCACCCCAATGGGGGTGTGCGGTAACTCCAGCCCGGCGGGAGATCGTCAACGGCGCGACGCCGGTGGGCGTCGGGCAGCGTCCCTCACAGGCTGAGCAGGTACGCGCAGACTCGCCTTCGCCGCTACAGCAACACGCTGACATGCCCACGACCCGCCAAGCCCAGGTCGACGTCAGTGTCCGTCGACCGTGGAGTTGTCGCCTCCCCCATACGGTCAAGTACACGAAGGCCGAGGACGGCACGTGGCTTCTGGCCCACCGGGCAGCCCATCGTGCCCGGCAGGACGCCGGCCTCGACCGCCACACCAACAGCCTCCTAAAGGGCGACCACGCGCGCATCGGCCCGCGCTGCGCCGTG
This sequence comes from Streptomyces sp. NPDC085866, assembly GCF_044541035.1. Classification (NCBI taxonomy): domain Bacteria; kingdom Bacillati; phylum Actinomycetota; class Actinomycetes; order Kitasatosporales; family Streptomycetaceae; genus Streptomyces; species Streptomyces sp. NPDC085866. Next base: position 20,148 of record NZ_JBITSQ010000011.1, read on the forward strand.
CGGCCCGATGCCCTTCCCTCCCCCGGCAGATGCGGCGCACCAGACGAATCCGGCTGCGGCCCCGAGCCCAGCCCGGTTGGCCCGCTCAAGATCAAAAAGTGGCTGGACACGCCGTCCCTCGGCGGCGAGCGACCACGCCGGCGCACCCACCATCGCCGTCAGACGAAAGAACCGAAGACCAGGACCCCGACCGGGCACCTCACACCCGCCGCCGCCCAGCCGGGCAAGCCCCCAGGTAACAGCACGACATCACTTGAAGAAAAGCCGTAGACCCCATCGGTGAGATGGCTCACCGATGGGGTCTCCCATGTCCGTTCCCAGGTGTGCGATCCCTCACAAACCCGGACACAACGAGAAACGGGCCCCTACCGTGACTTCCGTCACCGGTAGAGACCCGTTTCGTCGGTTTCTCTGTGCGCGAGGGGGGAGTTGAACCCCCACGCCCTTGCGGGCACTGGAACCTGAATCCAGCGCGTCTGCCTATTCCGCCACCCGCGCATTGGGTGTGTCTTCCGGCTCCGTCCCTTTCGGGCTGGCCCCTTCCGACACGCAGAACATTAGCACGTCGTACGGGGTGGGTTCACATCCCTTCCCGGCCGCCGGGACCCGCCCCGTACCCGGCCACGTTTCAGGGAGTCCCTGTTCACGTATCAACCTCGTACCGGTCCAGGGCATCTCCCCAGGAGGCGGACCGGGACCACAGCCGGGTGCGGGACACTGGTCAGTGCCCGCCTCTACGATCCTTGTCTGGAGGAGTTCGAAGGGGAGCGTCTCGGGGAACCGGCTGATTGCCGAGCGCGTAGATACGATCAGTAAGCAGTACCGGGCAAGACAGCGGCACAGAGCAGGGCTAAGGAAGCAGCGTCAGCGACGGAGGAGGTGCCCCATGGGAGTCCTGAAGAAGTTCGAGCAGCGTCTCGAAGGTCTGGTCAACGGCACCTTCGCCAAGGTCTTCAAGTCCGAGGTCCAGCCGGTCGAGATCGCCGGTGCGCTCCAGCGGGAGTGCGACAACAACGCCACCATCTGGAACCGGGACCGCACCGTGGTCCCCAACGACTTCATCGTGGAGCTGAGCGCGCCGGACTTCGAGCGCCTCAGCCCCTACTCAGGGCAGCTCGGCGACGAGCTGGCCGGCATGGTGCGCGACTACGCCAAGCAGCAGCGCTACACCTTCATGGGCCCGATCAAGGTCAACCTGGAGAAGGCGGACGACCTCGACACCGGTCTGTACCGGGTGCGCTCGCGCACCCTCGCCTCCTCCGCCAGCCAGCAGGGCGCGGCCCCCTCGGCTCCGGCCGGCCGCCCCGGCCAGGGCGGCTACGGCCAGCCGCCCGCCGCTCCCGCCGGAGCGCCTCCGATGCCGTCCGCGCCGCCGCCCGGCGCGCGGCCCGGCGGCTACGGCTACCCCCAGCCCGCCTCGCAGCGGCCCCCGGCCGCCCCGGCGAGCGGCGGACGCACCCGCTACTGGATCGAGATCAACGGCAACCGCCACCAGATCTCCCGCGCGACGCTGGTGCTGGGCCGCAGCACCGACGCCGACGTGCGGATCGACGACCCCGGCGTCTCCCGCCGGCACTGCGAGATCCGGACCGGAACGCCCTCGACGATCCAGGATCTCGGTTCCACCAACGGCATCGTGGTGGACGGGCAGCACACCACCCGCGCTACGCTCCGCGACGGCTCGCGGATCGTCGTGGGCAGCACCACCATCATTTACCGGCAAGCCGAAGGGTGAAGCGGGGGCAATGTCAGAGCTGACCCTCACGGTCATGCGGCTGGGTTTCCTGGCCGTACTGTGGCTGTTCGTGATCGTGGCCGTGCAGGTCATCCGGAGCGACCTGTTCGGTACGCGTGTCACCCAGCGCGGGTCGCGCAGAGAGGCCGCGCGTCCGCAGCAGGCGGCCCGGCAGCAGTCCGCGCCTCCGCAGCAGCGCGGCCAGCAGGGCGGCGGCGGGCGGCGGGGCCGCAACGCCCCCACCAAGCTGGTTGTGACCGAAGGCACACTGACCGGCACCACCGTCGCGCTGCAGGGCCAGACCATCAGCCTGGGCCGGGCACACGACTCCACGATCGTGCTGGACGACGACTACGCCTCCAGCCGCCATGCCAGGATCTACCCGGACCGCGACGGCCAGTGGATCGTCGAGGATCTCGGCTCCACCAACGGCACCTATCTGGACCGGTCCCGGCTGACGACCCCCACACCGATCCCGCTGGGCGCGCCGATCCGCATCGGCAAAACCGTCATCGAGCTGCGGAAGTAGTACGACAATGAGCGAGCGGAGCGAGCACGCAGCGGCAGGCCGCACCCCGGTCTCCGGCGCGCTCCCGACCGGAGGGTGGGCAGTGTGGCTCGACACGACCGGCTGTACCCGGAGCCGACTGGCGAGGTGCGCATGAGTCTGTCACTGCGCTTCGCCGCCGGATCGCACAAAGGCATGATCCGGGAGGGCAACGAGGACTCCGGTTACGCCGGTCCGCGTCTGCTCGCCATCGCCGACGGCATGGGCGGTCAGGCGGCCGGCGAGGTCGCCTCCTCCGAGGTCATCTCCACCCTGGTCACGCTCGACGACGACGTGCCCGGCTCCGACATCCTCACCTCCCTCGGCACCGCCGTGCAGCGCGCCAACGACCAGCTGCGCGCCATGGTCGAGGAGGACCCCCAGCTCGAGGGCATGGGCACCACCCTCACCGCCCTGCTGTGGACCGGGCAGCGGCTCGGTCTCGTGCACGTGGGCGACTCGCGCGCGTACCTGCTGCGCGACGGTGTGCTGACCCAGATCACCCAGGACCACACCTGGGTGCAGCGGCTCGTCGACGAGGGCCGGATCACCGAGGAAGAGGCCACCACCCACCCGCAGCGCTCCCTGCTGATGCGCGCCCTCGGCAGCGGCGACCACGTCGAACCCGACCTGTCGATCCGCGAGGTCCGGGCCGGCGACCGCTACCTGATCTGCTCCGACGGCCTGTCCGGCGTCGTCTCCCACCAGACGATGGAGGAGACCCTCGCCAGCTACCAGGGCCCGCAGGAGACCGTGCAGGAGCTGATCCAGCTCGCGCTGCGCGGCGGCGGCCCCGACAACATCACCGTCATCGTCGCCGACGTCCTCGACCTGGACACCGGTGACACCCTCGCCGGACAGCTGTCCGACACCCCGGTCGTGGTCGGCGCCGTCGCCGAGAACCAGCACCACCTGCACGACAACGGCATCATGCAGACCCCGGCCGGCCGCGCCTCCCACCTCGGGCGCCAGGGCCACGGACAGGGCGGCGGCGAGTTCGGCCCGCCCGGATCCGGCGACACCGGCTACATCCCGGGCGGCAGCTTCGGCGACTACACCGACGAGGACTTCGTCAAGCCGCGCAAGGGCCGCAAGTGGCTGAAGCGATCCCTCTACGGCGGCCTGGCCCTCGCGGTCATCGGCGGCGGCCTGTACAGCGGTTACCGCTGGACGCAGACGCAGTACTACGTCGGCACCAACGGCGAGCACGTGGCGCTGTACCGCGGCATCAGCCAGGACCTGGCCTGGGTGTCGCTCTCGGAGGTGGAGAAGGACCACCCCGAGATCGAACTCAAGTACCTGCCGCCCTACCAGCAGAAGCAGGTCAAGAACACGATCGCCGCAGGTGGTCTGCAGCAGGCCCAGACGAAGATCGAGGCACTGTCCGTGCAGGCCTCCGCGTGCAAGAAGCAGGCGGAACGCACGGCAGCGGAGACCGAGAAGAACGCCAAGACGGGCCAGGGCGAGGCCGGAGGCACCACGGGAACCACCCGTACCGCCTTCACGTCCAAGGCATCACCGACGCCGAACCCGTCGGCCTCCACGACGTCTCCCTCGTCCAAGTCCCCGACCCCGACCGCGACCGCCACGCCCAACCCCGGCCCGAGCCTCTCCGAGGATGAGCAGAAGGTCGTCGATCAGTGCGGCAAGCAGTAAAGCCGTGAGAGGCCCTGTCACACGATGAGCAGTACTTCGAATTCGTCGACCCACCACACGTCCACGATCGGCGCGATCGGCGCCCCGAGCCGCCGCAACACCGAACTGGCCCTGCTGATCTTCGCCGTGGCCATCCCGGTGTTCGCCTACGCCAACGTGGGCCTGGCCCTCAACGACCAGGTGCCCGCGGGCCTGCTGGCCTACGGCCTGGGCCTCGGCCTGCTGGCCGGCATCGCCCACTTCTGCGTGCGGAAGTTCGCCCCGTACGCCGACCCGCTGCTGCTGCCGCTGGCCACCCTGCTCAACGGGCTGGGCCTGGTCGCCATCTGGCGGCTCGACCAGTCCAAGCTGCTCCAGGGCATCGGCGTGGCCGGCGGCAAGGCGACCAACCAGCTGATCTACACCGCGATGGGCATCGCGCTCTTCGTCGCCGTGCTGTTCTTCCTCAAGGACCACCGCACGCTGCAGCGCTACACGTACATCTCCATGGCGGCCTCGCTGTTCCTGCTGCTGCTCCCGCTGGTCCCGGGCCTGGGCGCCGACGTCTACGGCGCCAAGATCTGGATCCAGGTCGGCAGCTTCACCATCCAGCCCGGTGAGTTCGCCAAGATCGTGCTCGCGGTGTTCTTCGCCGGCTACCTGATGGTGAAGCGGGACGCGCTGGCGCTGGCCAGCCGCCGCTTCATGGGCCTGTACCTGCCGCGCGGCCGCGACCTCGGCCCGATCCTCGTGGTCTGGGCGATCTCGATCCTCATCCTGGTCTTCGAGACCGACCTCGGTACGTCGCTGCTGTTCTTCGGAATGTTCGTCATCATGCTGTACGTCGCCACCGAGCGGACCAGCTGGATCGTCTTCGGTCTGCTGATGTCCGCGGCCGGCGCCGTCGGCGTGGCGAGCTTCGAGCCGCACATCCAGGTGCGTGTCCAGGCGTGGCTCGACCCGATGCACGAGTACGTGCTCAGCCGCACCCCGGGCGTCACCGGAGTCCACTCCGACCAGCTGCAGCAGGCCCTGTGGGCGTTCGGCTCCGGCGGCACCCTCGGCACCGGCTGGGGCCAGGGCCACTCCGAGCTGATCCGGTTCGCCGCCAACTCCGACTTCATCCTCGCCACCTTCGGCGAGGAGCTGGGCCTGGCCGGCATCATGGCGATCCTGCTGATCTACGGCCTGATCGCGGAACGCGGCGTGCGCACCGCCCTCGCCGCCCGCGACCCGTTCGGCAAGCTGCTCGCCATCGGCCTGTCCGGCGCCTTCGCCCTCCAGGTCTTCGTCGTGGCCGGCGGTGTGATGGGTCTCATCCCGCTGACCGGTATGACGATGCCGTTCCTCGCCTACGGCGGTTCCTCCGTGATCGCCAACTGGGCGCTGATCGGCATCCTGATCCGCATCAGCGACACCGCCCGCCGGCCGGCGCCCACGCCCGCAGCCAACCCCGACGCCGAGATGACCCAGGTGGTCCGCCCGTCATGAACAAGCCCCTGCGCCGGATCGCGATCTTCTGCGGGCTCCTCGTAATGGCCCTGCTGATCCGCGACAACTGGCTCCAGTACCTCAAGTCCGACGCGCTTCGCACCGACAAGAACAACCGTCGGGTCGCCATCGAGCGGTACGCGAACCCGCGGGGCGACATCATCGTCGACGGCGACCCGATAACCGGATCCGTCGAGTCCAAGAGCGGCGACTTCAAGTACAAGCGCACGTACAAGAACGGGCCCATGTGGGCCCCGGTCACCGGTTACTCCTCGCAGGCCTTCGACAGCAGCCAGCTGGAGAAGATCAACGACGGCATCCTCACCGGCAACGACGACCGGCTCTTCTTCCGCAACACCCTCGACATGATCACGGGCAAGCAGAAGCAGGGCGGCAACGTCGTCACCACGCTCAACGCGGCCGCGCAGAAGCAGGCGTACGAGGGCCTCAAGAGCCAGGGCGGCAAGGGCGCCGTGGTCGCCCTCGAACCGTCCACCGGCAAGATCCTCGCGCTGGCCTCGTACCCGTCGTACGACCCCTCGTCCTTCGCGGGCAACTCCACCGACGTGGACTCCAAGAACTGGACCAAGCTCCAGAAGAAGAACAACCCGGCCGACCCGATGCTGAACCGGGCGCTGCGCGAGACCTACCCGCCGGGCTCCACCTTCAAGGTGGTCACGGCCGCGGCCGCGCTGGAGAACGGGCTGTACAAGTCGGCGGACGAGAACACCGACTCCCCGCTGCCCTACATCATGAAGGGCACCACGACCGAGCTGAAGAACGAGGGGAACATCCCCTGCAAGAACGCCAACATGCGTGAGGCGCTGCGGGTGTCCTGCAACACCGTCTTCGGCAAGATCGGCGCCGACCTCGGCAACGACAAGATGCTGGCCGAGGCGAAGAAGTTCGGCTTCGACTCCGAGCAGTTCACCCCGGTGCGCGCCAACGCCTCGGTGTTCTCCGATCACATGAACTCCTCGCAGACCGCCCTGTCCTCCATCGGCCAGTACAACACCGCGGCCACCCCGCTGCAGATGGCCATGGTCGCCTCGGCCGTCGCCAACGACGGCAAGCTGATGAAGCCGTACATGGTCGACACGCTGGAGTCCTCCAACGTCGACCCGATCGCCAAGACCGAGCCGCATGAGCTGAGCCGGCCGCTGTCGCCGACGAACGCGCAGATCCTGCAGTCGATGATGGAGACGGTCGTCAAGAGCGGCACGGGTCAGAAGGCGCAGATCGGCGGCGGCGTCACCGTCGGTGGCAAGACGGGTACCGCCCAGCACGGTGTCGCGAACAGCGCGAACCCGTACGCGTGGTTCATCTCATACGCGAGGCTCAGCGACGGCAGCTCGCCGGTCGCCGTGGCCGTGGTGGTCGAGGACGAGAACGCCAACCGCGACGACATCTCCGGTGGCGGCCTGGCCGCCCCGATCGCGAAGAACGTCATGGAGGCGGTCATCAAGTCCCAGAAGTGACCCTGCACACGTCCCCTTCACATCGTTGCACGTTGCGATACCGGTCCTGTATCGGGTTACGGGCTTGGCCAGGTCACACAACGCGAGCCGGGTACGGTAGGCCCGGACGGCAGCCTTCGGCCGCACACGGACGTGCGCGGCCGAGACCGACGGAGAGGGCTGGTAGGTAGCTATGGAAGAGCCGCGTCGCCTCGGCGGCCGGTACGAGCTGGGCCAGGTGCTCGGCCGTGGTGGCATGGCGGAGGTCTACCTCGCGCACGACACCCGGCTCGGCCGCACCGTGGCGGTGAAGACGCTGCGCGCGGACCTCGCGCGCGATCCGTCCTTCCAGGCCCGCTTCCGCCGGGAGGCCCAGTCGGCCGCCTCGCTCAACCATCCCGCCATCGTCGCGGTCTACGACACGGGCGAGGACTACATCGACGGGGTCTCGATCCCGTACATCGTGATGGAGTACGTCGACGGCTCGACACTCCGTGAGCTGCTTCACTCCGGCCGCAAGCTCCTGCCCGAGCGCGCGATGGAGATGACCATCGGCATCCTCCAGGGCCTGGAGTACGCCCACCGCAACGGCATCGTCCACCGTGACATCAAGCCGGCGAACGTCATGCTGACGCGCAACGGCCAGGTCAAGGTGATGGACTTCGGCATCGCCCGGGCCATGGGCGACTCCGGCATGACCATGACCCAGACCGCGGCGGTCATCGGCACGGCCCAGTACCTCTCTCCGGAGCAGGCCAAGGGCGAGCAGGTCGACGCCCGGTCGGACCTCTACTCGACCGGCTGTCTCCTCTACGAGCTGCTGACGGTGCGGCCGCCCTTCGTGGGCGACTCCCCGGTGGCCGTGGCCTACCAGCACGTCCGCGAGGAACCGCAGGCCCCGAGCGTCTTCGACCCCGAGATCACCCCCGAGATGGACGCCATCGTCCTGAAGGCGCTGGTCAAGGACCCGAACTACCGCTACCAGTCGGCCGACGAGATGCGCGCCGACATCGAGGCCTGCCTCGACGGCCAGCCGGTCGCGGCGACGGCCGCGATGGGCGCGGTCGGCTACGGCGGCTACCCCGACGACCAGCCGACGACGGCACTGCGTCCGGGCGCCGACGCGGGAGCGACGACCATGCTCCCGCCGATGAACCCGGACGACGGCGGCTACGGCTACGACGACCGCCCCGACCGGCGCCGCCAGCAGAAGAAGAACAACACCTCCACGATCCTCCTCGTGGTCGCGGCCGTCCTGGTCCTGATCGGCGCGATCCTGATCGGGAAGTGGGTCTTCAGCCAGAAGAACACGGACGAGACGTTCCAGGCCCCGGACTTCGTCGGCAACAGCTACGCCACCGCCCAGAAGATGGCCGAGAACAGGGACCTGAAACTGGCGGACCCCATCCGCAAGCCGTGCGCGAACCAGCCCAAGGGCAACGTCTGCTCCCAGGACCCCAAGCCGCGTACGGACGTGAAGAAGGGCGACACGATCACCCTGGTGGTGTCGACGGGCGCGCCGAAGGTCGCAGTGCCGAGCGTCCTGGGCAAGAGCTTCGACGACGCCAAGGCGATGTTGGAGGGCGACAAGTACAAGTTCAATGTCGTGAAGAAGGAAGAGGTGTCCGCGGAGCAGGCGGGCACCGTCCTGAAGCAGAACCCGGAGCTCGGCACTGAGGTCCAGAAGGGCAGCACGATCACACTCACGGTCGCCAAGGCCGAGGAGAAGATCACGATCCCCAGCGACCTCGTCGGCAAGTCCTGCGACGACGCCAAGGCCGAGCTGCAGAACCTGGGCCTGGTGCCGACCTGCAACGACACCCCGACCAACAACCCCGACGACGACGGCAAGGTCCTCTCGACCAACCCGGCGGCGGGCGAGCAGGTCGTCAAGAACACCAACGTGGCGATCAACGTCGGCAAGGTGCAGGGCCAGCAGCAGACGCAGGTCCCGCAGGTCCAGAACCAGAAGCTCAAGGACGCCCGGAAGATGCTCGAGCAGGCGGGTCTTCAGGTCGCCGTCCAGGGCTCCCAGGACGACAACGCCGTCGTCGTCACCTCCAACCCGACCCCGGGCACCACGGTCAACCAGGGCGACACGGTCACCCTGTTCACGGTGGACCAGGGCGGCAACGGCAACAACGGCGGGACGATCTTCGGCGGCACCAACGGCTGACGCCCCGCACACGCGGACGGGCCCCTGCCGGGACTTCCCGGCAGGGGCCCTCTCGTCTCTGCGCAGTTCCTTCGGCGGCGTCCGCTCTGTCCGCACACGGGGGTCCTCACAGAACCCGAGTCAGCCGCGCAGCTCCGCCGGCAGCGTCCGCTTGCTGTCCACCTTCTCCACGCGGACCAGTTCGCCCCACACCACGTAGCGGTACTCGGACGTGTAGACCGGCGTGCACGTCGTCAGGGTGATGTAGTGGCCCGGCTTCTTCTTGCCGGACTCCTTGGGGATCTGGGAGATGACCTTGACGTTGTACTTCGAGGTCTCGGGGAGGATCGAGTACACCTTGTAGACGTACCAGTCGTCCTTCGTCTCGAAGACGATCGGGTCGCCCTTCTGCACCTTGTCGATGTTGTGGAACTTCGCGCCGTGGCCGTCCCGGTGGGCGGCGAGGGTGAAGTTGCCCTCCTTGCCGGTCATGGGGAGCGTGGCCTTGTCCGGGTCCGTGTAGTAGCCGGCCACGCCGTTGTTGAGGACGTCCGTGCCCGTGCCCTTCTCGACCAGGACCTCGCCGTTGCGCATCGCCGGCACGTGCAGGAAGCCGATGCCGTCCTTGGTGTCCAGCGCGCCGGGGCCCGAGTCGGTCGACCGGGCCCAGTGGTCGCGGACCTTGTCGGCCTGCCGGTCCGCCTTGCGGTCCGCTATCACGTTCGTCCACCACAGGGAGTAGACGACGAACAGCCCCAGCAACACCCCTGCCGTGATGAGGAGTTCACCGAAGACGCTGACCGCCAGGGCGATCCGGCCGGGGCGGCGGCGCGGGGCCGGGGCCGCGTCGGACGCGTCGGTGTGCTCTTCGGTCTCGTCGGCGGTCGCTGCCACTTGTTCCCTCTGCCTTACTCGATGAGCGCGTCCGGCTTGCCCTTGCTGCGTGGGCGTTCCTCGACCATCTTGCCCCAGACGATCAACCGGTACTTGCTGGTGAACTCCGGCGTGCAGGTGGTGAGGGTGATGTACCGGCCCGGCTCGGTGAATCCGGACCCCCTGGGGATCGGGTTCAGCACGCTGGTGTTGGACGGCGGGGTCACCGGCAGCATCGAGGTCACCTTGTACACGAAGTACGTGTCCTGCGTCTCGACCACGACGGCGTCGCCGGCCGCGAGCCTGTTGATGTACCGGAAAGGTTCACCATGGGTGTTGCGGTGCGCGGCCAGTCCGAAGTTGCCGGTCTTGGCGTCCGGCATCGCCGTCTTCAGCGCGCCCTCGCCGTAGTGCCCGACCATGCCCTTGTCGAGCACCTTCTTGTTGCTGACGCCCTCCGCGATCGGCGCCACCACGTCCAGCTTCGGGATGTGCAGGATGGCGAAGCCCTGCCCCGGCTCGAACACCCCGGGGGCCCGCTTGCCGCTGGCCCAGTCGTCCTGCAGCTGGTGGGTCTCGCTGCCCGCCTGCGCATGGGCGCGGACGTTCGTCCACCACAGCTGGTAGGTGACGAACAGCAGCATCAGCATGCCGGTGGTGATGAACACCTCGCCGATCGCCCGGCTCGCGACGACGGCCGGACTCGGCTTGCGCAGCCGCGCCTGGCGCCGGGCCTCGACACGGGAGAGCGGCCGCTGCGGCGCGGACTGCGAGGAGGTGTCCGGCCCGCCCGCCGGCCCTCGGGTCCCGCCATGGCGGCCGCCGCGCCGCTTGGCGGCCTTTCTGCGGGCCGCACGGCCGCCCGGTGTGGTTCCGGTGGTGGATGAGGCCGAGGAGGCTGCAGAGGCGCGCAGAGACCCGCTCTGCGGGCCCGGCGGCGGATCGGGGATCCGCAGCGCCACCGTCTCGTCGTCGATCGGCGGCAGCAGCGTGGTCGCCTGCTCGTCCACCGAAGCCGGCGCAGGCATCGCAGACGCCGGGTGCGCCTGATGTGCTTGAGGCACCTGATGTGCTTGAGGCGCCGAAGCCATCGGAGGCATCGGCGCCGTAGGAGGGTCGCCCGCGGCCGCGTACGGCGCAGAGCCGTAGGACTCGTACGGTGTCTCCCCGTACAAGTCCTCGCGCTCCGGGCGCAGCGCGGTCACGCCGTGGCCCTGCCCACCACCGGGGCGAGCCCCGCAGACCTCGCCACGGCACCCTGGTCGCCGCACTCCACCAGCCAGTTGGCCAGCATCCGGTGCCCGTGCTCGGTCAGCACCGACTCGGGGTGGAACTGCACGCCCTCGACCGGGAGTTCGCGGTGGCGCAGGCCCATGATGATGCCGTCGTGCGTGCGGGCCGTGACTTCCAGCTCCGCCGGGACGGTGGCCGGCTCGGCGGCCAGCGAGTGGTAGCGGGTCGCCGTGAAGGGCGAGGGCAGCCCGGCGAAGACACCCTTGCCCCCGTGCTCCACCGGGGAGGTCTTGCCGTGCAGCAGCTCGGGCGCCCGGTCCACCACACCGCCGTACGCCACCTGCATCGACTGCATGCCGAGGCAGACGCCGAAGACGGGGACACCGGTCGCGGCGCAGTGGCGGACCATGTCCACGCACACCCCGGCCTCCTCCGGAGTGCCGGGCCCGGGCGACAGCAGCACGCCGTCGAAGCCGTCCTGGGCGTGTGCCGTCGACACCTCGTCGTTGCGCAGCACCTCGCACTCGGCACCCAGCTGGTACAGGTACTGGACGAGGTTGAAGACGAAGCTGTCGTAGTTGTCGACGACGAGAATCCGCGCACTCACTGGTTGTCCACCGTCACATCGTTGAAGGGCAGCAGCGGTTCGGCCCAGGGGAAGACGTACTGGAAGAGGACGTAGATCACGGCCAGGACCAGTACGAGTGAGATCAGCGCCCTCACCCACGCGTTCCCCGGCAGATGCCGCCAGATCCAGCCGTACATGCCGTCCCTTCCGTTCCACCACGGCACCTGACTCACGCCGTACTGCACCAGACTAACGGCGCAGCGCCTTCGGTTCGCCTGACTCCACGGGCTGGGTGGAGTCCAGGTGCGCCCACACGATCAGCCGATGGCTGTGCCCCCATTCCGGATCGCACGTGGTCAGCGTCAGATACCGGCCCGGACGCGTGTACCCCGACTTACGTGGCACAGGGTCGATCACCTCAACGTCCGTCGGCACGGTTTTGTAGGGCCCTTTGTCGATCCGATACGTGAACCAGGTGGTTCCGTCCGTGAGCACCACCGCGTCGCCGGGCCGCAGCCGCGGGAAGTCCTTGAAGGGGTCGCCGTAGGTGCGCCGGTGGCCGGCGACCGCGAAGTTGCCCTCCTGGCCGAGCCGGGCGGTCCCGGTGTAGTGGGCGAGGCCCTTCTTCAGCACGTCGGTGCCCGTGCCCTCCAGCACCGGCTTGTTCCACGTGGAACCGAGCCGCGGGATGTACATGATCGCGAACGGCTTGCCGTAGTGGTACGCCGCCGGCTCCGCCGCGCTCGGCGCGGCCCCGCTGCTCCCCCCGGCGGGCTGGACGCTCCCCCTCGACCACTGCCGGTGCAGCTGATCGATCTGGTCGTTCATGACGCCGTCGGCCTGGACGCCGGTCCAGAACAGCACGTAGACGACGAAGAGCACGATCAGGGTGCCGACGGTGATGCACAGTTCGCTGACGGTCCGGACGATCACGCGCACCGGCGGCTCCTGACGGGGGGACCTACTCCACTGGCTTCGCGTAGTGCAGATCCACTGTGCCCGAGTAGCCCGGCAGAGTCACCGTCCCGTCCTCGGTGACTTTCCAGCCGAGGCCGTAGACGTTGACGTACACCATGTAGGTCTGGATCGCCTTGCTCTCGGCGAGCGCCTGCTGCAGCTTTCCGGGGTCCCCGATGGCGGTGATCTTGTACGGCGGTGAGTAGACGCGGCCCTGGAGGATCAGGGTGTTGCCGACGCAGCGCACCGCGCTGGTGGAGATCAGCCGCTGGTCCATGACCTTGATGCCCGTGGCGCCGCCCTGCCACAGGGCGTTGACCACGGCCTGCAGGTCCTGCTGGTGGATGACCAGGTAGTCGGGCTGCGGCTCGGGGTAGCCAGGGAGCTTGGCGGTCGCGTTCGGCGGGGCGTCGTTGAGGGTGACGGTGATCGCCTTGCCGGTGAGCTTCTGGGTGCCCGTGCTGTTCTCCAGCCCCTTGAGCTTCTCGTCCTGGGCCCTGGTGCTCCCGTCGTCGCTCTCGGCGAGCGCGTCCACACTGTCACGCAGCGTGGCGTTGGACTCGTCCAGCTCCTTGTTCTTGCGGCTGCGCTCCTGGATCAGGTCGGACAGCTTCAGCAGGGAGCCGTCCTGGCGGATGTCGGTGCCCTTGGCCGTGTTGAAGCTGGTGAAGAAGATGAGGCCGGCCAGCGCGAAGACGGCGATGGTGAGGAGCCGCACCGGGCGGAAGCGAAGTCCACGAGACGGGCCGGAACCCGTTGATCCCGTCCCGGGGGAGTCGGCAGAATTGCTCAACGTACCCTTATCTCCTTCGGCGCCGCGGAAGCACTACGCTAACGGACGCCCGGGGGAGCACTAAGTGTCCCCTTGTACGCTGCCCCGGACCGACCCAGTTACCTGCGCGGCCACGCAGCGCATCGACAGGAGAGACCCTCGTGCCGAAGTCACGTATCCGCAAGAAGGCCGACTACACGCCGCCGCCCGCGAAGCAGGCGCAGGCCATCAAGCTCACCAACCGCGCCTGGGTCGCGCCGGTCATGCTGGCCATGTTCCTCATCGGCCTGGCCTGGATCGTCGTCTTCTACGTGACGGACGGTTCGCTGCCGATCGACAGCCTGGACAACTGGAACATCGTGGTCGGCTTCGGCTTCATCGCCGCCGGGTTCGGCGTCTCCACACAGTGGAAGTAGCGGGTCCGCGCTAGCTCTGCCCAGGGCTGTTCACTGAGTTATCCACAGCCTCGATGCGTCGTCCACACCCTCCTGGGGAAAACACTACGATCTGTGGATAACCCATCGGGCGTTGACGCCGGTGTGACTGCCCTACTGCCCCTCATACATCCGTTCGCCCCCTGCCCGACCTGCGGAAACGCATCTGAGCGGCAGGGGGCACAGCTGTTTCCGCACAACGTGCACAAGATCCGGCACACACTGTGGACAACGGTTCGGTATCAGGTGAGCTGAGCGGTCCTGAGCAGCACCATGCCCACCACCACGGCCAGGACGAGCACACAGGTGCCGTACTGGACCAGGGTCCGCTTCTCGCGCGGGGCGTGGACCATGGCGTAGCCGGTGACGACGCCGGCGACGAGGCCGCCGATGTGGGCCTGCCAGGCGATGTTGTGGAAGCCGAAGGTGAAGATCAGGTTGATCACCAGCAGGGCGATGATCGGCCGCATGTCGTAGTTCAGCCGGCGCATCAGGACCGCGGTCGCGCCGAACAGGCCGAAGATCGCTCCGGAGGCGCCGAGCGAGGCCTCCGACGGGCCTGCGAGCAGATACGTCAGCGCACCGCCGGCCAGCCCGGAGACGAAGTACAGCGCCAGATAGCGGGCCCGGCCGAGAGCCGCTTCCAGCGGGCCGCCGATCCACCACAGGCTGAGCATGTTGAAGCCGATGTGCCAGGGCGCCTCGTGCGTGAACATCGACGTCACGAAGCGGTACCACTCGCCCTCGACGACGCCCATGGTCGGCTGGTACGGCTTCGGGGGCCACTGGCCGATCAGGACCAGGTCGTTCAGCAGCGAGCTCTTGGCCTGCACCGCGATGAACACGGCGATGTTGATCCCGATGAGGATCTTGGTGACCAGCCGCGGGTCGGCCGTGACCGTCCCGCCCGCCACCGTGCGCGGCCTGGCCGCGTCCGGGGCGTGCCCGGTGCCGGATCCGCTGCGGACGCACTCGGGGCACTGGAAGCCGACCGAGGCGCTGACCATGCACTCGGGGCAGATGGGGCGTTCGCAGCGGGTGCAGCGCACGCCGGTCTCGCGGTCCGGGTGCCGGTAGCACCCGGGCAGGCTCCGGGCGTCCTGCGTACTGCCTTCGGCCTGTTCCATGAGATCCCCTTGCTGGTCGTGGCCTGTCCCCCGGCCCATACCCCGTCCCGCTCTTCCCTACGGACGAGCGGGACGTTTGGTTCCCTGTGCTTCCCTTGGGGGCTTCCCTCGGTGATGCCGGGGGCGCCCGGGCTCAGCCCTCGCGCTTCTCCACGACGACCGTCTCGATGACGACGTCGTTGACCGGCCGGTTGTTCGGGAGGGTGGTCGGCACGGCGGCGATCGCGTCCACGACCTTCTGGCCGGCCCCGTCCGCGACCTCGCCGAAGATCGTGTGCTTGCGGTTCAGGTGCGGAGTGGGGCTGACCGTGATGAAGAACTGGGAGCCGTTGGTGCCCGGGCCCGCGTTGGCCATGGCGAGCAGATAGGGCCGGTCGAAGCGCAGGTCCGGGTGGAACTCGTCCCGGAACTCGTAGCCGGGGCCGCCGAGGCCGTTGCCCAGCGGGTCGCCGCCCTGGATCATGAAGCCGCCGATGACCCGGTGGAAGACCGTGCCGTCGTAGAGCTTGTCGTGGCTCACCGCGCCGGTGCCCGGGTGTGTCCACTCCCGCTCGCCCTGAGCGAGCTCGACGAAGTTTCTGACCGTCGCGGGCGCGTGGTTCGGGAACAGCCTGACCACGATGTCGCCGTGGCTGGTCTTCAGGGTGGCGTAGAGCTGCTCGGCCACGACATGCCTTCCGTTGTCCTCGTGTGACTCCCCGATCCTCGCACGGCGTGGGACCGGTGACGCCCGGCCGCCGTGAGTTCCGCCGTGAAGCGAGCGCCCGGCGGCGATTCGTGGCAAGGTCGACAGGAAGCCCTTGTTGCACCCATATGCCCGCCCTCGCATGACGCCCGGGCTGTGGGCAGGCATGATCCTCAAAAGGGTGGAAAGGCGAATTACCGTACGCCACCGAGGAGGAGGAAACCCGTGACCCGCATCGACAGCGTGCGCGCCGCGACCGGCTCGGCGAAGGACAGCGTGCTGCACGCCGCGGAAGTGGTGGCGCCCTACGCCGACACGGCCAAGGAGCGTGCCGCGTACTACGCGCAGGAGGCACGCGTACGGCTGGCGCCCGTCGTGTCCCAGGCCGCCGAACAGGCTCGTGTGCAGTACGACGTCCGGCTCGCCCCGCGACTGGAGCAGGCCCTCGCGCATGTGCCGCCGAAGGTGGACCTGGCGGCTCAGGAGGCCGCCGACCTGACCCGGAAGGCCGCCCGGCAGGCGGCCGAGTACTCCCGTCCGAAGATCGAGCACGCGATGGCCGCCGCCGCTCCGGTGGCGGACGAGGCCGCCGCGCGGGGTGCCGCCGCACTGGTCGCGCTGCGCGGTCAGGTCTCGGCACAGGAGATCCAGAAGCTGGCCCGCAGGAACGAGCGGCGCTCCCGCAGGGGCCGCACCCTGAAGGTGCTGGCGCTGCTCGGCCTGGTGGCGGGCGGTGCGTTCTGCGCCTGGAAGTGGTGGGACAAGCAGGCCAACCCCGACTGGCTGGTGGAGCCGCCCGCCGCGACGGAGGTCCCCGAGTCCGGCCGGCTGAGTTCGGTGGACGGCACCGGCCCCTCGGTGCTGGACCCGGAGGTCCAGGCGAAGCAGGCCGAGGAGGATTCGGGCGACCGCGACGACAAAGACTGAGGCGGGCCGGCACCGTCCGGGTGCCGGCTGAGGGCCGGTCGGGCCGTGGGGCGGACGACGTGCGGGTCGTCCGCCCCACAGCTCGTTCCGGCCGCCCTCGGCTCGTTTGCGGGCCCTGGCACGGCGGCCTCGTGCCAGGCGGCAGCACCTGTCCGGCTCCCGGCGCGGCGGTCGCGGCGCGGGCCGTCGCCGCTGCGGCCCGCATACGTGCCTTGAACGGATATCGACGGCGATATGCGACATAGTTGTACGGAAGGTGATCAAGAATCCGGAGAGGCGGCCCGGCCCGCCCCACCCTCCTGACAAGGACCGCCCCTTGAAGACCGTCGTCGTCACCGGAGCCACCAGCGGCATCGGCAAGGCCACCGCGCTCGACCTGGCCGCGCGCCGCTTCCACGTCATCGGCACCGCCCGCACCCCCGACAAGGCCGAGAAGCTCACGGCCGCCGCGGCCGAAGTCGGCCTCACCGTGCGCACCGTCCTCCTCGACGTGACGGACCCGCGCTCCTGCCAGGACGCCGTCACGGAGATCGACGAGCTGACGGAGGGGGGACCCTGGGCCCTGGTCAACAACGCGGGAATCGCACCGGTCGGCGCCTTCGAGGACGTGTCCGAGGAGGACGCCCGGGACGCCCTGGAGGTCAACCTGCTGGGCGTGGCCCGGATGACCCGTCTGGTGCTGCCGGGCATGCGGCGCCGGGGCGAGGGGCGGATCGTCCAGATGAGTTCGCTCGGGGGGCTGGTCTCCGTCCCGTTCACCGGCTGGTACTGCGCGAGCAAGCACGCGCTGGAGGCCCTGACCGACAGCCTGCGCATGGAGATCGCCGGCAGCGGCGTCCACGCCTGCCTGATCGAGCCCGGCTTCATCAACACGCCCATGCTCTCCAAGGGCCTCGCGGACTTTCCGGCCGACTCTCGGTACGCGCACGGCTACATGGCCGCCCGCCGGCTCGTCGCCTCGTGGTCACCGCCCGGCCCGGAGACCGTGGCCCGCACCGTGCGCCGTGCCCTCCTCGCGCAGAAGCCGCACCGCCGCTACCGCGTGGGTCCCGGTGCGGTGCCGGCCCCCCTGCTGCGCCTCGCGCCCGCCGCCGTCAGCGACCTCTTCGCCCGCACCGCCCTGCGCCTCGGCAAAGGGTGAGACGGCGCCCGGCGTGCGCTTCGGCTGATCTCGCCCCGGGCCCGCGACCGCTGCCGTCAGGCCGCCATGAAATGCCGGACGGCCTTGCCGGCAGGTGCCGCCGGAACGTCACGGCGTACCGATCTTCAAGATGCGCAGGAAGATCAGGGAACGCGACGACGCCCTGCACGGCACGGCCAACCCCAGCCTGCTGACGTACCGCTACGAGGCCCGCCACTGCAGCGGCCGTATGACGGAGCAGAACTGGACCTGCCCGTTCACGGCCCGCACCGGAGGCTGCCGCACCGAGGCACCGCGAAGGTGGCACTGGCAGTGACAGTCTCCGCGGGACTGCCGTCAAGTGGGATCTGGCTGTCCGCGGCCGTGCACCGGAGCCTGGGACGCATGACAACCGCTGACACCGCCACGACCCCTGCGGCCGCGCAGTCGACGCCGGTCCGGATGACCGGGCGCCAGGTCGCCGCCCTCGTGGTGCTCCTGGCCTCGCAGTTCATGATGGCCGCCGACTTCTCCGTCCTGAACGTCGCGCTGCCCGAGGTCGGGACGGCCCTCGGGTTCTCCACCGGAAGCCTGCAGTGGATCACCACGACGTTCGCCCTGTGCGCCGCCGGCTGCACCCTGGTCTTCGGCCGCGTCGGCGACTACGTGGGACGGAGGCGCATCTTCACCGCCGGAATGGTCGTCCTGTCCGTCTCCTCCCTCGTAGGCGGACTCGCCGGCTCGCCCACGATGCTGCTGATCGCCCGCACGCTCCAGGGCCTGGCCACGGCCGCCGTCACTCCGGCCGCACTCGCGCTGCTCACCACCGCCTTCACCGAGCCCTCCCTGCGCACCCGGGCGCTGGGCCTGAACAGCGTGATGATGAGCTCCGGGTTCAGCGTCGGCGCGATCCTCGGCGGCGTGCTCACGGATGTGTTCTCCTGGCGCTGGGCGTTCTTCATCAACATCCCCGTGGCCGTGGCCGCGATCCTCGTCGTGCCGCTCGTCGTCGACGAGAGCAGGGCCGAGCAGCGCAGCCGTATCGATCTGCCCGGCGCCGTACTGATCACCCTCGGCCTGTTCGCCGGGATCTACGGCGTCACTCACGCCGGCGAGAGCGGACTCGACCTCCCGGCCGTGGCCGCGCTGGTCGCCGCCGCCGCCCTGCTGGGTGTCTTCTGGGTCGTGGAGAGCCGGACGGCCGACGCCCTGGTCCCGGTGCGGGTTCTGAAGAAGCCCGACATCGCCCTGGGCAACCTGGCCGCCCTGTTCATCTTCGGCGGCGAGACCGCGCTGATCTTCTTCACCGGCCTGTACGTCCAGAACGTCCTCGGTCTGTCGTCCATGGTCGCCGGCCTGGTGCTGCTCGGTATCGGCGTCGGGCAGATCATCGCCGGCACGGTCGGTCCGCGGATCCTGCAGCGGGTCTCGCCGCGCACCATGCTCGGTGTCTCCCTGGCCCTCCAGGGCGCGTTCATGCTCCCTGCGCTGTGGGCCACCTCGGACCGGCACTGGCTGATCCCGCTGATCGCCACACAGTTCGTGAACGCCTTCTTCTCCATGACGGCGGCGCTGTCCTTCATGGTCATCGCCACCTCCTCCGTCGACTCCGACATGCAGGGCATGGCCACCGGCATGGCCACCCAGAGCCAGCAGGTCGGCATCGCGATCGGCATCCCGCTGGTGAGCGCGGTGTTCGCCACAACCATCGGCCACGGCACGGTGACCGCCGCCGAGGAACTCAGCGGCATCCACACGGCGATCGGGGTGGACGCCGTCTGCCAGATCGCCGTCGGCCTGCTCCTGTGGCTGGTGCTGCGCCGCACAGCCGCACAGCGGTAACACGGCACGAGGAAACCCGGTTTCCCCCAGACTCACGGCCGGGAGCGCGGCCCATCCCCCGTCCCGCGCTCCCGGCCGTGGCCGCATTGCCTCCCCCGCAGGGGACTTCATAATGAGAAGGGTGGAAGAGATCGTGAACACGGACCTCGGCAGCTATCTGCGGCAGATGCGTGAGCGCGTCCGTCCCGAACAGATGGGACTGCAGGCCCGCGGCTCGCGTCGGGTACCGGGACTGCGCCGCGAGGAAGTGGCCGCGCTGGCGGGTGTCAGCCAGACGTACTACACCCGACTCGAACAGGCACAGACGGCACACGCCTCACCGCAGGTCCTGCTCTCCATCGCCCGCGCCCTGCAACTGAGCGCCGACGAGCGGGACTACCTGCTCAAGATCGGTACGCCGGTGCAGAACCCGCAGCAGCCGGCGCCGCACGACGACCAGGTCAGCCCGTCCACGAGGATGCTGCTGGGATCGCTCGGCAACGTGGCGGCCGCCGTGCTGAACTACCGCTGCGACATCCTCAGCTGGAACGCCCTCTACCACCGGCTGTTCGCGCCACACCTCGACTTCGACGCCCCGGAACGCCCCGAACAGCGGCCGAACGTCATCAAGATGAACTTTCTCGACGACAACGTCCGGTCGCTGTACGCCGACTGGGCCACGGAGTCGGAGTCGAACGTCACGTATCTGCGGTTCATCTCCGGGGACCACCGGCACGATCCGCAGCTGGCCGAGCTGATCGGTGAACTGACCATCCAGAGCGAGGAGTTCGCCGCCCTGTGGTGCCGCCAGCGGGTGTCCAACTGCATCGAGGGCAGCAAGCTCTTCGACCATCCGGTCGTCGGTGAGCTGGAGTTGATGTACCAGTCGGCGGATCTTCAGGACGGCAACATCCTGAAGTTCTACCACGCGGAGCCGGACTCCCCGCACGAGGCGGCGCTGCAGCTGCTGATGGTGGATCTGGACTCGGTCCACCGTCACTGAACTGCGGAAACGCCGGCACCCCAGTCCTCACGGACTGGGGTGCCATTGACTGACGCGACGCGTCACGTCCGCTGGACGGCGGTCACTCCCCAGGTGAAGCCCGACCCGGCCGTGGCCACGATCACCAGGTCGCCGGAGGTGATCCGGTTCTCCCGCTCCAGCTCCTCCAGGGCCAGCAACGGGTCGGCCCCTCCGAGGTGGCCGTCCAGCTGGTACTGGAAGACACTGCGGGAGGCGTCCACGCCGAGTGCCGCCAGGTAGGCGCGGTGGGTGTCCTGGTTGCCGTGCGTGACCAGGAAGTACGCCACATCGGCCACCTCCCGCCCGATGTCGGCGAGGACCCTGTGCGTCAGCGTGGTGAAGTTGTCGAGGAACGCGTCGCCGAGCCCGTCGAGCTTCTCGCCCCGCTCGACCCTGACCTCGCCGTCCTTGATCTCCCCGTAGTACGAGTCCACCCACTGCGGGTCGGTGTGGTGCGCCGCCCCGAGGACCTCGTACTTGGCGTCCGCGGAGATCAGAACGGCGGCGGCGCCGTCAGCGAAGTTGAACAGCTCGATGTAGCCGGTGCCGTACTCGACGAGTTCGCTGAGCCGGTCCGCGATGATCACCAGCGCGTACTTGTGCGTGCCCGCCCGCACCTGGTCGTCCGCCAGTTTGACGGCAACCATGCCCGCGTTGCAGAAGTTGGAGACCTCGTAGCAGTGCGCCTGTGCGATGCCCAGTTCATGGGCGATCTTGGCCGCGGGCGACCAGAAGGGGGTGCCCCACTCACTGGAGCCCGCGTAGAGGACGAGACCGATCTCGTCCAGCGGCACCGCGTTCCGCTCCAGGATCCGGGCGGCGGCATCCCGGCCCAGGCTCCAGACGGTCTCGCCCTCGGCCAGCACCGAGAACTTCCCCGACGGCAGGATCTTGCCGAGCTTGTCGAGGCTGTACCCGGACTCCCGGCCGACCTCGTCGACGCTCCGCTTCCCGCTCGGCATCGCCAGCGCGTAGTCGGTTATTCCCACGGTTCCTCCACCTGCCAGTCAGACGTATTCCACGACGGCGTGCGGCACATAGGGCGCCTCGAGCCGGGTCAGTTCGGTGTCGTCGAGCGCCATGTCCAGGGCCGCGACCGCGTCCCTCAGGTGGTGCGGCCGGGTCGCGCCGACGACGGGGGCGGTGACCGCCGGTTGCCGCAGCAGCCAGGCGAGGGCCACCTGTGCCATGGGGCTGCCGCGTTCGGCCGCGATGTCCGCGACCACCCGTGCGACCGCCCGGTCGGCCTGCTCGGTCGGCCCGTAGAACCGCTCCTGGACCGGGTCGCCGGCGGTGCGCACCGACTCCGTGTCCCAGGGGCGGGCCAGCCGGCCGCGGGCCAGCGGACTCCACGGGGTGACGCCGACACCCTCCGCGAGGCAGTACGGGAGCATCTCCCGCTCTTCCTCGCGGTTGATGAGGTTGTAGTGGTTCTGCATGCTCACGAACCGGGTCCAGCCGTGCAGGTCGGCGGTGTACTGCGCCTTGACGAACTGCCAGGCGTGCATCGAGGAGGCGCCGAGGTAGCGGACCTTGCCCATGCGGACCACGTCGTGCAGGGCCTCCATCGTCTCCTCGATGGGCGTGTCGTGGTCCCAGCGGTGGACGATGTAGAGGTCGATGTAGTCGGTGCCCAGCCGACGCAGGCTCGCGTCGACCTCGCGCATGACCGCCGACCGCGACAGGCCTCCGGACAGGGGGTTGTCGGTGAGCTTCTCGTACACCTTGGTGGCGATGACCACGTCCTCGCGCCGGGTCAGCTTCCGCACCGCGCGGCCAAGGAACTCCTCGCTGGTGCCGAGGGAGTAGACATTGGCGGTGTCGAAGAAGTTGATGCCGAGATCGAGGGCCTGGGCGACGAAGGGGAGGCTGTCGTTCTCGGACAGCGACCACGGGTGGGTGCCTAGCCCGGGTTCGCCGTAGCTCATGCAGCCCAGCGCCAGCCGGGACACCTTGAGGCCGGACGAGCCCAGCCGCACGTACTGCAACGTTCTTCCTCTCGGGTCGTTCCGCGTGCGTGTCCTCAGCTGCCGACCTGGTCCTGCACCTCGGTCAGCCGGCCCCAGGAGGCGATGCCCTCGTCGAGCGGGATGTCCAGGCTGGCCAGGTACATGGCGGTCATGGCGCTGTGCCCGGCGAGGTGGGTGATCTCTGCGATCTCGTTCTGCGAGTAGAAGGCGCGCAGGGCACGGAACGCCTCCTCGCTCGCCTTGTGGTCGACCATGCAGTCGGTGACGTAGCGGACGAGCGCCGCGCGGTCGGCGGGCATCTCGTCGTAGCGGCCCTCCTCGATCGCCTTGATCTCGGTGTCGTCCAGGCCGGCCTGCCGGGCGAGCGGGTAGTGCAGCATGCGCTCGAACTCGCTGTCGCGCAGCTCGGCCACGCGCAGCACGATCACCTCGCGGTCCCGCAGGGTCAGCAGCCCGACGGTGAAGGTGGCGCCGAGCGCGAGGTGGGCGGCGGCCGAGTTCTTGGTCAGCAGCAGCGCACGGGTCAGGTTGGACTGGAACTTCTCGTACACCGCGCGCTGTTCGGGCGTCATGTCGGCGACGTCGGTGAGGGTGACACGGGGGGCCATGGGGATCTCCTTGTGCTGTGCGGGGTTCATGGTTCAGGCGGGTACGGCGGTGGGAGTCGCCGTGTCGTGCAGGTGGCGGGCGAGTGCCCTGGTCACCGTGTGCACGGCCGACTCGGGGTCGTCGTCGAGGGGTTCGAGGGCGTCGAGGTGGCCGTCGGGGCGGACCAGCAGGGCCCGGGCGGACGGGCCGAGCTTGGCGAGGAGCAGGCCGGGCGGGCGGCCGCCCAGGTCGGTGAGTTCGGCGCCGCTCACCTTGGCGCGCAGGGTGTTCACGGTCCTCGTCCAGCGCTCGTAGCGGTACTCCAGGCCCGGCCAGAGCAGCACCGTGTAGCGGTCGACGGCGAGGACCGGCTCGGTGCTGGTCGTGCGCCAGCCCAGGGGCAGCCGCTCGCCCGGTACCAGGGTGTGACGGCGGGGACGGGGCCCGTAATGGGTGTCGATCTGGGCGAGCTTCGGCGCCAGGACCTTCCCGAGGGCCCCGGTCGCCGTGCCGAGCCGGTACACGGCGTCACGGGCGAGGGTCTGGTGCCGGGTGCTGTACAGACCGATCCGGGCGAGCCGGGTGGACAGGCCCGCCACTTCGTCGACCGCGGGCCGGCGTTCGGTGTCGTAGCTGTCCAGCAGGTCCGGCCGGTAGTCGCCGCGCACCACCCCGGCGAGCTTCCAGCCGAGGTTGACCGCGTCCTGGATGCCGGTGTTCAGGCCCTGTGCTCCGGAGGGGCTCATCGCGTGCGCCGAGTCCCCGGCGAGAAAGACACGTCCGCGGCTGTAGGTGCTCGCGGAGCGGACGTGCGCGGTGAAGATGCCGCTGAACCGCATGTCGCCGAGCCGGCGCGCGCCCGGGACGCGTTCGGCCAGCAGCTTCTCGAAGAAGGCGCGGTCGGGGGTGTCGTCCGTGTAGTCGTCGGGCACGCTGGCGCCGACCCGGAAGATCCCGTCGCCCAGCGGCGCGAGCACCATGTTGCCGGTCCGGGTCAGGTAGTACGCCGCCTCACTGCTGGTGGTCTCGCCCAGGATCTCGGCATCGGTGATGGCCAGGCGGGTGCGCAGGGTCCGGCCCGCGAAGCGGAAGCCGAAGACCTCGCGGACGGTGCTGCCGTATCCGTCGACGCCGACGACGTAGTCGTACCGGCGCGTCCGTGTCTGTCCGTCGGGCAGCCGCAGCCGGCAGGTGACGCCGTCCTCGTCCTGGTCACCGTCGACGAACGTGGTGTCGTAGTCGATGGTGCCGCCGAGTTCGGTCAGGTGGTCCTCGAGGATCGCCTCGGTGCGCCACTGCGGGATGGTGATGGCGAACGGATAACCGACCCCCCGCAGCCGGTCGAACCGGACCAGGCCGATCATTTTCTTATTGGAGTAGTAGTTCATCTGGTCGAAGTAGTGACCACTCTCGACCAGCTTGCGGCCCACGCCCACGCGGTCCAGCAGCTCCAGGACCCGGGGCCACAGGATGGTGGCGCGGGAGTGCGGGCTCTGCCTGCGCAGCTTGGAGATGACGTCGGCCCGGACCCCGTACGCCAGCAGCTCGCAGGCGAGCACCATCCCGACGGGACCGGCGCCCACGATCAGGACGCGCGGTCGCTGCATGTCGCTCGCCACCGGTCAGCCGCCGAGGGGACGCAGGCGGTGGACCTGGGCGGGACGGGCGAAGGCACCGTCGGCCTCGGCAAGGAAGTCGGCGACGTACGCCTCCTTCATGTGCAGGTCGATGGCCTCCTGGTCGGCCCACTCCTCGACCAGTACGACCGCGTTCGCGTGCTCCTCCGACCGGAACGCGTCGAACCGCAGCGCGCCTTCCTCCTGCCGCGTGGCGGCGCACAGCTTCCGGAAGGCGGCCACGACCGACTCCATGCGGTCGGGCACGACGTCGAAGACGACGGTGATCTCGATGCTCATGTACGGGTCACTTCCTTGGCGGTGAGGTCGTCGAGGTCGACGAAGGGCAGGGGGTCGGGGGTGTGCCTCGGCTCGGCGCACTCCTGCGGGGCGACGTCCCACCGGCGCAGCGCGACGCGGGGGCGGCCCTCGGGGGTCCACCCGGTGTCCAGGCAGACCGCGCGGCAGGTACCGACCAGGACGTCGGGCAGGTCGTCGCGGTCGGCGGCCAGGGCCCGGGTCAGCAGGTTCAGCACGCCGCCGTGCGCAACCACCAGCACGAGCGCGGCCGCGGGCCCGGCGGTGACGACCTCGTGCAGCGCGCTGCCGAAGCGGGCCAGGGCGGCATGGCCGCTCTCACCGCCCGGCGGGGCGTAGGCGGGGTCGGTCAGCAGCCGCCGCATCGTGTCCGGGTGGCGCCGGGCGAACTCGGCGCGGTCCAGGCCGTCGAGCGTGCCGAGATGACGCTCGCGCAGCCCCTCGAGGCGGTGGTGGGGCACATCGAGCCGGCCGGCGGCGTAGGCGGCGGTCTGGGCGGCCCGGGACAGGGGCGAGGAGTACACCGCGGCCCAGCCGGTCGGTGGCAGCGAGCGGGCGGCTCGCTGCGCCTGTCGCGTCCCCTCGTCGTTGAGGGGGATGTCGGCCTGGGCCTGGAAGCGGTCGGCGGCGTTACGGTCGGTCTCTCCGTGCCGGAGCAGGACGACGCGCACCGGCTCAGGCCGCAGCCGGACCGGCGGCCGCCGGCGCGCCGAGCGTCTCGACCGCGTGTGCGGCCTCGTCGATGCTCTGCTGGGAGGTCAGCACGCCCTCCGCGATGGACACGCCGAGCCGCTTTTCCAGCAGCAGCGACATCTCCAGCAGGGCCAGGGAGTCCACCGCCAGGTCGTCGAAGACGGTGGTCCGGGAGACGTCCTCGGCGGGTATGTCGAACTTGCCGGTGAGAATCTCGATGATCATCGTGGACACGGAGCCGGTCATGGTCACCTCAACTAGTCGTCATTACGGTCGTTGTCGCGGTCGTCGTCGCGGTCGTCGATGCGGTCGTCGTCGCGGTCGTCGATGCGGTCGTCGATGCGGTCGTCGATGCAGGGGAACCGGAGCAGCGGTGCGGGTCTCAGCCGACCGGCAGCGCGGGCCAGGTCAGGGTGGCCGAGCCCCAGGTGGCGCCGCCTCCGAAGGCCGTCAGCAGCACCCGGTGTCCGGCGGTCAGCGTGCCGTCGGCGAGGCCGTCGGCGAGGGCGAGCGGTATGGAGGCGGCGGAGGTGTTTCCGACGCGGTCGATGTTCAGCACGGCGCGCTCCGGCGGCAGTCCCAGCTGTTCGGCAACGGCGTGGATGATGCGCGTGTTGGCCTGGTGGCCCACGAGCCGGTCGACATCGGCGACCTCCCAGCCGGTGCGGGCCAGCACCGTGCGCGAGGACTGGGCCATGCGGCGCACCGCGGCGAAGAAGACGGCCTTGCCGTCCATGCGGAAGTACCGGTCCTCCGGGCGTGGTTCCGCACCCCGGGAGCGCTCCTCGGCGCCGCCGCCGCGGACCGTGATCAGGTCGGCCATCGAGCCGTCGCTGCCGAGGTGCATGTCCAGGACGGCGCCCGGCTCCTCGGGCGTGCCCGCCCGCAGCAGGACGGCGCCGGCCCCGTCTCCGAAGATGACGGAGGTGGTGCGGTCCGTGGGATCCAGGATGGTACTGAACGACTCGGCCCCGACGACCAGCACCCGTTCGGCGAACCCGGAGGTCACGGAGGCCGCGCCGGCCTGGAGGGCGTAGAGGAAACCGGAGCACACGGCCGCCACGTCGTACGCCGGTACGTCGGTCAGGCCCATGCGGGCGGCGACGGTCGGGGCCGTGGCCGGGCAGGGACGGTCCGGTGTGGTGGTGGCGACGATCACCAGGTCGGCGCCGTCCGCACCGGCGTTCTTCAGCGCGCGCAGGCCGGCCTCGACGGCGAGGTCGCTGGTGGTCGTGCCCGCCTCGACGACGTGGCGTCGGGCGATGCCGGTGCGGGTGCGGATCCAGCTGTCGGAGGTGTCCAGGCGCTGGGCGAGTTCCTCGTTGGTCACCACCCGGGGAGGCACGTAGCCGCCCACGCCGGCGATCACTGCCGCTCGGGTCATGCCGCCACGCGCCCTTCCGGGAGCCGGTGCGTCACCGCGGAGCGCACATGGACACCGGCGAGCTCGCCCACCACGGTCAGCGTGCGCCAGGTGCCGTCCAACCGGTGCAGCAGGCCGGGCTCGTCCAGCCGGGTCGTGACCGGGATCGCCTCCGCGGGGCGGTCCGGGCGCGAGGCGGTCAGCGTGGTCTGCCGCATCCACAGGGTGTTGCTGTCCTGACGGCGGATGCCGTCGAGGTCGTACAGCATGATCTGGGCGAGCTGAAGGGCCGTCACGAAGGCGTCGATCACCGACACCGACGGCTGGTAGGCGCCTTCCAGTCCGGCCGTGGGCACGGGCGCCCCGTCCTCCTGGACGACGGCCAGCGCGGCATCGGCCCGCAGCACCCGGTGGTCCACCCGCACGTCGCGGATGAGCTGCCGCCGGGCGGTG
Source organism: Streptomyces sp. NPDC085866 (assembly GCF_044541035.1). Classification (NCBI taxonomy): domain Bacteria; kingdom Bacillati; phylum Actinomycetota; class Actinomycetes; order Kitasatosporales; family Streptomycetaceae; genus Streptomyces; species Streptomyces sp. NPDC085866. Next base: position 47,710 of record NZ_JBITSQ010000011.1, read on the forward strand.
AACCCGGTGCCGAAGTAACGATCCCCCGCCGGGCCGAGGAGCGCGTCGAGACCGGAGTACCGGGAAGCCTCCTGCCCGGACCGGACCGGCACCCGCCCGTGCTCGATCTCGCACCGCACCCGCATGGTGCCCACGGCACAGTCCACCACCGACACCACGCGCGCGGGGTCGCCCGCGACCGGTTCGGTACGGCGCAGCGTCGCCTCCGCCGGCAGCGCGTCGAGCTTCTCCTGCGGGCTGCTGCCGGCCGCCATCCGCACCGAGCGCAGCCAGGCGTCGCGCAGATCCGTGCCGGGCGCGCGCAGGCACGCCTCGGCCAGCTGGGCGGCGACGACGATCCCGTCGACGGTGCTGAAGTGCGGACGCAGATCGGTGCCCGCGGCCTTCTTCGACCAGTCGGACGGGTAGCGCACACCCACCGAGGTACGCGCCTGGGGCGAGCCGTCCGCCGTGCGGGCGAGGGACACCTCGCCGATGTCGTAGGCGACCCTGCGGAAGCCGCGGCCGAAGAACCGCTGCTCGGCCGGGCCGAGGTGGTCGTCGACGGAAGCCGACGCGGTCTGCGCTGAAGTGGAGGTCATCGGTGCTCCGTTCGTCGGGGAAGGTCCCGCGATGTGTGCCGGGAGGCTGCCGTGCGCGGGCCCGGTCTGCGGCCGCCGCCGCGCCGGATGGCACAGGTGAGCCGCGCCGTGCAGGTCCGGTTGCCGGAGTCGTCGGTGATGACGATCTCGTACGAGGCCATGGCCTGCCGCTCGGCCAGGGGCCGGCAGACGCCGGTGACGGTCCCCGAGGACACCCAGCGATGGTGCGTACAGGACAGGTCGACGCCCACGGCGTTCCCGTCGGGCCCCGCGTACAGGAAAGCGGCGACGGAACCCAGCGTTTCGGCGAACACGGCGTTCGCACCGCCGTGCAGAATTCCCACAGGCTGCCGATTGCCCGAGACGGGCATGCTGCCCACGACAAGTCCCGGCTCACAGGTGATGATTTCAATACCCATGCGCCGGGTGAGTTGCTCGCCTTCGTATGCGCTATCGACCCGAATTGGCCCCAGCATCATGTTCGGCATAACGCCCCCGTTTTTTTCGCGGCCCGCGTCGGCGGGCAATTGCGAGTCAAACACGGTGCCGGGCCCCCTGAAAGGTTCATGGCCTGTTGCTGCCATGCCGGTGACGCCTTCGCCGATTACAGGGAGGCTTGTACATGGGCGGTAACCCGCCCGAAACCTGGGAATGAAAGGAGCGCGGTCTCGGTGCAGCGCGTTTCGCTCGGCGGGCTCGATGTCACACGCATCGGACTCGGCGCCATGTCGATGTCCGACTACTACACGGGGGCGGGCAGCGACGAGGCGGAGGCCGTCCGTGCCGTCCGGCGGGCGCTGGACCTCGGCGTCGAACTCCTCGACACCGCAGAGATCTACGGTCCGTTCACCAACGAGGAGCTGGTCGGGCGGGCCGTCGCCGGCCGGCGCGACGACGTCGTGATCGCCACCAAGTTCGGTCTGGTCTCGCACGCGGGCGCGGGCCCGAACGTGCTCGACAGCTCACCGGCCAACGTGCGCACGGCGGTCGAGGGCTCGCTCAGGCGGCTGGGCACGGACCGTATCGACCTCTGCTACCAGCACCGCGTCGACCCCGGCACGCCGATCGAGGAGACGATGGGCGCGCTGGCCGAGCTGGTGCGGGAAGGGAAGGTCCGGTACGTCGGGCTGTCGGAGGCCGGGGCGGACACCATCCGCCGTGCGCACGCGGTGCACCCCGTGACGGCGGTGCAGACCGAGTACTCGCTGTGGTCCCGTCAGCCCGCCGAGTCGCTGCTGCCGCTCCTGCGCGAGCTGGGTATCGGGCTCGTCGCCTATTCGCCGCTCGGCCGGGGGTTCCTGACCGGCGCGATCCGCTCGAAGGGACAGCTCGACCCGGACGACTTCCGGCTGACCACGCCCCGGTTCGCCGAGGGCAACTTCGAGCGGAACCTCGGGCTCGTCGACGAGGTGGAGTCCGTGGCCGCCGACGCCGGTGCCACGCCCGCCCAGGTGGCCCTGGCCTGGCTGCTCGCCCGGAGCGACGACATCGTCCCGATCCCCGGCACCAGGCGCGTGGCCCGCGTCGAGGAGAACACCGCCGCCGACACCGTCGCCCTCACCCCCGAACAGCTCTCCCGCCTCGACACCCTCGCCCCTCCCATCGGCGAGCGCTACGCCGACCAGGACCTGGCCCGCACGGGGCTGTAGGCCCACGGGGCCCGTGCGTACGCCGGGTCGGTCGGGCCGTGCCGCCGGCGGAGCCGGCGTACGGACCCGTCCGCCATCCCGATGCGTGACCTGCAGCCGGAACCGCCGGCGGCGGCATCACAGGGACTCGAGACAAGAGAACCGCCACCGGCCCGGGTACGCCCCCACGCCAGGAAGGGCCGAGCCCCGTCCCGGAGGGCGGGGCATCCGAACCCTCCCGCCATCCCGGTGCGGGGCCGGTGCCGGCTACGGGACCGGGGCCGCGAAACCGTTCAGATCCAATCCCGTCGGGCCGCTTCCGCCCCCGCCTGGAAGCGGCTCTGGGCCCCCATCCTGGACATCACGCCCGCGATGGTCCGCCGGACCGTGCGGACGGAGAGCCCGGTCCGGCGGGAGATGCCCTCGTCGGTCAGCCCCTCGGCGAGGAGCGCCAGGGCCTCCCGCTCCCGCTCGTCCGGTGTGTCGCACTCCCCGGCGCCGAAGGGGGCGGCGGTGTGCACCCACACGTGGTCGAAAAGCGCCTGATAGACCCCCACCAGGGCCCGCCCGCGCAGCAGTGCGGCCGGGGCGTCGGTCAGGGCAGGGTCCGACGGGACGATGGCCAGGTCCCGGTCGGCGACGGCCATCCACACCGGCAGGTGCGGCAGGGCCCGCATCCGGGCGCCCGACGCGGCGATCCGCCGGGTGTCGAGGGCATAGGTGGGATCACGGGCCACGTCCGCCAGATGCAGGACGCGCACTTGCGCCCCACGGCCCACGAGTTCGGCGCTCAGCAGTGCGGCCCGCTCCCGCACCCGGCGGTCGTAGGGGCGCCGGGGGAGCGCGAGGCGCAGCTCGCGCACCGTGCGTCGGCGCAGGGCGTCCAGCAGGGCCACGAGGGAATCGGAATCGGTCAGGGGTTGGAGTGCTGTCCGGGCGGTGTCACATCCGATGAGTAATTCGTTTTCCATGTCACCATTCCGCAGCGAAAAATGTGCGCGGATTTAGCGCGGACGCCGCGCATCGTATGAGTCAACTCTCCGCGTGATCACCGTCGCTGAGTACAGTGACCGACCGCGACCGCTGGGCCACCGAGGCCCGCTGGACCGAGATTGCAGGCATCCCCGGAGCCTGTCAAGCGGCAAATATTTGCCGCTTTGCAGCGGCTTGAATGTGTGTACAGTGAATCTGGGGAGGGCGTCATCACGTCGGCATCAGCGCGACGAGACGGACGCCTGGACGGTAGGCGGGGAGGAGGACCTGGGCGGTGACAGCCAACTCGGTCTGCGAAACGTGGGGAAGTGACAGGCGGAAACATCCGCCCTGCCGAAACGCGATGATGCGTGGTCCGGCATCCCACAGCTCTCGGCACACAGGATCGCGCAGCGCGGTCGTCAGTAAATCCGTGAGCGTCGGGTCATCCGGCGTCCGGACCAGAGCGAATCTCAACTGGGCGAGGTACAGGGATGCCTGTCGTTTCCAGTCCACTATCCAGTTCCGCGACTCCGGGTTCTCCAGGACCCAGCGCATGAGATTGGCCTGCGACGCCCGGACCCAGGGAAACCACCGGGCCATCAGATCGTTGTAGGCGATGACGTTCCACGCGTGGTCGATGAGGTAGGTGGGAAACGTTGTCTGCGCGTCGACGAACTCCCTGAGCCGGGCGAACCTGCTGTCGCCGTTCCGCGGCGGCTGTTCGTCCGAGACCTCGCTCAGCCGGTACCAGTACAGCGCCGTACGTTCGTCCGGTCCGAGGTCCAGTGCGTCGGCGAGGCGGGTCAGCGTGTCCAGGGTGAGCGCGACCTGGGCCCCGCTCTCCAGGGCGCGGTACCAGCGCTCACTGACGCCCATCCGATGGGCGATCTCCTTCTGGGGCAGTGCCTTGTCGCGGCCGAGTTTCTCACCCGCCTCGGCACGCCAGGCACGCAGAAGTGCCGGCAGATCGGCGAATTCCAGTTGGTATTCGGCCGGTTCTGATTCCTCCGATTCCCATCGGCCGGTTTCTGCTCCACCCGGTCCGGTGCTAGGCGGCTCAGGTATGCCTGCTTCGCTCGATTCGGTCATGCCTGCCCCCGTTCGTACTGCACGTCGAATGAGCAACTCTAACCGGAGGCGTCATCGGCTCCCGCGGGTGCGACCGCGCCCGAAGCCTTGCCCGCCGAACGGTGTTCAACCATCCGCAAGAAGAAGACACGGAAATCTCACGGAACCGAAGGGAAAGCGTTTGCCATGGGGGACATGACGGACACGCGGGCAGCGGCCGGAATACGGCGCGTGGTGGTGACCGGACTGGGCGCGATCACCCCGCTTGGGGTGGGCGCCGGCACGCTGTGGGAAGGCCTCCTGGCCGGCCGCTCGGGCATCCGCCGGCTGGACGCACCCGAGTTCGCCGGCCATCCGGTCCGCATCGCGGGCACCGTGCCCGTCGATCCCGCCGAACTGCTGCCCAGGCCGCAGGCACGGCGCATGAACCGGGCCGCCCGGTTCGCGGTGCTCGCGGCTCACGAGGCGTGGCAGGACGCCGGGTTCGCCGAGGGCGGCACTCGCGAGAGCGACCTGGATCCGGAGCGGGTCGGCGTGAGTATCGGCACCATCATCGGCGGTGCCCCCGTACTCGTCGACGGCGACCGCACGCTGCGGAAACGGGGCGTTCGGGCCGTTCCGCCACTCACCGCGCCCATGACGGTGCCCTCCCAGGCGGCCTCGCAGATCTCACTCGCTCTGCACGTCACCGGGGAGGCCCGCACCGTCGTCAGCGCCTGCGCCTCCGGTACCGAGGCCATCGGGCAGGCCATCGACCGAATACGGTACGGCCGGCTGGACGTCGTGCTCGCCGGCGGAGCGGAGGCCGCCGTGACGCCCGAGGTCATGGCCGCGTTCACCGCCATGCGTGCGCTGTCCGCCCGCAACGACGAACCCGAGGCCGCGTCCCGCCCGTTCGCCAAGGACCGGGACGGCTTCGTGAACAGCGAGGGGGCCGGGCTGCTGGTGCTGGAGTCGGAGGAGCACGCGCTGGCTCGCGGCGCCCGTATCTACTGCGAAGCCGCCGGCTGGGGTCTGTCGGCCGACGCGCACCACATGGCCGCGCCGGAGCCGACCGGCCGCGGCATCGCGGCCGCGCTGCGGCGCGCCGTCGCGGACGCGGGCGCGGACAGCCGCGACGTGATGCACATCAACGCGCACGCCACCGCGACCGTCGAGGGCGACCGTGCGGAGGCGGCCGCCCTGAGCACCGTCTTCGGAGAAGCGGACGGGACCGTCGCCGTACCGGTCACCGCGCTCAAGGGGCACCTGGGGCACCTCCAGGGAGCGGCCGGCGGCGTGGAGGCCGTGGCGACGGCCCTGACCCTGCACCACGGAATCATCCCGCCGACGGTCAACTGTGACGACCTCGACGACGCGGTGCCGCTCGACCTGGTCAGGGCCTTCGCCCGTCCCCTTCCCGCACGCGGCGACCTCGCCCTGAGCAACTCGTTCGGCTTCGGCGGCCACAACGCGGTCCTGGCGCTGCGCCGCCGGTGACCCCTGCGACGCAGGCCGCCGACACGCTACGACCGCCGGGCGGACACGTGCAGGATGCGCCCCATGAACGAGTCGTCGGCCACCGCGTATCCGTGTTCGGCCGCGGCCCGGGACGCCGTCGACCGGTCGGTGTTCCATCCGAGTTCGTCCAGTTGGGCATCGGGGGCGGGCCGGTCGTCGGTGTGGACGAGGCGGGGCAGGTCGATGCCGATCGCCCGCATGCCCTCCGTCATGCCGGCGTCCGTCAGCACGCCCGCCATGTCCTGGATCGACTCGACGGCGAGTGCGCTGCCGGGTGCGGACAGCCGGTGCACGTCATGGAGCAGGCGCCGCTCGTCCTCCGGCGGCAGATAGGACAGCAGCCCCTCCGCGAGCCATGCGGTGGGACGCGCCGGGTCGAAGCCCGACGCACCGAGCGCGGCCACCCAGTCGTCGCGCAGGTCGACGCCGACGGGCCGGTGGTCACACGTCGGCTCCGCTCCTTCCGCCTCCAGCACCCGGAGCTTGAAGTCCAGCACCGCGGGCTGGTCCAGCTCGAAGCAGACCAGGCCGGGTGGCCAGGGCAGGCGGAAGGCCCGCGTGTCCAGGCCGGAGGCGAGCAGCACCACCTGTGCGGCGCCCCGGCCGACGGCCTCCCGGAGAAAGGAGTCGAAGGCATGGGTGCGCACGGCCAGGTTGATCCGCAGCACCTCCCACATCGCGGCCTGGGCTGCGCCGCTGCCGCGCGCACCGGCCGCCGTCGTGGGCAGCGCGAAGGCCGGCCGGGCCGTCTCGACGAAGCGGGCCGCGTAGGGGTCCCGCACCAGTGCCCCGGGGCTGTCGCTCTCGACGGCGCGGGCGGCCGCCACCATCAGGGCGGTCATGCCCACACCGGACACGATGTCCCACTGCTGGTCCGTACTCATCCGTGTCTCCGCATACGACTGGGTGTTCCGTGAGGGGCGAGGGTTTCGGGAGGGTCCGGGGCGGCGTCCCAGGGGGTGGTCCGGTCGAGGATGCCCGCGATCCGCAACGGCAGGGACACCGGGCCGCGCAGGACGACGTGCGGCCGGTAGCGGGGCGGCCCCCCGGCCGGCTCCGGTCCGACGACCCGCTGGGCGAAGCGGGTGAGCGCCAGCTCCGCCTCGATCCGGCCGAGCGGTGCGCCGAGGCAGTAGTGCGTGCCCAGCCCGAAGGACAGGTGGGGTGCCGCTTCGGTGCGCGTCGTGTCGAACCGGTGCGGGCAGCCGTACGCCGCGACGTCCCGGTTGGCCCCCGCGAGGAGCAGCACCATGGTGGTGCCGCGGGGAATCCGGGTGCCGCACACCTCCATGTCCTCGCGCGCGTGGCGGTGCACGAGCTGGAGCGGCGGCTGGAGGCGCAGGATCTCCTCCACCACCGCGGGCGCCGTCGCCGCGGGATCGGCCCGCAGGGCGGTCAGGGTCTCGGGGTGCTCCAGCACGGTCAGCAGACCGTTCGCGATGAGGCCGACCGTCGTCTCGTGCCCGGCGTTCAGCAGCAGGCGGCAGGTGCTGACGACCTCCTCGTCCGAGAGGGGTTCGCCGTCGATCTCGGCCGCCAGCAGCCGGGACATCATGTCCTCGCGTGGTGCGGCCCGCCGCTCGGCCGCCAACCGGGAGAAGAACCCGGTGAGTTCGGCCTCTGCCCGGCGGCGCCGCGCGAGACCGGGGGCGGACACTTGGAGAAACGCCGGATAAGGGTCGACCGCCCGGCCCAGCAGCGACGAGCGGGTGCGGTACCACCCCTGCTCCCCGGTGTCGACGCCGAGCACGCGGCAGATCACGGTCACGGGCAGCGGGGACGCGAGGTCCGCGACGCCGTCCAGCCGCCCCTTGGCCGCGGCCTCGTCCAGCAGATCGTCGATCAGCTCCTTGATCACGGGAACCAGCCGCCGGACGGCTCGCGGGGTGAAGCCGGGAGCGGCCAGCCGGCGCAGCGCGGTGTGCCGAGGCGGGTCCATGAACAGGAAGGACGGCAGTTCCACCGGGGGCCGTGCTGCCGCGGAGCCGCCGGCCGGGCCGGGTTGCCGGTGGAGCAGGGAGTGCCGGCGGTCGTTGCTGGCCCGCGGATCACGCAGGACGGCGGCACACGCCCGGTGGGAGGCGAACACCACCACGGGCCGGTGCGGCACCCACACGGGTTCCGCGGCCCGGATCTCCTCGTACACGGGATAGGGGTCCGGTCGGGACCGCGGGTCGAGAAGGCGCAGCAGGACGCGCGGCACCCCTTCCGCGTCCGCATCGACGCCCCGCAGCCCTGCCCCGGTGAGGGCTGAGCCCGCGGCGGTCGGCCCTGTCGCGGCGGCGCTCATCGTGCCTCCTCGAATCGCCGGACGGCCCAGTCCCCCGGAACCAGTCCGCGACGCGCGGCCAGGTCACCGAAGCGGCCGATGGCACGCAGCCCGTCAGCGGTGAGTCCGTAGCGCAACGTCCGGTAGTACGACAGCAGCTGCGCGGCGGTGAACCCGGAGCCCGGCGCGGCTTCGGCGGACACCTGCTCCAGCTCCGCCAGACCCAGGTCGCGCGCCGCGAGCAGCGCACGGTGCACGGCGGCCACGGTGTGCGGGTGCCGTTCGGCGTACTCGCGTCGTACCGCCCAGACGGCGAAGACCATGGGCAGCCCGGTCCACTCGGTCCACAGCGCGGCGGTGTCGTGCACGAGCGTGTGCCCTTCCCGCGGCAGGCCGCCGAAGTGGACGCGCAGCGCGGGGTCGCCGATGACGACGGCCGCGTCGCTGCGGCGCAGCAGGGCCGCCGGATCGGGCGGTCCGGTGAAGTAGCGGGGCGTCAGGCCGAACCGCTCCTCCAGCAGGAACCGGGCCAGCAGCACCGTCGTACGGCTGGTGGACGTCAGCCCCACGCGCGGGGTCGCCATGTCGTGCAGGGGACGACGGCTGACGATGCTGCACGACATGACGGGCCCCTCGGCCGCGATGGCCGGTCCCGGGAGCAACAGCAGGTCGTCGGTGTGCCGCAGGTATGCGGCGAGGCTGACCGGCCCCAGGTCGAGACCGCCGGCGACCAGGCGGTCCCCGGCCGCCTCCGGGCTGAGGGACACCAGGTCGAGGCCGGACAGGACACCGGAACGGCGCAGTCCCCACAGGATCGGACGGCAGTTGAGGAACGACAGGAGACCGACACGGGGCGGCCGCCCGGCGGCGCCGGCCCGGCGCGCTTCGGTGAGCTCGGTGGACGGCATGGGCGGCTACTTGTATCCCCAGGACTGCACCAGCGCGGGCGCCAGGTCCCAGAAGGTGTCGTCACACAACAGGGCGTAGAACTCGTCGAGTTCGTACGGGGTCACGTATCCGCCCGCGAGCAGCTGCTCGCGCGACATGTCGACGGTCAGCCGCCAGAAGTCGGCCAGCCTGGTCGCGCCCCGCAGGTTCTGCGTGACCGTGTGCGCGCCCACATCGCGGTAGCCGTAGTCGAGGAACGAACCCGGTTGGGTGCGGGACCACCAGCTGTCGGTGCCGAGCGTCCCGCAGATGAGTTTGCTCCAGCGCTGCATGACCCTGAGGTACGTGGGATGGGGTGAACTGTCGACCGGGAACCAGCAGAACGACTCGATCAGCACGAAACCCCCCGGCCGCAGCCACCGGAGCATGCGGCGCATGACCTCGTCGCGCTGCGGGAGATGGCTGAGCACCAGCCGGGCGTGGATGACGTCGAAGGAGTCGTCCGGGAACGGGTCGGTGGTGACGTCGTGCACCAGTCGGCGCAGCCGCGGCTCCGGCACGCTCTCCAGCAGCCTCAGATCCAGGTCGGTGGCGACCACCTCGCCGTCCTCGGCCTTCCCGCACAGCCACTTCGCGACGGAGCCGGAACCCGCCCCCACCTCCAGGCAGCGTGCGTCGGGCGCCACGCCGAGCATCTCCAGCGTGCGCGTGCACAAGGGGTCGAACACCTCGGCGAGCAATCGCAGCCGAATTTCCTCGGCCCGATCGAGCGCGAACAGGGTGTCGCCGTATTTCTCCATTGCGCGCCTTCCCGAAAACGTCGGCCTCCACGGAACTTTCAGCAGCCAAACATGTCGACGACGGCCGCGTTAAGTGCCGTCGGCGTACTGACAGCTTGCTGCCATTTCCCAGCCTGATGGTGTGCACCTGCGTCCGTCGGCCTACTTTCCCGATCGGGTCCTGACATTCCCTTCGGCAGAAGGAACAGGAGAGGAACACAGATGACGATCCGCCCCGTCTCAGCGGGAATTCAGCACGCCGGAAACCTTCTGGAGACCGCCGCACGGCAGGCCGGGGAGCACGGGGTGCGCTTTCTCTCCGCGGACCCGGCCCCCGGTGAGCGCGGCCGGGAGCAGACGTATCCGGAACTGCTCGGGCAGGCCCTTCGGCTGCTGGGCGCGCTGCGGGAGGCCGGGGTGGTTCCCGGGCGGGCGGTGGCGTTGCTGCTGGAGGACGCGGAGGCGCTCCTGCCCGCGCTGTGGGCCTGTCTGCTGGGCGGCCACCCGGTCTGCCCGCTGGCAGCGGTGACCGGTGATCCCGAGCGCTGGGCCGCCCAGCTCACCCATGTGGCCGGGCTCCTCGACGGCCCGCTGCTGATCACCGACGAGCGGACCCGCGGCACCCTGCCCGACGTGCCGGGCCTGGCCGTCACGGCGATCGAGGACCTGGGCAGGGTGGCCGCCCCGATCGACCCGGCCGCCGTACGACCGCACCCGTCCACCCGGGCCGACACGGCGCTGCTCATGCTGACCTCCGGGTCGACCGGTGCGTCCAAGGCGGTCGAACTGACCCACGGCAACCTGCTGGCCTCGCTGGCCGCGAAGGCCGAGGCCCGCTCGCTGACGGCGGCCGACACCACGCTCAACTGGATCTCGTACGACCATGTGGGCGCCCTGCTCGAGACGCACATGCTGTCGGTGCGGGCGGGCGCCCGGCAGCTACAGGTCCCGCCGGCAGCCCTGCTGACCGATCCGCTGCGGTTCCTCGAGCTGATCGACGCACACCGGGTGACGTCGACCTTCGCGCCCAACTTCCTGCTGGGACTGATCAACAAGGCCCTCGACCAGCCGGACCGGGCCCGCGACCTCGACCTGTCCTGCCTGCGCCACATCATCACGGGCGGGGAGGCCAACCCCGTCGCCACCGGCGTGACGTTCCTCGACCGGCTCGCCCCGTACGGGCTGCGCCGTGACGTCCTGTGGCCCGCGTTCGGCATGACGGAGACGTGCGCCGGCAGCATCTACCACCGCGAGTTCCCGCGGGCCGACCTGGGCGCCGAGTTCGCGGCCGTGGGCAGGCCCGTCACCGGAATGGAGGTGCGCATCGCCGCCGGGGACGGCGACGCGGCCGCCGAGCCGGGCGCGCTGGGCGAGGTGCAGGTCCGCGGACCGATGGTCACGCGCGGCTACCGCAACAACCCGGAAGCGACCGCCGCGGCCCTCACCGACGACGGCTGGTTCCGCACCGGCGACCTCGGCCGGCTCGACGAAGGCCGGCTGAGCCTGGTGGGGCGCAGCAAGGACTGCGTCATCGTCAACGGCGTCAACTACTTCAGCCACGACCTGGAGACCGTCCTCGACGAGGTCGAGGGAGTGGCGAGGTCGTTCGTCGCCGCCTTCCCCACCCGCCCCCGGGGCAGCGACACCGAGCAGCTGGTGGTCGCCTTCGCCCCGGCACCCGGCACGGCGTCGGACGACAACGCGCTGTACCGGACGCTCGTCGCCGTACGCAACAGCGTGGTCCTGCACTGGGGCTTCCGCCCCGCGCTGCTGCTCCCCCTGCCCGAAGAGGCGTTCCCGAAGACCAGCCTCGGAAAGATCCAGCGCTCGCTCATGCGCCGCCGCCTGGAGGAGGGCGCATACGACGACCACCGCAAGAGCACCGAGGAACTGATCACCCGCCAACTCGGCGGACACGTGGCTCCCGAGGGACCGACCGAGCGGCTGCTCGCCGAGCTGTACGCCGAACTCTTCGAGACCGACCCGGAGTCGATCAGTGCGACCGCCGGATTCTTCGACCTCGGCGGTACCTCACTGGACACCCTGCGCCTGAAGAACCTTGTCGAGCAGCGACTCCCCGGAACCGAGCTGCCGCTGATCAGTCTGTTCACCGCGCCCACCGTCCGCGACCTCGCCGCCCGCATCGAGGGCACCCGCGACGCCGGACAGTCCGGGTACGACCCGGTCGTCCCCCTGCAGACCAGCGGCACCGGAACACCGCTGTTCTGCATCCACCCCGGCGGCGGCGAAGTGCTCGTCTTCGTCAACCTCGCCAAGTACTTCGTCCACGAGCGGCCCTTCTACGCCCTGCGGGCCCGCGGGTTCGACGGCACGGCCGAACCCTTCGGCAGCTGGAAGGAGATGACGCGCTGCTACACGGAGGCGATCCGCAGGCGGCAGCCGCACGGACCGTACGCCGTCGCCGGCTACTCCTTCGGCGCGGCGGCCGCCTTCGAGGTGGCCAAGCAACTGGAGGCCGAGGGCGAGCGGGTGGACTTCGTCGGCAGCTTCGATCTGTCGCCGCACATCGTCGGGATGGACCGCTTCGACCACGCCGAGACCGCGGCGAACCTGGCCATGTTCCTCGGCCTGATCTCCCGGCAGCAGCTCGACGGACTGCCCGAACGGCTCCGTCCGCTGCCGAAGGAGGAACAGCACGCCCTGATCCTGGACATCTCCGACGCGCGCCGCGTCACGGAACTGGACGTGGACCTCGAAAAGCTCACGTCGTGGATGGACCTGGCGCACAGCCTGACGGAGCTGGCCCGCGTCCACCGGCCGTCCGGCCGGGTCGGCTCCGTGACCGTGCTGTACGCCACGCCGCTGCACGGCTCCAAGGACGAGTGGCTGCACAAGCACCTGAGGAAGTGGGACGACTTCACCCGCGGCGAGAACACCTATGCCGAGGTGCCCGGCGAACACCACACGATGCTCGACCCGCAGCACATCGGCGCCTTCCAGGCCGTCCTGCGGGCCGAGCTGAACCGCGCCCTGTCCGAGGGCTGACCGAGGAGACCCGGGCCGCCTCGCTTCCCCCGGCGGGGCGGCCGGTCCCACGGCCCGGGCGACCGGGCCGGGAAACGGAAGAGAGGACGAGGAGGATCGTGCGACCGCACATCACAGCGGATGCCGAACGGTGCTACGGGGCGGGCCTGTGCGTACTGACGGCACCGGAGGTGTTCGACCAGCGGGAGGAGGACGGCGTCGTGGTCCTGTTGGACCCCCACCCGGCCGCCCGCCTGTACGACGCCGTCGAGGAGGCGTCGCGGCTCTGCCCGGCGGCCGCCATCGGCCTCACCGCGGAGGCGACGCGGTGAACCGGTCCCGCACAGCCCCGACGGAGCCCGTCGCCTACCCCGGTCCGCGCGACCCCGGCCGTCCCTTCGACCCGTCGGTCGCTCATCTCCGGCTGCTGACGGAATCTCCCCTCGTCCGTGTGACGACCTGGAAGGGCGAGACGGCCTGGCTCGTCACCCGGCACGCCGACCAGCTGGCGCTGTTGAGGGACGGCCGGGTCGGCGCGGACAGCACCCGGCCCGGCTATCCGAGCATCAACGCCGTGAACGAGGCCTTCATCGCACACAACCGGACCTTCATCACGATGGACGGCGCGGAGCACCGGGACCAGCGCCGCCGCTTCGCCGGCTATTTCACCGTCCGCCGCGTGCAGGCCATGCGGCCCCGCATCCAGAGCCTGATCGACGACCTCCTCGACACCATGGAGTCGGCCGGGCCGCCCGCGGACCTGGTCACCGCCTTCGCGCTCCCCCTCCCCTCCCTGGTGATCTGCGATCTGCTCGGCATCCCCTACGAGGACCACGCCTTCTTCCAGCGCACCAGTGCCACGATGCTCAATGTGCGCAGCACCGCCGAGGAGTCCCTCGGCGCCTCCCGGGAGATCCTCGGCTACCTCGGCGATCTCCTCCGGGCCAAGCGGGAGAACCCCGCCGACGACCTGCTCGGCCACCTCGCCACCCACTACCTGGCAACCGGCCTGAGCACGGCCGACGAGTGCGCGAAACAGGCCCGTCTCCTCCTGGTGGCCGGTCACGAGACGACGGCAGGAATGATCGCGCTGGGCGTGTGCGCCCTGCTGCGGCACCCCGAGCAGCTCGCCGCGGTCCGCGCCGCCGACGCCGCGCAGACGGCGAACGCCGTCGAGGAACTGCTTCGCTACCTGTCCACCGCCCACACCGGCCGACGTCGCGTCGCACTGGCCGACATCGAGATCGGGGGACACCTCATCCGGGCCGGCGAAGGCATCATCTGCGCAGGTGAGCTGGCCAACCGCGACCCGGACGCCTTCCCCGCCCCCGAGCGACTCGACATCGCCAGGCAGGCACCGCACCGCCATCTCGCCTTCGGCTCGGGTCCGCACCAGTGCCTCGGCCAGAACCTCGCCCGCCTGGAACTCCGGCTCGCCTACCGAGCCCTGCTCGACCGCTTCCCGCACCTGCGACTGGCCCAGCCGCCCGACACCATCCCGTACCGCGCCGAGATGGCCTTCTACGGGGTGGACGAGCTGGCCGTCACCTGGTGAACCGCCAGAGAACCAGGGCATAAGCCCCGCTTCCGGTCGACTTCCCGCACCGCATACCTGCCGGATAGACCAATTGCGAAATTCTGCAATTGGTTAGATGCTGTGTTCGTCGTGCTCGCAAGCAAGGAAGTCGAGGGGCCATGTCGGTTCCGCTGTACCAGGCGAAGGCCGAGTTCTTCCGGATGCTCGGGCACCCCGTACGGATCCGGGTGCTGGAGCTGTTGCAGGACGGACCGCTGCCGGTGCGGGAGCTGCTGGCCGCCATCGAGGTGGAGCCCTCCGGCCTGTCCCAGCATCTGGCGGTACTGCGCCGCTCGGGGATCGTCAGCTCCACCCGCGAGGGTTCGACCGTCGTCTACGAACTCGCGGGCGGTGACGTCGCCGACCTGATGAAGGCCGCGCGCCGCATCCTGACCGAGATGCTCGCCGGACGGAACGAGCTGCTGGCCGAGCTGCGGGAAACCCCGGTCACCGCCCGATGAGCACGGCGTCGAGTACGGCGTTCGCCCGGACGGTCCGGGGGCGGATCGCCTCGCTGCTGCCCTCCCGCTCCGATCTGACCCGGATGCGGCGTGATCCGCGCCGGGACCTGCTGGCCGGGCTCACCGTGGCGATCGTCGCGCTCCCCCTCGCCCTGGGCTTCGGGGTCTCCTCCGGGCTCGGCGCCGAGGCGGGCCTGGCCACCGCGGTGGTCGCCGGCGCGCTCGCGGCCCTGTTCGGCGGGTCCGATCTGCAGGTGTCGGGGCCGACCGGGGCGATGACCGTCGTCCTCGTACCGATCGTCGGCCGGTACGGGCCCACCGGTGTGCTCGCCGTCGGGCTGATGGCGGGTGTCATGCTCGTCACCCTGGCCGCGCTGCGGACCGGGAAGTACATGCAGTATGTGCCCGCCCCCGTGGTGGAGGGCTTCACCCTCGGCATCGCCTGCGTGATCGGGCTGCAGCAGGTCCCGAACGCGCTCGGCGTGTCCAGGCCCGAGGGCGACCGGGTGCTCGTCGTCACCTGGCGGGCGGTCGAGGAGTTCGCGAAGGCGCCGAACTGGACCGCCGTCGGCCTCGCGGTCGCCGTGGCCGCGGTCATGCTGGCCGGTGCCCGGTGGCGGCCGGCGGTCCCCTTCTCCGTCGTCGCCGTGATCGCCGCCACCGTCGTCGCGCAGGCCGCCCGCCTGGACTCGGCCGAGCCGATCGGCGGCCTGCCGTCGGGGCTGCCCGCGCCCTCCCTGTCCTTCCTCGACCTCGGCTCGCTCGGCTCCCTGTTCACCCCCGCCGTGGCGGTCGCCGCGCTGGCCGCCCTGGAGTCCCTGCTGTCGGCGTCGGTCGCGGACGGCATGACGGTCGGGCAGAAGCACGACCCGGACCGTGAGCTGTTCGGACAAGGCCTGGCCAACATCGCCGCCCCGCTGTTCGGCGGTGTACCGGCCACCGGGGCGATCGCCCGTACCGCGGTGAACGTGCGCACCGGAGCGAGCTCCCGGCTGGCCGCGTTCACGCACGCCGCCGTCCTCACGGTGATCGTCTTCGCGGCGGCACCCCTGGTGGCGAAGATCCCGCTGGCGGCGCTGGCGGGCGTCCTGCTGGCCACCGCGATCCGCATGGTCGAGGTCGGCTCACTGAAGGCGATGGCCAGGGCCACCCGGTCCGACGCCGTGATACTCGGCCTGACCGCGGTCGCGACCCTCGTCCTCGACCTCGTCCACGCCGTCATCATCGGCCTGGTCGTCGCCGGCGCCCTCGCCCTGCGCGCCGTGGCCAAGCAGGCCCGCCTGGACCAGATGCCCCTCGACCGGGGCGACCACAGCGCCGAGGAGCACGCGCTGCTCGCCGAGCACATCGTGGCGTACCGGATCGACGGGCCGCTGTTCTTCGCCGCCGCGCACCGCTTCCTGCTCGAACTGACCGAGGTCGCGGACGTACGGGTCGTCGTGCTGCGCATGTCCCGGGTGTCCACGATGGACGCGACCGGCGCCCTCGTCCTCAAGGACGCCGTCGAGAAGCTGAACCGGCGCGGCATCCTCGTCCTGGCCTCCGGCATACGCCCGGGCCAGCGCCAGGTCCTCGAATCCGTCGGCGCCCTCGAACTGCTGCGGCACGAGGGCCGGGACCACGCCACCACGCCCGAGGCCCTCCGGGCCGCACGGAACCACCTGGAGCACGCCGGAGTCCTGCCCGCCCAGCCCGCCCCGGAGGCATGAGCCGATGGAGGCGGAAGCCCTGCCGCTGCGGCATGTGCTCACCCTGCCCGCCGTGTCGGCGGCGGTGCGCACCGCCCGGGAGACGACGGAACAGGTCCTGACGGAATGGGGGATCGGGCTGCGGCACCCCACCGTGGGCCCGGCCCTGCTGATCCTGAGCGAACTGGTGACCAACGGCGTCCGGCACGCCGCCGTGCTCTCCCCGCAGCTCACCGTGGTCTACGCGGCGAGCCGGGACTGCCTGGCCTTCGCCGTCCACGACCGTCACCCCTACCAGCCCCAGCTGTACGGCGCCCTGGCCGACACCAGGACCGGCGGGCTGGCCACCGTCATGGAGCTCACCCTCGGGCTGGGCGGCACCGCAGTCGTGCGCCCACACGCCGACGGCAAGGGGAAGGGCATCTGGATCACCTTGCCCCTGTGACCCCGGACCGCAGCCCCTCGCCGCCACCGCACAAGGAAGTTCCGCGGCGCCGGCCCGCCGAAGGCCGGCCCGCGTGACCCCCGCACGACATCCGTATCGGCTCACTGAATGAAAGAGACTGTTCCCATGAGCGAAAACCTCCCTTCTTGCCCCGAATGCTCCGGTGCGTACGCCTACGAGATGGGCGCACTCCTCGTCTGTCCCGAATGCGGCCACGAGTGGTCGACGTCCGAGGGATCGGCCGACGTGGGCGGGGACCGGGTGATCAGGGACGCGGTCGGCAACGTGCTGGCCGACGGCGACACCGTGACCGTGGTGAAGACGCTCAAGGTCAAGGGCAGCCCGACCGGCATCAAGGCGGGCACGAAGGTGCGCGGCATCCGGCTCGTCGACGGCGTGGACGGCCACGACATCGACTGCAAGGTCGACGGGTTCGGCGCCATGCAGCTGAAGTCCAGCGTGGTCAAGAAGGTCTGAACCGGAGCTCCCGGCACCCGTGCGGCCCGCCTCCTCGGTGCGGGTTCGGTTCTGCCGGTGCCGCGCGCGAGGATGGGTCGCATGTTCGTGACGAGTGGGTGGATGCGATGGCGAGTGGTCCGGCCGGTGGGACCGTGCCGCGCCGGGGAGGGGACGGCACGGTGAGTACGCCGCTCTACCAGATGAAGGCCGAGTTCTTCAAAACGCTCGGTCACCCGGCCCGCATCCGCGTCCTGGAACTGCTCAGCCGGCGCGAGCACTCGGTCGCGGAGATGCTGCCCGAGGTGGGGATCGAGCCCGCGCACCTGTCCCAGCAACTGGCCGTGCTGCGGCGGGCCAACCTGGTGCGGACCCGCAAGGAGGGCTCGAACGTGTACTACTCGCTGACCAGCCCGGAGGTGGCGGAACTGTTGCGGGTGGCGCGCACGATCCTGTCGGGCGTGCTGACGGGACAGGCGGAACTGCTCGCCGACCTGAAGGCGGCCCAGTCGGAGGGGAAGCAGCCGTAGCGCCGGCCCGGCGCTCGCGCCCACAGGAACGCGGGCCGCTCGCGCAAAAGACCCCTCCAACCGCGTTTCCGCAGGTCAGAGGGGTCATACAGTGTGGAGCCTAGGGGAGTCGAACCCCTGACATCCGCCATGCAAAGACGGCGCTCTACCAACTGAGCTAAGGCCCCGGAAAGGGAAGCGTCAGCCGGATCTTGCGTTCCGGCGGGCGCCGCAGACCAGAGTACCGGGTCACCCCCCGTATCCCGCAAAAAGATTGGGGGTCCCCGCGGATGACCACTCTCCGTAAGATGCTCGTCGTGGTTCGCTACAGCGAACCGCGGATTTTTTGGGGAAGCGATGGGGAGACGCAATGGACGCCGCACAGCAGGAAGCGACCGCGAGAGCGCGGGAGCTGCAGCGGAACTGGTACGGGGAGCCGTTGGGGGCGCTCTTCCGTAAGCTCATCGACGATCTCGGGCTCAACCAGGCCCGTCTCGCGGCGGTTCTGGGCCTGTCGGCCCCGATGCTGTCGCAGCTGATGAGCGGCCAGCGCGCCAAGATCGGCAATCCCGCGGTGGTCCAGCGGGTGCAACTGCTGCAGGAGCTGGCGGCACAGGTCGCGGACGGCAGCGTCAGCGCGGCCGAGGCGACCGACCGGATGGACGAGATCAAGAAGTCCCAGGGGGGATCCGTGCTCAGCAACACCACGCAGACCACGAGCGGTTCGGGGGCACCGACGGTCAAGCGCGTGGTGCGAGAGATCCAGTCGCTGCTGCGCTCGGTGGCCGCTGCCGGCGACATCATCGAGGCCGCCGACACTCTCGCCCCGAGCCACCCCGAACTGGCAGAGTTCCTCCGGGTCTACGGCGCCGGCCGCACCTCGGACGCGGTCGCGCACTACCAGTCCCACCAGAACTGACCCCGGGGCCCGGTTCCTCGGAGGGGGTCCGGGGCCGGGCCCAGGGGCGTAAGGGGGGATGCAGGGGGCACAGGGGGTAGAGGGGGTAGAGGGGGAACGCGAGGCTAGGGGGAGGAGCGGCGGACTGCCATGGGTGAGGTCTTCGCCGGCCGGTACGAGCTGGCCGACCCGATCGGGCGTGGCGGCGCGGGCGCCGTGTGGCGTGCCTGGGACCACCGGCGCCGGCGCTATGTGGCCGCCAAGGTGCTCCAGCAGCGCGACGCCCACTCACTGCTGCGCTTCGTACGGGAACAGGCGCTGCGCATCGACCACCCCCATGTCCTCGCCCCGGCCAGCTGGGCCGCCGACGACGACAAGGTCCTGTTCACCATGGATCTGGTCGGGGGCGGCTCGTTGGTCCACCTCGTCGGCGACTACGGACCACTGCCGCCGGCATACGTGTGCCTCCTGCTCGACCAGCTCCTGTCGGGGCTCGCCGCGGTGCACGCGGAAGGGGTCGTCCACCGGGACATCAAGCCCGCCAACCTGCTGCTCGAAGCCACCGGCACCGGCCGGCCGCGGCTCAGACTGTCCGACTTCGGCATCGCCATGCGGTTCGGGGAACCCCGGCTGACGGAGACCAACCTCGTGGTGGGCACGCCCGGTTACCTGGCGCCCGAGCAGATGCTGGGCGCCGACCCGGACTTCCCCGCCGACCTGTTCGCCGTGGGCCTGGTCGCCCTGTATTTGCTCGAAGGTGCCAAGCCCGACGCCAAGGCGCTGGTGCAGTACTTCGCGGAACACGGAACTCCCGGCCCGCCCAAGGGAGTTCCCGAGCCGCTCTGGCAGGTCGTCGCCACCCTGCTCCAGCCCGATCCGACGGCCCGTTTCCGCACCGCCACGGGAGCACGCAAGGCGCTCGCCTCCGCCGCCGAACTCCTGCCGGAGCCCGGCCCCGACGACGAGTTGATCGAGATCTTCGACCAACTCGGGCCGCTGCCCTCAGGGTTCGGCCCCGACGGCCCGCTCGAGCGGGCGTCCGGAGACCGGGTACGGGAAGCACAATCGGCCACGGACTCCGACAGCACCGAGGCACCGGCAGCCGACCCCCGCCCGAGCGACAGCGACTCGCAGCACTCCGCGCTTCCCGCGATGTCGGACACCGGCAGTTTCCACCTCCCGCCCCCACAGCCGACCCCGAGTCCCCAGCCGTACGCCCGGCAGGCACACCCCGGCGCCCAGCACGGCCTGCCCCCCGCCCCGGCAACCCCTCCGCCCCCGGTCCCTCAGGCGCAGCCGCTCGTCGACACCTCCACCGCTTCGTACACCGCGCAGGACCCGCGGGTTCCGCCTCCCGTGCGGCCGGCGGGAACACCCCGCGCGCGCGGCCGCCGGGGCCGCCGCGCCGCCCGCCGCCCCGGCCCCCCGGCCAAGGCGGCGATCCCGATCCTGCTTCTGGCGCTGGCCTGCTACGCCGTGGGCTTCTGGGCGCTGACCCGCGTCTGAGCCCGCCGGGCAGCCACGGTCCACACGCCCAGCACCAACAGCAGCGCGGTCCCGGTACCGATCCCCCCGACGGCGAGCGCCCGCATCGCGGTGTCACCGCCGCCCGTGCTCCCGGTCGCCGCCGCCTCCCGGTCCTGTTCCGTGATCGTGAAGACGTCGTCCGGTACGGGGCGCCCGGCGTACCCGGGCCCGCCCTGGGCCTGCCCGTCGAGCCGTACCCGCAGCGTCACGTCGAACGGCCCCTGCCCGAAGGTGTCGGCCATCTGCTCGCTGAGGTGCACGACCAGGTAGTAGTCACCGGCGAAGCGCATCGCGTTCTCCCCGGTGAACACGGCGTACCGGTTGGCGTACGAGACCGGCGGCAGCGGTGCGAGGGCGACGGGCTTCCGGGTGCCGGTGTAGCCGAGGGAGGCGTCGTCGACGAGCCCGCGGACCGGGTTGTAGAGCGACAGGTTCAGAGCGCCGCCGACATAGCCGTGGCCGCTCGTGGAGCCGGCCAGTTCGGCGACCGCGTGCACCCGGCGACCCCAGTCGACCGGCACCTTGTAGAAGAGGGTCCGCCCCGGAGTGATGCGGGTCCGCCAGACCCCTTCGCCCAGCAGCCGGGCGGTGGTGAAGCCGGTGCCGCCGGTCCGGTCGCGGGGGTCGCCGGCGAGCGGCTCGGGGGAGGCGGAGTCCCAGGCCCGGGGCGCGGTGGTGGGCCCGGCCTTCGCCAGGCGGGGTTCCGTGACCGGCTTGATCTCCAGGTCCCATGGCTGTGTCTGGCCCGCCGTACCGGAGTCGACGCGTTCCACGAGCACGTAGTACGTCCCCGCGCCCGGGCACAGCGTCCGGCCGGGCTCGCGCGCGGCCAGGGCCGTGACCGGACGGGGGCTCAGTGCGGCACCGAAGCGGGCGGAGGCGTTGGAGCAGGAGCCGCCTCCGGCGTCCCGGACCGAGACACGGATGCCGTCGGTGGCCGTGACCGTGGCGTGGGCGGGGGGTACGGCGGTGACCGGGACGTACGCCGTGGTGGTCGCGGTGGCGAGGTCGAGGCGGTAGAAGCGCCTGCCGTTGCTGGGAAGCGAACTGCGGTAGGTCCGGCCTGGCTCCAGCCGTGGGGCGTCGGCGGGGCTCGTCGCGCCGGTGACCGGCAGGGCATCCGGAGCGAAGGCGTAGGTCCCCGGATCGCCGGCTGCCGCGATCCCGCCCGGCAGCGCGGCCACGGCGCTGAGGACGGCGGTCACGACAGCCGCCCGGCCACCCCGCCGCCACCACGTCGTACGCCCTCGCCCCCGCACGTGCCACCCCTCCGCCGCCGCGTACCCGACCGTGGCCCATCCTGCCCCGGGCGCCCCTGCGCCATCCGTGGAATCCGTACGGCCGTCCGAAACACCCGCCCCGTGAGTCCCCGTGCCTCCGCGCCCCGCAGGAACGCGTACACCACCCGTCGAGGGCCCGCAACACGAGCCGTGCCGGGGGATCCGCCCGGACAACACAAAACCCCGACCGCGCAGGCGGCCGGGGTCTGATCAGATTCTGGATCGGTACTCACGAACCCGTGGGCACGGAGTCAGTCGCCTCCGTCCACAGATCCTGCTCGGCGCGATCCGCCTGGATCTGGCGGTACACGAGGAGCCCGCCGATGGCGGCCAGTGCGACCAGGAGCAGCTTCTTCACCGCGCGACCTCGTCTTTCTTTGACGTAGGGGACCTCTGCCGCCCGACTATACACACCGACCGATATCGATCGGTGACCTGCGTCGGCCCCCAACTCCCGCCCCCGGCAGCGCAATAGACCAGGTCGGCGCCGCTCCGATCGGAGGGTGATCACACCCCCACAGACCGTGACTTTGCTCCCCCTTCGCACTCCCTCACCTGGTTTTGGCGGTTTTCCGACCTTCTTACGCCCATCCGAGTGGTGTTCATCGGAACATCGACGCGCCACAGGCGGAGGTCCACCACTTCGCGAACCTCATACACATCATGAGGAAAGTACGCAAATCGCCCAACCCGAAAGTGAGGGGCCATGACCCAGAACAAGGTCATGAAGCTGTGGACCGCCATCGTCACCGCCTTCTTCGCGCTGTGCACGGCGCTCGGACTCGCCACCGCCACCACCGCGACGGCCGCACCCCGGACCGAGAGCCCGCGGGCCACCACCGCGCAGCGGACGATCCCGACGATCCCGGCGATGCACCACTGGTCCTGGTCCCATGGCAAGTCACTGCCCCCCACGATGAAGCAACGGATCCGGGCCGAGGCCCACGGAAAGTCCCCCAGCTGCCGGCACCGCCCCGTCGACGAGACGGAAGCGCAGACCGACCCGGCGGACCAGTCCACGGCACCCCTCGACTGCTGAGCCGCACGGCAGCACGCAGGACCGCAGACGTTTCGACATGACGGCGACTTGCGTACGCACCAGTCGACACGGACAGACCCCCGGCCGGGCCCGGCCGGGGGTCTCGCGCGTTTCACGGGACCACGACCGCCAGGTCGTCAGGTCCGCTTCAGGAGTCGTAGCCTGGACGCGTGCCCAGGGCCTACGAGGAGATCGCGGACGACAGGCCGCACGGGCGCGACACGTTCGTACGGCGTCCGCGCACCCGGGTGGTGCGCGACAGCGGCCGTCACCAGTGGGAGAAGGACCGGGCCCGGCAGCCCCGGACCACCCGGGCCGCGACCGGCGCCACGGAGCACGACAGCGGTCTGGTGCCGGCCGACCTCGTCTTCCTGGCGCGCTACCGCACGATCGAGGCACCCGGACCGCTCGCCGAGGTCTTCGGCGTGCCGGAGGGGACAACGCTCCTCGAACGCAGCTACCGCACGCGGTGCGCGGCGGAGACGGCCCCCTTCAGCCTCGTCACCTCCTATCTCCTGCACGCCGTGGCGGCGGCCAACCCCGACCTCCTGGACGTGTCCAACGAGCCCTGGCCCGGCGGCACCCACCACCAGCTCGCCACCGTGGGTGTGGAGATCGACCGCGTCGAGGAACGTTTCACCGCGCGTCCGCCGACCCCGGAGGAGACCCGGGAGCTGGAGCTGCCGGCCGGCACGGCGGTGATCCTGCTCCGGAAGACCTCGTACGACACCCGCGGCCGGGCCGTGGACGTCTCCGACGTCGTTCTTCCCGGCGACCGTACGGAACTGCTCTTCACCACTCGTCTGGAAAGGTGGTGAATGCCGCCGTGCCCCGGCGCATCACCGTAGTCACCGCTGTCCACGCCCCGTCCGCCCGCTTCCTGCCGGAGGCCTACAAGTCCCTGTGCGAGCAGTGGCTTCCGGACGGCTGGGAGTGGGACTGGGTGATCCAGGAGGACGGCACGACGGACGCGGTCCGCCCGTACGTCCCGCACGACGAGCGGGTGGGCTTCCGACAGGGCCGGCCGGGCGGGCCCGGTATCGCCCGCACGATCGCGCTGGCGCACGCCGCCGGGGAGTACGTGAAGGTCCTGGACGCCGACGACCAGCTCCCGCCCGGCACCCTCGCCCGCGACCTGGCCGTGCTGGAGGAGGACCGCACGATCGGCTGGACGACCTCCCGGGTCCTGGACCTGCTGCCCGACGGCTCCACGGCCGGCTTCCCCGGCGACCCGGACGACGGCCCGGTCGAGCGCGGGGCCGTCCTCCGCTTCTGGAAGGAGAACGGGTTCCGGGCCCAGGTGCATCCGGCGACGCTCTGCGTCCGCCGGGACCTGCTGACGGCCCTGGGCGGCTGGATGGCCCTGCCCGCCTCCGAGGACACGGGACTGCTGCTGGCGCTGAACGCGGTCAGCCGCGGCTGGTTCTCCGCCGAGGTGGGGCTGCTGTACCGGAAGTGGGAGGGGCAGGCGACCGGACAGGCCTCGCATGTCGACCCGGCCGAGCGGGAGGCGCGCATGGCCGTGGCGGAGGCAAGGGCGCGGGCGCTGGCGGACTTCGGGTGGACGTACCCCGCCGGTGGCTGACCGGGGCCCGCTCCGTCTCATCCGGTGAGCACGATGGCCTGCGAGGGGCACTTCTCGGCCGCCTCGCGCACCTGTGGATCGTCCCCGGACTCTTCCCGGCCGGGCCGGACCACGCCGTACTCGTCCTCGAACGCGAACACGGACGGGGCCCGGTGCGCGCACTCGGCGGAGCCGTAGCACACGGCACGGTCGACGGAGACCTTCATACGTCCTCCAGCCTCGACTGACTTTCAGGACGTCACTGCCCTGCGGGCCGCCCGGTGAACCGGTGGATCCTAGCCGCGCTGCGGCGCGCCCGCGGCGGCGAGCCAGTGGGCGACCCGGCGGACCGTCGGTTCGTCGAGCCGGTCGACCAGCGCCCGCACCGCCTCGGCGTCCTCGGGGGAGAGGTCGTACAGCCCCGCCTTGCTCAGACCTGCCATGAGCACCTGGTGGCGGCGGTCCGACATGCGCTCGGCGAGCTTGGCCGGCTCGTCGGGGTGTGCCGGGGACGGCTCGGGCGCGGACGGCCTGGCGGCCGGGGTGTCGAACCGGTGCCAGGCGCCGTCCTGCGGGCCCCACACCGCGACCGTCACCTCGTCTCCGCGCGCGCGTACGGTCTGGGCCATGTCTCCCACGGCGTACAGCACGGGGGTTCGGTCGGGGGACTCCGCGCCCAGCCGCCAGGAGGCCTGGGAGGGCTGGTAGAACATCGCGACCCAGCGCGGGGTACCGGGAGGTTGCGGGCAATCGGGACGATTCACCATGGCACTCACCCCTTCGGGAACGGCAGGCGGGCCGACCTTAGCTGACGGACCGTCAGGTTTCCAGGGCGATCCGCGGCACGCTTCTGGCCTCTTCGCGGCCGGCATGGCACCCTGCCCGCGCCCCGTCCCGACAGCACACGGAGCCGTCTCGGCAGAGGGAGACCGAAGATGAGCGGACTCGAAGAGGCAGTGACCGCAACCGCGGCGTCGGCGGCGCTGAGAAAGATCCACGCCGACCGCGCCCGCAGCGCGTACGACCGTGCCGCCGCCACCTGCCGCCATGCGGGCATCACCCAGGAGGCCGCCCAGCTCGTGCCGACGAGCCCCGTCGGCAGGGCCGCGGCCGCGCTGCGGCTGTCGGCCGGATCGCTCGACGCGCTGGCGGCGAGTGCGCCCGATCCCGCGGCGGACGCCCGCTGCGCCCGCAACGCCGCCGCGGCGGCCGCCCTGGCGGCCCAGGTGGCCGCCTCGCGCGACACCGCCGGCGCCGCCCCGGCCCTGCGCGCCGCCCTGACCGCCTCCCAGGCGGCGGCAACCGCCGCGGGCGGCACGGCACCCGGCCGGAACGCGGCACTGAACGCCACGGCCGACGAGGCCGAACACCATGCAGTCGCCGCCGCCCGCGCGGCGGGGTGGATCGTCTAGAAGGCAGGCGTCCAGGAGGTACCGGTACCCGACCCGTCCGGCACCGGCCCCTCCCCACGTGCGGGCCGGTGCCGAACGGAGCGGATGTCGTCGGTCCGTGCCGCGTCGGCGTGTCGGCACGGACCGAAGTGCATGTCCGTGATGTCGCTGGATGCCGTCGATGTCGCCGGCGCTCTCGGAGAAGTTGACCGAGAACGTTCGGCGCCCTGGGTGTCTTTCCGAGCGCTGAGCCGGTGGCCTGTCCGGACGGTGTGTGATGCGGCGGACACCGCGTCGTGATCCTGCCATTTGTCGTCCACGACGAGGAGGTTCCGGTCTCCGGACCCCGGTGTAACCGCAGGTCAGCCGTATAGGGTGAGTTTTCCGGTCCGGACGTCCAGACACGGTGGGAGTAAGGGGTGGGACCTTGGGTTCCGACTCAGGGGCACGCGTGGCCTTCGCCGAGCGTCTCGCGCTGCTCTACAAGGAGGCGGGCAACCCTCCCCTCAAGAGCGTGTCCGAGGCGGTCGTACGACTGCAGCGCGTGGACGAGCGCGGGCGCCCCGTGCGGGTGTCCGCCCAGCGCATCAGCGACTGGCGGCGCGCCAAGAACGTACCGGCCCAGTTCGCCGCCCTCGCGGCCGTCCTGCAGATCCTGATCCCGGAGGCCCGGCGCGCCCGGCCCGTTCCCGTCTCCAGTGGCCTGTACGACCTCGCACAGTGGCAGCGCCTGTGGGAGCGCGCGCTGGCCGACCCGGCCGGCGAGCGCCCCGCGGCGCCCCCGGAGGAGAACCGACAGGCGACGGCCGAGGCCCCGCCCGTCGCCGGCGGTGTGTGCCCCTACCGGGGACTGGCCCCCTACCGCCAGGAGGACGCCCGCTGGTTCTTCGGGCGGGAGCGGAGCACGGAGGCCCTCGTGGCCCAGCTGCGCGCGGCGGAACGGTCGGGCGGCCTGATCATGCTCGTCGGTGCCTCGGGGGCCGGGAAGTCGTCGCTGCTGAACGCCGGTCTGGTGCCCGCGGTGGAGAGCGGCGCGCTCGGGGACGGCGGCGGTCGGCCGAGCGCCGTGCTCCAGCTCGTGCCGGGCGCCGATCCGCTCGGCGAGCTGACCCGCCGCATCCCGGAACTCACCACCCTGGCCGCGAAGGCGCGGCAGGCCGAGGAGGACGCCGCGGAGAACCCGGCGGCGCCGGGATCCGACGCCCCGCACTTCGCCGAGGCGGTACGCGAGGCGGTCACGGCGTGGGCGCGCCGGGAGACACCCCCGGACGTGTCGGTCACCCCGGACGGCTCTGGCGGGGCCACGTCCGGCGACGCCTCGACGGCCACCCCTGCGGACGCGTCACCGGCGACCCGCCCGGTGATCATCGTCGACCAGTTCGAAGAGACCTTCACCCTCTGCCCCGACGAGCCCAACCGCCGTACCTTCCTCCAGTTCCTGCACGCGGCCTGCACCCCGCCCGCGGACTCGCCCGGCCCCGCGCCCGTCGTCGTGGTCCTCGGAATCCGCGCCGACTTCTACGAGCAGTGCCTCGTCTATCCGGAACTGGCCGACGCGCTGCAGCACCGGCACATGGTGCTCGGGCCGCTGACCACGGCCGAGCTGCGCGAGGCGGTGACCGGACCCGCCAAGGCCGTGGGACTGGAGCTGGAGCCGGGGCTGGCCGAGCTGATCGTGCGGGAGGTGAGCGCCGACGGCCCGCGCGGCGCACACGACGCCGGAGTGCTCCCACTCCTCTCCCACGCCCTGCTCGCCACCTGGCAGCGCCGCAAGTCGGGGCGGCTGACCCTGGCCGGCTACCGCGCGGCCGGCGGCATCCAGGGCGCGGTCGCGGCGACCGCCGAGCGCGCCTGGTCCAGCCTCGACCCCGCCGCCCGCACGGCCGCCCGGCTGCTCCTGCTGCGGCTCGTCCGGCTGGGCGAGGACACCCAGGCCACACGCAGGCGCGGCACACGGCGTCAGCTGGCGCAGGAGTCGGCGGACCCCGGCAAGACCGAGGAGTCGCTCGAAACCCTGGTCCGCGCCCGGCTGGTGACCCTCGACGCGGAGACCGTGGAGATCACCCACGAGGCGCTGCTGCACGCCTGGCCACGGCTGCGCCACTGGATCGACGAGGACCGCAGCGACCATCTGGTGCGCCAGCGGCTGGAGGAGGACGGCCGCGCCTGGGAGGCCTCGGACCGGGACAGCTCGCTGCTCTACCGCGGCTCGCGCCTGGAGCAGGCCCGCGGCTGGGCGAAGTCCGCCGGGGACACCTACCTGACCCGCAGCGCGGTGCAGTTCCTGGCCGCCTCCGTCCGGCTGCGCAAGCGGACGGTCCTGATCAGCCGCGGGGCCGTGGCGGCGCTGGTCGTCCTCGCCGTGCTGGCCGCCGGTTCGGCGGTGGTGGCGTGGCAGCAGCGGGACGACGCCGTGTTCGAACAGGTGCTCGCGGAGGCGGACCGGGTCCAGCACACCGACCCCTCGCTGGCCGCCCAGCTCGACCTGGTGGCCCACCGCCTGCGGCCGGGCGACGAGGGGACGTACAGCCGCCTCATCTCGATCGTGAACGCGCCCCTGGCCACCCCCCTGCTCGGCCACACCGGCGCCGTCTACCTCACCTCCTTCAGCCCCGACGGCAAGACACTGGCCACAGCCAGCTACGACCGGACCGTCCGCCTGTGGAACGTGGCCGACCGCAGCCGCCCCAAGCCACTCGGCAAGCCCCTCACCGGACACACCAGCTGGGTGAGCAGCGCGGTCTTCAGCCCGGACGGACACACCCTGGCCAGTGCCGGGGACGACGGCACCATCCGGCTCTGGGACGTGCGCGACCCCGCCCACCCGGTACCGCTGGGCCGGCCCCTGACCGGCCACACGGGCACGATCTACCTGGTCGCCTTCAGCCCCGACGGACACACGCTGGCCTCCGCGAGCGAGGACCGCACCGTCCGGCTGTGGAACGTGGCCGACCCGAGCCGGCCCAAGCCGCTGCGCACGCTGGGCGGCCACACGGCGGCGGTGCGCTGCGTGGCGTTCAGCCCCGACGGGCGCACACTCGCGGCGGGCGGCGACGACGACACGATCCGACTGTGGAACACCGCCGATCCGGGGCACGCCAAGGCCCTGCCCACGGTGCTGAGCGGCCACACGGACATCGTCCACTCGGTGGCCTTCAGCCCCGACGGGCACACGCTCGCCAGCGGCAGCGCGGACGACACCCTCCGGCTGTGGGACGTGTCCGACCCCGCGCACGCGGCACCGATCGGCTCACCCCTCACCGGGCACACCGGCCCCATCTGGTCGGTGGCCTTCAGCCCCGACGGCGGCCGGCTCGCCGCGGCGAGCGCGGACAGCACGGCGAGCCTGTGGAACGTCAGCGATCCGGCATCCCCGTCACAGATCGGCGCGCCGCTCGCGGGCAGCAGCGGCGAGATGTTCGCGCTGGGGTTCAGCCCCGACGGCCGCACCCTCGCCACCGGCAGCGGTGACAGCAAGGTCCGTCTGTGGTCGGTACCGACACGGGACATGATCGGCCGCAGTGGGGCCTTCCGCCCGGACGGCAAGATACTGGCCACGGCCGCGCGCGACGGCAGGGTCCGGCTGTGGAACGTGGCGGCGCCCGACCGGCCCGTGGCGCTGGGCAAGCGGTTCATGCGCGCCGACGGCGGCCACCGTTCGATGATGTTCTCCCCCAACGGCCGCACCCTCGCCGTACTGAACGGGACGGGGACGCTGTACCTGTGGAACGTCACCGATCCGGCCCGTCCGGTCCCCGCCGGGCCGCCCATCGCGCTGCGCACCCGCTTCGCGGGCTTCCACACGGTGGCGTACAGCCCGGACGGCCACACCCTGGCCACCGCCTACGAGGACCGCACCATCCAGCTGTGGAACGTCACCGACCCCTCCCGTACCGTCCCGCTCGGCAAGCCGCTCACCGGCCACCGGGGTTACGTCAACGCCCTCGCCTTCAGCCAGGACGGGCACACTCTCGCCAGCGGCAGCGCGGACCTCACCATCCGGTTGTGGAACGTGACCGACCCCGGCCACGTCACCCGGATCGGGCATCCGCTCACCGGTCACTCCGGCCCCGTCAACGCCCTCGCCTACAGCCCCGACGGTCGCACCCTCGTCAGCGGCAGCGACGACGACACCGTACGGCTGTGGAACGTCACCGACCCCCGGGCGGCGACCGCTCTCGGCTCCCCCCTCACCGGCCACACCGAGGCAGTCACCTCGCTGACGTTCAGCGCGGACGGCCAGACCCTGGCGAGCGGCGGCGACGACAACACGGTCCGGCTCTGGAACCTCACCCACCCTTCGTCGGCCACTCCCATCGGCCAGTCGATGAGCCCCTACGCCAAGACGGGCAACTGGCTGTCCTTCAGCCCCGACAGCCACGTCCTCGGGGTGTCCAGCGGCGCCGACACGATCCGCCTGTGGCGCCTGGACGCCGACGCGTCCATCCAGCACATCTGCTCGGTGACCAGGGACGTTCTGACCCCGCAGAGGTGGCACGAGTACCTCCCGCGCCTGTCGTACGACCCTCCGTGCGCCGACTGACCGATCAAGATCAGCCAACTACCCCAACCAACAGGCCCGTTATCTCCCGCAAGCGGCTCAACCTTGTTACCCTTGGCCATAGCCCGATCGCTGGTGCATCCCCCGTCGCCAGCGGTCGGGCCTTTTTTCGTACCGTGAAGCGGAAGCCGTGCGTTCCGCGAGGGTTCCGCAGGGTCGACCAACCGGCCCTGCGTGCTGGGCACCCGCTGGCCGGGCCTGCACGGTCGCCATCACGGTGGTACGGGCACAGGATGGAGATAACGGACCCCACAGCGACTCGGCCGTTCGCCGGGACGCGGCAGCCGGAAGGAGGCGCGACGTCATGCCCCAGTTCATGGATGTCCATCACGGGATGAACGGCATCACGGCCGACCAGCTGAAGCAGGCCCACGGGGCCGATCTCGCCATCGAGAAGGAAGAGGGCGTCCACTTCGAGAAGACCTGGGCGGACCCGGAGTCCGGCACTGTCTACTGCCTCTCTGAGGCCCCCTCCGCTGAAGCGGTCCAGCGCATCCACGAACGCGCTGGTCACCGGGCCGACGAGATCCACCAGGTCCCCCTGACTGCGTGAACAAAGCCCTCCGCCCACGAGAACCGCAGGCCTGGGGGCTCGTGCCACTTTTTTCCTGCCCGCGGTCTTGTCGGGGAAGAGAGTGCAGAGCAGTGAGAGTTGGCCCGCCCGATGGTTCCGTGACCGGAAAGCCCGGCAACAAAAGACCCCCGGACCAATGATCCGGGGGTCTTTTCGCTGGTGGGGCTAACAGGATTTGAACCTGTGGCCTCATCCTTATCAGGTCGATCACTGGGAGTCGGTAAGGTCGGCCAACCGACCGCTCTCCTTGGCCGACCGTCCGTTGCCATTCGGCGTCGGTCGGCGCTGTCCGCACCTGTTGGTGTCAGCCGTTGGTGTCAGTCGACCGAACCCCTCTTGACAGATTTCCTGTCAGTTCTTCTGGAAGGGGCGCAGCTGAGAAACTGTCCTCGTGATGGACAAGGCTGGTGGAGCTCGAGGTCAAACGGTGCACCCTGGAAAGTACGCCCGCGTCGAGAGGGAGAGACGATTCCTGCTAACTGAGCCTCCAACGGCATCATCAGTGACCGCCACCCGTGTGATCACCGATCGGTATCTGGTGGGAACACGTCTGCGGCTGCGACGTGCCGATTTCTCGGACGGCGGCTGCGAGCTCAAGCTGACCCAGAAGGTGCCGATGCGTCGTTCGGGCGCCGTTCAGGGCCTGATCACGAATACGTACTTGTCGTCGAACGAGTACGACCTGCTTGCCTCACTGCCAGCTGCGGTGCTCTCCAAGACGCGTTCCAGCGTGCCGCCCCTGGGCGTCGATGTCTTCGGCGGCCACCTCCAGGGCCTGATCCTCGCAGAGGCTGAGTTCACCACCGATGAGGAGGCGCAGTCCTTCGTCCCCCCTCCAGAATGCGTGGCAGAGGTGACCCACGATCTCCGCTTCACCGGAGGGCGCCTTGTTGAGGCATCTCGCCAAGACGTACTCGAATGGTTGAGCGAGTACGGGCTTCGCCCGGAGTGACATCTGACGCAAACGCTCGCCACCCGCATAAGCCAAAGCCGTCCCCCAGCTCCCATCCCGTCCGCCGTCGACCCACACACCGTGGAGCGGACGTGGTTCAGGGCGTCAAGGTGGAGCGCGCCACTGTACGAACGACCTTGACGCCCTGGGCCGCGTCCGCTCGGCTCTGCCTGGGTCGACGGCGGACGGGATGGGAGCTCCCCGCGCACGCCACTACGGACCCGCAGCCGGAAGCGGCGCCCCCTCCATCCCGGTGCCGGCCGATCCCCCGCCGGAGGCACTGTTCTGACCGTGGCCGTGATGTGCGGTGATCGACTCATGGCCACCGGCCTTATCCACCTGTGGGCGCGCGTCGGCGCAGCCCGCGCGGAGCGGGCCGAAGGCAGGAGCGTCGCGCGGAGCGGAGCCGGGAGCGTGCCCGGCGGAGCGGAGCGCAGCCGGGGCTTGATGAGGTAGAGAAACCTGTAACAGGCCGGGATCTTCGGTCGAAGATCAATCGCTCATAAGCGGGGCCAGCTTGCGGCCAAACGTGGTTGGGATGTGCGGCGCCTTGTCGCGTACGGCGTCCGTGATGCGGATCGCGTAGACCTCGGCCATCGCCGTCAGGGCCTGACTGCCTGGCGCTGAGCCGGTCCTAGATGGCGGCCTGATCGGTGGGAATGAGACGGCTAGTGAAGCCCTCGCGGCACAGGCGCTCGTACGCCTCCAGCACGTCGTCGGGCACAGCCTGACTGATCATGAATCCGCGCCCGGGGTAGATCAGCAAGCGCTGAAGCGCACCCACCAACATGTCGATGACCAGGCGGGCATCCCCGATGGAATCCACGTACTCCTCAAGCGTCATCGGCGTGGAGGCGCTGACGAACTCCACCTCAGGCCACTCCTTGCGGGCCGTGGCGTATGCGCGTCGCTCCTCGTACGGCTTGCTGATCAAGAGCACGGAGGACACATCCACTCCGGCCTCTTCCAGTACGGCCTTGGAGAAGCGGATGTTCTCGGCGGTGTTGCGGGCGTGCGGCTCGACAAGGACTGCGGAGCTGGGCACGCCGAGTTCAAGGGCTCGCTCGCGGTAGTGGACCGCCTCGCCCCTCGGCATGCGTTCCTGGGTTGTGGGGCTAGTGGCTCCGGTGAACACAAGCAGGGGCACCAGACCGCGCCTGTAGAGATCTACCGCCGTATCGGCCACACCCAGGTCGTGGCTGCCAAGTCCGATCGCAACCGAGCACGGCCGCAGGGTGTGGCCCATCTGGTGGTAGTCCCACAGGCGTCGCGTGTCGGCCCATGCCTGTGTCGAGATCATCACTGCCCCTTCTCGTCCTTCGCGGAGTCCGGCACCTTGAAGTCGTACTCCCACGCGAACCGCGACGCCGCGTGTACCCCGATGGCGAACTCGACCACTGTGTCAGAGGCCGTGTACGTCGTCCGATGCAACTCGACGACGGGTTCGCCCGGCGGCAGCTGTAGCAGCTTCACTTCATCGGGAGTCGGAGCCCTGGCGAAAAGCTCCTCCTTCATGTGGTCGATCTCGTACCCCGCGTCGTACAGCACCCGGAAGCCGCCGCCGCGGCCGGCCGGTCCGGGAGTCGGGTCTACGATGCGTGTCCCCTCGACGTGCTCGGGCCGGTAGTAGCTGGTCAGGGTGTGGGTCGGCTGGTCGCCTTCCTTCACGAGGCGTGCTCGTGCGTACACCTGTGCACCTTCAGGTAGACCATGCGCGGCTGCGACCGCTGGTGGGGCTTCCACCAGGCTGACGGTCTGGGTCTGCTCGTTCCGCCGGTAGCTACGCCCAGAGGCCACGCGGTCCGCGATGAACGCCACCTCGTCGCCATCCCGCCACTTGGCCTTGTCGTACCGGGCGATCCCGAGTCGCTTGAGCGGAACTCGCTCCCGCACGACGGTGCCGTGCCCACGAGACGAGGTCACCAGCCCTTCGGCCTCAAGAGCCTTGTAAGCCGCGTGGACGGTGGACTTGGAGCCCTCGCCCGCTGCAACCAACTCTCTGATCTGCGGCAACTGCTGGCCGGGGGCGTATTCACCTCGCTTGATCTGCTCAGCCAGCTTGTCCGCCAGCTCTCGCCACTTGGGCGTCATCGCGTGACTCCTCTCGATAGGTCCAGTACAGCACAGTCCCAGGACTGTTGACAGTCCCAGGACTGCGTGCCACAGCCTCCTTAAGCCGCTCGCAGTCCTGGGACTGCGACAGGAGAGGGTCTAGTTTGCGCTGCCCTCACACACCAACTCAGGGAGTGCTCCATGCCGTCCTTCAAGATCGACACGTCGACTGCCGTGGTGTTCGTGGCGACCGCGCCGACGCCGAAGCTGGCCAACGCCAAGACCGGTGAGCGGGCGATGGACCGGGAGACCGGCGCCGCCCTGTCGACGGTGGGCCTGCTGGTCTCGGATGAGGGTGAGGGAAACCTCTACCAGGTCACCATCCCGGAGACCGGTTATCCGGAGGGCTTGGCCCCGGGAATGCCCGTGAAGGTCATCGGCCTCAAGGCCCGTGACTGGGAGAACGAGTTCAACGGCCAGAAGCGCCACGGCATCTCGTTCCGCGCGGCCGCGATCACCTCGGCGGCCTGACCATGACCGATCTGTCCATGGTGCTGGAAGCCACAGGTGCTCTCGCAGGGGTCGGGGGTCTCGGCTACGCGAAGGTGCGGGCGCCGCGCGTGTACTGGTCTCTGGTCGGGCTGCCGGTCACCTGGGGCCGGTTCACCTTCACGTACCGCTCGACGATGGACGTGTGCGGGCTGACGGTACAGCCCTCGCGGATGCGGGCCTTCCTCGCCCGGAACGTGGCTCGTCGTGAGGTGTTGCCGGTCCCGCCGAAGGTCCGCCGCGTCCGTGGCACGTCGACCGGGCTTCGGGTGACACTGCGGCTTCCCGCCGGCCTGGAACCCGCCGATTTGATGGCCGCCTCCGAGCGGCTGCGGCATGCCTGGGGTGTGCACTCGGTCACCATCGCCGAGACCAAGCCGGGTTACGTCGAGCTGCGGATGACTGGCTATGACGTGCTGGGTCAGGTCAGGCTGCCGCGCGGGGCTCGCCCTGAGGGGCTGGCGGTGCCTGTGGCGCTGCGGGAGGACGGGACAGCTTTCGTCCGGGACTACCGCCAGGTGCCCATGGCGCTGACTCTGGGCGCCAACAGCTCGGGCAAGTCGGTGTATCAGCGGAACCTGGTCAAGGGGTTGGCGCGGCTGCCGGTGGCGCTGGTCGGGATCGACTGCAAGCGCGGTGTCGAGCACTCCGCCTATGCGCCTCGGCTGTCGGCTCTGGTCACCACCCCGGACGACTCGGCCTCGCTGCTGGATGTGCTGGTGGGGGAGATGGAGTCCCGCTTCGACCTGCTGAGTACGCATGGCGTCTCGGACATGTGGGACCTGCCCGAACGGTTGCGGCCGGTGCCCGTCGTCGTCCTGGTCGACGAGGTGGCCGAGTTGTTCCTGATCTCCTCGAAGAAGGACGAGGAGCGGCGGGAGCGGATCGTCACCGCGTTGATCCGGCTGGCGCAGATGGCCCGCGCGGTCGGGATCTACCTGGAGGTGTGCGGCCAGCGCTTCGGCTCCGAGCTGGGCAAGGGCGCCACCATGCTCCGCGCCCAGCTCACCGGCCGCGTCGTGCACCGCGTCAACGACAAGCAGACCGCCGAAATGGGCCTCGCCGACGTAGCCCCGGATGCCGTAGCGGCCGCCAGCCTCATCCCCGCCGAACGCCCCGGCACCGCCGTGGCGGCCGACTCCTCCGGCGGCTGGGCGAAGATCCGCACCCCCCACACGTCCCGCGATGAGGCGAAGGCGGCGTGCCGGGACTTCGCCCACCTGGTCCCGGACCTTCCCGCCCTGGACCGGTTCCGGCCGCACGTGCCCGCTGACGCCCCGAAGACGGGCCCGTCGCTGGTCAAGCCACGGCCGGTCACGGAGTAGGGGGATCGCCATGAATCGCTCGCTGCGCCCTGATGCCGTCCTCATCCAAGCCGTGATCGCCGGTGCTTTGTCCTTCGCGCACTTGCACGACTTGGCGGCGGCGGCCGGACAGTCGGGCTGGAAGGCGTGGGCCTATCCGGTCTCGGTCGACCTGTTGCTGGTTGCCGCCTGGCGTCGGCTGCGCGCCGGCCGGGACCGGTCCTCGTGGACCTGGTTCGCCATCGCCTTGGCGGCATCGCTCGGCGCCAACGTCGCCACTGCCGGACTCCTCAACTTGCACCAGGTGCCCGCCTGGCTGCGCATCCTCGTCGCCGGATGGCCCGCACTCGCCTTCCTCGGCGGCACCCTCCTCGTCCATGCCCCCGCCCCGGCTGCCGTGGAGCCGGAGCCGGACGAACAACCGTCCGCTCCGGACGTCGAGTTGCATCGCGTCCCCGCACCAGAACCGGTGCCCCCGGCCCCGGCCCCGGCTCCGGAACTGACCCCGGCGCCTGTGAAGCCTCCGGCCGCCGCGGCCGTTCCGCCGGCACTGCTCGACCACGCCCGTTCAATCGCCGACGCACACCGCACCAGCACCGGTGAGCAGATCACCGCCGACGCACTCACCGCCCGGCTCGGCCTGCCCGCCCCGACCTGCCAAGCCATCGCCGCCCAACTCCAGCTCACCTGACAACCAGGGAGGTCCACCCGTGCGCCCGAACCGCTTCTACAACGTGATCCGCATCGGCCCGGTCGAGGTCGGCACCTACAACAACGGCCGGGGCCAGACCAAGCACACCGCCGCCTGCACCGCCCCCGGCTGCGGCTTCTCCACCGAACACCGCGACCGCTCCGCCGCCGAACTCGCCGCCCGCACCCACCGCTGCACCGCCTGACAGGAGGAAGAGACCGTGTTCACACCGAAGTACCCGCCCCAGGACACCGCCGCCGCATCGGCACCGGTCACCGCTCAAGTCCCGGCGGCTCAGGCCCCGGCCCCCGTCGTCCCCGCGCCGGTCTCCCAGCGGCCGACCATTCAGCTGACCCCGGGCAGCGCGCTCGCCCTCGCGGCCGGTGGCGGCGCCGTCGTCCTCGTCGTCGGCGCGGTCCTGGTCTCCATGCTCCTGGCCGTCGCCATCACCGGCGTCTCCGTCGCCCTGGTCGCGGTCGTCCTGCGCCTGCTCCTCAAGGACCTGCACAACCACCGCTGAACGGCCCCCGGAGCGGCCTCGGTCGCCAAACTTCCGCCGCTCCGGGTGCCTTCCCACCTTCCAGATCCAACGGACCCGAAAGGCAAGCCCATGATGCCCCAGCACACGCCGCCCGCGCGGATCTGCCGCGACTGCGACGGCTTCGCCGCCGTCGCCATCACCACCGGCAGCCGCCACTGTGACGGTACCCGCGTCACCCTCCGCGTGACCTGCCCGGCCTGCAAGGGTTCGGGCACCGCGTCTGCCGCCCGCCTCGCCCGCGTCGGGAGGTGACCGCTGCCATGAGGACGCTCACTACCTCCGCCCACATGGAGCCGGACACCACCGCCCGCCTGAGCGTGTTCGCCCCCACGCCCGAGGACGAAGGCTTCGTCAGCCTCCGTGTCGGAGGCGAGTTCGTCGACATTGCGCTGATCGCCCGTCCGGGCACTGCCGACGCCCTGCGCGTCCTGGCCCGCGTCGCCGAGGAAGCCGCCGCAGTCCTCGACCAGCTCGCCGACACCGCTCTGGAGGGTTCCGCGTGACCGATGCCGCCACGATGGCGGGCCTGGACCCGGCCACCCTCGCCGACGTGCTGAGGCTGGCCGGGTCCACCGGCTTCGACCGCATCCAAGACCAGATCCGCCGCACCGGCGGCTGCACCGACCCGATCCGCCTGACGGGCACCACCGTCACCCGCGACGCGGCCACCGGCCACGTTCTGCACTCCTACTCGACCGACACCGAACCCGGCGGTGTCCTCCGCGTGGCCTGCGGCAACCGGCGGGCCTCACGCTGCCCGTCCTGCGCCTGGACCTACGCGGGCGACACCTACCACCTCATCCGCGCCGGCCTCGTCGGCGACCCCGCCAAGGGCACCCCCGAGACGATCCGCGACCACCCCCGCGTGTTCGCCACCCTCACAGCGCCCTCGTTCGGCCCGGTCCACAACCGGCCCGGCAACCGGCCGTGCCGCTGCGGCACCCACCACCAGGAGGACGCCCCCGAACTCGGCACCCCGCTCGACCCTGAGTCGTATGACTACGTCGGCGCGGTGCTGTGGAACAACCACGCCTCCGACCTGTGGCGCTACTTCACGATCTACCTGCGCCGCGAGATCGCCAAGCGGGCCGGGCTCACCCAGAAAGCCGCACACGAGCAGTCCCGCGTGTCCTTCGGCAAGGTCGCCGAGTACCAAAAGCGCGGAGCCGTCCACTTCCACGCCGTCATCCGCTTCGACGGCCCCGAAGGACCCGACTCACCACCCCCGCCCTGGGCCACCCTCGGACTCCTCACCGACGCCATCCAGGCCGCCGCTGACCGCGTCGCCGTCGACGTGCCCCCAGCCGGAGACCAACCCGCCCGCACCCTCCGATGGGGCGAGCAGATCGACGTACGGCCTATCCGAGCCTTCGGAGACGGTGCCGAGATCACCGAACAGGCCGTCGCCTCCTACGTCGCCAAGTACGCCACCAAAGCCGCCGAGACCACCGGCACCGTAGACCGGCGCATCGGCAACAAGGAGGCCCTGGCCCTCCTGGGCGTGCCCGACCACCCGGCCCGACTCATCGCGGCCTGCCTCGACCTGCACCCGCTCTACCCGGACCGGAAGCTCCGCGACTGGGCCCACATGCTCGGCTTCCGCGGCCACTTCTCCACCAAGTCCCGCCGCTACTCCACCACCCTCGGCGCCCTCCGCCAGGTCCGCGCCGACTACCGCGCCACCCAGCAAGGCCAAGCGCTCGGCCTGCCCGGCCCCGACGAGGAAGCGACCACGCTCACCCTCGCCCACTGGACCTACGCCGGTCACGGCCACACCCCCGGCGAATCCTGGCTCGCCGCCAACATCCGCCGCGACATCCAGCACAACCGCGAGATCGCCCGCGAAGAGCTACACGCCTCGAACGCCCTGGAAGGAGCCGACGCATGACCACTGCCGCCCCTGTCCTGCTGACCGTGCCCGAGGTCATGGCGCGGCTGAAGCTGGGCCGGACCAAGGTCTACGACCTGATCCGTACGCACCGCCTCACGTCCATCAAGGTCGACGGGTGCCGGCGCATCCCGGACCAGGCGCTGCACGACTTCATCAGGGCTCAGATCGGGGAGGCTGCCTGATGGCGAAGCGTCGGCCCAATGGTGGCGGCACGATCGCCAAGCGGTCCGATGGCCGGTACCAAGGTGCCGCGTACGTGACCGACACGGACGGCAACCGGGTGCGTAAGTACGTGTACGGCCGGACCTGGGACGAAGCCAACGAGAAGCTCGGCAAGCTTCAGGACCAGGAGCGCAACGGCATCCCGGTGCCGTCCCGGTCCTGGACGCTCGGCGAGTGGCTGGCCTACTGGCTGGAGCACATCGTCGCTCCGGAGCGCGAGCACAACACGTACGTCAAGTACGAGTCCAAGGT
Organism: Streptomyces sp. NPDC085866; assembly: GCF_044541035.1. NCBI lineage: Bacteria > Bacillati > Actinomycetota > Actinomycetes > Kitasatosporales > Streptomycetaceae > Streptomyces > Streptomyces sp. NPDC085866. Next base: position 86,806 of record NZ_JBITSQ010000011.1, read on the forward strand.
GAGGCTCTACCTCGTCCCTCACCTCAGTAAGAAGCCCCTGGTAAAGCTCACTCCGGCTCAGATCCGTGTCTTCATGGCCACGCTGGCGCGGGAGAAGGTCGGGGCCTCCGCCCGCTTCGAGGTCCTCCGCGTCCTCCGAAACGCGCTCAACCGGGCCATGCGTGAGGAGCTGGTCACGCGCAACGTCGCCCTGCTGGTCGACATGCCCAAGGTGACCAAGGACAAGGGCATGGCGTGGAACGCACGAGAGGCGATCGAGTTCCTTCGCTCCGTTCGCGCTCACCGCCTCTACGCGGCCTGCGTCCTCGTCCTGGTCCTCGGCCTCCGCCGCAGCGAGGTGCTCGGCCTGCGCTGGCAGGACGTCGACTTCGAGGCCGGCCACTTCACCCCGGTCAAGCAGGTGCAGCGGGTCAAGGGTTCGGGCCTCGTCCTGAAGGACCTCAAGACGGAGTCTTCCCAGGCCGTGCTCCCGCTCCCAGAGTTCTGCGCTCGCGTCCTGGAGGAGCGCCGGGAGCTCCAAGAGCTGGAGCGGAAGATTGCCGGTGACTGCTGGTCCCAGGAGCCGAATCAGGATCTGATCTTCTCCTCCGAGCACGGCGGCATGATCGACCCGGTCGGCTTCTCCCGGACCTTTGACCGCCTCGTCAAGAGGGCCGGTGTGCGGCGAATCACGGTCCGGCTCGCCCGCCATACCTGCGGCACCCTGCTCGCCTTCCTGAAGGTGCACCCCAAGGTCGCTCAGGCGATCCTGCGGCACAGTCAGATCAGCATGACCATGGACGTCTACACGCACGTTGTGGGCGACAGTGAGAGGGAAGCAGTGAGCCTGCTGGCCGAGCTTCTGGAAGACCCGCTCATCGGCTGATGTCAGCCATGGATGTCAAAGACCCCCAGCCGTTGCCGACTGGGGGTCTTTTCGCTGGTGGGGCTAACAGGATTTGAACCTGTGGCCTCATCCTTATCAGGGATGCGCTCTAACCAACTGAGCTATAGCCCCGCCGCGCTCTGCGGTGTGTGTCCCGCGCGCTGACTCCTGAAGATTAGCGCACGAGGGCGGCAGTCCCAAAATCGGTTGTCGGGGGACTGCCAGGAGAGCCCGGCAGGTGGGGTCACTCGTCCTCGGCCAGCGTCAGTTCGATGCCGCCCACGAAGCCCGCGGAGAGGTTGTAGATGAACGCGCCGAGGGTGGCCAGCGCGGTCGCGAGGACCACGTCGATCACCGCGATGATCGACGTGAACGTCAGGACGTGCGGGAGCGAGAGGAAGGCCTGGAGGTCGAAGCCGTTCGCCTCGTTGGAGCCGGTGGCCTCCGAGATCGTGCCGCCGACCGTGGAGAACACGCCCATCGCGTCCATGACCATCCACAGCACCGCCGAGGCGACGATCGTGCAGATGCCCAGCGCGATGGAGAGCAGGAAGCTGACCTTCATCACCGACCACGGGTCGGCCTTGGCGACCCGCAGCCGGGCCTTGCGGGTGCGCGGCGCCGTCTTCGCACCGGTGCGCGGCCGGCGCACCGCCCCGGCGGGAGCCTGCGCCGGATAGGCCTGCGGCGGGTGGTAGGGCTCCGCGGACTCGGGGCGCCGCTCACCGGGCAGCGGGGACGCCTGCTGCCGCTCGGCGGAGCCGGACTGGGTCTTCGGGCCGCGGGTGTCCGTCACAGTTCCCCCCTGGGATCCATCCGTGTCGGGCGAGGGCGAGTCGGCCGTGCCTGCCTCGATCTTGCGCAGTTGGGTCGTGTGCGGGTCCGCCGCACGCGCGGCGGAGCCACGGCCGCCGCCGTCCGTTTCCGTACCCACAGAGGTACCGGCCGATCCCGCGCCCGTGGCTCCGCTCACGATGACTCACTCCTCGTGCCTACTCGGCCGAGGGCGCCTCACCCTCGTCCGTGCCGGTGGTCGCGGCACCCTCGGCGGTCTCGTCGACGGCATCCTCGCCGTCGACCTCCTCCGCCTCGCGCCCCGCCTCGGCGTTACGTGCGATACCGACCACGGCATCGCGCTTGCCCAGGTTGATCAGTTGGACGCCCATGGTGTCACGGCCCGTCTCCCTGACCTCGTTGACTCGCGTACGAATCACACCGCCGGACAGGGTGATCGCGAGGATCTCGTCGTTCTCCTCGACAACCAGCGCGCCGACGAGAGAACCGCGGTCCTCCACGATCTTGGCGGCCTTGATACCGAGGCCGCCGCGACCCTGGACGCGGTACTCGTCGACAGCGGTCCGCTTCGCGTACCCGCCGTCCGTGGCAGTGAACACGAACGTACCGGGTCGAACAACATTCATCGACAGAAGTTCATCGCCCTCACGGAAACTCATCCCCTTGACGCCGGAGGTGGCGCGGCCCATCGGGCGCAGGGTGTCGTCCGAGGCGGTGAACCTGATCGACTGTGCCTTCTTGCTGATCAGAAGCAGATCGTCGTCGGCCGAGACCAGCTCGGCACCGATCAGCTCGTCGTCCGAGCCGTCCTCGCGCTCACGCAGGTTGATCGCGATCACACCGCCGGAACGGGGCGAATCGTAATCCTTCAGAGGCGTCTTCTTGACCAGGCCGGACTTGGTGGCCAGGACCAGGTACGGCGCCGCCTCGTAGTCGCGGATCGCGAGGATCTCGGCGATCGCCTCGTCCGGCTGGAAGGCGAGCAGGTTCGCCACGTGCTGGCCGCGCGCGTCCCGGCCGGCCTCGGGCAGCTCGTACGCCTTCGCCCGGTACACCCGGCCCTTGTTGGTAAAGAACAGCAGCCAGTGGTGCGTGGTGGAGACGAAGAAGTGGTCGACGATGTCGTCTTCCTTCAGCTTCGTGCCGCGCACGCCCTTGCCGCCGCGCTTCTGCGCCCGGTAGTCGTCCGTCTTCGTCCGCTTGACGTAACCGCCGCGCGAGACGGTGACGACGATGTCCTCCTCGGCGATCAGGTCCTCGATGGACATGTCGCCCTCGTACGGGATCAGCTTGGTCTGGCGGTCGTCGCCGTACTTCTCGACGATCGCGGCCAGCTCCTCGCTGACGATCCCGCGCTGGCGGACCGGGGAGGCCAGGATCTGGTTGTACTCGTTGATCTTCGCCTGGAGCTCGTCGTGTTCCTGGACGATCTTCTGGCGCTCCAGGGCGGCCAGCCGGCGCAGCTGCATCTCGAGGATGGCGTTCGCCTGGATCTCGTCGATCTCCAGGAGGCCCATCAGGCCGGTGCGCGCGACGTCGACGGTCTCACTGCGCCGGATCAGCGCGATGACCTCGTCGATGGCGTCCAGGGCCTTCAGCAGACCGCGCAGGATGTGGGCGCGCTCCTCGGCCTTGCGCAGCCGGAAGCGGGTCCGGCGGACGATGACCTCGATCTGGTGCGTCACCCAGTGGCGGATGAACGCGTCCAGGGAGAGGGTGCGCGGCACGCCGTCGACCAGCGCCAGCATGTTGGCGCCGAAGTTCGTCTGCAGGTCGGTGTGCTTGTACAGGTTGTTCAGGACGACCTTGGCGACCGCGTCCCGCTTGAGGACGATCACCAGGCGCTGGCCCGTACGGGACGACGACTCGTCGCGGACGTCCGCGATGCCGCCGATCTTGCCGTCCTTCACCAGGTCGGCGATCTTCTGCGCCAGGTTGTCCGGGTTGACCTGGTACGGCAGCTCCGTCACCACCAGGCACTGGCGGTTCTGGATCTCCTCGACCTCGACCACCGCGCGCATCGTGATGGAGCCGCGGCCGGTACGGTACGCCTCCTCGATGCCCTTGCGGCCCACGACGAGCGCACCGGTCGGGAAGTCCGGGCCCTTGATGCGCTCGATGAGCGCGTCCAGCAGCTCCTCGTGCGTGGCCTCCGGGTTCTCCAGGTACCACTGGGCGCCGGCCGCGACCTCGCGCAGGTTGTGCGACGGGATGTTGGTCGCCATGCCGACCGCGATACCGGCCGAGCCGTTGATCAGCAGGTTCGGGAAGCGGGAGGGCAGGACGGTCGGCTCCTGGGAGCGGCCGTCGTAGTTGTCCGTGAAGTCGACGGTCTCCTCGTCGATGTCACGGACCATCTCCATCGACAGCGGCGCCATCTTGCACTCGGTGTAGCGCATGGCGGCCGCCGGGTCGTTGCCCGGAGAGCCGAAGTTGCCGTTGGAGTCCACCAGCGGCATCCGCATCGACCACGGCTGGGCGAGGCGCACCAGCGCGTCGTAGATCGAGGAGTCGCCGTGCGGGTGGTAGTTGCCCATGACGTCGCCGACCACGCGCGCGCACTTGTAGAAGCCGCGCTCGGGGCGGTAGCCGCCGTCGTACATCGCGTACAGCACACGGCGGTGGACGGGCTTGAGACCGTCCCGGACGTCGGGCAGCGCGCGGGACACGATGACAGACATCGCGTAGTCCAGGTACGAGCGCTGCATCTCCGTCTCGAGCCCGACGGGCTCGATGCGCATCACGATGTCGCCGCCCTCTTCAGGGGTGACAGGAGTGTTCTCGTCGGCCATTGCTGGTGAAGATCCTTTCTGCTGCGGTCAGCTGAGACCGACTCAGATGTCGAGGAAGCGGACGTCCTTGGCGTTGCGCTGAATGAACGCGCGGCGGGCCTCGACGTCCTCGCCCATCAGGACCGAGAACAGGTCGTCGGCCTGGGCGGCGTCGTCGAGGGTGACCTGGCCGAGGACGCGGTGCTCGATGTCCATGGTGGTCACGCGCAGCTCCTCGGCGTTCATCTCGCCGAGACCCTTGAAGCGCTGGATCGAGTCCTCGCGGACCCGCTTGCCGCGCTGACGGCCCATCTCCAGCAGGGCGTCGCGCTCGCGGTCCGAGTACGCGTATTCGACGTCCTCCCGGCCCCACTTGATCTTGTACAGGGGCGGACGGGACAGGAACACGTGCCCGGCCTCGACCAGGGGCCGCATGAAGCGGAACAGGAAGGTCAGCAGCAGGGTGTTGATGTGCTGGCCGTCGACGTCGGCGTCCGCCATCAGGATGATCTTGTGATAGCGGAGCTTCTCGATGTCGAAGTCCTCGTGCACGCCGGTGCCGAAGGCGGAGATCAGCGCCTGGATCTCCTGGTTCTGCAGGATCTTGTCGATCCTGGCCTTCTCGACGTTGAGGATCTTGCCGCGGATCGGGAGGATCGCCTGGTACTGCGGGTTGCGGCCGGACTTGGCCGAGCCGCCGGCGGAGTCGCCCTCGACGATGAAGATCTCGCACTTGGTGGGGTCGTTGGACTGGCAGTCCGACAGCTTGCCCGGCAGGGACGCGCTCTCCAGCAGGCCCTTGCGGCGGGTCAGGTCGCGGGCCTTGCGGGCCGCCACGCGCGCGGTGGCCGCCTGGATGCCCTTGCGGACGATGTCCGCGGCCTCGACCGGGTTGCGATCCAGCCAGTCGTTGAGGTGCTCGTAGACCGCCTTCTGCACGAAGGTCTTGGCCTCCGTGTTGCCCAGCTTGGTCTTCGTCTGACCCTCGAACTGCGGCTCGCTCAGCTTGACCGAGATGATCGCGGTCAGACCCTCACGGATGTCGTCACCGGTGAGGTTGTCGTCCTTCTCGCGCAGCAGCTTCTTGTCGCGCGCGTACTTGTTGATCAGGCTCGTGAGGGCCGCGCGGAAGCCCTCCTCGTGCGTACCGCCCTCGTGGGTGTGGATGATGTTCGCGAAGGAGTACACGCCCTCGCTGTAGCCGCTGTTCCACTGCATGGCGACCTCGAGGGACAGGCTCTTGTCCTTGTCCTCGGCCTCCAGGTCGATCACGGTGGGGTGGACCGCGTCTCCCTTGCGGGAGTTGAGGTACTTCACGAAGTCGACGATGCCGCCTTCGTAGTGGTACGTGACGGTCTTGACCTCGGCCTTCTCGTCCGCGCCCGCCTCGTCCGCACCGCTGGTCGCCTTCGCCGACTCGCGCTCGTCGGTGAGCCGGAGGGTCAGGCCCTTGTTGAGGAAGGCCATCTCCTGGAAGCGCCGGGACAGCGTCTCGAAGGAGTACTCGGTGGTCTCGAAGATGTCGGGGTCGGCCCAGAAGGTGACCGAGGTGCCGGTCTCGTCCGTCGCCTCGTGCTGGTCGAGCGGGGCCGTCGGGACGCCGAGCTTGTAGTCCTGCGTCCAGCGGTGGCCGTCCGTCCTGATCTCGACGGCGACCTTCGTGGACAGCGCGTTCACGACGGACACACCCACACCGTGCAGACCGCCGGAGACGGCGTAACCGCCGCCGCCGAACTTGCCGCCCGCGTGCAGCACGGTCAGCACGACCTCCACGGCCGGCTTGCCCTCGGAGGGCACGATGCCCACGGGGATGCCACGGCCGTTGTCGACGACGCGCACGCCGCCGTCGGCGAGGATCGTCACGTCGATGGTGTCCGCGTAGCCCGCCAGCGCCTCGTCGACCGAGTTGTCGACGACCTCGTACACCAGGTGGTGCAGACCGCGCTCGCCCGTGGAGCCGATGTACATGCCGGGCCGCTTGCGGACCGCGTCCAGCCCTTCGAGCACGGTGATGGCGCTGGCGTCGTAGGACGCGGAGGCGGTGGCCTCGGCAGTCACGCCGGCGTCGGTGGACGGGATGTTCTCGTTGGGGTTGCCGGAATCGGCCACGAAGCGCCCTTTCTGGCACAGCACGAGCCGGGCTCGTCGGCGGGTTGCCGGAGCGGCTGCGGCATGTTGCGTTGGTAAGCCTTGATCAGCGTTGCTCAGCTTTTCCCGGGCGGTCCCCACGATTGGGGCGGGATTGGCTTCCAGTCTACCGGTAGCGCCGACAGTGATGGGGGTTTGCCGGTACCTGAGTCCTCATGTGCCGCCCTCAACCGGTCTCGGCCGGGTCCCGATATGCGGATGGGGGCTCCGAGGGGCTCACAGCGCCACTCAGCGCTTCGGGCCGTCAACCCTTGGCTACTGGGGGGTCAGCTCGCTGTCCACACCTGTGCACAGGGCTGCGACAAGGGGTACGACGGCACCACGCCCCGACCGCGCGACGTGAGGTACGTCACCCGTAGGTATCGCCCGGGCCCGTGCTTCCCGGAGCCCGCAGCGGACCGTAGCGCCGGGCGGGACCGCCGGGACCGTTGACCTTGAGCAGGCGGACCGTGCCGTGGCCGAGGTCCTCGTTGAGCCGGGCGACCAGGGTCGGGGCGAGCAGCCGCAGTTGGGTCGCCCACGCCGTCGAGTCGCACTGCACGGACAGCACCCGCTCGTCCTCGTCGTACCGCTGCGGCACACAGTGCTTCGCCAGGTCCTCGCCGACGATCTGCGGCCAGCGGCCCATGACACCGCCCACCGCGGCCGGCGTCTCCCAGCCGCGCTCGTTGAGCAACCGGTTGATCGCGGCACCGAGCGCCATCGGGTCACGCCCGTCGGCGCGCGCACCCGAGCGCAGACCGCCGCCGCGCCGCGCCTGCTTCTTCTGCCGCGCCGCGTCGCCACGCGCGCGTGCCTGCTCCTTCGCGGCGCGCAACGCCACGCGCGCGAGGTCGACACCGGAGGGCTCCGGAGACTTCCCGGGGTTCTTCGGGGTGGGTTCGTCGGTGCTCATACGCGCTCCACCGTCCCGTCGGCCACCGCATAGCGGGCGCCGACCAGTACATGCGGTACGTCGTCGTCCACAGCGGCGGTGACCAGCACCTGCTCGCCGGGCGCGACCAGCTCGGCCAGCCGCTCACGGCGGCGGGCGTCCAGCTCGGCGAACACGTCGTCGAGGATCAGCACCGGCTCGTTGCCCTCCGCGCGCAGCAGGTCGTACGAGGCCAGGCGCAGGGCGAGGGCGTAGGACCACGACTCGCCGTGGGAGGCGTAGCCCTTGGCGGGCAGCTCGCCGAGTTTGAGCATCACATCGTCCCGGTGAGGACCCACAAGGGTGACGCCCCGCTCGATCTCCTGCTTGCGCGCCTCCGTGAGCGCCGCCATCAGCTGGGCGTACAGGTCCTCGCGGGTGTGCGCCTCGCCGGGCGCGGACGGCTTGTACTCCAGCGCGATCGGACCGCCGCCCGGGGCCAGCTGCTCGTACGCCTTGTCGGCCAGCGGCTGCAGCGCGGCGACCAGGTCCAGGCGCTGGGCGAGCAGCTCGGCGCCCGCGCGCGCGAGGTGCTGGTCCCACACGTCGAGCGTGGACAGGTCCATCGAGCGGCCGCCGTGCCTGCGCGCGAGCGCCGCGGTCTTCAGGAGCGTGTTGCGCTGCTTGAGCACCCGCTCGTAGTCCGAGCGCACGCCCGCCATGCGCGGCGCGCGCGCGGTGATCAGCTCGTCCAGGAACCGGCGCCGCTCACCGGGATCGCCCTTGACCAGCGCGAGGTCCTCCGGAGCGAACAGCACGGTCCGCACGATGCCCAGCACGTCCCTCGGCCTGACCTGCGAGGACCGGTTGATGCGGGCGCGGTTGGCCCGGCCGGGGTTCAGCTCCAGCTCGACCAGCTGCTGCCGCTCGCCCTGTCTGACCTGCGCCCGGATGACGGCCCGCTCGGCACCCATGCGGACCAGGGGGGCGTCGGAGGCGACGCGGTGGCTGCCGAGGGTGGCGAGGTAGCCGACCGCCTCGACCAGATTGGTCTTGCCCTGCCCGTTGGGGCCGACGAAGGCGGTGACGCCCGGGTCGAGCGGGACCTCGACCCGGGCGTACGAGCGGAAGTCGGCCAGCGAAAGATGCGTGACGTGCATGGTCGTTCGCCGACCTCCCCCAGGGTTGTGGATCGCGGAGCGACCCTGTGGATTACTTCTTCTCTACGGCGTGGCCGCCGAACTGGTTGCGCAGCGCGGCGATCATCTTCATCTGCGGCGAGTCCTCCTGGCGGGAGGCGAACCGCGCGAACAGCGACGCGGTGATCGCGGGAAGCGGCACCGCGTTGTCGATGGCGGCTTCCACAGTCCAGCGTCCCTCACCGGAGTCCTGTGCATAACCGCGCAGCTGTCCGAGGTGCTCGTCCTCGTCCAGCGCGTTCACCGCGAGGTCGAGCAGCCAGGAACGGATGACCGTGCCCTCCTGCCAGGAGCGGAAGACCTCGCGGACGTTCTCCACGGAGTCGACCTTCTCCAGCAGCTCCCAGCCCTCGGCGTAGGCCTGCATCATCGCGTACTCGATGCCGTTGTGGACCATCTTCGCGAAGTGGCCCGCGCCGACCTTGCCGGCGTGCACCGAGCCGAAGTCACCCTCCGGCTTGAGCGCGTCGAAGACGGGCTGCACCTTGGCGACGTTCTCGGCGTCGCCGCCGTACATCAGCGCGTAGCCGTTCTCCAGGCCCCAGACGCCGCCGGAGACACCGCAGTCGACGAAGCCTATGCCCTTGGCGGCCAGCTCCTCGGCGTGCTTCTCGTCGTCCGTCCAGCGGGAGTTGCCGCCGTCCACGACCACGTCGCCGGGCTCCAGCAGCTCGCCGAGCCGGTCGATCGTGGACTGCGTGGCGTCGCCGGCCGGGACCATCACCCAGACCACGCGCGGACCGCTGAGCTTGCCCACAAGCTCTTCCAGGCTGTGGACATCCGCGAGATCGGCGTTGCGGTCGTATCCGATGACGGTGTGGCCCGCGCGGCGGATCCGCTCGCGCATGTTGCCGCCCATCTTGCCGAGGCCGACGAGACCGAGCTCCATCAGTTGTGTTCCTTAGGTTGCTGTGTGGCGTGTGGGGCACCTGCGTACCCGGGTCCGAGCCTAGTCCCGGACCCTCACGCACAGCTGTGGGCATACGCGCTCATACGTATGCCCTCACCTGGGGCTTTGTCCTGTGGATACCGGCGGCCGCGGCTCAGCCGCTGAGCCGCACCGGCATGATCAGGTACTTGTAGGCCTCGTCCGCCTCGGCGTCCAGCGCCGGCTTGCCGCTGAGCAGCGCGGGCTTGGTGGACGTCGTGAACGACAGCTGGGCCACCGGGGAGTCGATGGCGCTCAGACCGTCCAGCAGGAAGGTCGGGTTGAAGGCGATAGAGATGTCGTCGCCCTCCAGCTGGGCGTCGACCCTTTCCACAGCCTGTGCGTCGTCGCTGGAGCCGGCCTCCAGGATCAGCACGCCCTGCTCGAAGCTCAGCCGCACCGGGGTGTTCCGCTCGGCGACCAGGGCCACACGCTTGACGGCCTCCACGAAGGGGGCGGTCTCGATCACGGCGACGGAGTTGAACTCGGTCGGGAACAGCGTGCGGTACTTCGGCAGGTCGCCCTCGAGCAGACGCGTGGTCGTACGACGGCCCGCGCCCTCGAAACCGATGAGGCCCTCGCCCGCACCCGAGCCGGACAGCGCCAGCGTGACGCTGTCGCCCGCGCCGAGCGACTTGGCGGTGTCCAGGAGCGTCTTGGCCGGGACCAGGGCGACCGCGGAGGCGTCCGGGTTCTCCGGCTTCCACAGGAACTCGCGGACCGCGAAGCGGTAGCGGTCGGTGGAGGCCAGGGTGACCGTGTCGCCCTCGATCTCGATGCGCACACCGGTGAGGACGGGCAGCGTGTCGTCACGGCCGGCGGCGATGGCCACCTGGGACACGGCGGCGGCGAAGACCTCGCCGGGGACGGTGCCCGTCGCGGTCGGCATCTGCGGCAGCGCCGGGTACTCCTCCACAGGCAGGGTGTGGAGTGTGAACCTCGAGGAGCCGCAGACCACGGTCGCCCGTACACCGTCTGTGGAAATCTCCACCGGGCGGTTGGGGAGAGCGCGGGAGATGTCGGCGAGCAGGCGGCCGGACACGAGGACCGTGCCCTCCTCCTCGACCTCGGCCTCGACGCTCACGCGAGCGGAGACCTCGTAGTCGAAGCTCGACAGGCTCAGCTGGCCGTCCTCGGCCTTCAGCAGGAGGCCGGCGAGGACAGGCGCCGGCGGACGGGCCGGGAGGCTGCGTGCAGCCCACGCCACTGCCTCCGCGAGTACGTCGCGTTCCACCCGGATCTTCACCGTAAGCCGCCTCCTGCTGTTGCTACTGAGTCCTCCGACTCGGTGTCACCGCCCACTGCGAAGGGCAGGACACCGGGGACCAGTCTGACGCACCGCACTGACAGTAGGTGCCTGTCGGGGTCAAGTCGCTCCGACGGGCAGCCGGGCTCGAGAGCGCGAGTTGTGCACAGGCCCCGCTTCGAAACGGATTCCGAGCTCTCTCTAGTCGGGAGTAGTAGTAGGGGCTGTGGATACCGTGGATAACCACGTTTGCCCAGCTCAGAGCGGGAATTTTGTCCACTGACCCTGTGGGTGGAGGCGGTGGACAACCAGGGGTCTCTGTGGAGAACAGAAAGTTCTGCACACACCGCCCACAGCTCGAGGGCAGTTCTCCCCAGCTGTGTCCCCAGGTTTACCCACGTTTCCCACACCCCAATCCGGCAGCTTCGTGTGACGGCTTTCACTCGACGCGGTGAGAGGGTGCGTCGCGTTGCCGAACAGTGGACAGCCATGTGGAGAAGCCGGGGTTCACTGGGGACAACCGGGCTCAGCCTGTGGGCTTCCCGTGGAAAACCTCGTGCACAGCCTGTGGATCTCTGCTTCGTCCACAGGCTGTGGAGATCGTTCGTCCACGATTCCACAGGCAGCTGAGCTGGGCGGACGCCGCTTCCCCAGGCTCCCTGTGGATGCAGTTCGGGACAACTCGACAGTCCCCAGGATGTGGACGGAAGAAACTCACCGAATCTGTGGAGAGTGGCCGTAACCAGGCACTTAATCGAACACTCGGTGGCCGGGGAGGGACGCCCGCGGCACGGCGACGGGCCGTCGGCGGGACGCGATGAGCCGTCGGCAGGAGGCGATGACGGGTGCCGACGGCTGCCTGGGACGCGGAGGACGGTCGGCCGGGGATGCGGAGGACGGTCGGCCGGGGGCGCGAAGATCGGCCGCCGGGCATCCGAAGAACGGCGGCCAGGGTCGCGAAGATCGGCCGCCGGGGAAGTGGGAGCGGCTGCCAGAGGACCCGGACCCGGAGAACGGCCGCCGGGGACGCGAGAGAGGCTGCCCGGACGCGAAAAGGCGCCCTCGGGATGTCCTCCCGAGAGCGCCCTCAGTGCCTGCCTGCGGCTGCCGTCAGCCGTTCTTGATGCGGTTCGTCAGCTCGGTCACCTGGTTGTAGATCGAGCGCCGCTCGGCCATCAGCGCGCGGATCTTCCGGTCCGCGTGCATGACGGTCGTGTGGTCGCGGCCGCCGAAGTGCGCGCCGATCTTCGGCAGGGACAGATCCGTGAGCTCACGGCACAGGTACATGGCGATCTGGCGGGCCGTGACCAGCTGGCGGCCGCGAGAGGTGCCGCACAGGTCGTCGACCGTGAGACCGAAGTAGTCGGCGGTCGACGCCATGATGGCCGACGCGGTGATCTCGGGAGTCGAGTCCTCGCCCCCGGGGATCAGGTCCTTGAGGACGATCTCGGTGAGGCCCAGGTCCACCGGCTGCCGGTTGAGCGAGGCGAACGCCGTCACCCGGATCAGCGCGCCCTCCAGCTCACGGATGTTCCGCGAGATCCGGGAGGCGATGAACTCCAGTACCTCCGGCGGGGCGTTGAGCTGCTCCTGCACCGCCTTCTTGCGCAGGATCGCGATGCGCGTCTCCAGCTCGGGCGGCTGGACGTCGGTGATCAGACCCCACTCGAAACGGTTCCGCAGCCGGTCCTCCAGCGTCACCAGCTGCTTGGGCGGCCGGTCGCTGGAGAGCACGATCTGCTTGTTCGCGTTGTGGAGCGTGTTGAAGGTGTGGAAGAACTCCTCCTGCGTCGACTCCTTGTCCGCGAGGAACTGGATGTCGTCGACGAGCAGGATGTCCATCTCGCGGTAGCGCTTGCGGAAGCTGTCGCCCTTGCCGTCGCGGATGGAGTTGATGAACTCGTTGGTGAACTCCTCGGAGCTGACGTACCGCACGCGCGTGCCCGGGTAGAGGCTGCGCGCGTAGTGCCCGATCGCGTGCAGCAGGTGCGTCTTGCCGAGCCCCGACTCCCCATAGATGAACAGGGGGTTGTACGCCTTCGCGGGCGCCTCGGCGACGGCCACCGCGGCCGCGTGCGCGAACCGGTTGGAGGCGCCGATGACGAACGTGTCGAAGAGGTACTTCGGGTTCAGGCGCGCGGTCGGCTCACCGGGACCGCTCGCCGGCGCGGGCTTCGCGGCCGGCAAACCGGGCACACCGCTCCCGCCGGCCGGCGGCAGGTCCGGGCGGCCGGGGCCGCCGCGGTGCACCGGGCCGGCCCCGGCCGACTGGTCGGGCCGCTCACGGCGGACGGGGTCGCGCTGGTCGTACTCCGCGCGCGGAGAGTCGTAGTCCGGGCGCTCGTACTCCGAGCGGTCATAGTCCGGACGGTCGTAGTCCGGTCGGTCGTACTCCGGGCGCGGGGCGTCGTAGTCGCCGCGCTGCTGGTCGTACGACGGTCGCTCCATGCCCTTCGGGCGGTAGTCCTGGGACGGCGAGCCGTAGGTGTCCTGCCCCGGGGAGCCGTAGGAGTCCTGGGACGGCGAGGCGTACGGGTCGCGCTCGGGGAAGCCGAGGCGCGGCTGCTGCCAGCCGTACTCGTCCTGTCCGGGCCGCGGCCAGGCGCCGGGCTCGGGCCGCTGGTACTCGGACGGATACGCGGGCCGGGCGGTCGGCAGCTGGTCCCCGCGGGAGGCCGGCTCGCTGCCCGGGAGCGGTTCGGCGGCACGGTGCCGGCCGTAGCCCTCGTACGGTCCGGAGGGCAGCTCCGGCTCCTCGTAGCGCGGCTGCCGCTGCGGCTGGGCAGGGGGCGCCTGCGGGGCCGGCGGCTCGCCCGCGGAGTCGTCCACGGTGATCGCGATGCGGATGGGGCGGCCGCACTCGCGGCTCAGGGTCTCGCTGACGATCGGCGCGAGACGGCCCTCCAGTACGTTCTTCGCGAATTCGTTCGGTACGGCGAGCAGAGCGGTGTCGGCGACCAGCGCGAGCGGCTGGCAGCGTCGGATCCAGTGCTCGTCCTTCGCCTCGACACCCTGTCCGCGGCCCTCACCGAGGAGCTGCTCGAGTACTCGTGGCCACACTGCGGCAAGATCGGCAGGTACGTCAGCCACAGGGCACGCTCTCTCACAGGTCCCACGAACGTGTGGTTGTGGGACGGGTCGGGATGAAAATCGGGTCGGGCGGGGATAAGGGAACGAATCGGAGTCCAGCCACGGTAGTCAGCGCGGCGGGTACGGTTCAAGTTGTTGTCCCCAGCCTGTGGATAGTGTCTCTCGGCGCACCCCGGTTTGACCGGATGGCGTAGCCCCGCGTACCGTAACCAGGTCGAGTTGTCGATGGCTGCTGCCGCCTGCCTCCGAAGGGCACAGGTCACGTCAGGTGATCGGGAAGCGGTGCACTCGGGCGTGACGCGAGCTACTCGTGGGCGCACGGTGACAGCCAGGACGGCACCCGCCACCACCGATTTGATTTCTGGAGCCCCCGAGTGAGCAAGCGCACCTTCCAGCCGAACAACCGTCGTCGCGCGAAGACCCACGGCTTCCGCCTGCGGATGCGTACCCGTGCCGGCCGCGCGATTCTCGCGAACCGCCGTAGCAAGGGTCGCGCCAGCCTGTCCGCCTGATCCTGATCAGGTCATGACGTCGTGCTGCCTACCGAGCATCGGCTGAGGCGGCGCGAGGACTTCGCGACCGCGGTACGACGGGGTCGTCGGGCAGGCCGCCCGACTCTCGTCGTCCACCTTCGTAGCGGTGCCACGGACCCGCACGCGCCAGGGGAGAGCGCTCCCCCGACGCGTGCGGGTTTCGTCGTGAGCAAGGCTGTGGGTGGAGCGGTCGTGCGCAACAAAGTGAAGCGCAGACTGCGCCACCTGATGCGTGACCGAGTCGCCCTGTTTGCCCCCGGTAGCCTGGTAGTCGTACGAGCGCTGCCCGGAGCGGGCGACGCAGACCACGCACAGCTGGCCCGAGACCTGGATGCCGCCCTCGAGCGGCTGCTGGGAGGGGGCGCGCGATGAAGTACCCGCTGCTGGCTCTGATCAAGCTGTACCAGTGGACGATCAGTCCGTTGCTGGGGCCGGTGTGCAAGTACTACCCGTCGTGCTCCCATTACGGCTACACAGCCATCGACCGGCACGGTGCGATCAAGGGAACGGCACTCACCGCCTGGCGCATCCTCCGGTGCAACCCGTGGTCGCTCGGCGGTGTGGACCATGTTCCGCCGCGCAAGCGCCCGCGGTGGCACGAAATGCTGCGCAACGCTTGGCGCGCACGCAAGGGCGGGACCTCCGCCGCCGAACCGGCCATCGAGGAGAAGCCTCACTCCGAGCTTCCTTCGAGCCCGGCCGCAGAGACTTCGTCCCATGCCCAAGGAGCATGATTAGTGGACACGATTGCCAGCCTCTTCAGCTTCATCACGACACCTGTCTCCTGGGTCATCGTCCAGTTCCACACGGTGTACGGAGCCATCTTCGGCCCCGACACCGGGTGGGCCTGGGGCCTGTCGATCGTGTCCCTCGTGATTCTGATCCGCATCTGCCTGATCCCGCTCTTCGTGAAGCAGATCAAGGCGACCCGGGCCATGCAGACGCTCCAGCCCGAGATGAAGAAGATCCAGGAGCGCTACAAGAACGACAAGCAGCGTCAGTCCGAAGAGATGATGAAGCTGTACAAGGAGTCGGGCACCAACCCGCTCTCCTCGTGCCTTCCCATCCTGGCGCAGTCCCCGTTCTTCTTCGCCCTGTACCACGTGCTCAACGGCATCGCGTCCGGGCAGACCATCGGCGTCATCAACCAGTCGCTGCTGGAGAGCGCCCGTAAGGCGCACATCTTCGGGGCTCCGCTCGCCGCGAAGTTCAAGGACAGCGCCGAGACGATCCACGCTCTGGGCGCCTCGGTCGTCGACGTGCGTGTCGTGACCGTGGTCATGATCGTCATGATGTCGGCGTCGCAGTTCTACACGCAGCGCCAGCTGATGACGAAGAACGTCGACACCACGGTGAAGACGCCGTTCATGCAGCAGCAGAAGATGCTGATGTACGTCTTCCCCATCATGTTCGCCGTCTTCGGTATCAACTTCCCGGTCGGTGTCCTGATCTACTGGCTGACCACCAACGTGTGGACCATGGGCCAGCAGATGTACGTCATCCACAACAACCCGACCCCGGGTTCCAAGGCCCAGGCCGCCTACCTGGAGCGCCTCACCAAGCACGTCACGCACCACGGCAAGATCCGTCGCCGCAGCGAGAAGACCATCGTCAAGGCGATCGTCGCCAAGGGCCGCGACCGCAATGAGTTCGAGCGCAAGTTCATCAACGGCCTGAGCAAGGCGGGCCTCGCGGCCCAGACCGACGGCACCGTGGTGAAGAGCGAGAGCCAGGCCGTGGTGCAGACCGAGGACGGCACGACGGCGACCACCACCGCTGCCGCCCGGCGCCAGCAGCCCAAGCGTCAGACCAAGGCCCAGCGCCAGTCCGGCGGGACCAAGCCGGGCGACGAGACGTCGACCACCTCGCTGGAGAAGTCCGACGCCGACGAGCCGCAGGACGCCAAGCCAGCCGCTGCCAAGCAGCCTCAGAAGCCCGGCTCCGGCACCCGCAGCAAGGCCCAGTCCGGCCAGCGCAAGGGTGGCCCGCAGCGGCCCAAGTCCCCGTCCAAGAAGTAAGAAGGAGCCCATCCCGTGACGGAAGGCACCACCTCCGCTGCTGCCGAGGGTGCAGACACCCTCACCCGCCTGGAGCAGGAGGGCGAGATTGCGGCGGACTACCTGGAAGGTCTGCTGGACATCGCCGACCTCGACGGTGACATCGACATGGACGTCGAGGCCGACCGCGCCTCCGTGTCGATCATCAGCGACACCAGCAGCCGCGACCTGCAGAAGCTGGTCGGCCGCGACGGCGAGGTGCTGGAGGCACTGCAGGAGCTGACGCGCCTGGCCGTGCACCGGGAGACCGGCGACCGCAGCCGTCTGATGCTGGACATCGCGGGCTACCGCGCCAAGAAGCGCACCGAGCTGTCCGAGCTGGGTGCCAAGGCCGCCGCCGAGGTCAAGAACACCGGCGAGCCCGTGAAGCTCAAGCCGATGACCCCGTTCGAGCGCAAGGTCGTGCACGACGCGGTCAAGGCCGCCGGGCTGCGCAGCGAGTCGGAGGGCGAGGAGCCGCAGCGGTTCGTCGTCGTACTGCCCGCCTGATCGGTCCCTCACGTTTCACCGGCCCCGTCTGCCCGCAGACGGGGCCGAACTTTGTCAGCCTGGTAGTTCTGGTGGCCGGTGCGCGAAGCACCGGCGCTGTACGGAAGGACGGTCCCCGTGACGGAGGCAGCGGAGCTTCCCCCCGCGCCCGAGCAGGCTCGGGAAGTGTTTGGTGATCGCTTCGCCGATGCGGTCCGCTATGCGGAGCTGCTCGCCGAGGCGGGCGTGCAGCGTGGCCTGATCGGCCCACGCGAAGTGCCCCGTCTGTGGGAGCGGCACCTGCTGAACTGCGCGGTGCTCTCGGAGGCGGTCCCCGAAGGGGTGACGGTGTGCGACGTCGGCTCGGGCGCCGGCCTGCCGGGCATTCCGCTGGCCCTGGTCCGGGACGACCTGACCATCACCCTGCTGGAGCCCCTGCTGCGGCGCACCACCTTCCTCACCGAGGTCGTCGAGCTGCTGGGCCTGGATCACGTCACTGTGGTGCGTGGCCGGGCCGAGGAGGTCATGGGCAAGCTGCCGCCGGTCCATGTGGTGACGGCCCGCGCCGTGGCCCCGCTGGACCGTCTGGCCACCTGGGGCATCCCGCTGCTGCGCCCGTACGGCGAGATGCTCGCGCTCAAGGGGGACACTGCCGAGGAAGAGCTGAAGTCGGCGGCCACCGCGCTCAGCAAGCTCGGCGCGGTGTCGACCTCCATCCTGCATGTGGGCGAGGGCGTGGTGGATCCCCCGTCCACGGTCGTACGGGTCGAGGTGGGAGAGAGCCCGGGCGGTGTCCGTTTCGCGGCCAAGCGGGCCAAGGCGGCCCGGACGGGGCGGGCACGGCGACGTCGCTGACACGCGAGATCGGCGTTGCCGGCCCTGGAGGCAGGCGTCACTGATCCGCCCTGACGACGAGACGTACTCCACACAAGCTGCCAAACGTACGCAAGCCGGAGTGTCGCGAAGGTCAGGCCGCCGTCGCTGTGCATCGTGTTTCACGTGAAACGTCGCTCACTGCTGCACGGCATCATCAGTCGCGGCCGCGCCGCGGCCGAACCTCGCGACCGGAGGCCTCTCGGTTCACTCGGAGAGGCACCGGAGTTGTCCACAGAGGTGGATTTCTCCACAGAACACCAGGCCTCACTGGTTCACGACCCCGAAGACATGGGAGGCTCTGTTCATTGCGAGCCTGAAGTCGAGGAGAGTGAATCCGTGCGGTCCGACGCCAACATCGCGGGACCGATGACCGATCCGGTCCCCGGTCCCCGTACCGAGTCGATGGGGGCGGATGTTTCACGTGAAACACCGCCCCCGATGGACGACACTCCCATCGGTCGCGCTGCCCAACTGGCGGTGGAGGCTCTGGGCCGCGCCGGCGAAGGCCTGCCGCGCCCCGAGCAGACCCGAGTCATCGTGGTCGCCAACCAGAAGGGCGGCGTGGGCAAGACCACGACGACCGTCAACCTTGCCGCTTCGCTGGCTCTGCACGGCGGCCGCGTTCTGGTGATCGACCTCGATCCGCAGGGCAATGCGTCCACGGCGCTGGGTATCGATCATCACGCGGAAGTGCCATCCATCTACGACGTGTTGGTGGAGAGCAGGCCGCTCGCCGAGGTCGTTCAGCCCGTCCCCGATGTCGAAGGCCTCTTCTGCGCCCCTGCCACCATCGATCTCGCCGGTGCGGAGATCGAGCTGGTGTCCCTGGTGGCCCGTGAGAGCCGGCTGCAGCGCGCGATCCAGGCGTACGAGCAGCCGTTGGACTACATCCTCATCGACTGCCCGCCCTCGCTGGGCCTGTTGACGGTCAACGCGCTGGTCGCGGGCCAGGAGGTCCTCATCCCCATCCAGTGCGAGTACTACGCGCTGGAGGGACTGGGCCAGCTGCTCCGCAACGTCGACCTGGTGCGGGGGCACCTCAACCCCACCCTGCATGTGTCGACCATCCTGCTCACCATGTACGACGGCCGGACGCGTCTCGCCTCGCAGGTCGCCGAAGAGGTGCGTACCCACTTCGGTGACGAGGTGCTGCGGACGAGCATTCCTCGCTCGGTCCGTATCTCCGAGGCGCCGAGCTACGGGCAGACGGTGCTGACTTACGATCCTGGATCGAGCGGTGCCCTCTCCTATCTTGAGGCGGCCCGAGAAATCGCGCTGAAGGGCATTGGCATCAGCTATGACGCCAGTCAGGCCCACATCGGCGCCCAGAACGACCCGAGCATGGTGGAGGGGATCCAGTGAGCGAGCGACGGAGGGGGCTGGGCCGTGGACTCGGCGCGCTGATTCCTGCTGCCCCGACCGAGAAGAACCCGGCTTCGGCCGCGATGGGGAGCGGAACGCCCACGTCCCCGGCAGCGGTCCCGGTGCTGACGACCGACCGCGGGGTGGCCGCGGCGAAGGTGGCCACCCTGCCGCCTGTTTCACATGAAACCGAGGAGCCCTCGGTGAGCCCTGCCGCAGAGGCTCCCGCGCCTCCGGTGGGCGCCCACTTCGCCGAGCTGCCGCTCGACGCCATCACGCCGAACCCGCGCCAGCCGCGTGAGGTCTTCGACGAGGACGCGCTGCAAGAGCTGGTCACCTCCATCAAGGAGGTCGGTCTCCTCCAGCCCGTCGTCGTACGACAGCTGGGTCCCGGCCGCTATGAGCTGATCATGGGCGAGCGTCGCTGGCGGGCCTGCCGTGAGGCCGGCCTCGAGGCCATCCCGGCGATCGTCCGGGCCACCGATGACGAGAAGCTCCTCCTGGACGCCCTGCTGGAGAACCTGCACCGGGCGCAGCTGAACCCGCTGGAAGAGGCTGCCGCTTACGACCAGCTGCTGAAGGACTTCAACTGCACGCACGACCAGCTGGCGGACCGCATCGGGCGCTCCCGTCCGCAGGTCTCCAACACCCTGCGGCTGCTGAAGCTGTCGCCGGCGGTCCAGCGCAGGGTCGCCGCCGGGGTCCTCTCCGCTGGGCACGCCCGGGCGCTGCTGTCGGTCGACGACTCGGACGAGCAGGACCGGCTGGCGCATCGCATCGTGGCCGAGGGCCTCTCGGTGCGAGCCGTCGAGGAGATCGTGACCCTGATGGGTTCGCGGCCCCAGACGACCCAGCGCTCCAAGGGTCCGCGGGCCGGTGCCCGGGTCTCCCCGGCGCTGAGCGAACTGGCCACCCGTCTGTCGGACCGCTTCGAGACCCGGGTGAAGGTCGACCTCGGTCAGAAGAAGGGCAAGATCACCGTCGAGTTCGCCTCCATGGAGGACCTTGAGCGGATCCTCGGCTCACTCGCCCCGGGCGAGGGGCCGGTTCTTCAGAAGGGTCTCCACGACGGCGACTCCGAGGAGCAGGACGACTGAACCTCCGGCGGTCCCGCCGGAGGGTGCAGGGGAGCGGATCGCATCCGGTGTGTACCGGAACGCGGTCCGCTCTTTGCTTTGAGGCAGGTATCGAGGGAATCGCTTCGTGGATACGATGCGGATGGGGTATGGCGCATCCACCTGGCGGATCTCTGAGTGGGGAGACAGGGGCCATGCGATCGATGAGCCGCACCGGACTGGTGAGCGCTGGCCTGGGCCTTGGGGCCGTCGGCGGATTCGTCGGCAGCCTGCTCAGGGAACGCAGCGCTCTGACAGCCGCTCGCGACGCAGCGGGCGAAGGAAGCGAGGAACAGCCTTCATGGGGCGTCGGCTCGTACCGCTCACGCTGGACAACCTTCAGGACCTTCCCAAGCGCTGTCGCTCGTGCGTCTTCTGGGAGCTCGACCCCGTCAGCGGCGAAGCCGCGGTAAAGGCGGGCACCTCCGCGCTGGAGAAGGAGTCCTGGATCTCCGCCGTCCTGCTGGACTGGGGATCGTGCGGCCGGGTGGTCTACGTCGACGACGTCCCCGTGGGCTTCGTTCTCTACGCACCGCCGGCCTACGTCCCGCGCTCCACGGCGTTCCCGACGAGTCCGGTCTCACCGGATGCCGTCCAGCTCATGACGGCGTTCATCATGCCCGGCTACCGGGGGCAGGGGCTGGGCCGGGTGATGGTCCAGACGGTCGCCAAGGACCTGCTGCGCCGGGGCTTCAAGGCGATCGAGGCGTTCGGTGACTCCCGCTGGAGAGAACCCGCCTGTCTGCTGCCCGCCGACCATCTCCTGGCCGTGGGCTTCAAGACGGTCCGGCAGCATCCCACGCACCCCCGTCTGAGGCTGGAGCTGCGCTCGACGCTCTCCTGGAAGGAAGACGTGGAGATGGCGCTCGACCGGCTGTTGGGAGCCGTACAGAAGGAGCCGGTGCTGCGCCCGCTGTAGAGGTCGGTGTCAGCCGAAGGCCTCATACGAATGGGCCAACCCAGAGGGGTTGGCCCATTCGTGTTTCACGTGAAACGTCACTCGGCGATGAACTCGTCGAGGTCGCGCACCAGCGCAGCCTTCGGCTTCGCACCGACGATCGTCTTGACGACCTCGCCGCCCTGGTAGACGTTCAGGGTCGGGATGGACATGACGCCGTACTTGGCGGCCGTCCCCGGGTTCTCGTCGATGTTCAGCTTGACGATCTCGATCTTGTCGCCGTGCTCGGCGGCGATCGCCTCGAGGGACGGAGCGATCTGGCGGCACGGGCCGCACCACTCGGCCCAGAAGTCCACCAGGACGGGCTTGTCGTTCTTGAGGACGTCCTCGTCGAAGGACGCGTCGGTCGTGCTCTTCAGGGCCACGATGGGTTCCTTATCTTCTGCGGTGGGGCGGGGGAAGGGGAAGGTCAGACGGTGGCGGCGGCCTCGGCCTTGTCCTCGTCCGCGAGGGCGGAGAGGAAGCGCTCGGCGTCGAGGGCGGCGGAGCAGCCGGTGCCGGCCGCGGTGATCGCCTGCCGGTAGGTGTGGTCGACCACGTCACCGGCGGCGAAGACACCGGTCAGGTTCGTGCGGGTGGACGGGGCGGCGACCTTCAGGTAGCCCTCCTCGTCCAGGTCCAGCTGGCCCTTGAACAGCTCGGTGCGCGGGTCGTGGCCGATCGCGATGAAGAGGCCCGTCACCGGCAGGTCGGAGAGCTCGCCGGTCTTGACGTTGCGCAGCTTCAGACCGGAGAGCTTCTGGTCGCCCTGAATCTCGGCGACCTCGCTGTCCCAGACGAACTTGATCTTCGGGTCGCCGAAGGCACGCTCCTGCATCGCCTTGGAGGCGCGCAGGGTGTCACGGCGGTGGACGATCGTCACGGACTTGGCGAACCGCGAGAGGAAGGTGGCCTCCTCCATCGCGGTGTCGCCGCCGCCGATCACGGCGATGTCCTGGTCCTTGAAGAAGAACCCGTCACAGGTGGCGCACCAGGAGACACCGCGGCCGGAGAGCGCGTCCTCGTTCGGGAGGGCGAGCTTGCGGTGCTGGGACCCGGTGGTGACGATGACGGCCTTCGCCCGGTGCACCGTGCCCGCTGTGTCGGTGACGGTCTTGATCTCACCGGTCAGGTCGACGGAGACGATGTCGTCCGGGATCAGCTCGGCGCCGAAGCGCTCCGCCTGCGCCCGCATGTTGTCCATCAGCTCAGGCCCCATGATGCCGTCGCGGAAGCCCGGGAAGTTCTCCACCTCGGTGGTGTTCATCAGCGCGCCACCGGCGGTGACGGCCCCCTCGAACACCAGGGGCTTCAGCGACGCGCGCGCGGTGTAGAGCGCCGCCGTGTAGCCTGCCGGCCCGGAGCCGATGATGATCACGTTACGGACGTCGCTCACGGCTTGGTTCCTCGTCTCTGGTCTGCGTCAGTCGACCGGTGGGAGCCCCTTTCAGAACTCCCACCCCACCCAACGGATCCTAAGGGGCGCGCATTCCCGCTGTGTCCGGGCACACGGGGATCGCACACGGTACGGATGACCGCACAGACGGAGACGAATCCTCTCCGGACTCAGGTTCGAGGGAGGGACTGCCTGAGCAGGACCTTGCCGGCGGACGAGGGACCCTGGTGGACGCAGTCCGCGTCTACGACATAGGCCGTGACCCGGGTGCTGTTGCTGGCGTCGGGCATCACGACGAGATAGGCATTCCTGCCGGCATAGGTGCCGGTCTTGGCGCCGAGGACGTCGTCGCTGCTGTCGATCGCCTTCCGGACGCAGTCGGGAACAGAGGGCTGGGTCTGGATCAGGGTGTTCGCGCTCTGTGTGGACCCGGGGCTGTTCTGCTCGGAGCCGATGCCCGAGCGTGGCCGCTGGCTCGCGGAGCCCCGCTCCGTGCCCTGCTTCGTGGCGAGCAGATCCTTCACCTGGCTCTGCACGCTGTCCCCGGAGAACGCGCTGGCGGCCGGCGTCGGCCGACCGTGAGCCGTTGTATCGGAGCTGCCGCTGACGAGCGACTGAAGGACAAGGG
The DNA here is from genome assembly GCF_044541035.1 of Streptomyces sp. NPDC085866. Lineage (NCBI taxonomy): Bacteria > Bacillati > Actinomycetota > Actinomycetes > Kitasatosporales > Streptomycetaceae > Streptomyces > Streptomyces sp. NPDC085866. Next base: position 110,073 of record NZ_JBITSQ010000011.1, read on the forward strand.
ACCCGGCCCCCAGGACGGCGGCGGTGAGAACGGCACCCAGAGCGACGGTCCTGCGGCGTCGGCCGCGCTCGCGTCCCTTCCGTCCCGGACCGGTAGATCCGCTGGGGCGCCCGAGGGGGCGGTCCGACGGGACCGATGTTTCACGTGAAACACGACCGCCGGTGCGGGCCGGCTCTTCGGAAACGAGGAGGGGTGCGTCCAGAGCTTCAGGTGCGGTGGAGGCCAGCAGCGCTTCGGCGGCGAGGGCGGCGTCGATACGCCCGGCGACATCCGCCGGCATCCGCGGCGGGCCCGGCATGGTGCCGAGCAGCCCTCGGATCTCCTCCAGCGAGGCAAGCACGTCCGCGCACAGCTCGCACCCGTCCAGGTGGCGCCGTACCTCAGTGGTTCGGTCCGGTGGGAGGAGGCCTTCGGTGAGGTCGGAGATCTCGGCGACGTCCGGGTGCCCGGCCGTGTCTGTCGAGGAAGTCACGCTCGCCCACCTCCGCCCTTCACTACGGTTGAATCGCTCGGACCCGTACGTCCGGGACCCTTGTCATGGGGACCCGACGCAGGTGGGACGGATTTCCCTTCCACCCGGTTCCGTCCCGGCTCGGGTTCTTTTTCGTCACCGGTGCTTCCGGGCCGCAGATGGGTGAGCAGCGGAAGGAGCCTGGCCCGGCCTCGGGCGCACCGGCTCTTCACCGTCCCCGTGGGCACATCAAGGATCCGGGCGGCCTCGGCCACCGGGTAACCCTGCATGTCCACGAGGACCAGAGCCGCACGCTGCTCATATGGAAGCGTGCCGAGCGCCTCGATGAGCTGGCGGTGCACATCGTTCCGCTCGGCGGGAGCGGAGGCCGACTCGTGCGGCTCCAGCAACTGCTCCAGCCGCTCGGTGTCGTCGACCGGAGCGGTCTTCCTGGAGGCGGCCTTGCGGGCCCGGTCCAGGCAGGCGTTCACGGTGATGCGATGCAGCCAGGTCGTGACGGCCGACTGCCCCCGGAAGGTGTGCGCGGCCCGGTAGGCGGACACCAGCGCATCCTGGACGGCGTCAGCGGCCTCCTCCCGGTCCCCCAGCGTCCGCAGCGCCACCGCCCAGAGCCGGTCCCGATGCCGCCGCACGATCTCACCGAAGGCATCGGGGTCGCCTTCCACATGGCGGGCGAGCAGATCCTGGTCGCTCACTCCGTCGTATCCGGCGCCCTCTGCCATCTGCCCCTCCCGAGTGGAGACCTCAGCTGGTCACCTTGATGTCTGCCACTCTGCCCCGCCAGTGGTCTCCCCCGTCCGAGGGCAGCTTGGTCAGCCACACCAGGAGGTACTGGGTCTTGAGGGAGGTGTCGGGCTTGAGTACCACCGTCGTGCCCGATCCGCTGGCAGCCTTGGTAAAGGCGTCAAGCGATGTCGGTTCCGACCCTGCGTCCGCGCTGGCGGCACGGAGCTCGACCGAAGTCTGCCCGACGAAGGTGATCGTCACCTTTCCGACCTGCTGGACCTTGCCGAGGTCGAGGACCATCCCGACGCCAGGCTTCAGATTGCCGAACTCCGGGCTCAGGTAGAAGCTCGTCTCCCAGTTGGTGGACGGGCTGTTGTCGAAGGCCTTCGTTATGTCGTCAGGGTTTTCAGAGTGGTCGTCGCTGAACGGGTCGAAGTCGCGGCCGCCCTTGATGGGGATGGGAGTGCCGGCGGTCGGCTTCTTCGGGCCCTTGTCGCCGCCGTCCTGAACCTGCGTCTTGTTGGTGTCGTCCGGCTTGCCGCCCTGGCCCATCAGGGCGTCCGCCAGCTGCCAGCTGCCCAGGCCCAGCGCGGCGATGAGGAGCGCCGAGACAGCCCACTTCAGAGCCTTGCCGGTGCGGCTCTGCAGCGGGGGCGGCGGGGCCGAGATCGGCTGCGTGGCACCGTGGTGCGCTGCGGGGCGGCCGTACGTGCCCTGCTGGTACGTCGTGCGCTGGTACTCCGGCGGGGCCGTGAACGCCGGCTCCGGCGGGCGGATGCGGGGCATCTCGCCGATCGCCTTGACCAGCTCCTCCGGCGTCGTGCACGGAGCCTCGTGCCGGGACGCGGTGGCCCCGTCGTTGACGAGGGCGCGCATGGCGAGTTCGGACAGGCCACGGTGGACCCCGGCGCGCACCTGGTCCGGGGCGATCAGGCCGATGTCCTTGGGCAGGCCGGACAGGCCGTAGGCGTCGTTCTCGTACGGCCAGCGCTGGGTCAGCGCCGCGTACAGCAGGGCGCCGATCGACTCGGTGTCGGTGCGTTGCGGGGTGTCGGAACTGATGCCGCGCAGCGCCGCGTTCACGGCGAGGCCGCGAATCCGCCACTGACCGGTGGAGGCACGCAGGACGGCGTTCGGGTTCAGCCGCAGATGGGCGAGGCCCTCGCGGTGTGCGGCGGCCATGGCGGAGGCGACCTGACTGACCATCTGGTACGCGTCGTGCGGCTCCAGTGGGCCGGCCGCGAGCAGCGCGGTCAGTTCGGTGGCATCGGGCAGCCACTCGTGCACGACGTAGACGAGGTCGTTCTCCTCGACGGCGTCCAGGACCTGGACGAAGCGCGGATCGCCGAGCAGCGCCGAGGAACGCGCGGCGGCCAGTACCGACCGGGCCCGCGCATGGTCCGCGGGCAGGATGTGGACGCCGACGGCGCGACGGAGTTTCTCGTCGACCGCACGCCAGCTGCTGAATCCGTCCAGACGGGTGACGCACTCCTCGAGACGGTAGCGTCTGGCGAGTTTGTGACCGCTGTGCAGTTCAGGCGGTGGGGCCTTCTTTCCGTGACCGTCCGTCCCGCCGCTCCCCTGCCTCTCGCTGTCCGTGTCCCGCTCCGGGTTCTGGGCCACCCCGTCGGCCGTGGACTGGTCCGCCTTGGCGGTCAGCGGCTGCTCGCCGCTGTTGTCTGCCACGTCGACGGCAGCCGTGCTCCGTTCCGCCACCGTCGTCCCTGCCTCCCCATCCGTTGCACGCTGTCCGACGCCGAATCCAATTGTGCCCACAGTCCGCCGCTATGCACGACACACAGCTGCGGACGATGGTTGTGCGCCTACCCCCGTCTCAGCGACCCAGACGCCCGCGCACCATGCCCACGAGCGAGTTGAGTTCGTCGATCCGCATCCGGCGGGCGGCCACGAAGAAGACGCCGAGCAGGACCGCACCGCCGACGACCAGCGCCGCGAAGGAACCGATGACGCCCTGGCCGAGGGTGTGCCCGATGCCATAACAGGCCGCGCCGCTGATCAGGGCCGCCGGCACCGAGGCGATGGCGAGCCGCGCGTACGTCCGCAGCACCCGTGCGCCGTCCAGGTCACCGCCGAGCCGCTTGCGCAGCCTCCGCCAGGCGACGCCCACACCGATCGCGTAGGCGAGGCCGTACGCGGCGGCCATGCCCGCGACCGCCCAGCGGGCCGGCAGCAGGAAGTAGCAGAGCGCGGAGGCAGTCGCGTTGACGGCCGCCACGATGACGGTGTTGTAGAAGGGCGTCCGGGTGTCCTCGTAGGCGTAGAAGGCGCGCAGGACCACGTACTGCACGGAGTAGGGGATCAGACCGAGGGCGAAGGCCATCAGCATGAAGCCCATGTTGGTGGCCGCATCGGTGCCCGCGGAGCCGAAGATCAGCGTGCACATCGGGATGCCGAGTGCGAGGAAGCCGAAGGAGATCGGGACGATGGCGACGGCGGTCGTCCGCAGGCCCTGGGAGATGTCGTCGCGGACGGCGCCCCCGTCGCCCTCGGCCGCCGAGCGCGAGATGCGCGGCAGCAGCGCGGCCATCAGGGAGACCGTGATGATGGCCTGCGGCAGACCCCAGATCAGCTGGGCGTTGGCGTAGGCGGCGAAGCCCGTGCCCTTGACGCCGGAGTCCTTGGCGGCCGCGGTGGACAGCTGGGTCACGATCATCGCGCCGGCCTGGTTCGCGAGGACGAACAGGACCGTCCACTTGGCGAGCATCGCGGCCTTGCCGAGGCCGTGGCCCCGCCAGTCGAAGCGCAGCCGGATCCGGAAGCCCGTCTCGCGCAGGTACGGGATCATCGCGAGCGCCTGCACGACCAGACCGAGCAGCACACCGACGCCGAGCAGCCGCTGGCCCTCCGGCGGAATGCTGGTGACGGTCATGTGGGAGTTGGCGGCGCTGCCGTAGACCCAGATGAACATGCCCAGCGTCACGATGATGACGATGTTGTTCAGGACCGGGGTCCACATCATCGCGCCGAACTTTCCGCGCGCGTTGAGGATCTGACCCATCACCACGTGGATGCCCATGAAGAAGATCGAGGGCAGGAAGTAGCGGGTGAAGGTGACGGCCACGTCGTTGGCCGCCGGGTTGGTGGCGATCGGGTTCGACAGCATGCGCACCAGCAGCGGCGCCGCGAGCATCGCGAGACCGGTCAGTGCGGCCAGGGCCACCATCACGAGGGTCAGCAGCCGGTTGGCGAAGGCCTCGCCGCCGTCCTCGTCCTCCTTCATGGAGCGCACCAGCTGGGGCACGAAGACGGAGTTGAGACCGCCGCCGACCGTGAGGATGTAGATCATCGTCGGCAGCTGGTAGGCCACCTGGAAGGAGTCGGCGAGGAAGCCGAGGCCCAGCGCGGCGGCGATCAGCGCGGAGCGGATGAAACCGGTGAGCCGGGACACCATCGTGCCCGCCGCCATGACGGCGCTGGACTTGAGCAGCCCGCCGGCCTTCCCGCCCTTCTTCGGGGCGGGAGCCGCGGGTGCGGAGGTCTCCGCGGGAGCGGACGCACCGGCGGGCTCGGGAGCCGCGGCCGGGGCCGGCACCGGCGGCTGGGCCGGCTGTCCGGCGGCGGGCGGACCGGCCTGGTAGGGCGTCTCGGCGTACTGGTTCGCGTACTGCGGGCTCTGGGCGTGCGGCGGCGCCGGGTACGGAGCCGCGGAGCCCTGCCCGGGGCCCGGCACGCCAGCCGGGCCGGGAACGGCCGGGGGATCCATCGGCGCGGGCGCACCGCCCTGCTGCTGGTCCCGGAAGAGGTGCGCGAAGGCGTCGGGCTGGTGGTACTCCTCGCCGGAGTGCGTCACCAGGTCGTCCACACCCACGAACTGGGTCGTACGGGGGTCGTCACCGTACGGCAGGTACTGGGCCGCACCCTCCGGCTCCGGCGCCGGCGTCTGCGCCCACACGCGCGGGTCGGGGGCGTACGGAGACTGGGCCGGAGGGCCGTACAGCGGCTGCTGCTGCTCGTACGTGCCCGGGGGCGGCGGGGGGTGCGCGGCACGGTCGTAGAGCGCCTCGGCGACCGGGTCCTGGGCGGCGAGATCGTGGTCGCGGTAGGGGTCCTGGTCGTAGGCGTCCTGGAGGTACATGTCCGCAGCGTGCTGCGGCGGCACCTGCCCGGGCTCGGGCGTCGGCTCGGGGTAGCCGGAGCCGGCCGCGCCCTGACCGCGGTCACCGTCGTACGGCGCGTTCATGGTTACCCCACCTCATCGTCCCGGGCCACACCGGCCACGACATCGCTCAACGGTCCACTCTCTCACCCGTCCCGGACGGGTCGGCGCTTTCCGGTGCGGTGTCCGGTGCAGGGTCACTCGGCTGCTCCGGGTCGTCTGCCCCGGAGGGGGCGTCCGACTCCTCCGGGAGACGGCCCCCGGGGGCGCCGGGGTTCCCGGGCTTCTCGCCGGTGTCCTCGCCCGCCGCGTCGGGGCCGTCGTCCTCGGCCTGACGGGCGGCCGCGCGCTTGCGCTGGGTGTACATCCGGAAGCCGGCCAGGACGAGGAGGAGCACGCCGCCACCGATGACCAGCATGACCGTGGGCGTGACCTCGGTGACCTTCACATCGAACTGGACGTAGTCGCCGTATTCCTGGCCGTCCTCGGTGTACAGCTGGGCGATGACCGCGACCCGGCCGTTGGCGTTGGCCGAGGTGGTGAACTTCACGGACTGGCTGTGGCCGCCGGAGACCTCGACGGGCTGCTCGTAGTAGGCCTTGCCGTGGATCTTCAGGCGGGTCGGGTTCGTCGAGGTGAGCCGCAGCACGAGGTGGTTCACGGGCTGGACGAGGTTGTTCTGGACGGTCACCGGGATGGTGGCGCTGCGCCCGGAGAGCTTGGTCTCGGACTTGTCGATCAGCTTGACCTGGTCGGCCAGCTCGTCGAGCCAGTTCTCCACGTCGCCCCGGAAGCTGTCCGCCTCGGTACTGCGGCCTCGCCACGACGTGGACATCTCACGGTTTATGGCCCGCCCGAACGGGGTGACCACGCGGGACTGATCGCTGAGGATCACCTTGAAGTTGTCGAGCTTGTCCTGCGTGCGCGCGATCTGCTCGAAGGCCGTCCTGGGCAGCTCCTGCTTGCGCAGCGAGGAGGGGTAGGCGGACGTGGACGGGATGCGCGTGGTGGCGTCCGGGTCGGGCTTGGCCTTGGCGGCCGCGGTGAGGTTCTGCGACTGCGACCAGGTGTCGTCCTGGAGCGTCTTCAGCGCCGTCGCCATCGCCTGGGCCTGGCTCGCCGACGGCATGCGCTGCGGAGCGACGACGATGCTGCGCTGCTCGTCCGTCTGCGCGTTCACCTCCAGGCTCTGCGCCAGGAACTCCTGCACGGCCAGCGTGGCCGAGTCCGCCTTGGTCAGATCGCCCTCGAAGGCCGTGGACAGCCGTGCGTCGGCCACCACCGCCGTCGTACCGCCGCCGACGGGGCGGGCGGCGGAGGGGGTGTAGGACAGCCCGGCGGTCTCCTGCAGGCTGTCGCTGCGGGCGATCACCCGGTCGGCGCCGCCCGAGGTGGCGACCTTCATGATCGACGGATCCACGGCGCCTTCGACCGGCCAGGCGAAGTCCGTGTTCGGTGTGACATGAAGCACGGTCTTCACAGTGGTGGCGGCGACGTCGGTGGCGTCCTTGAGGTGGCTGAGCGAGCCGGTGACGCTGGTGCCGTTGTGCGCGAGGGAGGCCAGGTCCGGGTCGGCGAAGGGCAGGGCGACGACCTCCTTGCCCACCACGGCCTTCTGCAGGTCGGCCAGCCACTGCTTGGCGACTGCCTGGTGGGTGCCGGCCGTGGTGGTGTTGCCGTCGCCCTGGACGCGGTAGTTGCCCGCCATCGCGTCCACCGACGCCAGCAGATCGGGGTCGATCACCCAGGTGACGTCGAGGTCCTTGCCCAGCTCCAGCATCTGCGCCAGCCGGCCGCCCGGGGCGATCTCCGTGGCCAGGTCGTCGTTGAGGAAGACCGGCGTCTGCAGCTCGCCGGCACCCGTCCTGGCCGTCATGTGGACCGGGGAGATCAACGGCCACAGGAACGTCGTCTTCGTCTTCGTGTCGGCCTCGGAGGGCTGCCACGGCAGGAACGTCCGCTGGACGCCGAGTACCTGCTCCCAGGGCTGTGCGGCGGTCTGGCCGGACAGGGCGACGTCGAACTCGTAGACGCCGTCGTCGCCGAGGTCGAGCTTGTCCACCGGGACCGAGATGCTGAAGTGCTCGGCGACGCCCGGGGCCAGCTTGGAGAACTGCTCCTCGTACTTTCCACCGACCTCGGTGCCGGTGCCGCTCTGGAGGTCGGTGGAGCGCTGAGCGATGCCGTCGATCGCCGAGCGCGTGTTCAGCATGCGACCCACCCGCAGGCCCACGTGGGCGCCGGTGACGGCCTGCTTGCCGTTGTTGGTCACCGTGCCGGATACGGTCAGCGTGTCGCCGTCCGTGGGGGCGCTGGGGCTGAGCGAGTCCACCGAGACGGACACGGCGTCCGAGGGGGCAGCCTGTGCGGGCCCCGCGGCGGGCAGCTGGAGAAGCCCGGCCAGGAGGGGCGCCCCGGCGAGCAGTCCTCCGGTGCGCCGCAGCCACCGGCGCACAGGTGAGGGACTGGTCCCCTGGAAGTCAGCCGCCTCGGCCACGCGCTCGCCCGTCCCTCGTCGTCGTCAGTGGTCGTCGGAATGTGCGTCCACGCATGGTAACGAGGCGCGCTGAGGGGAAGTGCCGCGGTCTGCTCCACAAGATCGGGGGACAGTAGCGACCCGTCCTCTATATCCAGTATCGAGGGGAGAGCGGATGTACGCCGTAAGCGCAGCCCTTGTGCGCTTATGGCAGGAGGCATCCGTGCCCGCCTAATCGAGGCGCCCCGGGTCGCCGGGGCCACGTACCCTCTTCTGTTGTGCCGAACCCCAACGATGACAATCCCTCTGCCCTGAGCCAGGCGCAGCAACGCGCTGTGAGCGAGCTGCTACGGGTGGCCCCCGTGGCTGACGACCTCGCCCGCCGTTTCCAGGAGGCCGGGTTCTCGCTCGCCCTGGTGGGCGGCTCGGTCCGCGACGCGCTGCTCGGCCGGCTCGGCAACGACCTGGATTTCACCACCGACGCGCGCCCCGAGGACGTACTGAAGATCGTGCGACCCTGGGCGGACGCCGTCTGGGAGGTCGGGATCGCCTTCGGCACGGTCGGGGCCCAGAAGGACGGCTACCAGATCGAGGTGACCACCTACCGGTCCGAGGCGTACGACCGCACCTCGCGCAAGCCCGAGGTGTCGTACGGCGACTCCATCGAGCAGGATCTGATCCGCCGGGACTTCACGGTCAACGCGATGGCCGTGGCGCTGCCGGAGAAGGAGTTCATCGACCCACACGGCGGTCTGGAGGACCTTGCGGCCCGCGTGCTGCGCACCCCCGGCACGCCCGAGGAGTCGTTCTCGGACGATCCGCTGCGGATGATGCGGGCTGCCCGGTTCGCCGCCCAGCTGGACTTCGCAGTCGCTTCCGAGGTCGTCACGGCGATGACGGACATGGCAGGGCGGATCGAGATCGTCTCGGCCGAGCGGGTCCGGGACGAGCTGAACAAGCTGATCCTCTCCGCGAACCCGCGCAAGGGTCTGAGTCTTCTGGTCGACACCGGGCTCGCCGATCACGTCCTGCCCGAGCTGCCGGCCCTGCATCTGGAGCGTGACGAGCACCACCGGCACAAGGACGTCTACGACCACACGCTGATCGTGCTGGAGCAGGCGATGGCGCTGGAGGAGGACGGCCCCGACCTCACGCTGCGCCTGGCCGCGCTACTGCACGACATCGGCAAGCCGCGGACCCGTCGCTTCGAGAAGGACGGCCGGGTCTCGTTCCATCACCACGAGGTGGTCGGCGCGAAGATGACCAAGAAGCGCATGACGGCCCTGAAGTACTCCAACGAGCTGGTGAGGGACGTCTCGCGTCTGGTCGAACTCCACCTGCGCTTCCACGGCTACGGCACCGGCGAGTGGACGGATTCGGCGGTGCGCCGCTACGTCCGTGACGCGGGCCCGCTGCTGGACCGCCTGCACAAGCTGACCCGCTCCGACTGCACGACGCGGAACAAGCGGAAGGCGGCCGCGCTGTCGCGGGCCTATGACGGCCTGGAGGAGCGCATCGGGCAGCTCCAGGAGCAGGAGGAGCTGGATTCGATCCGCCCGGACCTCGATGGCAACCAGATCATGGAGATCCTTGGCGTCGGTCCCGGCCCCGTCATCGGCAAGGCGTACAAGCACCTGCTGGAGCTGCGTCTGGAGAATGGTCCGATGGAGCACGATGCGGCGGTGGCGGCCCTCAAGGAGTGGTGGGCCGAACAGAGCTGAGCCTGTGGGAGAGGTCATGTTTCACGTGAAACATGACCGAGAACCTAGCGAGGGGGCGATGTTTCACGTGAAACATCGCCCCCGCTGCTGTCTCGGCGCCCTTCGAAGCGGGCCATCCCCACCGCGACCCCGCCATAGATCAGGGCGACGAACAACACCAACACCACTGAGCGGCCGTCCGACGGGAGCATCAGGGCGGCCACTCCGGCAGCGCCCACGAAGGCAACGTTGAAGAGGACGTCGTACACGGAGAAGATCCGGCCCCGGAAACCGTCATCGACCGATGACTGGACGATCGTGTCTGTGGCGATCTTGGCTCCCTGGGTGATCAACCCCAGGACGAAGGTCGCGACCATCAGGGGGCCGGTGGCGAACGGCAGACCCAGCGCAGGCTCCAGAACCGTGGCCGCGCCGGAGCAGACCACGATCCAGCGGCCGGGCCCGAGCCGTCCCACCGCCCACGGTGTCACCACGGCGGCCGCGAAGAAGCCCGCGCCGGACACCGCCACGGCGAGTCCGAGCAGCTGGAGTCCTTCGTCCGGGGTCGCGGCGAGGGTGTACCGGCACAGCATGAGGAGCAGGACGAGGAGCGCGCCGTAGCAGAAGCGCATCAGCGTCATCGAGGCCAGCGCCCAGGCTGCCTCCCGGCGCCGGGGCTCGGTCAGATGCCGCACGGCCGCGAGCAGATCGCGGGCGGTGTCGGCGACCGCGGTCGGTAGACGGGGCTGCGCCGGCAGTCGGTCGGGGCCCAGCAGTGCGGGAGCCATGCTCAGTGAGGTCAGCGCGGCACAGAGATAGAGGAAGGCGCCGAGCAGGACCACCGCGGCATCGGAGCCCGATGCCACGAGCCGTACGAGGAAGGCGAGGCCGCCGCCCGTGGTCGCGGCGAGTGTTCCGGCTGTCGGGGAGAGGGAGTTGGCGATCACCAGGCGCTCGGCGTCGACCACGCGCGGCAGGGCGGCCGAGAGCCCGGCGAGGACGAAGCGGTTGACGGCCGTGACGCACAGCGCGGACACGTAGAACAGCCAGTCCGGCACCGAGCTGACCATCAGCACGGCGGTGGCCGCCGCCAGCAGCGCGCGCAGCAGGTTGCCGTACACGAGGACCTGGCGGCGCCGCCAACGGTCCAGCAGGACGCCCGCGAAGGGACCGACCAGCGAGTAAGGCAGCAGCAGGACCGCCATCGCCGAGGCGATCGCCACGGCCGAGGTCTGTTTCTCCGGGGAGAAGACGACGTACGCGGCGAGCGCGACCTGGTAGACGCCGTCGGCGCCCTGCGAGAGGAGGCGTACGGACAGCAGGCGTCGGAAGTCCCGCAGACGCAGCAGGACGCGCAGGTCACGGACGACGGGCATGGAGCAAAGCCTCACATATGCCGAGGGTCCCCGGGTCAGGAAACCCGGGGACCCTCACAGCCCTGGCAGGAGCGTTCTGTGCGGTGCGCCTGGCTGGAGAGCTAGCGCACCGCGTGGTGCCGACTAGCGCTCGACTTCACCGCGGATGAACTTCTCGACGTTCTCGCGGGCCTCGTCGTCGAAGTACTGGACCGGCGGGGACTTCATGAAGTAGCTCGACGCCGACAGGATCGGGCCGCCGATGCCGCGGTCCTTGGCGATCTTCGCGGCACGCAGGGCGTCGATGATGATGCCGGCGGAGTTCGGGGAGTCCCAGACCTCGAGCTTGTACTCCAGGTTCAGCGGCACCTCACCGAAGGCGCGGCCCTCGAGGCGGACGTACGCCCACTTGCGGTCGTCCAGCCAGGCGACGTAGTCGGACGGGCCGATGTGGACGTTCTTCTCGCCGAGGTCCCGGTCGGGGATCTGGGAGGTGACGGCCTGCGTCTTGGAGATCTTCTTGGACTCCAGGCGGTCACGCTCGAGCATGTTCTTGAAGTCCATGTTGCCGCCGACGTTCAGCTGCATCGTGCGCTCGAGGCGCACACCACGGTCTTCGAACAGCTTTGCCATGACGCGGTGCGTGATGGTGGCGCCGACCTGGGACTTGATGTCGTCACCGACGATCGGGACGCCCGCCTCGGTGAACTTGTCCGCCCACTCCTTGGTGCCGGCGATGAAGACCGGAAGGGCGTTGACGAAGGCGACCTTGGCGTCGATGGCGCACTGGGCGTAGAACTTCGCCGCGTCCTCGGAACCGACGGGCAGGTAGCAGACGAGCACGTCGACCTGCTTGTCCTTGAGGACCTGGACGACGTCGACCGGCTCCTCGGCGGACTCCTCGATGGTGAGGCGGTAGTACTTGCCCAGGCCGTCGAGGGTGTGGCCGCGCTGGACCGTGACGCCGGTGTTCGGAACGTCGGCGATCTTGATGGTGTTGTTCTCGGAGGCGCCGATCGCGTCCGCGAGGTCGAGGCCGACCTTCTTGGCGTCCACGTCGAAGGCGGCGACGAACTCGACGTCACCGACGTGGTACTCGCCGAACTGCACGTGCATCAGGCCGGGGACCTTCGACGCCGGGTCGGCGTCCTTGTAGTACTCGACTCCCTGCACCAGCGACGCGGCGCAGTTGCCCACGCCGACGATGGCTACGCGAACCGAACCCATTCCGGTTGCTCCCTGTGTGTACGAGTGAGGCCCTGAGTGGGTCTCACGTGGCGGTGTCGCCGGGCGTATCCGTCCGGGGGGTTTCCCCGGGACGGGGCAGGCCGCCCGTCGCTCCAGTTGTGGTGTCCTGCTGAGCGGACCCCCCGGATGCGGAACCCTTCAGGTCCCGACCGGCCCGCTCGCTCTCGATGAGCTCGTTCAGCCAGCGCACTTCGCGCTCCACGGACTCCATCCCGTGGCGCTGGAGCTCAAGCGTGTAGTCGTCGAGGCGCTCCCGGGTGCGCGCCAGGGAGGCGCGCATCTTCTCCAGACGCTCCTCCAAGCGGCTGCGCCGGCCCTCCAGCACGCGCATGCGCACATCGCGCGACGTCTGCCCGAAGAAGGCGAATCGTGCGGCGAAGTGCTCGTCCTCGTACGCGTCAGGACCGGTCTGGGAAAGAAGCTCCTCGAAGTGCTCCTTACCTTCTGCCGTCAACCGGTACACGATCTTTGCTCGGCGTCCGGCAAGGGCAGCGGCAAGGGCGTCCTCATGGGTGCTGCCTTCCTCGATCAACCAGCCGTTGGCGACCAGCGTCTTGAGGCAGGGGTAGAGCGTCCCGTAGCTGAACGCCCGGAACACACCCAGAGACGTGTTGAGTCGTTTGCGCAGCTCATAGCCGTGCATCGGGGACTCGCGCAGCAGCCCGAGTACGGCGAACTCAAGGATGCCGGAACGCCGGCTCATGATCGCCTCCTCTCGGTCCGCAGCGTCTTTATCTCGCACTGATGTATCGACTCGATACATCACGACGATAGAACGGCCTTCCGTATGCGACAAGAGGGAGGACGGTGAACGGGATCACATCACCGATTCGTTGGAAGCGAGTTGCCTGTTTTGAGGTGAACTTCGGGGCTCGGCAGGTTTTGGCGGTGCGTAGTCTGTGCGGCATGCACGCCACCGGGAACCAAGTGACGCCTGGGGGGCGTCGTCGTCCCCGGTGCAGTACGGGTGAATGCGGAACCGACCACATCCGTACTTCGGGGGGACCGGAAACCAGCCGCCGTTTCCAGGCGCGCACGGGTGCGCCTGCCCGAGGAGTAATCGTTCGATGAGCGAGCACCGTCGCAAACCGCCGCCGCCGCAGGGAGGCGGACGTGCCGCGGCCCGACGCGGCCAGTCCGGCCCGTCCTCCGGCCGCCGTGCGGCACCGCGAGGCGCCACCGGGTCTTCTGCCGACTCCTATGGTTCCAGTTCCCATGGGTCGGGCTCCTATGGCTCGGGGGGTGAGGAGCGCCCCTACGGCAGCCGTGCCGAGGCCCGCCGGGCGGCGCAGAGAGGTGGCGGCAGGCGTCGTGCCGCCGACAACGGAGGTCCGGGCGGACCGACCGGGCCCGGACGCGGCAGAGGCCGTGCGCCGGCAGCGCCCGGCAAGAAGCGGTTCATCGACTACCCGCGGGCGGGCAAGTACGGCTGGCACCGCTGGGTGCCGTCCTGGAAGCTCGTCTCGGGTCTGTTCATCGGTTTCGTCGGCAGCCTCGTCGCCATGGTCGGCATCGGCTTCGCGATGGTGCAGATCCCCAGCGAGAACATCGCCGCCCAGTCGCAGAACAACGTCTACTACTGGGCCGACAACACTCAGATGGTGGCCACCGGCACCGGCGTCAACCGCCAGAACGTCACCATCGACAAGATCCCCGAGGCCATGCAGTACGCGGTGATCTCGGCCGAGAACAAGAGTTTCTACAAGGACTCGGGTGTCGACCCCATGGGTATCGTCCGAGCTCTGGCCAACATGGCGCGAGGCGGACAGACGCAGGGTGGTTCGACCATCACCCAGCAGTTCGTCAAGAACACGTACCTGAGCCAGGACCAGACCGTCACCCGCAAGTTCCGCGAGATGTTCATCTCCATAAAGGTGGGTGCCAAGCTCTCGAAGCCGCAGATCCTCCAGGGCTATCTGAACACCTCGTACTACGGCCGCGGTGCCTACGGCATCCAGGCCGCCGCTCATACCTACTACAACGTGGACGCGGTCAAGCTCACGCCGAGCCAGTGCGCCGTCCTCGCGGCGCTGCTGAAGGGTCCGACGTACTACGACCCGGCGGGCAATCCGGACCTCGACAAGTCGGCGACCCAGACTGACAACACCAAGCGCTCGAAGGAGCGCTGGGCCTGGATTCTCGGCGAGATGCACAAGGACAAGCACCTCACCGACGAGCAGTACCAGAAAGCCCTCGCGAGGTACCCCATGCCTCAGGGCCGCAAGGCGACCAAGGGCATGACCGGCCAGATCAGCTACCTGGCCGACACGGCGAAGAAGTACGTCCTGGCCCACTCCAAGATCACGGAGCAGGAGTTCGACCGGGGCGGCTTCCAGATCTACACGACCTTCAAGAAGGACAAGGTCAACGCCCTGAGCGCGGCGGTGAAGAAGATCCAGAAGGAGCGGTTGGACCCGAAGCACCGCAGCCTGGACAAGTACGTCCAGTTCGGCGCCGCGTCGGTGAAGCCCAATGACGGTGCGATCGTCGCTCTCTACGGTGGTGACGGCTACGAGAACGGCCACTTCACCAACAACGCCGACACCTCCGGTGTCCCCGTCGGCTCGACGTGGAAGCCGTTCGTGCTGGCCGCGGCCATGGAGTACGGCACGTACAAATCTCCCGGCACACCGGTCTCGCCGCTGAGCAAGTACAACGGCAACGACCACCTCAAGGTGATGAAGCCGGACGGGTCGTTCTACCTGAACAAGGACAACTCGACCTTCTTCCAGAACAACGAGGGCCCTCGCAAGTGGGGTTACATCACCCTGCGTAAGGCGATGGAGCAGTCCATCAACACGCCGTTCGTTCAGCTCGGCGTGGACGTTGGAATGACGCACGTGCGGGACGTCGCCAAGTCGGCCGGCATCCTCGACCAGAGCATGTCGAAGGACCTCAACCCGTCGTTCGCCATCGGTACGTCCACTCCCAGTGCGATCCGTATGGCCGACGCCTATGCGACCTTCGCGGCGTCCGGCAAGCAGGTGGATCCGTACTCGGTGACCGCCCTCAAGAAGGACGGCCAAGAACAGCCCGGCTTCCAAAAGCCCAAGGTCAAGTCGGCCATGGACGCGAACATCGCCAACAACGTCACGGACGTCCTGGAGAACGTGATCCAGAACGGTACGGCTCAGAACGCCAAGGCCCTGGGCCGTACGGCGGCCGGCAAGACCGGTACCACCGACAGCAACAAGTCGGCGTGGTTCGTCGGCTACACCCAGCAGCTGTCGACCTCGGTGGCGATGTTCCGCGAGAACCCCAAGGACCACGAGCTGCTCTCCATGAACGGCACGGCGGGCAAGGACTCCATCCACGGTGGTGACATCCCGACGCTGGTGTGGACCGAGTACATGAAGGCCGCGCTGAAGAACGCGAACGACTCGGGCTTCCCGGATGCCACCGAGATCGGCAAGGTCCAGGACGAGGCGGGCGCGCCTTCCCCGACCCCGTCGGTCACCATCACGCCGAGCCCGACGCCGGACGACTCGCCGAGCCCGTCGCCGAGCGAAACGGCCACGTCCCCGACTCCGACGCCGAGTGACTCCTGCCAGTTCGGCTGGGGCAACAACTGCAACAACACCGGCGGCGGCACAGGGAACGGTGGCACGGACGGCGGGACGACACCCACGCCGACAGCCACCGATACCACCGGTACCAGCACCGGCACCAGCAAAGGCAACGGCAACGGAGGCATCTTCGCAGGTCAGAACGGCTAGCCAGGCAGTCTGACCGATTGGCGGCCATATCGTTCGCCACGGGTGTTTCACGTGAAACGAGGGCCGCCGCACCCACGAGGTGCGGCGGCCCTCGGCGTATTCCTAGAGAGGTACGGCAGGATGTGGCCCATGCCCAGTGCAGAGATGACGCCCGCGAGCGTGCACGAGCCCGAGCCCGTGCGGCCTGCCGGTGCGGAGCCGGTGCGGCCGACCAGGGAGGACGAGGTCGCCGCGGCCGGGAGTGAGCTGATCGGTGGCCCCATCGGGCGGCGCGCCCTGCTCGGGACGACCTGGTGGACCCCCGTACGGGTCGTCGTGCTCGTCGCGATCGGCATGTTCGCGCTCGGCCTCTTCCAGAAGGCGCCCTGCTATCACAGCGCCTGGTTCTTCGGCGCGAGCTCGCAGTACACGCACGCCTGCTACTCGGACATCCCGCACCTCTATCAGGGGCGCGGCTTCGCCGACGGGCTGGTGCCGTACTTCGACAAGCTGCCGGGCGACATGGACTACCTCGAATACCCGGTGCTGACCGGTGTGTTCATGGAGGTGGCCGCCTGGCTCACGCCCGGCAGCGGCACCATCCAGCACCAGGAGCAGTGGTACTGGTTCGTCAACGCCGGGATGCTGATGGCCTGTGCGGCCGCCATCGCGGTCTGTGTGGCCCGCACCCACCGCCGGCGCCCCTGGGACGGCCTGCTGGTCGCTCTGGCGCCCGCCTTCGCCCTCACCGCCACCATCAACTGGGACCTGCTGGCGGTGGCTCTGACGGCCGCCGCGATGCTGATGTGGGCGCGGGGCCGTCCGCTGGCCTTCGGAGTCCTCCTGGGGCTCGCCACGGCCGCCAAGCTCTATCCCGTCTTCCTGCTCGGCCCACTGCTGGTGCTGTGCTGGAGGGCCGGTAAGTGGCGGGAGTTCTTCCAGGCCGTGGGCGGAGCCGTCGTCGCCTGGCTCGTCGTGAACCTGCCGGTGATGCTCTTCGCCTTCCAGGGCTGGTCGAAGTTCTACACGTTCAGCCATGACCGGGGTGTCGATTTCGGTTCTTTCTGGCTGATCTGGGCGCAGAACTCCAGCAACCCGCCCACCACGGACTTCGTGAACACCGCCGCCACCGTGCTGGTGGTGCTGTGCTTCCTCGGCATCGCGGCCCTCACGCTCACCGCCCCGCGCCGGCCGCGCTTCGCCCAGCTCGCGTTCCTGATGGTGGCGGCCTTCATCGTCACCAACAAGGTCTACTCCCCGCAGTACGTCCTGTGGCTGGTACCGCTGGCCGTTCTCGCCCGGCCCAAGTGGCGGGACTTCCTGATCTGGCAGGCGTGCGAGGTCGCGTACTTCCTGGGCATCTGGATGTACCTCGCCTACACGACCAGCGGAGACGCTCACAAGGGGCTGCCGACGCAGGGCTACCAGTGGGCGATCGCATTGCACCTGCTGGGCACGCTGTACCTGTGCGCCGTGGTCGTACGGGACATCCTCATGCCCGAGCGGGACGTGGTGCGCCGGTCCGGCGACGACGACCCCTCTGGCGGGGTGCTCGACGGCGCGGAGGACGTCTTCGTGCTCGGTGCGGCGGCCCATCCCCCGCGGCACGCCGCCCACTTCGACGCTCCTCGGGTGGACTGGGGAAGGCCGGAGCCGTCATCGCACGAGGACCGTTCGCTCTGAGCGAACATCCTCTCGGCGTCCCCCCGGCACCCCCTCGGGGCCCTCGGTGGGCACGAAGAAGGCCGTACACGAACATCGTGTACGGCCTTTCGCTTCGGCAGCCCGGACTAGCGGTCCACGATCCGGTCGAACTGCGTGGTGGTGTGCCGCAGATGGGCCACCAGCTCGTCCCCGACCGTCGGCTCGGGGGCGTCCGACGGGACGAACAGGATCGACACCTGCATGTGCGGCGGCTCGGCGAACCAGCGCTGCTTGCCGCCCCAGACGAACGGAGAAAGGTTCCGGTTCACCGTGGCGAGGCCGGCTCGTGCGACGCCCTTGGCGCGCGGCATGACGCCGTGCAGGGCCTTCGGGGCCTCCAGGCCCACCCCGTGGGACGTACCGCCCGCCACGACCACCAGGAAGCCGTCCGAGGCCGCCTTCTGCTGCCGGTAGCCGAAGCGGTCGCCCTTGGCCACGCGCGTGACGTCCAGAACGGCGCCGCGGTACTCGGTGGCCTCGTGGTCCCCCAGCCACAGCCGGGTGCCGATGCGGGCGCGGAACCGGGTCTGCGGGAACTGCTGCTGGAGCCGGGCGAGTTCCTCGGCCTTGAGGTGGCTGACGAACATGGTGTGCAGCGGCAGCCGGGCCGCGCGCAGCCGGTCCATCCAGCCGATGACCTCCTCGACGGCGTCCGAGCCGTCGGTGCGGTCCAGCGGCAGGTGGATGGCGAAGCCCTCCAGCCGGACGTTCTCGATGGCGGCGTGCAGCTGCGGCAGGTCCTGCTCGCTGATGCCGTGCCGCTTCATCGAGGACATCACCTCGATGACGACACGGGCGCCCACGAGGCCGTACACGCCGTCGATCGACGACACCGAGCGGACCACCCGGTCCGGCAGCGGGACGGGCTCCTCACCGCGCCGGTACGGCGTCAGCACCAGCAGGTCACCGCTGAAGTAGTCCTTGATGCGCGCGGCCTCGTACGTGGTGCCGACGGCGAGGATGTCCGCGCCCAGGCGCGTGGCCTCCTCGGCCAGTCGTTCGTGTCCGAAGCCGTAGCCGTTGCCCTTGCAGACCGGGACGAGGCCCGGGAACTGCTCCTGCACGTGCTTGTGGTGCGCCCGCCAGCGCGCGGTGTCGACGTAGAGCGTGAGCGCCATGGCCGGACCTGGAACCTTTCTCGTGGCTGCGGTGTATCAGTGGTGCGAAAGCTGTGAAGCCTATGGAATCAAACGCCCGCGGCTCAGCGGCGCGACATGTAGATGTCGAGCGCCTTGTGGAGCAGCTTGTTCAGCGGGAAGTCCCATTCGCCCAGGTACTCGGCCGCCTGCCCACCCGTGCCGACCTTGAACTGGATCAGGCCGAACAGGTGATCCGTCTCGTCCAGCGAGTCGGAGATGCCGCGCAGGTCGTAGACGGTGGCGCCGAGCGCGTAGGCGTCGCGCAGCATCCGCCACTGCATCGCGTTCGAGGGGCGGACCTCACGGCCGATGTTGTCGGAGGCGCCGTAGGAGTACCAGACGTGGCCGCCGACGATCAGCATGGTCGCGGCGGACAGGTTCACGCCGTTGTGGCGGGCGAAGTACAGCCGCATCCGGTTGGGGTCCTCGGTGTTGAGGGCCGTCCACATGCGCTGGAAGTACGACAGCGGGCGGGGCCGGAAGTGGTCGCGCACGGCCGTGATCTCGTACAGCCGCTGCCACTCGGCGAGGTCCTGGTAGCCGCCCTGGACGACCTCGACGCCGGCCTTCTCGGCCTTCTTGATGTTGCGGCGCCACAGCTGGTTGAAGTTCTTGTGGACCTCTTCCAGGGAGCGGTTGGCCAGCGGCACCTGGAAGACGTAGCGGGGCTGCACGTCGCCGAAGCCGGCCCCGCCGTCCTCACCCTGCTGCCAGCCCATGCGGCGCAGCTTGTCGGCCACCTCGAAGGCGCGCGGCTCGATGAAGTCGGCCTCCATGTCGCGCAGGCGCTTCACGTCCGGGCTCTGGATGCCCCGCTTGATGGTTTCCGCGTTCCAGCGGCGGATGATCACCGGCGGGCCCATCTTCACGGAGAAGGCACCCTGCTGCTTGAGGTGCGCCAGCATCGGCTGGATCCAGTCGTCCAGATTCGGCGCGAACCAGTTGATGACCGGCCCCTCGGGGAGGTAGGCGAGGTAGCGCTTGATCTTGGGTAGCTGACGGTAGAGGACCAGGCCGGCGCCGACCATCTCGCTGGTGCGCTCGTCGAACCAGCCGAGGTGCTCCGAGCGCCACTCCGCCTTCACATCGGCCCAGGCCGGGACCTGCATGTGGCTCGCCGCCGGCAGGCTCTGGATGTAGGCCAGATGCTGCTCGCGGCTGATGGTCCTCAGGGTCAGGCTCATGTCGGGGCGCTCCTCGGGCTGGTGTGTCCCCATGGGTTCAGGGGCTCCGGCTCTCGCGCCGAAGCCTACTGCGCCTTGCGAGCACCCCGACTGGGGCGTACGGCACCTTCGCCCCGGCTTCTGGCCGCCGAGGCGTTTTCACGGTGTCGGGGAAGGTGCCGGACCGACGGCCGGACGGGTCAGCCGATGAGGCCGCCGAACAGTCCGCCGTTCGCCATGCCGAGCATGAAGCCGACTCCGGAGGCACCGAGACCCAGGATCAGACCGGTCCGCTCCCGCGTGGTCTCCGAGATCCACTGCCCGTACATGCCGGTGATGATCCCCAGCAGGCCGGTCCAGGACGAGAGCAGGTGAAGGCCGTGGAAGAAGGACGTGATGAAGGCGATCAGGCCCAGGACCAGTGTCGCCACCGTCAGGGTGTCCTGGAGCGGATGAGGTTTGCCGTCGGTGGCGAAGAAGGATCCGGCGGTGTTGGGTCGCAATGCCTGCTGTGCCATGAGGCACCTCCTGCGGATCGCGGCGCACTGTAGCGCCATACACACCCGATGTGTACAGATTGAAGGGCCCCCACCGCCGGATTTCAACCGGAAGCACGTGTGCGGGTAGTCTGTACCGTCTGCACCGGTGTCTGCCCAGGCCGCTGCGGGGGATCCCTCCGAGGAGCCCCCGATTGTCAGTGGTGGCCGATACCGTTGCGTACGCATCACAACCCTCCTGCCACGGAACGACCGTGGCCGCTGAGTCCAAAGGAGGTGGGTTCCACATGCGTCACTACGAGGTGATGGTCATCCTCGACCCCGATCTGGAGGAGCGCGCTGTCGCCCCCCTGATCGAGAACTTCCTCTCCGTCGTCCGTGAGGGCAACGGCAAGGTGGAGAAGGTCGACACCTGGGGCCGTCGTCGTCTCGCGTACGAGATCAAGAAGAAGCCCGAGGGCATCTACTCGGTCATCGACCTGCAGGCCGAGCCTGTGGTCGTGAAGGAGCTCGACCGCCAGATGAACCTGAACGAGTCGGTCCTCCGGACCAAGGTCCTCCGCCCCGAGACCCACTGAGCTTTCCCGCTCAGCTGATCTCGGGATTCGAGTAGCAGCAACAAGCAGCCAGAGCAGCAAACCCGCCGAGAGGTTCCCCCATGGCAGGCGAGACCGTCATCACGGTCGTCGGCAACCTTGTCGATGACCCCGAGCTGCGCTTCACCCCGTCCGGTGCGGCGGTCGCGAAGTTCCGCGTCGCGTCCACTCCCCGCACCTTCGACCGCCAGACGAACGAGTGGAAGGACGGCGAGAGCCTCTTCCTCACGTGCTCGGTCTGGCGTCAGGCGGCGGAGAACGTCGCCGAGTCGCTCCAGCGAGGCATGCGCGTCATCGTGCAGGGCCGGCTGAAGCAGCGGTCCTACGAGGACCGTGAGGGCGTCAAGCGCACGGTCTACGAGCTGGACGTCGAGGAAGTCGGCGCCAGCCTGCGCAACGCCACGGCCAAGGTCACCAAGACCGCCGCCGGTGGCGCTCGCGGTGGCCAGGGTGGTTACGGCGGCGGTGGCGGCCAGGGTGGCGGCGGCTGGGGTGGAAACTCCGGTGGCGGCCAGCAGGGCGGCGGCGCTCCGGCCGACGACCCGTGGGCGACCGGCGCTCCCGCCGGTGGCAACCAGGGCGGCGGCGGCTGGGGCGGAGGCTCCGGCGGCGGTGGCGGCTACTCGGACGAGCCCCCCTTCTAGGGCTCGCATCCCCACTTCTTGATCACACAGGAGAAACACCATGGCGAAGCCGCCTGTGCGCAAGCCTAAGAAGAAGGTCTGCGCTTTCTGCAAGGACAAGGTCACGTACGTGGACTACAAGGACACGAACATGCTGCGGAAGTTCATTTCCGACCGCGGCAAGATCCGTGCCCGCCGCGTGACCGGCAACTGCACGCAGCACCAGCGTGACGTCGCCACGGCCGTGAAGAACAGCCGTGAGATGGCGCTGCTGCCCTACACGTCCACCGCGCGCTAAGGGAAGGGTGACCGACTAATGAAGATCATCCTCACCCACGAGGTCTCCGGCCTCGGTGCCGCTGGCGACGTCGTCGACGTCAAGGACGGCTACGCTCGCAACTACCTCATCCCGCGGAAGTTCGCTATCCGCTGGACCAAGGGTGGCGAGAAGGACGTCGAGCAGATCCGCCGCGCCCGCAAGATCCACGAGATCCAGACCATCGAGCAGGCCAACGCTGTGAAGGCCCAGCTCGAGGGCGTCAAGGTCCGCCTGGCCGTCCGCTCCGGCGACGCCGGCCGTCTCTTCGGTTCCGTCACCCCGGCCGACATCGCTTCCGCGATCAAGGCTTCCGGTGGCCCCGAGGTCGACAAGCGTCGCATCGAGCTGTCCGCCCCGATCAAGACCCTGGGCGCCCACGAGACGTCCGTGCGTCTGCACCCCGAGGTTGCCGCCAAGGTCAACATCGAGGTCGTCGCGGCGTGACGCTGCGCTCGTCTTGAGCAGCTGAGAGGGGCCGTCTCCTACGGGGGCGGCCCCTCTTCGCGTTCGGCGTCAGTGCGGCTGTGCGCCGGACGCTGCATGTTTCACGTGAAACGGTCAGCGCGTCGCACCCGTGACGATCCAGCGGCCCGAGCGGGCGCGGAGCCAGAGGGTCAGCATCCTGACCGTCATCATGAGCGTCATGGCCGCCCAGAGTGCGGTGAGGCCCCCGCCCAATGCGAGGACGAGCAGCGCCACCGGGGCGAACACCGCCAAGGTCGCCACCATCGCCCAGGCCAGATACGGCCCGTCCCCGGCGCCCATCAGGACACCGTCCAGCACGAAGACGATTCCGCAGACGGGCTGGGAGAGAGCCACCATCAGCAGTGCCGGAAGTGCCGCGTCCTTGACCACGGAGTCGCTGGTGAACAGCGGGAGGAACAGCGGCCGGGCGGCCACCACGAGGAGGCCCAGTACGACACCGGCGGCTATGCCCCACTGGACCATGCGGCGGCAGGCCTCGCGGGCGCCATGGGCGTCGTTCGCGCCGAGGTAGCGGCCGATGATGGCCTGCCCGGCGATCGCGATCGCGTCGAGGGCGAAGGCCAGCAGGCTCCACAGGGACAGGATGATCTGGTGGGCGGCGATGTCGGCGTCACCGAGGCGTGCCGCGACAGCCGTGGCGATCATGAGAATCGCCCGCAGCGACAGCGTGCGGACGAGCAGGGGAACTCCGGCCTGAGCCGAGGCCCGGATGCCGGCGGCATCCGGGCGCAGGGAGGCCCCGTGCTTGCGGGCCCCACGCACGACCACGGCCAGATAGACGGCTGCCATGCCGCACTGTGCGATGACGGTGCCCCAGGCGGATCCGGCGATGCCGAGTCCGGCGCCGTAGACGAGTCCCGCGTTGAGCACGGCGTTGGCGACGAAGCCTGCGAGAGCGACGTACAGCGGGGTCCTGGTGTCCTGCAGGCCGCGCAGGACACCGGTGGCGGCGAGGAGAATCAGCATGGCTGGTATGCCGAGTGCGGAGATGCGCAGATACGTCGTGGCATAGGGGGCAGCGGTGGCGGAGGCGCCGAAGAGGTGCACGATGCCCGGGGCCAGCGGGAGGACGAGGGCGATGACCGCCACTCCGAGGAGCAGGGCGAGCCAGATGCCGTCCATGCCCTGACGGATGGCTGCCTGGAGATCGCCGGAGCCGACGCGCCGGGCCACGGCGGCCGTAGTGGCGTAGGCGAGGAAGACGAAGACGCTCACGGCGGTGGTGAGGAGGGCCGAGGCGACGCCCAGACCGGCGAGCTGGGCGGTCCCGAGGTGGCCGACGATGGCGCTGTCGGCCATGACGAACAGAGGCTCCGCGACCAGTGCGCCGAAGGCCGGGACGGCCAGCGCGATGATCTCTCGGTCGTGCCGGCGGCGGGTGGCCTGGGGTATCGCTGGAGCCTGTGTCATGAGCACTAATCTAATCGTCCACAGGTAAGAGATGCAATCGCCGACTGACCCTTACTTTCGGTCTCGAACCGTGCACATGAGCGCACCGTTCGAGGCGATCTTGATCCGACTGGGGAAGTTTTTCTTCTGCACAGCCAGTGGACGGTAAAGGTGCAGGTCAGGGTGTTGCGCTCGGCGGGATCGAGGGCTTGTTCACAGGGCTGTCCACCGTGTCGTGCACAGGTTTCGGCAGGTTCTCCACAGCATCCGGGCCGTCGTCCACATGGCCTGTGGATAACCAGATTGGCTGACGGTGCCGACAGGCCTACCGTTGTCCGGCGCCCGCTCCTTCCCTCGGCCCGGGAAACGTCATAAAACCGACGCGCCAGAACCGGAGTTGGGCCTCTCAATTGTCAGTGTCGTGCCGTACAACAGAGGGCACGGCGAGGTCCGCCGTGCGGACGGGAGGAGGTGGCTCGGTGAGCATTTCCGAGCCCTTGGACGATCCGTGGGCCGACAGCGGACCCAGCGATCGTCTGCCCGCCTCCCGTCGCCGAAGCGACGGCGGCCGGGGCCGTGACGAGCAGCACGACCGGGGCCGGGAGAACGGTGACTGGGAAGGCGGCTCCTCCTTCGAGCGGGTGCCGCCGCAGGACCTGGACGCCGAGCAGTCCGTGCTGGGCGGCATGCTGCTGTCCAAGGACGCCATCGCCGACGTCGTCGAGGTCCTCAAGGGCCATGACTTCTACAAGCCCGCACACGAGACGATCTATCAGGCGATCCTTGACGTCTACGCCAAGGGTGAGCCGGCCGACCCCATCACCATCGCCGCCGAACTCACCAAGCGCGGCGAGATCAACAAGGTCGGCGGCGCGTCGTACCTCCACACCCTCGTCCAGACGGTGCCGACGGCGGCGAACGCCGAGTACTACGCCGAGATCGTCCACGAGCGAGCGGTCCTGCGCCGCCTGGTCGAGGCGGGCACCCGCATCACGCAGATGGGATACGCGGCCGACGACGACGTCGACGAGATCGTCAACCGCGCCCAGGCCGAGATCTACGCGGTCACCGAGCAGCGCACCAGCGAGGACTATCTGCCGCTCGGCGACATCATGGAGGGTGCCCTCGACGAGATCGAGGCGATCGGCTCGCGCAGCGGCGAGATGACCGGTGTGCCCACGGGCTTCACGGACCTGGACTCGCTGACCAACGGCCTGCACCCGGGCCAGATGATCGTCATCGCGGCCCGTCCCGCCATGGGTAAGTCCACGCTCGCGCTGGACTTCGCGCGTGCGGCGTCGATCAAGCACAACCTGGCCAGCGTCATCTTCTCCCTCGAAATGGGGCGCAACGAGATCGCGATGCGTCTGCTGTCGGCCGAGGCGCGCGTGGCCCTGCACCACATGCGCTCCGGCACCATGACGGACGAGGACTGGACCCGCCTGGCGCGCCGGATGCCCGAGGTCTCCTCCGCGCCGCTCTACATCGACGACTCCCCGAACCTGTCGATGATGGAGATCCGCGCGAAGTGCCGCCGGCTGAAGCAGCGCAACGACATCAAGCTCGTGATCATCGACTATCTGCAGCTGATGCAGGCCGGTGGTTCCAAGCGCTCCGAGAGCCGTCAGCAGGAGGTCTCGGACATGTCCCGTAACCTCAAGCTGCTGGCCAAGGAGCTGGAGGTCCCGGTGATCGCGCTCTCGCAGCTCAACCGTGGTCCCGAGCAGCGCACGGACAAGAAGCCGATGGTGTCCGACCTGCGTGAGTCCGGCTCCATCGAGCAGGACGCCGACATGGTCATCCTGCTGCACCGCGAGGACGCCTACGAGAAGGAGTCACCGCGGGCGGGCGAGGCGGACATCATCGTGGGCAAGCACCGTAACGGCCCCACGGCGACGATCACCGTCGCCTTCCAGGGCCACTACTCCCGCTTCGTGGACATGGCCCAGACCTGACGGTGCCGGCACCGTGGCCGTACCGGTTTCCTGGCCGTACCTGGTCACCCTCAGCCAGGTTGGAAGAATGCGAGCATTTTCTGGGCGGCGTCCGGCGACATCAGCAATTCCTTCATGTCCGCGGACATCCGGGCGGCAGCGCTGGTGCGTTCGAACATCTCGCGTTCGTACTCCTTGACGGC
Source organism: Streptomyces sp. NPDC085866 (assembly GCF_044541035.1). Classification (NCBI taxonomy): domain Bacteria; kingdom Bacillati; phylum Actinomycetota; class Actinomycetes; order Kitasatosporales; family Streptomycetaceae; genus Streptomyces; species Streptomyces sp. NPDC085866. The sequence continues at coordinate 135,915 of NZ_JBITSQ010000011.1, forward strand.
GGCGGGAAAGTCGTCCGGGTGCGCGGCCAGCGCGAGACCGAGCAGGGCGCCGTCGAGCAGCGCCATGTTGGCGCCCTCTCCCACCGGCGGCATCAGGTGCGCGGCATCGCCGAGCAGCGTGACGCCCGGCGTCGACGGCCAGGTCAGGCCGACCGGGAGAGCAGTGATCGACCGCGGCACGACCGTGTCGTCGCTGGCCGCGATCAGCGCGGTGAACCGTGAGTCCCAGCCGGGGAGCAGGTCGATCAGCCGCGCCCGGGCGGCGGCCGGGTCGTCGAACGGGATCCCGCTGGTGGCGAACCAGTCCTCGGCGGTGTTGTAGAAGCTGAGGCCGATGCGGACGCGGCCGTCGCCGTTGCGCTGCGCCGCCAGGGACAGTCCGTTGCCGAGCACCCAGTAGGTGCCGCGCCCGACCATCGCCGCGAGGTCGGGGTGTGTGCGATCGATGTCGGGAATGCCGATCTCGACGACGTTCTGGCCGATGTGCGCCGGACGGGCGTCGGTGAGCAGCGCGCGGACCCGGGACTGCGCGCCGTCCGCGCCGACCAGCAGGTCATACGTCGCACTGCCGCCGTCGGCGAAGTGCAGCAGGCCGTTGTCGGCGGATTCGTACGCGTGCCCCCAGCGCACCATGTCGTCGGGGAGGGAATCCAGCAGCAGGTTGCGCAGATCGGCGCGGTCGACCTCGGGTCGCTCCAGGGGGGCGTCGTCGGGCGTGTCCTCCTGGAGCAGCAGCGTGCCGTCCGGCTCGAGCAGACGCATGTCCTGGCCTTCACCACGGGCAATCGCGAAGAACTGCTCGATCAGACCGGCCTCGCGCAGCGCCCGCTGGCCGGAGTGGATGTCGAGCATGCCGCCCTGGCCGCGCGCACCGCGTGACGATTCACGTTCATACACGACGGCGTCGATGCCGTTCACGTGCAGCACCCGGGCAAGGGCCAAGCCACCCAAGCCGGCTCCGACGATGGCGATGGTCATGGTTACCTCTCCTCGATACGCCGTACTGGTCGATACACTGTATCGCTCGATGCGATGTATTGTTAGCGGCATGTTGGTGTGGGAGCGGCCGGAGCCACCGAATCGACCCGTGCCGGCCCCGTTGAGCCGGGAGCGGATCGTGCGAGCGGCGATCCAGCTGGCCGACGCGGACGGCCTGGATGCGGTGTCGCTGCGCAAGGTCGCCACCGCGCTGGACGTCCGTCCGATGCGGCTGTACGGCTACATCGCCAGCAAGGAGGAGTTGCTCGACCTGATGGTCGACGCCGCCCACGCCGAGATCCGGCCGGTCGGAGACGGCTGGCGGGAGGTGCTCCGGTCTCTTGCCGAAGCCACTCGGCACGCTGCTCACGAGCATGAATGGCTCGCCGATCTACTGGGTGGCCGACCCCAGCTCGGGCCGAACGCGCTGGCCAGTGGGGAGACCGTGGTGGCCGCACTGGACGACGTCGACGTGGATGCCGTCATGCCAGTGGTCGCCGCAGTCAACGCGTACGTGATCGGCGCGGTGCGTCGGGAGATCGCCGAGCGGCGTGCCGAGCGGGCCACCGGGATGGACGAGAAGCGTTGGCAGGCCTCACTCGGGCCCTATCTGGAGCGAACCTTCGCCACTGGCCGGTTCCCCGCGCTGGCCACGGTGGTGCACGATGCCGCCCACCTGGACGCCGACCACACCTTCCGGATCGGCCTCGACTTCCTGCTCGACGGCATCGAAGCCCGCCTCTCAAGGTGACGCGCGCGGCCGAAGGACCGGACCGGCCATAGCACCAGGGCGGCGCTGGCGCGTTGAGATGACGCAACCTCCCCAAAGCGCCCGGAGCCGGGGAAATGGACTCGACGCACGGCGCCCCAGCGGATGGACTGGGCCCATGACGACATCGCAAGAAGAGCTGCTCCCGGGCACCCGGCGGGCGTTGCTGCACCGGATCGCGGTCGCGCAGGCCGAAGGACGGGCGCCCTCGCTGGTCGCCGCTGTCGTGCGGGACGGGCGAGCCGTCTGGCACGGGTCGCGCACTTCGGTGGACGGGCACGGGCCGGACGAGAACGTGCAGTACCGGATCGGGTCGATCACCAAAACGTTCACCGCCGTTCTCGTGCTGCGGCTGCGTGACGAGGGTGCGCTCGATCTCGGTGATCTCCTGGAGAAGCATCTGCCGGGCACCGGAGCCGGCGAGGCGACGATCGCCGAACTGCTCGCACACACCGCCGGTTTGGCGGCCGAGTCACCTGCGCCCTGGTGGGAGCGGACCCCGGGCTCATTGCGCCCCGAGCTGAGCGACGTCCTCGGCGAACAGCCCCTCCTGCATCCCGTCGGCCGGCGCCACCACTACTCCAATCCCGGCTACACCCTGCTCGGCGCACTGGTGGAGGAGCTTCGGGGCGCCCCCTGGGAGGAGGTGCTGCGCAGCGAGGTGCTCGAACCCCTCGGCCTCCACCGCACCACCGCCCAGCCACAGGCGCCGCACGCGGGCGGCTGGGCGGTGCATCCCTGGGCCGACGCACTGCTGCCCGAACCACTGGAGGATCTCGGCCGGATGGCCCCCGCCGGACAGCTGTGGTCCACCACCGGTGACCTCGCGCGGTTCGCCGCCTTCCTGGCCGGGGGAGACGACCGGGTGCTGAGCGCGGAGTCGGTGCGTGAGATGCGGACACCCTCGGCGCCGGCCGAGGCCGCGGACGTGATGGACGGGGCGACGTACGGCCTGGGCATGCAGGTCCAGCGGCGGGACGGCAGGCTCCTCGTCGGACACTCCGGCTCGCTCCCCGGCTTCCTCGCGAACCTCACCATCAGCGTGGAGGACGACGTGGCGGCGGTGGTGCTGGCCAACTGCACCAGTGGCCCGCTGCTGGGAGCGGTCGGCGCCGATCTCGTCCGTATCGTCGCGGATGCGGAGCCGCGTATCCCCGAGCCGTGGCGTCCGCTGCGTGAAGTCGACCCGGACGTCCTGGAGCTGGCGGGGCAGTGGTACTGGGGGACGCACGCCTTCGCCCTGCGGGTGATGGCCGACGGGCTCCTCGCGCTGGGACCGCTGACCGGCGGCGGCCGCCGTGCCCGCTTCCGTGCGAACGGGGACGGGACGTGGACGGGCCTGGAGGGTTACTACGCCGGAGAGCTGCTCCGGCCCGTACGCCGACCGGACGGTTCCCTGGTCCATCTGGACCTAGGGTCGTTCGTGTTCACGCGGCAACCCTACGAGGAGGGGGCCGAGGTGCCCGGTGGGGTGGATCCGAAGGGCTGGCGGGGGATCGCGGAATAGGTGGCTCGTCGGCCGGGGGTGGGCGTTTCACGTGAAACACCCACCCCCGGCCGTTCTTTCAGAGCTGGAGCTTGAAACCCACATGCGAGGCGGTGAAGCCGAGGCGTTCGTAGAAACGATGGGCGTCCGTGCGGCTGCTGTCGGAGGTCAGCTGCACCAACTGGCATTTCTGGCGACGGGATTCCTCGACAGCCCACTCGATGAGCTGGGTGCCCAGGCCGCTGCCGCGCTCGTCGCCGTGGATGCGGACGGCCTCGATGATTGAGCGGGTCGCGCCCTTGCGGGAGAGCCCGTGGATGAGCGTCAGCTGGAGGGTGCCGATGACTCGGCCTTCCCGCACCGCCACGACGAGCTGCTGGTTCGGGTCCGCGTTCAGCCGGTCCAGCGCCGTGAGGTAGGGCGTCAGGTCGTCGGGTGACTCGCGCTGGGCACCCAGTGGATCGTCAGCGAGCATCGCGACGATCGCCGGCAGATCGTCCCCAGTGGCACGGCGTATTTCAAGATCTCCCATACCCGCACCCTATGCGGGCACGTTCAGGGACTCCACGACGCGTACCAGCGGGGCCAGTTCGGGGTTCCTGGCCGCCTCGTCCAGGGCCTCGCGCAGGGCGGCGTCATTGGTGGGCCGCGCCTCCTCCAGCAGCCGCAGACCCGCCTCGGTGACGTTGGTGTAGATGCCGCGACGGTCGGTGGGGCACAGGTAGCGCTCCAGCAGACCGCGGTCCTCCAGGCGGGTCACCAGCCGCGTGGTGGCGCTCTGGCTGAGCACGACCGCGTCGGCGACCTGCTTCATCTGCAGATGACCGCCCTCACCGTCGTGCTGCCGGCTGAGCACGTCGAGCAGGGAGTACTCGCGCACGCTCAGGTCGTGCCCGGTCTGCAGGGCGCGCTCGATGTGCGCCTCGATCCTCCCGTGCAGAAGAGCGAGGGCGGACCAGCCCTGAGCGAGGGCGGTGAGCGCGGGGTCCGTCGCTGTCATTGGCGTTTTCCTCCGTCCCGGAGCGGCTGGATCCAGAGTAGAGCACTCCCGCAATAGTCGGTGGTTGCACTTAGCCCGCGTCTGCAACTATTGTGGACGCACGCAAAGCGCTCCTGCAATCGTCTGGGAAGGTGTACCCCCACATGCCTCTCGCGCTTCTGGCCCTCGCGATCGGGGCCTTCGGGATCGGAACGACCGAGTTCGTGATCATGGGTCTGCTGCCCGAGGTCGCCGGAGACTTCGGGGTCTCCATCCCCACAGCGGGCCTGCTCGTGACCGGATACGCCCTCGGCGTGGTGATCGGCGCCCCGCTGATGACCGTGCTCGGCACCAAGGTCTCGCGCAAGCGGATGCTGATGCTCCTGATGGGCCTCTTCATCGCCGGAAACCTGGTCTCCGCCGTGGCCCCCACCTTCGCGATCATGCTGATCGGGCGAGTGATCGCCTCCCTCGCCCACGGTGCCTTCTTCGGCATCGGCTCGGTCGTCGCGGCCGAGCTGGTGGCTCCTGACAAGAAGGCCGGCGCCATCGCGATGATGTTCACGGGCCTGACCGTCGCCAACGTCGTCGGCGTCCCGCTGGGCACGCTCATCGGGCAGCATGTCGGATGGCGCGTCACCTTCGGCATCGTCGCCGCCCTCGGTCTCGTCGGCCTGGCCGGCATCGCCAGGCTGGTGCCCGAGATGCCCAGGCCCGAAGGCGTGCACCTGCGCCATGAACTGGCCGCCTTCAAGAACGCCCAGGTCCTGCTCGCCATGGCGATGACCGTGCTCGGCTTCGGCGGTGTCTTCGCCGCCATCACCTACATCGCGCCGATGATGACGCACATCGCCGGCTTCGCCGACGGGTCCGTGACCTGGCTGCTGGTCCTGTTCGGCCTCGGCATGGTCGGCGGCAACCTCATCGGCGGCAAGTTCGCCGACCGCGCCCTGATGCCGATGCTGTACGTCTCCCTGGGCGCCCTGGCCGCCGTCCTCGCGCTGTTCACGCTCACCGCGCACAACAAGATCGCCGCCGCCGTGACCATCGCCCTCATCGGCGCCCTCGGCTTCGCGACCGTCCCGCCGTTGCAGAAGCGCGTCCTCGACCAGGCCCACGGCGCCCCGACGCTCGCCTCGGCCGTGAACATCGGCGCCTTCAACCTGGGCAACGCCCTCTCCGCCTGGCTCGGCGGCATGGTGATCGCGGCCGGCTTCGGCTACACCGCCCCCAACTGGGTCGGCGCCGCCCTCGCCGCGGCCGCCCTGGTCCTCGCGGTCCTCTCGGCCGCCCTGGAGCGCCGGGACAGCGGGCGGAGCGCCGTGGTGGCCTCCGCAAGCGCCGCCGGGCAGCGGACACCCGTCCACCACTGAGCCCGCACCGTCCGCAGGGCATCAGCACCCGTACTTGACCGTCGACCGGACCGCTGGGGCGCAGGCCGTCCCCGGCCCGTGCGGCACCCCCGCACCTCACGCACACACCGCACCAAGGAGAACGTTCCATGAGCACCACCGCCGTCGCCCCGCTCACCATCGAGGACGCCGAGCTGCTCGTCGCCACGGCCCGTCGCGCGGCCGGGGAGGCCGGAGTCACCGTCAGCGTCACCGTCCTGGACGCCGGCGGCCACCTGCTCGCCTTCCGTCGGGACGACCGGGCCGTGCTGATCTCCGGGGAGACCAGCACCCGCAAGGCCTATACGGCGCTCCAGCTGAACGCGGCCACCGCCGACCTCGTCGACGCCGTCCAGCCCGGCGGCCTCTTCCACACGCTCCCCACGGCCCTCGACCGGCCCCTGCTCTTCATCGCGGGCGGTCTCCCCGTCCACCGGGACGGCCGGCTGATCGGCGCGATCGGCGTCGGCGGCGGTGCCCCGGACCAGGACCACGGCTTCGCCACCGCGGCCGTCCAGGCGCTCGCCTGAGCGCACGTCCCACGGCATGACAACGCCGGCCCTCACCGCCCTGGAGCGTGAGGGCCGGCGTCTGCCGTGCGACCGCTCAGCCCGCGGCGACCGTCAGCGGCGCGAACCGGCGCGTCCAGTCCCCCGGCAGCTCCGTGATGCCGTAGGCCATGACGGCATTGAAGGCCACGGACACCAGCCCCCGTGCCTTGGCCCAGGCCAGCAGCTCCTCGTGGCGTACGTCGATGTCGGTGCGCAGCGGGCGGTCCGTATGGGCCGCCAGCGCGGCGATGAGGGCCTGGGCCGTCTCGGTGTCCCGGGCGATCAGCGGGCCGACGACATGCGTGTCCATGTTGGGCCACGCGGCCGTGTAGCCGATGATCCGGCCGCCGTCCTCGGCCACGCGCAGCTGATCGGCGAAGGCGGGCAGGCGGGTGATGAGGGGAGTGCGGTCGACACCGAACACCTCCTCGTCGAGACGGAGGATCGAGGGCAGGTCCTCCGCGGTGGCCGCACGGGTCGCCACCCCGTGTTCCGGACCGCCGGGTACGAAGTGCCCCCGCAGCATCTCCGCCCGGCCCGTGGCCTTGAAGCCCAGTTCCTCGTAGAGCGGGCGTCCGTAGGGCGTGGCGTGCAGGGTCAGCGGCGTGGTTCCCATGGCGGCGACGACATGCTGCATCAGGCGGCGCCCGACACCCCGGCGGGCGTGGCGCTCGGCCACCAGGACCATGCCGATGGCGCCGAGGTCCGACCGCTCCCAAGAGCCGTACTCCGTGACGACACAGGCGGCGACGAGTCCTCCGTGGGGGTCGTCGATGCCGTAGCCCTTGCCGGCCGTGAGCAGGAAGCCCCACTTGTGTTCCTCGCGTGGCCACCCCCGATCTTCGGACAAGTCGGCGCAGGCGGTGAGATCGCGGAGCGTCAGACGGCGGACGGGCAGAGCAGCGAGGGAAGGAGTCGGCACGCAGGTCAGGCTGTCCGACCGGCACCCCTGACGTCCACCCGTTTCGATGCAGACGCAGGTGCTTTTGGCCATGTCGTGGCCGTTCGCACAGGCCGTCGACAGGCGTGCGTGTTTCACGTGAAACAGCGGGGAACGCGGCGGCGCCTCCCCTTAGCCTCAGCCCATGGCGAGACTTCATCTCTTCGACCTCGATGGCACTTTGCTGCATGGCACCACCGCTCCCGTGGAGCTTTCCCGCCAGTTGGGGAGGGAGGCGGAGACAGTGGCGCTGGACCGGGAGATCGCGGAGGGACGGATAGGTCCGCCGGAGTATGCGACCCGGGTGTACGACCTGTGGGCGGAGCTGCCCGAGGCACATGTGAGTGTGGCCTTCGAAGCGGCTCCTTGGCTGGCCCGGATCCGTGAGGTCTGGGCGGAGATCAGGGCCACGGGCGACTACTGCGCGGTGGTGTCCCTCTCCCCTTCCTTCTTCGTGGAACGCCTCCTGGGCTGGGGTGCACACGCGGCATACGGATCGCGTTTTCCCACCGTGCCGTTCACCGAGCCCGTGGACCCGGCCGGAGTGCTCAACGCCGCGGCGAAGGTGACCATCGCGGACCGGCTCTGCCAGGAATTCGGTGTGACCCGTGCGGACTGCGTTGCGTACGGCGATTCGCTGTCCGACAGGGAACTATTTGCTGTCGTACCGGTTTCCGTCGCGGTCAATGCGGACGGGCATCTCGCCGGACTCGCCACATACTCCTACACCGGCCGTGATCTGTGGGATGCCTATGAATTGGTGTACACGTCCGGTAGTTGAGGGAGTTCATGGTTCGCCCCTTGCTCGTTCCATGGGGATGCAAGGGGGGACTTGTGTGCATGGCGACGGCCGGTAGGGTCGACTCCGGTTCACGTCCGGGATGGAGTACACGCATCCCGTGCGGGCCGAGAGCAGGGCAGGCAGCCTAACGGGACGAAGAGATCGAAGACCCGCGTTTCCGGGTATACGGCCGCGGCATCCGGCCAGGATGGGATGCTGCGGAGAGTGCTACGGCTGGCCGCCCGCCGGGGGAAAGCATGCGCCTCCCGAGGAGGTGCGCAGACCGACCGAGAGATGTTCGAGGCGAGGGCACCCATGGACGCTCCGACCACCACGTCGGGGGAGAACGGCATAGCGGGCGGAGGCGGCTGGTTCACGCCGCACAAGACGCCTCCGACCCCGCCGCCGGGCGGTGATCAGGAGGCGGCCGAGGGACGCAGGCCCGCGGTGGTACGCCCGGTGGGCCGGCCGACCCGGGAAGGCACCGCCCGCCCCGCGTCCGACGCTCCCGCCGCCCACCCCACTCCTGCCGCTCCCGTCGAGCAGCCCACGCAGCCGCTCGCACAGGCCCCGCCCAGCAGCCCACCGATCCCCGAGCCCGCGGCGGCCTTCGAGCCTTCACACCCGGCCGCCGTGCCGACCGAGCCGGAGCGCGTGCCCCCTCAGCGCTCCGCTCCGCCCGTTGTCGAGGAGGCATCCCCGGACGCCCTCGCCATCCGGGGCACGATGGCCGAGATCGGCCCCGTCGCCGACAAGGTCACCTCCTATTTCTATGCGCTCCTCTTCGTTCGTCATCCCGAACTGCGTCCGATGTTCCCGCCGGCGATGGACACCCAGCGGGACCGGCTGCTGAAAGCATTGCTCACTGCGGCCGAGCACATCGACAACAAGCCGGTCCTCGTGGGGTACCTGCAGAATCTGGGCCGCGGACACCGGAAGTACGGCACGCGCGCCGAGCACTATCCGGCCGTGGGCGAATGCCTCATCGGCGCACTCAGCAAGTACGCGTCCGATATCTGGAACCCGGAGATCGAGGCCGCCTGGGTGCGGGCCTACACCACGATCTCCCAGGTGATGATCGATGCCGCGGCGGCGGACGAACTGCGCGCCCCGGCCTGGTGGTACGCCGAGATCGTCACGCACGACCTCAGGACCCCTGATGTCGCTGTCCTCACCGTCCGCCCGGACCAGCCCTACCCCTTCCTCGCCGGGCAGTACACCAGCGTGGAGACGCCCTGGTGGCCACGGGTCTGGCGGCACTACTCCTTCGCCTCGGCACCTCGCTCGGACGGCCTGCTGACGTTCCATGTGAAGGCCGTCCCGGCCGGCTGGGTCTCCAACGCACTCGTGCATCGCGCCCGGCCGGGCGACGTCATACGCCTGGGGCCGCCGGCCGGCTCGATGACCGTCGACCACGCCACCGACAGCGGGCTGCTCTGCCTGGGCGGTGGCACCGGCATAGCGCCCATCAAGGCCCTCGTCGAGGACGTGGCCGAGCACGGCCGGCGCCGTCAGGTGGAGGTGTTCTACGGCGCCCGCACCGACCACGACCTGTACGACATCGACACCATGCTCAGGCTCCAGCAGAGCCACCCGTGGCTCTCCGTACGGGCGATCATCGACCAGCTGGCCCATCTCCAGCTGCCCGATGCCGTACGGGAGTACGGCCCCTGGAACGAGTACGACGCCTACGTCTCGGGCCCGCCCGGCATGATCCGCAGCGGGGTCCACGCCCTGCGGGACATCGGCATTCCCTCGAACCGCATACGGCACGACTCGGTCGAGGAGCTGGTCGTCGTCGGCAACTGACCGGCGCCGGCCGGCTATCCGAGATCGGGGGCGTGCATGGCGCGGACGCCCTCGATGTTGCCGTCCAGGTAGTGCCGCAGCGACAGCGGTACGAGGTGGACGGAGGCGATGCCGACCCGGGTGAACGGGACGCGGACGATCTCGTACTCGCCCGCCGGCTCGTCCACTTCGGGGCCGTGCCGCAGCGACGGGTCCATGGACTCCAGCCGGCAGACGAAGAAGTGCTGGACCTTCACGCCGGTCGCGCCGCCGTCCTCGCCGATGTGCTCCACGGTGTCCACGAAGCAGGGCACGACGTCGGTGATCTTGGCGCCGAGCTCCTCGTACACCTCGCGGTGCAGGGCGTCGACGACGGTCGGGTCCGCGGCCTCGACCCCGCCACCGGGAGTGACCCAGTAGGGATCGACGCCGGGCTTGGTGCGCTTGATCAGGATCAGGTCGTCACCGTCCAGAAGAACGGCACGGGCGGTGCGCTTGACCACGGGTCGGACGGTCATGGGAGAAATGTGGCCCGGCTGGTTCCACGTGAAACATCCCACAGCGCCACCACCCGAGTGCACCGCGTAAAACCCCGGAGTGAGGGTTCAGCCCCAGCTGGCGGCCGCCCGCAGAAGCCACTCGTGCGCCCGTACGACATGCGGCATGGCGAGCGTTCCCGTGCGCACCGCCAGGAAGTACGTGCGCAGCGGTGGCACCGCGGGGTCGTGCAGCGTCACGATCTCTCCCCGCTCGAGACCAGGGGTGCACAGATAGCGGGGCAGCACCGCCAATCCGGCGCCCGCGGTCGCACAGGCGAGCACCGCGCGCAGATCGGGGACGATGACCGTGCCGGAGGCGGCCGGGCGCGAGTCGAAGACGGAGGCCCAGTAGCGCGAGACGAACGGCAGCGACTCGTGGACCTCGACGACCGGCAGGTTCTCCAGGGCGGGCGCCCCCTTGAGACGCAGCGCTCCCGGGCCGATCCGCTCGGCCCAGCGGGGGGCGGCGACGAGCATGTGCTCCTCGTCGCAGAGCGCGGTGGCGGTCAGGAGGGCGCCACGCGGCCGGACCGTGCTGATGGCCAGGTCGTGGTGTCCGGCGGCCAGCCCCTCCAGGGTTTCCTCCGCGGTACCGAAGGAGGCACGCAGGGCGAAACCCTGGCCGTCGTCACCGGTCAGCTCCGTCAGGACGGGAAGCGCGCGCTCGGCGGTGAACTCGGGAGGGCCGGCGAGATGCAGCGTCCGTAACGAGGACTCGTCGTCCAGGCCGCTCTCCGCTATCTCCACCAGGGCGTCGAGGTGCGGCGCGGCCTTGTGGGCGAGTTCGTCGCCGATGGTCGTCGGTGTCACCCCGCGGGCCTGCCGCAGGAACAGGGGGCGGCCCAACTGCCGCTCAAGGGTGCGGATCTGGGAGGTGACGGCCGGCTGGGAGAGGCCCAGCAGGGCAGCGGCGCGGGTGAAGGAACCGGCCCGGTGCACGGTGACGAACGTGCGCAGCAAGGCCAGATCCATGGCACGCCCCTCCCTCTCCCTGCCCTTCTCCGGCCCCCGAGGCAGGCACCAACTATAAATAAGTCGATAGGTCTCTGTCGCTACCGTGATTGGACACTGACAGAGAGTCAACTAGCCTTGTTCGCGCGGTTCTTCGCGCGCGGAACCGAAGGCGGTCCGAGCCACGAGGGGGGAGGCTCGGACCGCCGCAGAGCAGGTCGGGCGGCCCCTGATCCGGTCAGTCGGCGGACTCGTCCAGGGCCCGCAGGACATCCGCCACCAGATCCTCGGGATCCTCGGCGCCGACGGACATGCGGATGAAGCCCTCAGGGACGGGGTCTCCGCCCCAGCGGCCGCGGCGTTCGGCCGTGGAGCGCACACCGCCGAAGCTCGTCGCGTCCTCGACCAGGTGCAGCGCCTCGAGGAAACGCTCGGCACGCGCGCGTGTGGGCAGCGTGAAGGAGACCACGCAGCCGTAGCGGCGCATCTGCTGAGCGGCGACCTTGTGCGCGGGATCCTCGGGCAGCCCCGGATGGCGCAGCCCGGAGACCTCGGGCCGCTGCCGCAGGGCCTCGGCGACCGCGAGGGCCGTCGCGTTCTGCCGGTCGACGCGCAGCTGGAGCGTGGCGATGGAGCGGTGCGCGAGCCAGGCCTCCATGGGTCCGGAGATCGCGCCGACGATCTTGCGCCAGCGGCGTACGGCGGCCATCGCCTCGGAGTCGCGACCGGTGACGTAGCCCAGCAGGAGGTCACCGTGCCCGGTCAGCTGCTTGGTTCCGCTGGCCACGGAGAAGTCGGCGCCCAGCTCCAGCGGGCGCTGCCCGAGCGGGGTGGCGAGGGTGTTGTCGACGGCCACCAGGGCGCCCTTCGCGTGTGCCGCCCCGGCCAAACGCCGGATGTCGCACACGTCGAGCCCGGGGTTCGACGGCGACTCGATCCACAGCAGCCGCGCGCCGTCGAGGACCTCGAGCTGGGCGTCGCCGCCGGTGGGCGCGGTGCGCACCTCGATGCCGTATGCCTCCAGTTGGGAGCGGACCAGCGGCAGCGCCTGGTAGCCGTCGGAGGGCAGGACGACCGCGTCCCCGGCGCGCAGCTGGGAGAACAGCACCGAGGAGATCGCGGCCATGCCGGAGGCGAACACCAGCGTCTCGACGTCGTCCCGCCCCGGCGCCTCCAGCTCCCCGATGGCGCGCTCCAGCAGCGTCCAGGTGGGGTTGTCGTCCCGGCCGTAGGCGTACGGTCCGGTCACCTCGCCCGGCAGGTGGAAGTGCGCGGCGAACACCGGTCCGGGCAGCGTCGGCTCGTGCTTGACGGGCTCGGGGAGTCCGGCGCGCACCGCGCGCGTGCCGTCGCCGACGCGGTCCGCGTCCTTGCCGGTGTCGCTCATGCGGCCCGTCCCTCCAGATGCTCCCGTACGGCGGCGAGCAGACCGGTGCTCGCCGCCTCCACCATCTCCAGGCACTCCTCGAAGCCGTCCCGGCCCCCGTAGTAGGGGTCCGGTACGTCGAGGTCGTCGCCGGCCGCGGTGTCGTACGCGCGCAGCAGGCGCACCTTGCGGGCGTCCTCCTCGGTGGGCGCGAGGCGGCGCAAGGCCTTGAGATGACCGGTGTCGAGGGCGATCACCAGGTCGAGGCGGGTGAACCAGGAGGGCTGGAACTGCCGTGCGACGTGCTCGGTGCCGTAGCCGTGCTCGTCGAGAACCGAGACGGTACGCGGGTCGGCGGCATCGCCCTCGTGCCAGCCGCCGGTGCCGGCGCTGTCGGTCTCCACCAGGTCCGCGAGGCCGGCCTCTTCCACGCGCGCGCGGAAGACGGACTCGGCCATCGGGGAACGGCAGATGTTGCCGGTGCACACGAAACAGACGCGGTAGGTCATGGCGGGCTCAGTCCTCGTCGGGCAGGACGAGGTTCAGCGCCCACGAGACGACGGAGATGATCAGGGCGCCGAGCACGGCCGTCCAGAACCCCTCCACATGGAAGCTCAGGTCGAGCTTGCCGCACACCCAGGAGGTCAGCAGCAGCATCAGCGCGTTGACGATCAGGGTGATCAGTCCGAGGGTGAGGATGAACAGCGGGAAGGTGAGCACCTTCAGGATCGGCTTGACCAGGAAGTTCACCAGGCCGAAGATCAGCGCGACCACGATCAGCGTGCCGGCCTTCTTGGCCGTGCTGTCACCTGTCAGGGTGATCTTGTCGAGCAGCCACACGGCGACCGCCAGAGCGCCCGCGTTGGCGATCGTCTTGACTACGAAATTCTTCATGTGTCTGATCGTGGCAGACCAGATCGACGGCGAGCAGTGGGGCGAGGGCGGCAAACGGCGATGAAGGCATTCCGGCTGGACGAACTGGAGGCGGAGCGCGCCGCTAATGAAGGGGCCTACCTGCAGTTTCTGCGGGAACGGCACATGTCGGTCGGCCTGTACGCCCTCAACGCGGGCGAACACGACCCGCAGCGGCCGCACAACCAGGACGAGGTCTACTTCGTCGTCAGCGGCCGCGCATCGATCACGGTCGGCGAGGAGACCACCCAGGTGGCCCGGGGCAGCGTGGTGTACGTGCCGGCCGGCGTCGCCCACAAGTTCCACCACATCAGCGAGGATCTGCGGGTTCTGGTCGTCTTCTCTCCGCCTGAGGCCTGAGCCCGGCTCTCGGGGTTCCCTAGGGGGAGGGTCAGGGGAGGACAAGGGGTGCGAGGCCCCCGCGGGACCCTCTGGCGCCCTAGCATCGAGTGCAGACATCGAGAACTGCGTCCACGACAGCGCGCAGTACGCCGTGAACGCACCGGAACGCAAAGGACGAGGGCAATGCGAGAGATCTTCGCGGGGCTGCCGTGGTGGGTGAAGTGGGTCGCGGTGCCGGTCATCGCCCTGGTGGTCTTCGGCAGCCTGATAGCGACCGTGGTCGGCTTCGTGATCGGCCTGCTCTTCAAGGCGCTGATCTTCGTCGCCCTGGTCGGTGGACTGATCTATGTCGTGCGCAAGTTCATGTCGAACTCCTCGTCGCGCAGCGACTGGTGAGGGACACGGGAGCCGGTGACCGGTAACGGGAAATCACCGGTTCCCTCGGGCGAGGGAAGTTTCCCCGGCAGGCCGTCTGCACGCGGTGGCGGGCGGTTAGAGTCCGGAACCCCACGCGGGGCCGGGCCCCGCGGGCGGCGTACACCCCCACCCGTGCTTCCTCCGCACGGGCTGCCCCCACCCTCGCGCTACGGGAGTGACCCTTGGCCACGGTTGACACCGCACCGGCAGAACCCCACGCACCCCCCGCCCCGCCGCACTCCTGCACACCCCCCATGCAGCGGCCACCCTCCGCGGGCGTCCCGGGACAGCCACGCGCCGCGTCCCTCCCCGGACCCTCGCACTCCCCGGACGTTCCGGGTCAACCGTCCGCCGCGACCCTCATCGGATCCGTGCAGCGCGCGATGCGCCTGCTGGAGACCGTCGCGGCGCACGAGTACGGCGCCCCCGCCAAGCAGCTCGCCCGCGAGACCGGCCTCGCCCTGCCCACGACCTATCACCTGTTGCGCACCCTGGTGCACGAGGGCTATCTGCGCCGCGAAAAAGGGCTGTTCTTCCTCGGTGACGCGGCCGAGCGGCTGAGCAGCAGCGGAGCGCAGCAGAAACGTCGCAGCACGGTGGCCGACACCCTGGCGCACTGGCGCGATTCCATCGGTGTGCCGGTGTACTACGCGATGTACCGGGACGGCGAGATCGAGGTCATGTGCGTCGCCGAATCGCGGGAGGCCCCGGCGGTCGAGGAGTGGGCCGACTTCCGCGAGACGGGGCACGCGCACGCGATCGGCCAGTGCCTGCTCTCCCAGCTGGACGAGGACGCCCGCCGGGACCACCTGAGCCGCTATCCGGCGCAGTCCATCACCCCGTACACCGTGCGCGACAACCACGCCCTGTTGCGCCGGCTGGCCCGGATGCCGCGGATGGACCCGGTGGTGGAGCGTCAGGAGTACGCGCTGGGGACGGTCTGCGCGGCGATTCCGATCACGGTCGGCACCACGGCGGCCACGATGGCCATCTCGCTCCCCGCCCACCAGGCCGATCGTCTCCTGCCCGCCGCACAGCGGTTGCAGGGCGAGATCGGGCGCCATCTGGGCGCACTGATGCCCTCTATCAGTATCTGAAAACTCACTCCTTGTGATCTGTTGTGTACTTTCAGCAAGATTTGGCTACGGTCGAGGGATCAATCCCGGCCAGTCGATGTCATGTGACGGGGTAGGCGATGCGCGAATCCGTACAAGCAGAAGTCATGATGAGCTTTCTCGTGTCGGAGGAGCTCTCCTTCCGCATTCCGGTGGAGTTGCGCTACGAGACCTGTGATCCCTATGCGGTGCGGCTGACTTTCCATCTGCCCGGTGACGCCCCGGTGACCTGGGCCTTCGGTCGCGAGTTGCTGATCGACGGGGTCGGACGGCCGTGCGGCGAGGGGGACGTGCACATCGCCCCCGTCGACTCCGAGGTGCTGGGCGAGGTGCTGATCCGGCTTCAGGTCGGCGGCGACCAGGCCCTGTTCCGCTCCTCGGCTCCGCCGCTCGTGGCCTTCCTCGATCGCACGGACAAGCTCGTGCCGCTCGGGCAGGAGGGCGCGATGGCCGACTTCGACGCCCATCTCGACGAGGCCCTGGACCGCATCCTGGCCGAGGAGCAGAGCGCCGGCTGAGGTGTTGCGGCAACGGGGCGCCAGCCGCTCCGCTGTGCCGCGTACAGCTGTGCAGTAACGCTTCTTCACTGGCTTCCGATGGGCTTCCGGATGGGCTTCCGGCCTCTGCCGGACTCCCTCACCGCTTCCGGCGCCGGCCCCTGCCGCCGCGCGCCGGAGCGGGCTGTGCCCCGAAGGGGGCCGCCTTGTCCGGTGCCGTCCGGTCGGCCGACACCACCAGGGCGGCGAGCGCGGTGGTGACCGGTACGGAGGCGACCAGGCCGATCGAACCCACGAGCGTGCGCACGATCTCCTCGGCCACCAGCTCGCTGTTGGCGACCGTCCCCACGCTGCTCTGCGCGATCGAGAACAGCAGCAGCAGCGGCAGCGCGGCACCGGCGTAGGCGAGGACCAGGGTGTTGACCACCGAGGCGATGTGGTCGCGGCCGATCCGGATGCCCGCCCGGTACAACCCGCGCCAGCCCATTGCCGGATTGGCCTCGTGCAGTTCCCAGACCGCCGATGTCTGGGTCACCGTCACATCGTCCAGGACACCGAGCGAACCGATGATGACGCCGGCCAGCAGCAGACCGCTCATGTCGATCGACGGGTACAGGCCGTGGATCAGACCGGTGTTGTCGTCCGTGTTGCCGGTGAGTGCGGCCCAGTCGATGAACTCCGAGCCGAGGATGCCGATCAGCAGCAGGGAGGCCAGTGTGCCGAGCACCGCCACTGACGTACGGGCCGACAGCCCATGGCACATGTAGAGCGCGATGAGCATGATCGCGCTGGACCCGACGACGGCCACCAGCAGCGGATTCGAGCCCTGCAGGATCGCGGGCAGGATGAAGAGCGTCAGCACCAGGAAGCTCACGGCCAGCGCGACCAGCGCCATGAGACCGCGCATCCGGCCCACCACCACGACGGCGAGTGCGAAGATCCCCGCGAGCAGTGCCATCGGGAACTTACGGTTCACATCGGTGACGGAGTACTGCAGGTCCTTCGGTGCCGAGGGCTCGTAGGCGACCACGACCTTCTCGCCCTCGTGCAACTGCCGTGACTGGTCCGGCTGCACGATCTCGGTGAACGTACGGCCCTGGTCGTTGCCGGTGTCGACGCGGATCGTCGCCTTCCTGCAGGTGCCTTTCGCCTGTTGCTGCGCCGCGCTGCCCTCGGCGGTGGAGGTGTCGCTGGTCGAGGTGCCCCCCGACGCGTTCACCGACTTGCAGCTCACCTCGACCACCTTGGTGACCGTGGCCTGTTGTGTCTGGCGGTCGAAGCCGACGCCCGTCCGCTCGTGCGGCGGCGCTCCCCCGGGCCAGAGCACCATCAGGCCGACCACGACCGCGGCCGCGAACGGGATCAGGATCGCCGCGATGACCTTGCGCAGATGCTTCGAGACGGGCGCGGCGGGTCCGTGGCTGTGGCTGTGCCCGTGCGAGTGGCCGTGGCCGTGGCCGGTGCCCGGGCCGTGCTGGTGCCCGCGTCCGTGGCCGTCATGCCCGTGCTCGCCGCCCTGTCCGGACCCGCCTCCGCGCGGCGGTTCGGAAGGCGGGTACGGGTGCTGCTCCATGGTGGTCACCGCCAGATCATCGCAAGAACGCCAGGGGCCCCCTGTTCACCGCGCCCGAATTGACGCTAGCGTGGAGGCACCTTTGCACACGCGGGAGCTCGGAGCACCGGGCTGAGAGGGCGCTGACCTCCGTATTCGCGATGTTTCACGTGGAACGTGGTTTCACGGGAAACATCGGCAGACGGAAACCGCTGCGTCGACCGCCGAACCTGTTACCGGGTAATGCCGGCGTAGGGAGTAGGTCTCATGACCAACAAGGACGCACGCACGCCTGCCTCCGTTCCGGACGAGAAGTCCCAGGAGGCCGGGAAGTCCATCGGCTGGCACAAGGCGTACGTCGAGGGCACCCGCCCCGACCTGCGTGTGCCGGTCCGCCAGGTGCACCTCACCAACGGGCAGTCGGTCACGCTGTACGACACATCAGGCCCGTACACCGATCCACTCGTCGACACCGACGTCCGCAGGGGGTTGCCGCCGCTGCGGGAGAACTGGATCATCGCCCGTGGCGACACCGAGGAGTACGCCGGCCGTCCCGTCCGCCCCGAGGACGACGGGATCAAGCACACCTCACCGCGCGGCGGGCTGCGCAACCTGGACGCGGTCTTCCCCGGACGTCCTCGCCAGCCGCGCCGGGGCCGTGACGGCGCGGCGGTCACGCAGCTCGCGTACGCCCGTCGTGGCGAGATCACGCCCGAGATGGAGTTCGTGGCACTCCGCGAGAACGTTGATCCCGAGGTGGTTCGCGAGGAGATCGCGGCGGGCCGCGCGGTGCTGCCGGCCAACGTCAACCACCCGGAGATCGAGCCGATGATCATCGGCAAGCGGTTCCTGGTGAAGGTCAACGCCAACATCGGCAACTCCGCGGTCACGTCCTCCATCGAGGAGGAGGTGGAGAAGATGACCTGGGCGACCCGCTGGGGCGCCGACACGGTCATGGACCTCTCGACCGGCCGCAACATCCACACCACCCGCGAGTGGGTGCTGCGCAACTCCCCCGTCCCCATCGGCACGGTGCCGCTCTACCAGGCGCTGGAGAAGGTCGACGGCAAGGCCGAGGAACTGACCTGGGAGATCTACAAGGACACGGTCATCGAGCAGGCCGAGCAGGGCGTGGACTACATGACCGTCCACGCGGGCGTGCGCCTGCCGTATGTGCCGCTCACCGCCAACCGCAAGACCGGCATCGTCTCGCGCGGCGGCTCGATCATGGCCGCGTGGTGCCTCGCGCACCACAAGGAGTCGTTCCTGTACGAGAACTTCGAGGAGCTCTGCGAGATCCTCGCCGCCTACGACGTCACGTACTCGCTCGGCGACGGCCTTCGCCCGGGCTCGATCGCGGACGCCAACGACGAGGCACAGTTCGCGGAGCTGCGGACGCTCGGGGAACTCAACCGGATCGCCAAGCGTTTCAACGTACAGACCATGATCGAGGGCCCGGGACACGTCCCGATGCACAAGATCAAGGAGAACATCGACCTCCAGCAGGAGATCTGCGAGGAGGCTCCGTTCTATACGCTCGGCCCGCTGACCACGGACGTCGCCCCGGCCTACGACCACATCACCTCCGGTATCGGTGCCGCGATGATCGCCTGGTGGGGCACGGCGATGCTCTGCTACGTCACGCCCAAGGAGCATCTGGGCCTGCCCAACCGTGACGACGTCAAGACCGGCGTCATCACCTACAAGATCGCCGCCCATGCGGCCGACCTCGCCAAGGGGCACCCCGGTGCGCAGGAGTGGGACGACGCGCTGTCCGACGCCCGCTTCGAGTTCCGGTGGGAGGACCAGTTCAACCTCGCCCTGGACCCGGACACGGCACGGGAGTTCCACGACGAGACGCTGCCGGCCGAGCCCGCCAAGACGGCCCACTTCTGCTCCATGTGCGGGCCGAAGTTCTGCAGCATGAAGATCTCGCAGGACATCCGCCGTGAACACGGCGGTACCAAGACCGAGATCGAGGAGGGCATGGCCCAGAAGTCGAAGGAGTTCGCGGCCGCGGGCAACCGGGTGTACCTGCCGCTGGCGGACTGACGCACGCGGACGGGCGCTGTTCCTCGGGCCCGAGGCCCGGGGAACAGCGCCGACACCGGTCGGTGGAAAGGGGGTTGGGGGATGAGACCCGTGGAGTCGCTGGAGACGACGGCTCCGGCACAGTCGCTGGTCTGGCAGGACGACGGTCTGGTCGACCTGGTGGGCGGCCGCGCCTGGAACTCCGCCGGTGTGGAGCATCGGACGGTCACGGGCTACGGATCTGCGTTCGACAGAAGCGTCGTCTGCTCCTCCGGCCGCTACAGCGTCGTGTACGCCGAGCGCGGGACCAGGGCACTGCTGGTCCAGGGATCACGCGTCGTCCGTGAGCTGACGCGCAGCGATTATCACGCCGACGACTTCGACTACCCCGTCGCACTGGGAGTTCTGCCGGACGGGCGAGAGATCCTGGTTCACTGCCCCGAGGAGTACAACGTCCTCCACATCGAGGAGGTGGAGTCGGGTGAACGCCTCACTTCCGGCCCACGTGGAGACAAGGACGTCTTCCACTCCCGGCTGTCGGTGAGTCAGGACGGCAGGCATCTGCTCGTGGCCGGCTGGGTGTGGCATCCGTACGGCGTCGCGGAGGTCTTCGATCTGGAGGCCGCGCTGACGGACCCGGCCGCACTGGACGGGCCCGGAGTGCTGCCGATGGAGCCGGGCATCGACGCCGAGGTGGAGTCGGCGTGCTGGCTCGACCATGATCGCTTGGTGGTCGCGACCGGCGAGGAGTTCCTCGACGACGAAGAGGTGCCCGCTCTGGGTCCTCGGGAGCTCGGTGTCTGGTCCCTGTCCGAGCGTCGATGGATGCACCGGAGCCGGGTCGATTTCGAGGTCGGCACGCTGCTCGCGCAGGGCAGCAGAGTCATTTCGCTGTATGGGCATCCCCGGCTGATCGACATCACCACCGGCGCAGTCCTGGCGGAATGGCCGGAGGTGGCTGTGACACGCCGGGAAGGGGCGTACGGGGCCACCCACGTCCCGACCCCGGTCGCGGCGCTGCATCCCGACGGCACCCGCCTGGCAGTTGCTCAGACGGGAAGCATCGCGGTCATCCAGCTGCCGGATCCTGGCGACGGACAGGCACCGTAACGGAAGGAACACGATGCCGCCCGGGGCTCACAAGATCCCTAAGGTCTCCTGTGTGGGTGGGATCGATGTTGCCAACGGGGTGGTCGGTGCGGTCATCGGCATGCTGTTCGCGGTGCTCTTCCAACAGCCCTTGCAGGACGCGTGGTTCCGGGTGCGCAGACGCTCGGCGAGTGCGCTGCGGGGTCTGAGGAGCCGGGAGGAGTCGGGACCGGCGTGGCGGACGTTCTCGCTCGGGCCCCTGCAGACCTCGGCGCTGATCGTGGAGGGAGACGGCGAGACCCCGATCCCGGCAGAGACGATCTTCGTACACGTGCTCGACGAAGACGTCCGGCTCCCGGCCGACATGGAGCCTTGGCGGGACGAGATAGCCACCGAGAGCGAACACCTGCGCGCCGAGGGGCGTACCCCCCTGTGGAACGGGCCGCGTTATGCGGTCGAGTCGTTCGACATCTCCCGCACGTCACTGGACGAGACGCCGGAGGTGCACCTGCGGCTGCGGCCGACCGACTACTACACGTTCCTGACGGCTCAGCAGCTCGACCGCCGGCTGCCGGACGGTGCGACCCCCCGGTCGCGATACCTGGATCCCGAGCAGCCCCTGGCCGCCCCCGCGTTCCTCCAGTGCAGCTTCGCCGTCAACGTCGCTGTGGTCACCGCCGACGACATGCTCGTGGTGAGCCGTCGCAGCGAGCGGGTCAGGATGGCGCCCGGTGTGTGGAACTCCTCGGTCAACGAGGGCCTGTCCCGGCACATCGACTCGTCGGGACGGAGCGCGCCGGACCTGCACGCGGTGTGCCGTCGGGGAATGCGTGAGGAACTGGCCCTGGAGGCGCACGAGTACACACTCGACCTGCTGGCCTTTGTCCTGGACGTCGACAAGCGCCACTGGAGCGGCCACTACTTCGCCAGGCTCAAGGAGCTGAGGAGTTCCGACCTCCAGGCGCGGATGAGCAGGGGGGTGGCGGACCGCTGGGAGCATCAGACGATCGACTATGTGCCGTTCCGTCCGGCGTCCGTCATCAAATATCTGCTCCGGGAAGACCGTGTCCACCGCTGGGCGCCGCTGGCGCCCGCGTTGTTCCACCTCGCTCTCGTGCACGCCTACAGCCGAACGTCCGTCGAACGCGTCGAGGCGCAGATCGTCCGACGGCTGTAGCAGGACCCGGCCCGCTTCCGGCCGGGATTCGGCGTGTGCCCCGGGCGGGGCACACGCCTCACTCCGGCTGGTGTTCCGGGCCGCCGAAGTCGGGGCTCGTGTAGTCGGGGCTGGTGAAGCTCGGGCGGCCGGAGGCGGAGCCGTCGTCGGGGCTGCTGAAGCCGGGGCGGCCGTAACCCAGGCGCGGCATGCGGCCGGTCGGGGCCGGCGGGGCCGTGGGGTGCAGGGCGGCCGTGCCGGGCTGGGCGAGCGCGTCCCGCAGGAACGGCAGGATGCCGCGCTCCAGCAGGGCATCCCGCCAGGCCTCTCTGGCCCTGGCCACCTTCTCGCTCGCCGCGTCGTGGGTCGCGGCTTCCGCTGCGGCGCTGTTGCGCAGGGCGGTGAGCAGCAGCCCGACCGCGGCGACGAGGATCGCGGCCGCGGCCACGGCGCCGAACACCCAGCCCGCGGTGAGCATGGTCTGGGCGAAGGCCTGGCCGGGGGCCAGCATTCTCAGGATGTAGCCGACGAGCAGGAAGATCGCCGCGGCGGTCCCGGCGAGGACGGGGGCCAGCACCGCGATCACGGCGATGGCGCCCGCCCCGGTCGTCTCGGCGGCCTCGCCGAGGCTGGTGGCGAGCCCCATCGCGTCCGCACCCGGTTCGGCGGAACCGGAATCGCGGGCGGCCGAGGGGGTGGACGGCGCCGGGTGGCGCAGTTCCTCGCGGACCTTCACGTAGTGCTGGTACTCGGTCACCGCGGCCGCCGTGATGAGCGCGGTGGCGTTGAGGGCCATGGTGCGCAGTTGTTCGGGGTTCAGCCGCTGTCCGACAGCGGCCGGTTCCGGGCGGTGTGGTGCGGAGCGCAGCGCCTCATCGAGGATCCGCTCGAATTCCTGGCGGTCCTCGCTCAGCAGGTGCTGCGGAACGCTGTTCATGTGCATCCCCCGATGCTCCGTAGGGCTTGTGGCTCGCACGCCGGCGAGCCGTCGGGCAGAAACGGAGGGGAGCCTGCTACGGATAAGCCGATGGTAGAGCCGTGACGGCACGCGGTGACAGGGGGTTGCCGGAAATTGCGTGCCGACCTGCGCTCATACGGTATGGGGGCACCTGCCCCGCGAACGCTCAGATATCCAGAGGAAGTTGCTGGACCAGCAGCTTTCCGGCCATGGTCACGCCGCCATCCATGGCGATGGCGAGCCCTTCGGCGTAGACGTGCGGTCCCTCGACAACGGGTCCGCTGCCCTCCTCGTCGTCCTCGGATCCGACCTCGCCGAGCAGGTACGGAATGGGGCTGTGGCCGTGAACGATGCGGGTGCCGCCGTACGTATCGAGCAGGGAGCGTACGGCGTCGGCGCCGCCCTCGTCGCGGAAGGAGAAGCGCTTGGTGAACTTCCGGAACAGGTCCCAGCACTCGTCCGCGTCGTTGCGCGTGAGCGTCTCGCGGACTGTGTCGTTGACAGCCTCGATCGAGTCGCCGTAGTCGAGGTAGGCGGTGGTGTCGGAGTGCACGAGCAGGTAGCCGTCGACCTCCTCGACGGCGTCGAGGCGGGCCATCCACTGCAGGTGGTGGTCCTGGAGGCGGTCCATGTCGGTCTTCTGGCCGCCGTTGAGCAGCCAGGCCGCCTGGAAGGTGGCGGTGCCCGCGCCGGAGTTGACGGGGGTGTCGCCGAACCGCTTGGCGCCGAGCAGCAGCAGCTCGTGGTTGCCCATGAGGGCCTTGCAGTAGCCGCCGGCCGCGGCCGCCTCGGCGGACAGCCGCATCACCAGGTCGATCACGCCGATGCCGTCCGGGCCGCGGTCGGTGAAGTCGCCGAGGAACCACAGCCGGGCGGTGCCCGCGCACCACAGGCCGGAGGCGTCGATCAGCCCCTTCTCCTGCAGGGCGGCCACCAGCTCGTCCAGGTAGCCGTGGACGTCACCGACGACGTACAGCGCGCCGGGGCCGGTCGTGGGCTCTGCGGCGGGGGCTGCGGGGGCCGGTTCGACGGGGACCTGGAGCGTGTCGCCGCGGTTGATGACAGGCAGGTCGCGCTGGGTGGGCGTGTAGCCCTCGGGATAGGCCTCGTCCACGGCCGGGAGGGTGTCGCCGGACTGGGCGTGGACGTACGGACCGGTCTCGTGGACGTACGCGGGTACCCGGAAGTCGCGCAACGTCGCCGTCCGCTCCACCTCGGGTCCCTGACCGGCCCCCTGAGTCATCAGACCCCTCCACCATCGCGCCGCAGCTGCACCGCTTCGGACTGCCTGGTCGCAGCGGCCCGCGGTGTCGTGGGCCCATCATAGGAATGCGCGTCGCGCCGTGTGATGACCCAGGGGTGGTGAATCGGAGCAAGACTCCAGTTCACCGCGGCTTTCGCCCCGTTTGGGCAGGGGTTCGACCGGGTGCCGGTCCTGCGCCGGCCGCACGGCTGGACGGTCGACCGACCCGTTTGGGGCCCGCGGAACCGCGTGCCACGAGGCGGACGAGCCGTGGCGGCCGGGTTCGGCTCCCCACAGGGACCCCGCGGCCCCGCCCCCGGCCGCAGCGGGTGAACCGATCGCGCCACCCGCCGGGCTCCCGCCTGAGATCTCCCCGCTATCCCTCTTCCGGGGTTCGCGGCGGGCTGACGGTCGTGCGCGGGGAACGCCGCTGGGACGAGGTGCGCACGATCAGCTCCGTCGGTATCACCTGCTCGACGGGCTGGTTCGACTCGACGCCCTCGATGGCGTCGATGAGGAGCTGGACCACCGCGGTGCCGATCCGGCGCGGCTTCAGGGAGAGCGTGGTGATGGGCGGCTCGGTGTTGGCGTACACCGTGGACTCGCTGCAGCACACCAGCAGCAGGTCGTCCGGGACACGCAGGCCGTAGCGGCGGGCGGCGGCGAGCAGGTCGGTGCCGTTGGGGTCGAAGAGGCCGTAGACGGCGTCCGGGCGGTCGGGGCGGGCGAGCAGCCGGTCGGCGGCGACGGCGCCCGCGCACGGGTCGTGCGCCGGGTAGGCCTCGTAGACCGGATCCTGGCCGACTCGCTCGCACCAGCGCAGGTAGGCCGTGGTCGACAGATGGGTGTACGTGTCCGTCGTCGTACCCGTGAGCAGGCCGATCCGGCGGGCGCCCGCGTCGGCGAGGTGCTCCAGGATGCCGAGGACGGCGGCCTCGTGGTCGTTGTCGACCCAGGCGGTGACCGGGAGCGAGCCGGCCGGGCGGCCGTCGGAGACGACCGGCAGCCCCTGCCGGACGAGTTCGCTGACCACCGGGTCCTGGTCGGAGGGGTCGATGACGACCGTGCCGTCCAGGGCCACGTTCGACCACACGTCGTGGCGGGAGGTCGCGGGCAGGATGACCAGGGCGTAGCCACGGGCGAGCGCGGCCGAGGTGGCGGCCCGGGCCATCTCGGCGAAGTACGCGAACTCCGTGAAGGTGAAAGGTTCATCCCCGTACGTCGTCACGGTCAGGCCGATCAGTCCCGACTTGCCGGTACGGAGGGTTCGGGCTGCGGCCGAGGGGCGGTACCCCAGCCGGTCGGCGACCTCGCGGACGTGGCGCCGGGTGGCATCCGGGAGCCGGCCCTTGCCGTTGAGGGCGTCGGACACGGTTGTGATGGAGACCCCGGCGGCGGCGGCCACGTCTCTGATGCCCGCTCGGCCCGGCCGACTGCCTCGACGTGAGGTTTCCGCGCGGCTCACCTGGTGCTTCCCTGCTGCTGTCATGGCGAGCCGATAGTAGGGCTCATGCGGTGGGGTAGTGCGGACGCATATGCACGCGTTGACAGGTACGTTTCTGCATGGTCATTACGGCTCAACTACCTTAGAAAGTAAGGAAGTTGAGCGCTCTCATGGTGAGACGTGACTTGTCGACGCGCATGGGCCTGCCAAGTGCTCGATGTCTCGAAGAGGTCTCAACTCACCTGCACGGGTGATGCGCGCCACGGCGCGAGCCACCGGCGCGTAGATATATGTGCAGCGCGCCCCCCGATACGTACGCCTTCGTCTGGCGATGCCCCTGATGCCTGTGAGATCGATGAGGTTCGCCTCTTGGTGTCCCGCACCTGTTCGCAGGGGCGCCGAATCCTCATAAGGTGTGGAGTATTGAAAGCCGGCGGCGTCGACGGTCCGCCGGTGGTCGCGAGGAGGACTGCGGTGAGCGAGACGAGCCCGAAGCTGCGCGCCGAGCTGGCGGGTATTCCCACCTACAAGCCGGGCAAGCCCGCTGCAGCCGGCGGGCCGGTCGCCTACAAGCTGTCCTCCAACGAGAACCCGTATCCGCCGCTGCCCAGCGTGATGGAGAGCGTGACCGCAGCCGCCTCCAACTTCAACCGCTACCCGGACATGGCCTGCACGGGCCTGATGAACGAGCTGTCGGAGCGCTTCGGTGTCCCGCTCTCCCACCTGGCCACCGGCACCGGCTCGGTGGGTGTCGCCCAGCAGCTGATCCAGGCCACCAGCGGTCCCGGCGACGAGGTGATCTACGCCTGGCGGTCCTTCGAGGCGTACCCGATCATCACGCAGATCAGCGGCGCCCGGTCGGTGCAGGTGCCGCTCACTCCGGGCGATGTGCACGACCTGGACGCGATGGCGGAGGCGATCACCGACCGGACGCGTCTGATCTTCGTTTGCAACCCCAACAACCCGACCGGCACGGTGGTGCGTCGCGCGGAGCTGGAGCGGTTCCTCGACCGGGTGCCCGGCGATGTGCTGGTGGTGCTGGACGAGGCCTACCGGGAGTTCATTCGCGACCCCGAGGTGCCCGACGGCGTCGAGCTGTACCGGAACCGGCCCAACGTCTGTGTCCTGCGCACGTTCTCGAAGGCCTACGGTCTCGCCGGGCTGCGCGTCGGTTTTGCGATCGCGCACGAGCCGGTGGCGGCGGCGCTGCGCAAGACGGCGGTGCCCTTCGGCGTCAGCCAGCTCGCGCAGGAGGCGGCGATCGCCTCGCTGCGGGCCGAGGACGAGCTGCTGGGCCGGGTCGGCTCGCTGGTGTGCGAGCGCACGCGCGTGGTCGACGGACTGCGCGCCCAGGGCTGGACGGTCCCGGAGACCCAGGCCAACTTCGTGTGGCTGCGGCTGGGGGAGCGCACGGTCGCGTTCGCGGCAGCCTGTGAGGAGCACGGTGTGGTGGTCCGGCCGTTCCCGGGCGAGGGTGTGCGGGTGACGATCGGCGAGACCGAGGCGAACGACATCTTCCTGAAGGTGGCGGAAGCGTTCCACAAGGAGATCTGAGCGGGCTCCGTCGGGGGCACCGAAGCGGTTCCGGGTGGGCCTCGCGTGCGCGGGGCCTACTCGTCTATCAGTGCCTACTCGTGGATCAGTTCCACGCGTACGGGGTCGCCGTCCCGCACGGTCGCCAGGACTGCGGCGTCCCCGTCGAGTCGGCCCAGGATGTTGCACGGGCTCGCGAGCCGGCACTCGTCACCCAGTGAGATGGGCGTGGGCCCATAGGGGAGGGCGAGGGCGTCCCCGTCCGTCCAGAAGGCCACCGTGCCCGGCTCCACGACCTGCCGGGCATCCGTTTCACGTGAAACGGAAACACCTGTGTCGAAATACACCTCCTCGCCCCAGGTGTGGGCGGTGGAAGCGAGCGGCAGGGCCCCCAGGGCCTGGGTGGTCGGTGTGTCGTCGAGGGTCGCGGTGATGTTGCCCGCGGGCCAGGAGATCCGTATCTGCATGGCGCGCAATTCAACAAGATGTTGAAGTCGCTGCCAAGACCTTGACGGCGCGGCGAAGGGGGGACCCCCCGTTGGTTGCCGAAAATCAGTACGTCATAATGGCTTGTGAATGTGAACGCGTTCACAAGCGCATCCCGTTTGCTCCTCTATGTACGTGACAAGAGGGGCAAACCGCCGCAGTACCACGGCGTAGTAAGGAGAGTGATGACGTGGACCTGGCTCTGGCGCCGGAGACACTGGCGCGCTGGCAGTTCGGCATCACCACCGTCTACCACTTCCTGTTCGTCCCCCTGACGATCTCCCTGGCCGCCCTCACGGCCGGGCTCCAGACGGCCTGGGTGCGCACGGAGAAGGAGAAGTACCTCAGAGCGACGAAGTTCTGGGGCAAGCTCTTCCTGATCAACATCGCGATGGGTGTGGTCACCGGCATCGTGCAGGAGTTCCAGTTCGGTATGAACTGGTCGGACTACTCACGCTTCGTCGGTGACATCTTCGGTGCCCCGCTCGCCTTCGAGGCCCTGATCGCCTTCTTCTTCGAGTCCACCTTCATCGGGCTGTGGATCTTCGGCTGGGACAAGCTGCCCAAGAAGATCCACCTGGCCTGCATCTGGATGGTCTCGATCGGCACGATCCTGTCGGCGTACTTCATCCTGGCGGCCAACTCCTGGATGCAGCACCCCGTCGGCTATCGGATCAACAAGGCGAAGGGCCGGGCCGAGCTCACGGACTTCTGGCATGTCCTGACCCAGAACACCGCGCTCAGCCAGGCCTTCCACACCCTCTCCGCGGCCTTCCTGACCGGCGGCGCCTTCATGATCGGCATCTCCGCCTATCACCTGGCCCGTAAGCGGCACATCCGGGAGATGAAGACCTCGCTGCGGCTCGGCCTGATCACGGTGGTCATCGCCGGCCTGCTCACCGCGGTCAGCGGTGACGTGCTCGGCAAGGTCATGTTCAAGCAGCAGCCCATGAAGATGGCCGCCGCCGAGGCGCTGTGGGACGGGCAGAAGCCGGCACCGTTCTCGATCTTCGCCTACGGAGACGTCGAGAAGGGCCACAACACCGTCGCGATAGAGATCCCGGGCCTGCTGTCCTTCCTCGCCAACGACGACTTCACCTCGTACGTCCCCGGCATCAATGACGTCAACAAGGCCGAGCAGCAGAAGTTCGGTCCAGGTGACTACCGGCCCAACATCCCGGTGGCCTTCTGGGGCTTCCGCTGGATGATCGGCTTCGGCATGGCCTCCTTCGCCATCGGCCTCGCCGGACTGTGGCTGACCCGGAAGAAGTTCATGCTGCCGCAGCACCTGAGGGTCGGCGAAGACGAGGTGCCGCACCTGGTGCTGTTCCGGAACAGGGCGCTCGGCCCGAAGCTGACCACCTGGTACTGGCGCATCGCGATCTGGACCCTGGCCTTCCCGCTGATCGCCAACTCCTGGGGCTGGATCTTCACCGAGATGGGCCGTCAGCCGTGGGTCGTCTACGGCGTCCTGCAGACCCGGGACGCGGTCTCCCCCGGTGTCTCCCAGGGTGAGGTCCTCACCTCGATGATCGTCTTCACCGCGCTCTACGCGATCCTCGCCGTAGTGGAGGTCAAGCTGCTGGTGAAGTACGTCAAGGCCGGCCCGCCCGAGCTGACCGAGGCCGACCTCAACCCGCCCACGAAGATCGGCGGCGACACTCGTGACGCCGACAAGCCGATGGCCTTCTCGTACTAGGCCGGGGGAACAGTCATGGAACTTCACGACGTCTGGTTCGTCCTCATCGCCGTCCTGTGGACCGGCTACTTCTTCCTGGAGGGCTTCGACTTCGGGATCGGCATCCTCACCAAGCTGCTCGCCCGGAACCGGCCCGAGCGCCGCGTGCTGATCAACACCATCGGGCCCGTCTGGGACGGCAACGAGGTGTGGCTGCTCACGGCGGGCGGCGCGACCTTCGCCGCCTTCCCGGAGTGGTACGCCACCCTCTTCTCGGGCTTCTATCTGCCGCTGCTGGTCATCCTGGTCTGCCTGATCGTTCGGGGCGTGGCCTTCGAGTACCGGGCGAAGCGGCCCGAGGAGAACTGGCAGCGCAACTGGGAGACGGCCATCTTCTGGACCTCGCTCATCCCGGCGTTCCTGTGGGGCGTGGCCTTCGGCAACATCGTGCGGGGGGTGAAGATCGACCAGCACTTCGAGTACGTCGGCACCGTCGGGGACCTGCTGAACCCCTACGCCCTGCTCGGCGGCCTGGTGACGCTCACGCTCTTCACCTTCCACGGGGCGGTCTTCACGACGCTGAAGACCGTCGGGGACATCCGGCTGCGGGCACGGAAGCTGGCGCTGCGGGTCGGTCTCGTGACGGCTGTCCTGGCACTCGCCTTCCTGCTGTGGACGCAGGCCGACAACGGTGACGGCAAGAGCCTGGTGGCCCTGATCGTGGCGGTCGTCGCCCTGGTGGCCGCTCTGGTTGCCAATCAGATGGGGCGCGAGGGATGGTCGTTCGCGCTGTCCGGCGTGACCATCGTGGCGTCGGTGGCGATGCTCTTCCTGTCGCTCTTCCCGAACGTCATGCCGTCCACGCTCAACGGGGACTGGAGCCTGACGGTCACCAACGCCTCGTCGAGCCCGTACACCCTGAAGATCATGACGTGGTGCGCGGCCATCGCCACGCCGCTCGTCCTGCTCTACCAGAGCTGGACCTACTGGGTGTTCCGCAAGCGGATCGGCACGCAGCACATCGCTCCTGACGCTGCCGCACACTGAGTCCGCCGAGGGTGTGTTTCACGTGAAACACACCCTCTGGACCGAAGGGCATGTTTCACGTGAAACCAATCGATCCGCGCCTTCTGCGCTACGCCCGTGCCACCCGCCTCTTCCTGGTCGCGGTAGTCGGTCTCGGGGCCGTCGGGGCCGGGCTGGTGATCGCCCAGGCCATGCTCATCGCCGAGGTGGTGGTCGGCGCCTTCCAGCACGGGCAGTCGGTCGCCGAACTGCGCACTCCCCTGGTGCTGTTGGCGGCCGTGGCCGTGGGGCGATCGGTTGTCGCGTGGCTCACCGAACTCGCGGCACACCGCGCGAGCGCGGCCGTGAAGTCGGAGCTTCGGGGGCGGCTGCTGGAGCGCGCGGCCCAGCTGGGCCCCGGGTGGTTGAGCGGACAGCGGACCGGCTCGCTGGTCACCCTGGCCACCCGTGGAGTCGATGCCCTCGACGACTACTTCTCTCGCTATCTCCCGCAGTTGGGCCTCGCGGTCGTCGTCCCGGTGGCCGTGCTGGCGCGGATCGTCACCGAGGACTGGGTGTCGGCGGCGATCATCGTCGGCACCCTGCCGCTGATCCCCCTGTTCATGATGTTGATCGGCTGGGCCACGCAGTCCCGGATGGACCGGCAGTGGCGGCTGCTGTCCCGGCTGTCGGGCCACTTCCTGGACGTGGTCGCCGGCCTGCCCACGCTGAAGGTGTTCGGCCGGGCCAAGGCGCAGGCCGAGTCCATCCGCCGGATCACCGGCGAGTACCGCCAGGCCACCATGGGGACCCTGCGGATCGCGTTCCTCTCCTCGTTCGCCCTGGAACTGCTGGCCACACTGTCGGTCGCACTGGTCGCCGTGACGATCGGGATGCGTCTGGTGCACGGCGACATGGATCTGTACATCGGCCTGGTCATCCTGGTGCTGGCGCCCGAGGCGTATCTGCCGCTGCGCCAGGTGGGCGCGCAGTACCACGCGGCGGCGGAGGGGCTCGCCGCGGCGGAGGAGATCTTCGCCGTACTGGAGACGCCGGCACCGGTGGCCGGCACCGCGGCGGTGCCCGAGGGCCCGCTGGCCTTCGACGGGGTGACGGTTCGCTACCCGGGGCGGTCGGCGGACGCCGTGAGCGAGGTGTCGTTCAGCGTCGAGCCCGGCGAGACAGTGGCGCTGGTCGGACCGAGCGGTGCGGGCAAGTCGACGCTGCTGAACGTGCTGATGGGGTTCGTACGGCCCGTGGAGGGCCGGGTGCGGGTCGGGGGAGCCGATCTCGCGGACGTCGACCTGGCGGAGTGGCGGTCACGGATCGCGTGGGTGCCGCAGCGGCCGCACCTGTACGCCGGGACCATCGCGGAGAACGTCCGGCTGGCCCGGCCCGACGCGGACGACACCGCTGTACGCCGAGCCCTGCGGGACGCGGGCGCGCTGGAGTTCGTGGACGCGCTGCCCGAGGGGGCCGACACGGTGCTCGGCGAGGACGGGGCCGGGCTGTCCGCGGGGCAGCGGCAGCGGCTCGCGCTGGCTCGGGCCTTCCTCGCGGACCGGCCCGTGCTGCTGCTGGACGAGCCGACGGCCGCGCTGGACGGGGCGACCGAGGCCGACGTCGTGGCGGCGGTACGGCGACTTGCGGCGGGACGCACGGTGCTGCTCGTGGTGCACCGGCCGGCGCTGCTGGAGGTTGCCGATCGGGTGGTGTGCATGGAGGGCTCGGAGTCTCTGGCGCAGCGGTCCGGCGGTCGCCCTCCCGGGGGGCTCCGCCCCCTGGACCCCCGTCCTGGCCCACCCGCCATCCGACTCGGTCACTCGGTAAGCGGCCCGAAAGAGCGGCCCGCGGCACGCACTCGGAGTGCGCTCGCCCGGGTTCAGGGTCTCGCCGGGCCCCGGCGTGGCCGGCTTCTGCTTGCGCTGCTGCTCGGGAGTCTGGCGCTCGGCAGCGCTGTCGGGCTGATGGCCACCTCCGGCTGGCTGATCTCGCGGGCCTCGCAGCAGCCGCCGGTGCTGTATCTGATGGTGGCCGTGACGGCGACGCGGGCCTTCGGGATCGGGCGGGCCGTCTTCCGGTACGCCGAGCGGCTGGTGTCGCACGACGCCGTGCTGCGGATGCTGGCCGACACCCGGGTCGCCGTCTACCGGCGGCTGGAGCGGCTGGCGCCCGCGGGGCTGCGCACGGCCCGCCGCGGTGATCTGCTCACTCGGCTGGTCGCCGATGTGGACGCGCTCCAGGACTACTGGCTGCGCTGGCTGCTGCCGGCCGGCGTCGCGGTCGCCGTCTCCACCGCCTCCGTCGCCTTCACGGCCTGGCTGCTGCCCGAGGCCGGAGCTGCCCTCGCGGCCGGGCTCCTCGCGGCCGGCGTCGGCGTCCCCCTGGTCACCGCGGCCGCGGCCCGGCGGGCCGAGCGTCGGCTGGCGCCCGCCCGCGGACAGCTCGCGACCCGGGTGACCGACCTGCTCACCGGCACCGCCGAACTGACCGTCGCCGGCGCGCTGCCGGCCCGTACGGACGCGGCCCGGCAGGCCGACGGCACGCTCACCCGGATCGCGTCGCGCTCCGCCGCCGTCACCGCGCTCGGTGACGGGCTCACCGCGCTGCTCTGCGGCCTGACCGTCACCGCCGGCGCCCTGCTCGGCGTCCAGGCGGTGGCGGCCGGTCGGCTCGGGGGTGTGGCGATGGCCGTGGTGGTCCTCACCCCGCTGGCCGCCTTCGAGGCCGTACTGGGGCTGCCGCTCGCCGTGCGCTACCGGCAGCGGGTACGCCGGAGCGCGGAGCGAGTGTTCGAGGTGCTGGACGCCCCGGAGCCCGTACACGAGCCGGAGGGGCCCCGGCAGGCGCCCGCCTCGCCCTTCCCGGTCGTGCTCAGCGGCCTGGGTGCCCGGCACACGGGGCAGCACCGGGACGCGCTCGCCGGACTCGACCTCACGCTGGAGCAGGGTCGGCGGATCGCCGTGGTCGGTTCTTCCGGATCCGGCAAGACGACCCTCGCCCAGGTGCTCCTCAGGTTCCTCGACCCGCAGGCGGGCTCGTACACGCTCGCCGGTGTGGACGCGTACGCCCTGGCCGACGACGACGTGCGACGGCTCGTCGGACTGTGTGCCCAGGACGCGCACCTCTTCGACAGCAGCGTGCGCGAGAACCTGTTGCTCGCCCGGAAGGACGCCACCGAGGCCGACCTGCGCGACGCGCTGGCCCGGGCCCGGCTGCTGGACTGGGTGGACGGGCTGCCGGACGGGCTGGACACACTCGTCGGCGAGCACGGGGCGCGGCTGTCCGGCGGCCAGCGACAGCGCCTCGCGCTGGCCCGCGCGCTCCTCGCCGACTTCCCGGTGCTCGTTCTGGACGAGCCCGCCGAGCATCTGGACCTGCCGACGGCGGACGCGCTCACCGCGGATCTGCTGGCCGCCACGCAGGGCCGTACGACCCTGCTGATCACCCACAGGCTGGCCGGGCTCGACGCGGTCGACGAGGTGATCGTGCTCGACGCCGGCCGGGTGGTGCAGCGGGGGCGGTACGCGGAGCTGGCCGCCGTGGACGGGCCGCTGCGGGACATGGTGCTGCGGGAGACGGCGGCGGAGGAGTTGGTGGGAGCACGGTGACGGGCGCGCGGGTGGAGCGCCCGCGTTCACGGGTGCCTCGCCCGAGCGTCCGCGGCAAAAGGGACTGATTACGCTCGGGGCGCGCCCGTCGCACCAGGCTCTGAGCCGTCGTCAGACGCGTTCGGCGATCATCCGCTCGATCACGACCG
The DNA here is from genome assembly GCF_044541035.1 of Streptomyces sp. NPDC085866. Classification (NCBI taxonomy): domain Bacteria; kingdom Bacillati; phylum Actinomycetota; class Actinomycetes; order Kitasatosporales; family Streptomycetaceae; genus Streptomyces; species Streptomyces sp. NPDC085866. Next base: position 169,652 of record NZ_JBITSQ010000011.1, read on the forward strand.
CGACGCCGTCGTCGTTGTTGGCGACCGTGCGGCCCGAGGCGGCGGCGATGACGTCCGGGTGGGCGTTGCCCATCGCGTACGACTGGCCGGCCCAGGTCAGCATCTCGACGTCGTTGGGCATGTCCCCGAACGCGACGACCTCCTCGGGCGTGATGCCGCGCTCGGCGCAGCACAGGGCGAGAGTGCTGGCCTTGGAGACGTCCGGGCCGCTGAGTTCCAGCAGCGCGCTGGGGCTGGACCGCGTGACGTTGGCGCGGTCGCCGATCGCGAGACGGGCGAGGGCGAGGAAGGCGTCCGGGTCGAGCTCGGGGTGGTAGGCGAGGATCTTGAGCACGGGCTGGTCGGCGTCCGGGCCGTCGGCGGCGAGGAGGTTCTCGGCGGGCAGGAGGTTGTCCGGTATCTCCATGTGCAGCTTGGGATAGGCCGGTTCCTGGTGGAAGCCGTACGTCTGCTCGACCGCGAACACCGTGCCGGGTACCGCGTCACGCAGCAGTCGTACGGCGTCCAGCGCGTTCTCCCGGGCCAGTTCGCGCACCTTCACGAAGCGGTGGGTGCCGGGGCCGCCGTGCAGGTCGACCACGGCGGCGCCGTTGCCGCAGATCGCCAGGCCGTGGCCGTGGACGTGGTCGCTGACGACGTTCATCCAGCGGGCCGGGCGGCCGGTGACGAAGAAGACCTCGATGCCCGCGGCCTCGGCGGCCGCCAACGCGGCGACCGTCCTCGGGGAGACCGACTTGTCGTCGCGCAGGAGAGTGCCGTCGAGGTCGGTGGCGATCAGCCGCGGCGGTAGAGCGGCGGCCGTGGTCCCGGGCTGTCTGGTCGCTGAGGTCACCGGGTCATTCTCGCGCATATGCCAGCACGCCCGTGCGGAAGTCCGCACAGATGAGTCCACAGACACATCGGAGATGGCCGACGGGTGACGTCTGTCACTGAGTCACGCCAGCTGGGCGGGCGCCTCCATGGCGATCCGCTCGAAGACCTTCTCGTCCGCGGCGAAGTCCGAGTCCGGGATGGGCCAGTGGATCACGATCTCGGTGAAGCCCAGCTCCTGGTGGCGGCCGGCGAAGTCCACGAAGGCGTCCAGGGATTCGAGCGGCCGGCCGCGATCCGGGGTGAAGCCGGTGAGCAGGACCTTCTCCAGCTCGGTCACGTCCCGGCCGATCGACGCGCAGGTCTCGGACAGCTTCTCCAGCTGTCCGCGCAGCGCCTCGACCGACTGCTCCGGTGTGCCGTTCTCGTACAGCTTCGGGTCGCCGGTGGTCACCCACGCCTGGCCGTGCCGTGCGGCGAGCTTGAGTCCGCGCGGGCCGGTGGCCGCCACGGCGAAGGGCAGCCGGGGCCGCTGCACACAGCCGGGGATGTTGCGTGCCTCGTGCGCCGAGTAGAACCGGCCCTCGTACGTCACCGCGTCCTCGGTGAGCAGCCGGTCGAGCAGCGGCACGAACTCGGCGAACCGGTCGGCGCGCTCGCGCGGCGTCCACGGCTCCTGGCCGAGGGCGGTCGCGTCGAAGCCGGTGCCGCCGGCACCGATGCCGAGGGTGATACGGCCGCCGGAGATGTCGTCCAGCGAGATCAGCTCTTTGGCGAGGGTCACCGGGTGCCGGAAGTTCGGCGAGGTGACCAGCGTGCCGAGGCGGAGTCGGTCGGTGGCGGCCGCTGCGGCGGTCAGCGTCGGTACGGCGCCGAACCACGGGCCGTCGCGGAAGCTGCGCCAGGACAGGTGGTCGTAGGTGTACGCGGTGTGGAAGCCGAGCTGCTCGGCCCGCACCCAGGCCGAACGACCGCCCTCGCTCCAGCGGCGGTACGGCAGGATCACGGTGCTCAGACGCAGACTCATGCGTCCGAGGGTACGGGGCCCCACTGGCATGGGCCGAAATCGATCAAGAGAACCGCAGGTAGCGGGGTGGTACCTCCTTGGTGAGCCACACCCCGTTCGCGCTGACGTGGAAGACGTGGCCGTCGCGGTGCATGGCGCCGGCGTCCACGGCGAGCACGACGGGGCGGCCGCGGCGGGCGCCGACCCGGGTCGCGGTCTCGCGGTCGGCCGAGAGGTGTACGTCGTGCCTGCTCATGGGCCGGAGACCCTCGGCGCGGATCGCGTCCAGGTGTCCGGCCACGGTGCCGTGGTAGAGGTACGGCGGCGGGGTCGCCGGGGGCAGGCCGAGGTCGATCTCGATGCTGTGGCCCTGGCTGGCGCGGATTCTCGTGCCCTCGATCGCGAAGCGCTGCTTGTCGTTGGCGGCCACCACATGGTCGAGCTCCTCACGGGTGAACCGGAACCCGTGTGCGGCGGCCGCGCTGATCAGTGTGTCGATCTCGACCCAGCCGCCCGGGTCGAGTGTCAGGCCGATGCGCTCGGGCTGGTGGCGGAGGTGTTTCGAGAGGTACTTCGACACCTTCACGGTGCGTCTTTCTTCCATGCCTCCAGGGTGCTGGAGAGACGCGGATCACGCAGGTTGTTTTCTCTCCCGGGTTTGATCCACAAGCAAGTGTATTTATCCACAGGGGAATTGAAGAAGTTGTGGACAACTGGCGTGCAATTTAGGGTGATTCGCCAAGTTCGCTGCGGACGCGCTTCGGTGTGGCCAGGTCGTCCAAGGCCTGTGCTCTGAGCTCTCGTTCGGCGGCCAGTGCGATGAACGCGGACGTGTGTTCGCGGCCAACGAGGTGCTCCACAGCGGTGATCGTCTCCGTGGGCAGGTCGACGGAACGCGTTCGACCGCGCTGCTCGGGCGGATCATCGGCACCGAGGCGTCTTCGCAGGTGCTGGATCGCGAACACGCGCATGGCCCGGGCGAGTTCGGCGTCCACGGTCTGCTGGGCGAGGGGGCGGAGGCGGCGTACCAGTGAGGCCGCTTCCGCCGCGTGGGCGTCCGTGCGGTGGGTGGGGTCGTCGAGGTAGCGGGCGAAGACGTACTCGGTGGTGAACTCCAGGAAACGGGCGGCTATGTGCTCCACCTGGCCCCTCAACTCCCTGAGGTGACCCGAGATCGCGGAGAGCGGAACTCCGGCGGCGTGCAACTCCGCAGCCACGGACAGCTCTTGGGGGCTCGGTACCAGGAAGGTGTCGGGGTCGCCGTCCACCGGTTCCAGCACGCCGAGTTCGACCGCCTCGGCCACGGCGTCCTCGTCGGGGGCGCCGCCGAAGCGGGCGTCCAGCTCGGTGCGGGTGATGCGGGCCGGCTCCTCGTCGGTCCACGGGCCCTCCACCTCGGTGACCAGGCCGAGGACACCGCCCAGGCCGCGGCCGGTGTCCCAGGCGTCCAGGAGTTCCTTGATCGAGGCGAGGGTGTAGCCGCGGTCGAGGAGGTGGGCGATCTGATGGAGACGGGTGAGATGGATGTCGGCGTAGAGGTTGGCGCGGCCCTGGCGCTCGGGGCGGGGGAGGAGGCCTTTGTCCTGGTAGGCGCGGATGGTTCTGACGGTGGTGCGGGTGCGGTGGGCGAGGTCTTCGATGCGGTAGGTCTTTTGGGGCGGGGGGTCGGTCATGTGGGGGTTCCTTGGAGGGACACCGGAGGCTTCACAACTTCGGCTCCACCCGTGCAATCCCCCTCAACACCCCCGGCATGAACCGCGACAGAAGGTGCGCGCCCCTTGCCTCAGGTGTCACCGGTACCACCGCCTTGTTGTGGGTCACCGCGTCCAGGACGGCCTTGGCGACCTTCTCCGGCGGGTAGTTGCGCAGGCCGTAGAGGCGGGCGGAGTGCTTCTGGCGGCGGCGCTGCTCGGCCTCGTCGACTCCGGTGAAGCGGGCCGTGGAGGTGATGTTGGTGTTGACGAAACCGGGGCAGATCGCTGTGACTCCGATGTCCTGTCCGGCCAGTTCGGCGCGCAGGCACTCGGAGAGCATCAGGACCGCCGCCTTGGAGGTGCTGTAGGCGGGCAGCGCGCGGGAAGGCTGGTAGGCGGCCGCCGACGCGATGTTGACGATGTGGCCGCCCTGGCCGCGCTCGGCCATGCGCGCGCCGAAGAGGCGGCAGCCGTGGATCACGCCCCAGAGGTTGACGTCCAGGACCTTGCGCCAGTCCTCGGTCGTGGTGGTGAAGAACGAGCCCGACAAGCCGATCCCCGCGTTGTTGACCAGCACGTCCAGCACGCCGTACTCGCGGTGCACCTTCTCGGCGAGCTTCTCCATGGCTTGTTCGTCGGAGACGTCCGCCGTCTCCGCCCACGCCTCGGGGGCGCCGACCAGCCGGGACAGCTCGGCGGTGCGGGCGGCGGCCTCGGCGTCGCGGTCGACGGCCACCACGCGCGCGCCCGCCTCCGCGAAGGCGAACGCCGTGGCCCGGCCGATACCGCTGCCCGCTCCGGTGACCAGCACCAACTGCCCGCCGAACCGGTCCGCGTGGCGACCGGCGGCCTTGGGCTCCGGCCGACCGCCCTCGACGCTCGTCACGAACTCCTCGATCCAGGCGGCCACCTGGTCGGGGCGCGTGCGCGGGATCCAGTGCTTGGCCGGGAGCGTGCGCCGGGTCAGCTGCGGCACCCACTGCTCCAGGTCGTCGTACAGGCGCTCCGACAGGAACGCGTCCCCCTGGGGCGTGATGAGTTGCACGGGCGCGTGTGCGAACGCGTCCGGGCGGGGCCTCAGCAGCCGGGCGCGGACGTTGTCCCGGTACAGCCAGGCGCCGTGCGCCGCGTCGGAGGGGAGGGAGGGGGTCGGGTAGTCGCCGGCGGGGACCCCTTCGGTCCGCTGGAGGATCTTCGGCCAGCGCTTGCCGAGCGGTCCGCGCCAGGCCAGTTCCGGCAGAGCGGGGGTGTGCAGCATGTAGACGTACCAGGACTTGGCGCCCTGTCCGAGGAGCTGGCCCACCCGGCGGGGCGTGGGACGCTTCACGCGCGCGTTGATCCAGTGCCCGAAGTGGTCCAGGGAGGGGCCGGACATCGACGTGAAGGAGGCGATACGACCCTCCGTGCGGCCCACGGTGACGAACTCCCAGGACTGCACCGAGCCCCAGTCGTGCCCGACGACGTGCACCGGGCGGTCCGGGCTCACCGCGTCCACGACCGCCAGGAAGTCGTCCGTGAGCTTCGCCAGGGTGAAGCCGCCGCGCAGGGGCTGCGGTGCGGTGGAGCGGCCGTGGCCCCGGACGTCGTACAGGACGACGTGGAAATGGTCGGCGAGGCGGACGGCGACCTCCGACCAGACCTCCTTGCTGTCCGGGTAGCCGTGCACCAGCACCACCGTCGGCTGCTCCGGGTCACCCAGCTCGGCCACGCACAGCTCGACCCCGCCGGTGTGCACCCGGCGCTCACGCGCACCCTTCAGCGTCACTTCGCCTCCGCCCAGCGCCGCACGTGCGGCAGATCGTCGTCCAGCCAGAACGCGCTCTGCTCGGGGTCCCGGGAGTCGGTGACCACCAGGATCTCCTCGAACTTCGCGCCCGTACCCCGGAAGCCGAGGTGGGGTTCGACCGCCCACAGGCCCGGCTGCGGCGGGTGGTCGGAGAAGCGGTACGGCGACCACAGGGGCGACCAGCCCTCGCGGTGGCCGTGCAGGGCGTCGGCGGCCAGGCCCTTCAGGGACTGCGTGCCGAACCCGAACAGATGGGGTGACCAGCGGCGCTGCTTGACCCGGTCCACCTTGTGGGCGATCACGCCGAACGGGTACGCCCGGTGCCGGTTGGCGTAGCCCTGGCGGACCATGAGGCGGTCCACGTCCTCGTAGATCTCGCGCAGCGGCCGCCGCTCGCGCACCTCGCGAAGGATCAGCTCGCGGTGCGCCTCCAGGTCGGCCATCAGCCGGTCCTGCACCGGGTTGACGCCGAGGGAGCCCGAGTAGCCGATGTCGGCCGTGTATCCCTCGTGGACCGGGGCCATGTCCAGGATGAACGGCATCCCGGGCTCCAGGGCGCGGTCGGTCGGGAAGAACTGCAGCGGGATGCGGAAGTTCACGAACGCCGTGCGGTCGCCGAACCAGGCGAAGGGCAGGTGGAACCAGTCCCGCACCCCCCGCTCGCGCAGCCACTCGCGCTGCATCCGCGCCGCCTCGCGCTCGGTCACACCCGGTTCGAGGCGTGCCGCGATCGCCTCCGCGCACTCGTAGGCGAGGCGCTGCACCCGCCTGAACCCCTTCAACTCCACGGAGAGTTCGCTGCTCACTGCCGTCGTCATGCCGCCCCGTCCCGTCGACTGCGGTACGCGTCCGTAACTTGACACTGGTGAATGTGACAGTTGTTAGAGGCGGCGTCAATAGGCGGGATCAAGGCTGGGGACAACGCTCGGCGAGCTGCTGTGGATGAGTCTCTGGCAGGGGATCCCTCAGGGGTCCGTAATACTCGAGTCTGACGCGAAGACGGCTCTGAGGTCTGACGACCGGCGTGGTCCGGATCACTACCTTCGATGACGTGACTGTGATCGCGACCGAAAGCCTGAGCAAGCGGTTCCCCCGGGTGACCGCGCTCGACCGGCTGTCCGTGGACATCGGACCCGGTGTGACCGGACTCGTCGGAGCCAACGGCGCCGGCAAGTCCACCCTGATCAAGATCCTGCTGGGTCTGTCCCCCGCCACGGAGGGCCGCGCCGAGGTGCTCGGCCTCGACGTGGCCACCAAGGGCGCCGCCATCCGCGAACGCGTGGGCTACATGCCGGAGCACGACTGCCTGCCGCCCGACGTCTCGGCCACCGAGTTCGTCGTCCACATGGCCCGCATGTCCGGCCTGCCGCCCACCGCGGCACGCGAGCGCACCGCGGACACCCTGCGCCATGTCGGTCTGTACGAGGAGCGCTACCGCCCCATCGGCGGCTACTCCACCGGCATGAAGCAGCGCGTGAAGCTCGCCCAGGCCCTGGTGCACGACCCGCAGATGGTCTTCCTGGACGAGCCGACCAACGGCCTCGACCCGGTCGGCCGCGACGAGATGCTCGGCCTGATCCGCCGCATCCACACCGACTTCGGCATCTCGGTCCTGGTCACCTCCCACCTGCTGGGCGAACTCGAGCGCACCTGCGACCACGTCGTCGTCGTCGACGGCGGCAAGCTGCTGCGTTCCAGCTCCACCACGGACTTCACCCAGACCACGACGACCCTCGCGATCGAGGTCACCGACAGCGACGAACACCCCGACGGCACCCGCGCGGTCCGCGAGGCGCTCCACGCGCTCGGGGTGGACACCGACGACAGCAGCGGCCTCCCCGGCGCCGGGCACATCCTGCTGCTCACCGCGCAGGGCGAGGAGACGTACGACCTGGTGCGCGACACCGTCGCCGAGCTGGGCCTCGGGCTGGTGCGCATGGAGCAGCGCCGGCACCACATCTCGGAGGTCTTCACGAGCGAGGAAGAGCAGCGGAAGGAGGCGGCCGTCCATGGCAGTTGAACAGCCCATGCCGACACCCGTCGCACCGTCGGGTGACCAGACCCGGATCCACAACATCGGCTACCGCAACTACGACGGCCCCCGCCTCGGCCGCTCCTACGCCACCCGCTCGCTCTACTCGCAGTCCCTGCGCGGCGCGTACGGCCTCGGCCGCTCGGTCAAGTCCAAGGTGCTGCCGATGCTGCTGTTCGTGGTGATGTGCGTGCCCGCGGCCATCATGGTCGCCGTCGCGGTCGCCACGAAGGCGAAGGACCTGCCCGTCGACTACACGCGCTACGCGATCCTCATGCAGGCCGTCATCAGCCTGTACGTCGCCTCGCAGGCGCCCCAGTCGGTCTCGCGCGACCTGCGCTTCAAGACCGTGCCGCTGTACTTCTCGCGGCCGATCGAGACCGCGGACTACGTGCGCGCGAAGTACGCGGCGCTGGCCTCGGCGCTGTTCGTCCTCACCGCGGCCCCGCTGCTCGTGCTCTACATCGGCGCGCTGCTGGCCAAGCTCGACTTCGCCGACCAGACCAAGGGATTCGCACAGGGAATCGTCTCCGTGGCACTGCTCTCGTTGCTCTTCGCCGGCATCGGTCTGGTCATCGCCTCGGTGACCCCGCGGCGCGGCTTCGGCATCGCGGCCGTCATCGCCGTCATGACGATCTCCTACGGCGCGGTCTCCACGCTCCAGGCCATCGCCGAGGCGCAGAACAGCACGGGTGCCATCCCCTGGATCGGCCTCTTCTCGCCCGTCACGCTCATCGACGGAGTGCAGTCCGCGTTCCTCGGCGCGAGCTCGTCGTTCCCCGGAGCGGTCGGCCCCACCGACGGGGAGGGCGTGGTCTACGTCCTCGTCGCCCTTGGCCTCATCGCCGCCAGCTACGGCCTCCTCGTGCGCCGCTACCGGAAGGTGGGACTGTGACCACACTGTCCATCGACCACGTCTCCCGCTGGTTCGGCAACGTGGTCGCCGTCAACGACATCACCATGACCATCGGCCCCGGCGTCACCGGCCTGCTCGGTCCGAACGGCGCCGGAAAGTCCACCCTCATCAACATGATGGGCGGCTTCCTGGCCCCCTCCACCGGCACCGTCACCCTCGACGGCCGGCAGGTGTGGCGCAACGAGGCCATCTACAAGCACATCGGCATCGTCCCCGAGCGCGAGGCGATGTACGACTTCCTCACCGGCCGCGAATTCGTCGTCGCCAACGCCGAGTTGCACGGCCTGGGCGCCAAGGCTGCCCAACGGGCGCTGGCCACCGTCGAGATGGAGTACGCGCAGGACCGCAAGATCTCGACGTACTCCAAGGGCATGCGCCAGCGCGTGAAGATGGCGAGCGCCCTGGTGCACGACCCGTCGCTGCTCCTGCTGGACGAGCCCTTCAACGGCATGGACCCGCGCCAGCGCATGCAGCTCATGGAGTTGCTGCGGCGCATGGGCGACGAGGGCCGCACAGTGCTGTTCTCGTCCCACATCCTCGAAGAGGTCGAGCAGCTCGCCTGGCACATCGAGGTCGTCGTCGCCGGGCGGCACGCGGCCAGCGGCGACTTCCGCAAGATCCGCCGCCTGATGACCGACCGCCCGCACCGCTACCTGGTGCGCTCCAGCGACGACCGCGCACTCGCGGCCGCGCTGATCGCCGACCCGTCGACGTCCGGCATCGAGGTCGACCACGCCGAGGGCGCCCTGCGCATCCAGGCCGTCGACTTCGGCCGCTTCACCACCCTGCTGCCCAAGGTCGCCCGCGATCACGGCATCCGGCTGCTCACGGTCTCGCCGTCCGACGAGTCCCTCGAGTCCGTCTTCTCGTACCTGGTCGCGGCGTAGGAGGCCGAAGATGTACGACCCCACAGTCGCCCGGCTCACTTATCGGGCCCTGCTCGGCCGTCGCCGGGCCCTCATCCTGGGCGCCCTGCCGCTCCTGCTGATCGCGATCTCCGTCGTCGTCCGCGGCCTCGCGGGCGCCGACGACCAGACGGCCGCCGACCTGCTGGGCGGGCTGGCGCTCGCCACGATGGTGCCGATCATCGGCGTCATCGCGGGCACGGGCGCGATCGGCCCGGAGATCGACGACGGCTCCGTCGTCTACCTGCTGGCCAAGCCGGTGAAGCGCCCGACGATCATCTTCACCAAGCTGATCGTGGCGATCGCCGTGACGATGGTGTTCTCGGCCCTGCCGACGCTCGTCGCGGGCTTCATCCTCAACGGCAACGGTCAGCAGATCGCCGTCGCCTACACGGTGGCCGCACTGGTCGCGTCGATCGCCTACGCGGCGATGTTCCTGCTGCTCGGTACGGTGTCCCGGCACGCGGTGGTGTTCGGCCTCGTCTACGCCCTCGTCTGGGAGGCCCTGTTCGGCTCCCTGGTGTCCGGCGCCCGCACCCTGAGCGTCCAGCAGTGGTCGCTCGCCGTCGCCCACAAGGTGGCCGGCGGGGACCTGGTGACCTCGGACGTCGGACTGCCCACGGCGACGGTCCTGCTGGTCGTGGTCACCGTGCTCGCCACCTGGTACGCGGGCCAGAAACTGCGGTCGCTGACGCTCGCCGGCGAGGAGTGACAGGTCACGGCCTTGACGGGGGCTTCACCTCGGTCCGGGCACACTGGGCAGAGCGGATGTACGGCTGGCAGGCGGTGCACGGCTGGGAGGCCGGAGATGGCAGAGGAGATCCCGCAGTACGAGGGACGAGGGCGGACCGGCGGCGACGTCTGGGACGAGCTGGTCCTGGACGAGGACTTCGTGCGGGCCGCCGAGACCTCCGAGCCGTCCGCCCGGGCCCGGATGCTCGCAGCCCGCTGGCGCGCCGAGGAGCCGGAGCCGCAGCCGTGGCGGTCCGACGACCCGCCGGCGGGCTGGTTCTTCAGCAAGGCGCGTCGGCGCAGGTGGCGCCGCCGCTAGTGGCGGCCCCCGGTTAATTCGGTGGCGCCCGACTCGGTGGCGGGGCACAGTGGTTGTGCCCCATCCGCCGGGAGTGTCCCGGCGCCGCGTTCTGGGAGAGGAGTTGGGCGATGTCCATGCACGGCAGTACGTCCAGCTCCCCACAGGGCAGCCTGAGCCGGGCTCCGGAGTGATCCCTACCGCTCCGTAGAGCTCATGGGAGCTGCCCGGGGCGGCCGCTTCGAGCACGCGAAGTGTCTCTCGCGTGGGCCGCCCACCCGGAGGATTGGCCGAGTGGTAAGGCACCGGCTTGCTAAGCCGTGGTCGGGGGCAACCCCGCGCACGTTCGATCCGTGCATCCTCCGCAGAAGAAGCTGAAAGCTCGGCGCAGAAGAGACCGAACGCTCAGCCCAGCAACCGCTCCAGCACCATCGCGATCCCGTCCTCCTCGTTGGAGGTCGTGACCTCGTCCGCCACTGTCCTGAGCTCCTCGTGGGCGTTGGCCATCGCCACCCCGCGGGACGCCCAGGCGAACATCGGGACGTCGTTGGGCATGTCGCCGAAGGCGATCGTGTCGGCGGCCTTCAGACCCAGGCGGCGGGCCGCCAGGGACAGGCCCGTGGCCTTGGACAGGCCGAGGGGCAGCAGCTCCACGATGCCCTCGCCCGCCATGGCGACCGTGACGAACCCGCCGGCCGCCCGGCGGGCCGCCTCCACCAGCTCGTCGTCGCCCAGTGTCGGATGCTGTATGTAGATCTTGTTCAGCGGGGCGGTCCAGAGGTCGGACGCGTCCGTGAAGGGGGTGGCGGGAAGGGTGCCCTTGACCGCGTAACCCGGCCCCACCAGCACCTCGCCGTCCAGGCCGTCCCGGCTCGCCGCCAGGTACAGCGGACCCACCTCGGCCTCGATCTTCGCCAGGGCCACGCCTGCCAGCTGCCGGTCCAGGGTCACGGACGTCAGCAGGCGGTGTGCCCCGGCGTCGTACACCTGCGCGCCCTGGCCGCAGACGGCGAGGCCGTCGTAGCCGAGGTCGTCGAGGATGTGCCGGGTCCAGGGGACCCCGCGGCCGGTGACGACGATGTGCGCCGCGCCCGCCGCGGTGGCCGCGGCGAGCGCCTCACGGGTGCGCTGCGAGACCGACTCGTCGGAGCGCAGGAGCGTTCCGTCGAGGTCGGTGGCGATGAGTCGGAACGGGAATCCGGCGCTCACTTGGCGACCGGCTCCAGGACCTCCCGGCCGCCGAGGTACGGACGCAGCACCTTGGGCACGTACACGGAGCCGTCGGCCTGCTGGTGGTTCTCCAGGATCGCCACGATCGTGCGCGGTACGGCGCACAGCGTGCCGTTGAGCGTGGCCAGCGGCTTGACCTGCTTGCCGTCACGGACGCGGATCTGCAGCCGGCGGGACTGGAACTCGGTGCAGTCCGAGGTCGAGGTCAGCTCGCGGTACTTGCCCTGGGTCGGGATCCACGCCTCGCAGTCGTACTTACGGGAGGCCGAGGCGCCGAGGTCGGCGGACGCGACATCGATGACGCGGAACGGCAGCTCCAGCGAGGTCAGCCACTGCTTCTCCCACTCCAGCAGGCGCTTGTGCTCCTGCTGCGAGTCCTCGGGAGCGACGTACGTGAACATCTCGACCTTGTCGAACTGGTGCACGCGGAAGATGCCTCGCGTGTCCTTGCCGTGCGAGCCGGCCTCGCGGCGGAAGCACGGGGAGAAGCCCGCGTAGCGCAGCGGCAGCCGGTCGGCGTCGATGATCTCGTCCATGTGGTACGCCGCCAGCGGGACCTCGGAGGTGCCGACCAGGTACAGGTCGTCCTTGTCGAGGTGGTAGACGTCCTGGGCCGCCTGGCCGAGGAAGCCGGTGCCGGCCATGGACTGCGGGCGCACCAGCGCCGGGGTGAGCATCGGCGTGAAGCCGGCCTCGGTGGCCTGCGCGATCGCCGCGTTCACCAGGGCCAGCTCCAACAGGGCGCCGACACCGGTGAGGAAGTAGAAGCGGGAGCCGGAGACCTTGGCGCCGCGCTCGACGTCGATCGCGCCGAGGAGCTGGCCCAGCTCCAGGTGGTCCTTGGGCTCGAAGCCCTCGGCGCCGAAGTCGCGGATCGTGCCGTGCGTCTCCAGCGTGACGAAGTCCTCCTCGCCGCCGACGGGCACGTCGGGGTGGACGAGGTTGCCGAGCCGGAGCAGCAGCTGCTGGGTCTCGGCGTCGGCGGCGTCACGCTCGGCGTCGGCGGCCCTGACGTCGGCCTTCAGCTGCTCGGCACGCGCCAGCAGCTCGGCCTTCTCGTCCGGGCCGGCCTTGGGGATCAGCTTGCCGAGCTGCTTCTGCTCGGCGCGCAGCTCGTCGAAGCGGACGCCGGAGGACCTGCGCCGCTCGTCGGCAGACAGGAGGGAGTCGACGAGCGCGACGTCCTCTCCACGGGCGCGCTGGGACGCGCGCACACGGTCGGGGTCCTCACGAAGCAGGCGAAGGTCAATCACGAGGCCAAGGCTACCGGTGCGAGCTCCCAGGCCACGACCCACTATTGCGACTCGCGACTTACGTGCCGTTATGGGTCAATTGCGCAGAGTGTCCAGCGTGTCAATAAAGACCGTCTCATTCCCTGGAACGAGGCAGTCGGCCGACCCCTGGTTGACCGGATTCCCTTGTGGAGAGCGGGACTTGGCGGGCCGGTTGTCCACAGGAATCCAGGCGCCCGGAAGAGTTATCCACAGGCTGTGCGGAAAGTCTGTGGACTTCGGAATTGATCACTCCGGAAGTTCCGGCCGGACTGAAGAATTCCCGGTTCAAACAGGGGTGACACCCACTTTCGGGTGGAAAGAGGTCGCTCCAAAAGATGAACCAAAGGAAACGAGTGGACGAAGGGTGACCTGCCGGACGGTGGCCGCATCTGGGACTTCCAGGGCGATTTGTCGACCAGGTGGCACTGCCTTGTCGACTTGTCCCCAGGTCGAGAAGCGGACCTGTGGATAACTTCTGTGGATAACGAAGATATGCAGGTACGACTGGCTAGAACCGGCCGTCCTGGCAGCGCGCGACCCAGTCCGCGGCCGCCACGAACTCCTCGTCCGAGGTCCCCGGCAGGGTGGCCCGGGCCTCGCCGGGCTTGATGTCCGCACGCGGATAGGAACCGAGGAAACGAACCTGCAGACAGATCCGCTTCAGACCCATCAGCGCCTCGGCCACCCGCCGGTCGGAGATATGGCCCTCGGCGTCGATGCAGAAGCAGTAGTTGCCGATGCCGGCGCCGGTCGGCCGGGACTGCAGCAGCATGAGGTTGATGCCGCGGGTGGCGAACTCGCCGAGCAGGTCGCGCAGGGCGCCGGGGTGGTCGTCCCGCTGCCACAGCACCACCGAGGTCTTGTCGGCACCGGTCGGCGCGGCGGGCCGGGCCGGGCGGCCGACCAGCACGAACCGGGTCTGCGCGTTCTCCGCGTCATGGATCCCGGTCTCCAGGGCCTCGAGGCCGTACCGGGCGGCGGCGAACTCGCCCGCGAACGCGGCGTCGTACTGGCCCTCCTGGACCAGCCGTGCGGCGTCCGCGTTCGAGGCGGCCGACTCCCAGTGCACGTCCGGGAGGTTCTTCTTGAGCCAGTTGCGAACCTGCGGCTGGGCGGCCGGATGCGCGGAGACCGTCTTGATGTCGGACAGTGCGGTGCCCGGGCGGACCAGCAGCGCGAAGGTGATCGACAGCAGCACCTCGCGGTAGATCATCAGCGGCTCGCCCGCGACCAGCTCGTCCAGGGTGGTGGTGATGCCGCCCTCGACGGAGTTCTCGATCGGCACGAACGCGGCCTCGGCCTCGCCGGCCCGCACCGCGTCCAGCGCGGACTGCACCGACACGTACGGGATCAGCTCGCGGGTGGCCGCCTCCGGAAGCGTGCGCAGGGCGACTTCGGTGAAGGTGCCTTCGGGACCGAGATACGCATAGCTCGCTGGCATGTCCTCACCCTAATGGGCGCCGGCGAACGCGGCCCTCGCATCTCACGGACGCCACTCGACCGGGTGGTTTGAAACCCGGAATCACCCCTCCAGCAGTCGCTGTCCCACGTACTCTCCCTCGGCCGCACCGCCGGGCACCGCGAACAGGCCGCTCGACTCGTGCCGGATGTACTTCGACAGCGCGTCCCCCCGGTCGAGCTTGCGCTGCACCGGTACGAAGCCGCGCAGCGGGTCCGCTTGCCAGCAGACGAACAGCAGCCCGGCGTCCGGCGTCCCGTCCGTGTCGATGCCGTCGTGGTAGGAGAACGGGCGCCGCAGCATGGCCGCGCCGCCGTTCCGGTCGGGCCGGGTGATCCGGGCGTGGGCGTTGACCGGGACGACGTACTCGCCCTTGGCGTCCGCCTTCTCCAGGTCCATCGGGGTCGTCTCACCGCCGCCGGACAGCGGCGCCCCGTCGGCCTTCCGGCGCCCGATGACCGCCTCCTGGGCCGTGAGCGACAGCTTCTCCCAGTCGTCGAGGAGCATGCGGATACGGCGTACGACGGCGTAGGAGCCGTTCGCCATCCACGCGGGCTCGCCCGAGGCGGGCACGAAGATCCGCTTGTCGAAGTCGGCGTCGGCCGGCTTGGGGTTGCGGGTGCCGTCGAGCTGGCCCATGAGGTTGCGGGCCGTCATGGGGTGGGCGGTGGCGCCGGGGGTGCGGTTGAAGCCGTTCATCTGCCAGCGGACCCGGGCCGCGCCGCCGGCGTCCTTCTGGATCGCGCGCAGCGCGTGAAAGGCGACCAGGGCGTCGTCGGCGCCGATCTGCACCCACAGGTCGCCGTCGCTGCGTCCCTTGTCGAGGTGGTCGGAGGAGAAGTCGGGCAGCGGGTCGAGGGCGCTCGGCCGCTGCTTCTCCAGACCGGTCCTGCCGAAGAAGCTGTGACCGAAGCCGAAGGTGATCGTCAGCGCGGACGGGCCCGCGTCCCGCGCCACATCGGTGTCGTCGTGCGGCGCCGCCTCGCCCGCCATGAGCCGCTCGGCCGTCACCGACCAGCGGCGCAGCAGGGCCGCCGCCTCCTTGCGGCCCGCGCCCGCCGCCAGGTCGAAGGCGACGAGGTGGCCGCGGGCCTGCAGTCCCTCGGTGATGCCGGGCTGATGTTTCCCGTGAAACATCGCCCGGTCGGAGCCCACCGAGGTCAGCGGGGTGGCCTGGGCGGGCGCGGTCGCGTAGCCCACGGCTCCGCCGGCCGCGCCGAGCACGAGCCCGGTGGCCCCGGCGGTGCCGATCAGCGCGCGCCGGGAGATGCCGCGGCTGCCGTCGGCCGCGGGCTCCCGCACCGCGGACTCGGGCGTACGGGCCTGGGGAAGGGACTGGTCGGGCATGGTGGGGTTCAGCCGATCTGCGCGTTCTTGGAGACGGTCACCTGGTCGATGTCGGAGGTCCGCACGGTCACGGCGATCTTCCAGTCGCCCGCCATGGGGATCTGCACGCTGCTCGCCGACCAGTGGCCGGTGGTGATGTGGTCGGGGGTCACCGGAAGCGGCCCGATCTTCTTCGCCGTGAGGGTGAAGGCGACCTTCACCTCGGGGATGTCGAAGGCGCGCCCGTTGGGCCGCTGGACGTAGACGTGCATCTCGTTGCCGCCCACGCGCGCGGGGTCGAGGTCGACCCGCACGAGGCCCTTGCCGTCGGTGCCGCCGGTGTCGAAGGGCATGTCCAGGGTCAGCGTGCCGGAGGAACTCGACGAGGAGGACGAGGAGGACGACGAGGAGGACGACGTGGCCGCCTTGGCCTCCAGCTCGGTGCGGCCCGGCTCGGTCTGGGTGAGCCAGGTGGTGACGGCGAGCAGCACGACCGCGACGCCCGCCTCGGCGAGCACCGAGCGGCGCAGACCGAAGCGGTTCGCGTCGGCGTCCCGCAGCCGCTTCTGCCGGGCGGTGTCCACCGCGGCCCGCTGCCGGGCGAGCTGGGCGGCGCGCTTGTCGTCACCGGAGACGGCACCCTTGCCGGTGTTCTTCCCGCTGCCCTTGCCGGCGGCCTTCGACGCGGAGACGTGCTCCTTCTCACGCTCCTTGGCGCGTTCCTTCTCGGGCTGCTTCGCCTTCTTGGCGGCGGTGACCGTGTCCGTGGTGTCCGCCAGGCGTCCCGTCCAGCGCCGCGAGATCCATGCGATGCCCACCAGCAGTGCCACCAGCCCGATCTTGACCAGCAGCAGCTGCCCGTACCGGGTCTCGGTGAACGCGGACCAGGAGCCGAGCTGGCGCCAGGACTGGTAGGTGCCGGTGGCGACCAGGGCGAGGACGGAGCCGAACGCGAGGCGGGAGAACCGGTGGACGGCGGCCGCCTCGAGCGGCGTGTCCGCGGGTGCCCGGTACAGGGCGACGAGCAGGGCAGTCAGACCGCCCAGCCAGGCGGCGACGGCCAGCAGGTGGAGGACGTCGACGGGCATGGCGATGCCCGGCTGGAGCCCGGTGGAGGCGTGCTCGGCCATGGCCCAGCTCGCGGCGAGCCCGGCTGCCACGACCACTCCGCCGATGGCGAGCCCGAAGGTCAGGTCACGCTTCTCCTCGCCCTCCTCCCGCCGGTTGTAGGCGCCGAAGAGGACGGCGATGAACAGTGCGGCGGCGGCGAGCAGAAGCAGCCGGGAGACCAGCGCGGCGCCGGTCTTGGTCTGCAGCACCTGGCCTAGCAGGTCGAGATCGAAGACGTCCCCGAACTTCCCGGAGGAGGTGTAGGAGCCGCGCAGGAGCAGCAGCCACAGGGTGGCCGCGGTGAGCGCGAGCCAGCCGCCGCCCACGAGCCGCTGCAGGGCCCGTACGCCCGAGCCGCGCTGCCAGCAGGCCAGCACGAAGGCGGCGCCGCCCGCCAGCACGATGAAGCCGGCGTACGAGACGTACCGCCCGAACGCGTAGAGCCAGCCGACGACCGTGTCGCCCGCCGCGGTCCCCACTCCGGAGACGACGGTCTGCGAGGGCGCCCCGATGGAGAAGGTGAAGGCGCCGGAGACGGGGTGGCTGTCCGCCGAGACGACCTGGTAGGCGACCGTGTAGGTGCCCTTGGCCAGGCCGCTCTTCAGCTTCACCGCGTACGTCGTCCCGCTCAGGTTGGCGGGCGAGCCGACCTCGACCTTCTTGCCCTTGGGGTCGAGGACCTGCAGCGAGTCGTCGTTCATCGCCACCTTCTCGGAGAAGGTGAGCGACACCTGGGTGGGCGCCTTGTCGACCACCACCCCCTGAGCGGGGTCGCTGCCGGTCAGTGCGGCATGCGCGGATGCCGGTCCGGCGCCCGCGAGCAGCGCGCCGGCGACGGCGAGAAGCAGCAGCACCAGGGTCCGCAGGCGGGGGGTGATGGTCCGCGTCAAGGTGGTCCCTCCCTCAGTGGCCGGTCGACGGGTTGTACGTGGCGGACTCCACCGGCATCTCGACGGTGAGGGGCCCGGACTTGGCGAAGGTGAGCTTCAGGGTGACCTTCTGCCCCTGCTCCGGCCTGTGCTTCAGCTTCTCGAACATCAGATGGTTGCCACCGCTCTTGAACACGAGTTGACCATGCGCCGGGACGGCGAAGGAGGTCTTCTCCTCCATGGCCCCGCCGACGGTGCTGTGCATGGTGACCTGGTCGGCGACGTCGCTGGTGACCGAGGTCAGCTCGTCCTTCGCACCGCCCTGGTTGGTGATCGTCAGGAACCCGGCGGCCATGTCGGCGGAGACCGGCTGGGGCATGTAGGACGAACTCACCGACAGCTCGGCCCTGGAAGAGCCGGAGTCGGAGCCGGTGCCGCAGCCGGCCAGTGCGAGGGCGCCCGCCAGCGCGACTGCGGTCAGGACGGCACGCCTCACGGCTTGGCTCCCTCGACGAGCTTCGGCAGGTCCTTGGTGTAGTCGTCGACTGTGGCGTCCTCGCCGTAGAGGACGTAGCCCCCGTCGGTCTTCGGCGAGAACGCGATGACCTGGGTGCCGTGCACCGAGACGACCTTGCCGTTCTTGTCCTTCGTCGTCGGCTCGATGGAGATGCCGAGAGAGCGGGCGCCGGCCTGGATGGTGGAGAAGTCGCCGGTCAGGCCGATGAACTGGGTGTCGATGCCCTTGAGCCACTTGCCCAGTTCGGCGGGGGTGTCGCGGTCGGGGTCGGTGGTGACGAAGACGACCCTGAGGTCGTTCTGCGCGGCCTTGGGCAGCGCCTTCTTGGCCACTGCGATGTTGCTCATCGTCGTCGGGCAGATGTCGGGGCAGTGTGTGTAGCCGAAGTAGACCAGGGTCGGGTGGCCCTTGGTCTCGGCGCGCAGGTCGTACTTCTTGCCGTGCGTGTCGGTGAGGACCAGGTCGGGCTTCTCGAACGGCTGGTCGAGGACGGTCGCGGCCTTGCCCGAGTCGGTCTCCTCGGAGACCACGGCGACGGGCGACTTTCC
Organism: Streptomyces sp. NPDC085866; assembly: GCF_044541035.1. NCBI lineage: Bacteria > Bacillati > Actinomycetota > Actinomycetes > Kitasatosporales > Streptomycetaceae > Streptomyces > Streptomyces sp. NPDC085866. The sequence goes on from NZ_JBITSQ010000011.1 coordinate 188,164, forward strand.
GTCGTCACCGCTGCCGCAGGCGGAGAGGGTCAGGGTGGCGGCGGCGAGCAGCGCGGCCGCGGCGAAGGTCTTCTTGCGCATAGAAAAATGTCCCAGATGTGAGAACTCCGGTGCGCACCGGGGTCGTACGACAGCCTCGCACGACCCCGGTGCGCATGCGGAACGGTGGATCAGGCGGTCCGGCGGCGGCCGGCGAGGACGCCGTAGGCCACGCCCGCGACACCGATGACGATGCCGACCACGCCGAGCACACGCGCGGTGGTGTCGCTGCCGCCCTTCGCGTCCTCGTCGGCGGCCGTCGTCTCGTTCTTGCCGCCGGCCTTGCCCTCGGACTTGTCGGAGGCGTCCTCGGCGGTCGAGGCGCCGTGGTGGTCGCCGGTGGCTGCGGACAGCTCCAGCACCGGGGCCGGGTTCTCCGGCTCGGCCTGGCCCTCCTGCGGCACCTCGATCCAGCGCACGACCTCCTTGTCGGAGTACGTCTGGATCGCCTTGAACACGAGCTGGTCGGTGTCCTCGGGCAGGGCGCCGACGGAGAGCGGGAACTTCTGGAAGTAGCCGGGCTCGATGCCCTTGCCGTCGGCGGTCCAGGTGACCTTGGTGACGGCCTCGTCGATCTTCTCGCCGTGCAGGGTCAGCGGCTTGTCGAGCTTGGACTTGGTGACCTTGACTTTCCAGCCGGCGAGGGGCTCGGGCATGACGGAGGCCAGCGGGTGGTCGGCGGGGAAGGTCACCTCGACCTCGGTGGTCGAGGAGTCGTCCCGCTCGTTGGGGACCTTGAAGTCGACGACCGCGTAGCCGCCCTTGGCCGCGGTGCCTTCGGGCTGCACGCTGACGTGCGCGAAGGCGGGGGCGGACAGCGTGAGAACGGCCGTGCCCGCGACGGCAGCGGCGGCGGCGATACGAGAAGCCTTCATGGCGGGGAGCACTCCACTCCGAGTGAGTTCCGGTGGTGATCAGGAGTACGCGTGCGTGTGGCGGCACCACTCGTGGTGCCACGTGTCCGATGTGCGCACGCGCGCGTGCCGCACGACGGCGGCCCCTCCTGTCCGGTTCTCCGTCTCCGGCTCCGGTGGAGTGATGGTCGCGTCGTGTCAGGCGGCGAGGAGGAACGCGGCGGCGGGCGGGCCGCGCCGGATCACCGTGTGCTGGAGTGCGGTGGTGTGCGGGGCGGGTTCCTCGTCCCGGTCGGTACGACGGCCCGGCGGGCCGGGCTCGGCCGCGGGCAGCAGCCCGGCGCACAGGGCGTGCGCCAGCGCGAGCGCCCCACGCAGGGATCGTACGAGCGCCCCCTCTGCGACTCCGTGCGCCGACAGCTCGATCAGCCGCAGCACGGCCAGGTCGCCGCGGCGCAGCAGCCATCCGGCGGCGAGGGCCGCGAGGACGTGGCCGAGCAGCATCGGCAGGGAGGGCAGCAGCGACGCCGAGGAACCGGTGGCGTCGGCCATGTGGTGCGCGGCCGGCGTGGCGCCCACGGCCCGGCCGGAGGGGTCGATGAGGTGCGCGTTGAGCAGGAGCCGGTAGGCGTGTCCGGGGGTGAGCGCCGAGGGGCTGGACCCGCACACCAGCCGGGCGGCCCGTTCGACGAGTGCGCCGCTGCTCAGCGACACATCCGTCGAGCTCATCGGCATCGCGCCGGTCGCCCCGTGCTGGCCCAGCCCGAACAGCGTGTGCAGCACGGTCTGGCCGAGCGCGAGGAGCGCGGCGATGCCGGGCAGCGAGCGCTGCCGTCCGGCGAGCGGTGCCACCAGCAGTAGAGAGCCCAGGAATCCCGCGCCGAGCGTCCACAGCGGCACGCGCGCGCAGGAGGCCAGTGTGTGCCCGGCCGCGGCCAGCGCGACGCAGACCGCGGCGAACACCGCGGCCCGCAGGAACCGGAGCCCGGCTCCGGGGCGCGCCGTGCGCGGGTGGGGGGCAGTCATGGCGGCCTCATCATCGCACTGGCCTTACCCGGTTCCTACGGCAGGGCACGGGATCCGGCCCCGGCGAAAAAGATCACCAGAAAGAATGGAAGATCATCCTCCGCCCGGGGACCTGCCCTCATACACCGATTCCTCCCGGGACGCATCGACCGTATGGGCGGAGTCACGTCAACGGAGTGCTTACAGCCGTGCACGGGCGGCAATAGGTAACGGTATGTCGAGCCGCGGCCAGGAGGCTGGAGCATGAGCATCTGGTGGTCACTCCATCTGCGGCGCGAGGCTGCGAGCGTCCCGCTCGCCCGGCGGCTGCTGATCGGCACGATGGAGACGGCGGGCGTCGACCCGGATGTCTCCTACGACCTGTCCGTCGCCCTCAGCGAGGCCTGCGCCAACGCGGTCGAGCACGGCGGAGGCTCGCGCGACGGCTCCTCGGAGGCCTACCGGGTGACCGCCTACCTCGACGGCGAGAAGTGCCGGATCGAGGTGGCCGACTCCGGGCCCGGGTTCACCCGCACCCACGACATCAGACCAGCCCGCGCGGACGCCGAGCACGGCCGCGGGCTCTGCCTCATCCGGGAACTCGCCGATCACGTGCACATCGGCGCCAAGCCGGGCCGGGGCGGGACGGTGGTGAGCTTCGACAAGATGCTCAAGTGGAAGAAAGATCCTTCCCTGCTTACGGCATGACGGTCCCTCTCAGGAGTCCGCGCCGCTATGGTGCGCGCATGCATGGCAGACACATGGAATTGCAGCACGAGAAAATAGCGGGCGGAGTGATCCTGCGTCCGCTCGCCGCGGCCGACGCTTTCGCTCTCGCCTCCGCCTATACGGAGAACCGTAAACACCTGGAACCGTGGGAACCGGTCAGACCGGAATCCTTCTTCACCGCCGAGGGTCAGGCGGAGCGCATCGACGGGCTGCTGCGACAGTTCGCCGAGGGCGCCTTGGTGCCGTGGGTGTTCGAGGCTCCGGACGGCCGGATCGTCGGGGCGATCACCTTGTCCGGTATTTCGCACGGCCCTTTCTGCAGTTCCTATCTCGGGTACTGGGTGGCCGCCGACCAGCAGAACAAGGGGCTGGCCAGTTCCGCGGTGGAGCAGGTCTGCCGTATCGCCCGGGACACGGTCGGGCTGCACCGTATCGAGGCGTCCACGCTGACCGATAACACCGGTTCGCAGCGGGTTCTGGCGAAATGCGGATTCGAGGTGATCGGACTTGCGCCCGATTACCTGCACATCAACGGGGAATGGCGGGACTGCCGGCTCTTCCAACGCGTGCTGCACGACCACGCCCCGGTCCCGTAAGGGTGCGTTCTCGCCCAAGAGTGCGTTTTCGGCCTTCTTCTCGAACTTCCCATCTTTCACAGTGCTTTCCCAGGTCATGCCCATCGGACTGACAAGCGGCGTTCCTAACTTCCTCGGCCATGACGGGAAAACACAGAAACACCTCGATCACCCGGCGCCGGGCCCTCGCGGTCACCGGCGGCACGGTGGCGGCGGGTGGCCTCGCAGTCGCCGGTTAACCAGGGGCTCTGCCGTCTCCGTCAAGTTCGGGGCCGCGGGCGCGCGAGGTGAGGCACGGGCCGGGTTTCCGCATGTGCGGCGGGCGTTGGACGCGTTGGGCGCGGCGCGGGCGGGCGGTGCCGACGAGGTGCGGGCCCGGCTGGACGCCCTGCTCACCGTGATGTCCACCCTGCAGGACACCGAACTGCTGCACACCGCGGGCCCGATCGGCCTGCGGCAGGTGCAGGCGGGTGCCCGCGCCGTCCTGGGTCTGCTCGCGAGGGCGTTGTTCCTGGACGCGTTGCCGGTCAGCCCACGAGCGCCGACTCGGTGACCGCCCGCTCGGCACGGCCGGCGGCCCACCGGGCCGCCGGCCCCATCGCACAGGCCGCCGCCGGCATCAGCGCGCCCAGCAGCAGCCAGCCCGGGGTGCCCCAGCCCATGAGCAGCGAGGTCACCACCAGTGGCCCCAGGGTGCGGGCCACCGTGACACCCGTGCCGAAGAAGCCCTGGTACTCGCCCATCCGGTCGGCCGGGGCCAGATCGAAGGACAGCTGCCACGAGCCCGCCGACTGCTGCATCTCCGCGACGACCTGCAGCACCGCGCCGGCCACCAGGATCACCGCCGCGGGCCACGCGGACCGGCCCGCCGACAGCGCGAACACCGCGCAGGACGCGAACATCACCACCCCGGACCGGCGCAGCACCCGTACCGCCGTGGCCGGCCCGGTGACGGCTCGGGCCGCCCGCACCTGGAACAGCGTGACCGCCCCGGTGTTGAGGACGAACAGCACCGAGGCCAGCCAGGCCGGCGCCCCGGTCCGCTCCGTGATCCACAGCGGCAGCGCGAGGCTCAGCAGCGGCAGACGCAGCAGCAGTACGGCGTTGAGCAGCGCGAGGAGCGCGTACGGCCGGTCGCGCAGGACGGCGAACCGTTGCTCCCGGCGCCCGCCCGCCACTGCCGTCGCCGTCCCCGGCGCCACCGCCGGCAGCCGCAGCAGGATCAGCGCGCACATCACGAAGCACACCGCGTCCAGGATCAGCACCGCCCGGTACGCCCCCGCCGTACCGGCGTTCAGCGCGAGCCCGCCGAGCGCCGCGCCGACCGCCAGCCCTCCGTTCAGCGTCGACTGCAGCCGCGCCAGCAGCCCCGTCCGCTCCCCGGCCGGCACCAGCCCCGCCAGCAGCGCCTGCCGGGCCGCCGCCAGACCCGACTGCGCCGAGGCGTAGGCACAGGCGGCGAGGACGAAGGGCACGAACCCCCGCACCAGGAGGAACGCCCCGACCGCCGCCGCGGTGCCCAGCGCCAGCAGCACCGCCGTCCCGCGCGCCCCACGCCGGTCCGCGAGCCGCCCGAGCGGCACCCCGACCAGCGAGCCGACTGCCCAGGCGAGCGTCAGCCCGAGCCCCACGCGCGCGGGCGCGAGGCCGACGACCCTGGTGAAGTACAGCGCCGAGGTGACGTAGAAGGCGCCGTCCCCGACGGAGTTGGCGAGCTGGGCGAGGGCCAGGAAGCGCTGCGGGCGGAACGTCATACCGATGACGCTAGAGGCCTATTGGCTCCGTCATCAGGCCCAATCCGCTGCTGCTTCACTGGCCCACTTCAGGCCTCCAGGACCTTCGCCAGCACCTCCAGCGCCTCCGGATACGCCCGCTCGCGGGGGGTGCCGTAGCCGACCACCAGGCCCTGCGGCCGGCCGTCGGCGGGGGTCTGCCAGTGGCTGCCCAGACGGCCGACGGCGAGTCCCTCCGCCTCGGCGCGGGCCAGCACCTCGGCCTCGTCGGGGACGTCGATCAGCGCGTGCAGCCCGGCCGCGATGCCGCGCACGTTCCGCCGCGTCCCCAGCCGGTCCAGCAGCTGGTCCCGGCGGCGCCGGTAGCGCAGCCGGCACGCGCGCACGTGCCGGTCGTAGGCGTGGCTGTCGATCAGCTCGGCGAGCGCCAGCTGCCCGATGGTCTCGGTGTGGTGGTCGCTGTGCAGCTTGGCGTCGGCGACCGCGTCGACCAGCTGCGGCGGCAGCACCATCCAGCCGAGCCGCAGCGCGGGGCCGAGGGTCTTGGAGGCGGTGCCCAGGTAGACGACCTGGCCCGGGGCCATGCCCTGCAACGCGCCCACCGGCTGACGGTCGTAGCGGAACTCGCCGTCGTAGTCGTCCTCGACGATGAGTCCCCCGCGCGCACGTGCCCAGTCGGTGAGCGCCCGGCGCCGCTCGGGGTGCAGGGTCACACCGGTCGGATACTGGTGGGCCGGGGTGACCACCACCGCGGCCGCCTCGCCCAGTTCTGCGGGACGGACCCCGCGCTCGTCCACCCGTGCCGGCAGCACGGTCCCGCCGTTGCGCCGCACCACCTCCCGGTGGAAGGGCAGCCCCGGGTCCTCCATCGCGATCGAGGCGCCGTCCAGCACGCGCGTGAGGAGCGCGAGTCCCTGGACGTACCCGGAGGTGATCACGATCCGGTCCGGTGGTGCGAGCACCCCGCGTGCCCGCCCCAGGTAGCCCGAGAGCGCGGTGCGCAGCTCGATCCGGCCGCGCGGGTCGCCGTAGTCGTACGCCAGTGAGGGCGCCGTCGCTATGGCCCGGCGCAGCGCGCGCAGCCAGGCCGCGGCCGGGAACGCGCCCACGTCGGGACTGCCCGGCCGGAGGTCGAAACGCGGCGCCCGTGCGTGTGGCGCCGTTCCCGGCGCCTCCTCGCGCAGGGCGGGCAGCTCGGCGACCCGGGTGCCGGAGCCCTGCCGGGCCGTGAGATAGCCCTCGGCGACGAGCTGGTCGTACGCCGACTTCGCCGTGCCGCGCGAGATGCCGAGTTCCGTCGCGAGCCGCCGGGTGGCCGGCAGCCGGGTGCCGGGTGCCAGCCGCCCGTCGCGTACGGCGTCCCTGAGCGCCCGTTCCAGACCGACCCGGCGGCCGTCGGCCGCGTCGGGTTCGAGATGCAGGTCCACGCCCACACCGGACCAGAAGTCGTCCACGAAAACCCTCCCCCTAGGCACGTGAATCCTGCGCACACGTACGGACACGCCGATGGCCGGGCACCTTCCGGGTGCCCGGCCATCAGTGTCTTATCAGCCCTTGAGGGACGCCATCCAGGCCTCCACCTCGTCGGATCGGCGCGGCAGGCCGTCCGAGAGGTTCCGGTTGCCGTCCTCGGTGACGAGGATGTCGTCCTCGATGCGGACGCCGATGCCCCGGTACTCCTCGGGGACCGTCAGGTCGTCGGCCTGGAAGTACAGGCCCGGCTCCACGGTGAGCACCATGCCCGGCTCCAGCGTGCCGTCGACGTACGTCTCGGTCCGCGCGGCCGCGCAGTCGTGGACGTCCATGCCGAGCATGTGGCCGGTGCCGTGCAGGGTCCAGCGGCGCTGCAGGCCCAGCTCCAGGACGCGCTCGACCGGGCCCTCGACCAGGCCCCACTCGACGAGCTTCTCGGCGAGCACACGCTGGGAGGCGTCGTGGAAGTCGCGGTACTTGGCGCCCGGCTGCACGGCCGCGATACCGGCCTCCTGGGCCTCGTACACCGCGTCGTAGACCTTCTTCTGGATCTCGCTGTACGTGCCGTTGATCGGCAGCGTGCGCGTGACGTCGGCGGTGTACAGCGTGTGCGTCTCCACGCCCGCGTCCAGCAGGAGCAGGTCGCCGGAGCGGACCGGGCCGTCGTTGCGGACCCAGTGCAGCGTGCAGGCGTGCGGGCCGGCCGCGCAGATGGAGCCGTAGCCGACGTCGTTGCCCTCCACGCGCGCGCGGAGGAAGAACGTGCCCTCGATGTAGCGCTCGCTGGTCGCCTCGGCCTTGTCGAGGACCTTCACGACGTCCTCGAAGCCGCGCGCGGTGGAGTCGACGGCCTTCTGCAGCTCGCCGATCTCGAACTCGTCCTTGACCAGCCGGGCCTCGGAGAGGAAGACCCGCAGCTCCTCGTCGCGCTCGGCGGTGACCTTGTCGGTCAGGGCGGCCTCGATGCCGGCGTCGTGGCCGCGGACGACCCGCACCGGGCCGGTGGCCTCGCGCAGCTTGTCGGCCAGCTCGCGCACGTCGGAGGCCGGGATGCCGTAGAGCGCCTCGGACTCGGTCAGGGAGTGGCGGCGGCCGACCCACAGCTCGCCCTGGCCGGAGAGCCAGAACTCGCCGTTCTCGCGGTCGGAGCGGGGCAGGAGGTAGATCGTCTCCTTGTGGCTGCTCTTCCCGTCCGGGGAGTCGGTCGGCTCCAGGACCAGGACGCCGTCCTCGGTCTGGTTGCCGGTGAGGTACGCGTACTCGACCGAGGCGCGGAAGGCGTACTCGGTGTCGTTCGAGCGGGTCTTCAGGTTGCCCGCGGGGATGACGAGGCGCTCGCCCGGGAAGCGCGCGGAGAGCGCGGCGCGGCGACGGGCGGTCTCGGCGGCCTGCGGGATCGGCTGCAGGTCGTGCAGCTCGGTGTCGGCCCACCCGGACTTCATGTTCTCGGCCAGCTCGTCGGAGACGCCCGGGTACAGGCCGTTCTTCCGCTGCTTGATGGGCTCCTCGGACTCAGCTTCCGGGGTCTCCGGGTTGAGCTCGTCGGACACGTGATCCTCCTCGGTACGGCATGTGATCTCCCCCCGGGCCCGTGACGCTCGCGCTCGTGCCCGAGCAGGGGACCTCCATCATCGTACGGTCGTACACAAAGCGACCCGGGGCCGGAAGACCTGTTATGCCCACCCATGCAGGCGGTGCGGGAGCGCTCTCAGTCGAAGCGGGCCGCCAGCAGGACCACGTCCTCCTCGCTGTCGGCCGTGTCCAGGCCGTCGGGCAGGACGGTGCGCAGCACGTGGTCGGCGACCGCCCCCGGGTCGCGGCGCAGGGTGCGCGGGATGCTCGCGGCGGCCGCGTGCAGCCGGGCGAAGGCGCGGTCCATGGGGTCGCCGGTACGGTGCAGCAGCCCGTCGGTGTAGAGCAGGACGGTTTCTCCTGCCTCGGCCTGGATCTCCACGCTCGGCGCCTCCCAGCAGGCCAGCATGCCGAGCGGCGCGGAGACGGAGGTCTCGGCGAACTCGGTGCGGTGCTCGCCGATCAGCAGGGGCGGGCTGTGCCCGGCGCCGGCCAGGGTGATCTTGCGCAGGGCCGGCTCGCAGTAGGCGAACAGAGCGGTGGCCGAACGGGCGGGCTCGGTCAGGCGCAGCAGCAGCTCCAGGTCGGACAGGACGGCGACCGGGTCCTCGCCCTCCATCACGGCGTACGCCCGCATGGAGGCGCGCAGCCGGCCCATGGCGGCCACCGCGCTGGGTCCGGAGCCGGTGACCGAGCCGACGGAGAGGCCGAGGGCGGCGTCGGGCAGCGGCAGCGCGTCGTACCAGTCGCCGCCGCCGCGCGGACCGGTGCGGTGCCGGGCGGCGAGCTGGACGCCGGCCACCCGCGGCAGCCGGGAGGGGAGCAGTTCCTCGGCGAGGGTCGCCGCGCACGCGCGCGTGCGCTCCACTTCCGCCAGCAGGGCGAGGTGTTCGGCGGCGTGCCGGACGTACAGGCCGATCAGGTGACGGTGGTGCTCGTCCGGCTCGGCGGGCTCGTCGTACAGCCACACGGCGGCGCCGAGGCGGCCGGCGGACTCGGCGGTCAGCGGGAGGGCGTAGCTGGCGGCGTAGCCGAGGCGGGCGGCCACCTCGCGGTGGCGGGGGTCGAGGCCGTCCTCGGCGAACAGGTCGGCGTGCACGATCTCGGCGCTGCCGGCGCCGGTGTCGAGGAGGGGGCCGTAGGGCTGCGAGCCCCGTGGCACGGTCTCCAGGTGGCCGAGGTCGGCGCGGCCGAGGCCGAGGCCGAGGGAGGTGCGGGGGCCGAGTCCGTCGGCGGGTTCCAGGACGACCAGGCCGCGGCGGGCGCCGACGAGCGCGGATCCGGCGCGCAGCAGCTCCTCGAGGGCGGGCTCGAGTGCGTCCGTGCGGGACAGGCGTTCGGTGAGTTCGTGGAGGGTCGTGAGGTCCGAGACCCAGCCGGCCAGCCGGTCCTGGAGCAGGGTGCCGGGGGCGGGGCCGGCGGGGGCGGGGGTGTTCTTGACCGGAAGTGCGGTGTCCGGGGAGGGGGCGGCGGGTGTGGGCGCGACAGTGTGTGCGGGTGGGGGAACCGCTGGATCGATTCCAGCCACTTTCGGAGGGTGCGGGGCGTTCATGGCGTCCGGCTTTCAGACCGGTGCGTATTGCTCAGAAGCATCGCAAACCCCCATGTCATTCTGCACCGCTAGCAGTGTCTCCACATGTACACGCACTCGTGAGGGGATGTCCAGCATTGTCCTGCAGGGATTCCTGGTGTCCACGGGTCTGATGTGGGTTTCTTCCGAAACCCTTGCCTTACTGCCAAGTTGGCTTAAAACTGCCTCAGGTATCGGTCCATTGCGGTCGACTGGCCTTGCTCCACGGAGCGTCACAGCGGTCGTGATGGGTACGTACTCGGTGAAGGCCAGGGGTGGTTGGGGGCCACCCGGAACCTGGCGACGGACCCGGGCGTCATAGCCACCGACGGCCGAGCCCCATCCTCCCGTGGCGGAGGCGGAGAGAAATACGCGCGACGGCAAAACGCCAGACTTCGCCACCCCCACGCCGCACCCGTGCTTTTGATAGACGCACTATGGACGCGGCCAACGCTCGACCCTTTGGGGTTCCCCATGCCATGCGCAGGGGTGTGATGCGCCAACAGGTACGCACAGTGAAGTGATCGACACGTGATGTGATGTGGTCCACGGTGTTGCCAGCGGTGCAACGGAAAGGAACGAGCGCTCATGCGCGAGATCCTCGGAAGGCGACGCAGGCTCCTGTCCAGGCGGAAAGGCGGGAGGCCTGAGCTGATCAGCGCGGCCCTGACCTTCGCGACGGAATGGCAGTGGCCCGTGCTCCCGGGCGTGGCCCCGGACCCGCAGGGACGGGCCCGCTGCGCCTGCCCCGACCCGGAGTGCACGGTGCCCGGTGCGCACCCCTTCGACCCCGGCCTGCTCGCCGCCACCACCGACGCGCGCATGGTGCGCTGGTGGTGGACCAACCGGCCGGGCGCGCCGATCATCCTCGCCACCGGCGGCGACGCGCCCTGCGCGGTCAGCCTGCCGGCGCCCGCGGCGGCCCACGCCCTCGACCTGCTCGACCGGCGGGGCATGCGCCTCGGCCCGGTGATCGCTGCACCGACCCGCTGGTCGGTGCTCGTCAAGCCGTACTCCATGGAGCAGCTCGGCGAGCTGCTCTACGCCAAGGACTTCGTACCCGGCTCGCTGCGCTTCCACGGCGAGGGCGGCTACCTCGCCCTGCCCCCCTCCGAGACCGGCCACGGCGCCGTCCGCTGGGAGCGTGCGCCGCTGCCGGGCTCGGCCTCGCCCTGGGTGCCCGACGTGGAGGCCGTGGTGGACGCGGTGGTCGACGCCCTCACTCGTACGGGTGTGAGCGCACCCGAGTTGTAGGGGTGTCGGGCGCGGGCGCCGCCCGATGTCCGCCCGTGGTCGTTATCTTCCGCTACATGCTGCGCATTTCTGGGGGCCAGGGCACTCGTTCGCCGCACCGCGGCGGGCCGGACCCCCGAAGGCTTCGTCTGCTCGCCCTCGCGGGCGTCGTGGTGGCCGCCGTCGTGCTGCCGCTGGCCGTGGCGTCCGCGGGGCAGGTGGGCGACGCCGCGGGGCGCTCGGCGGCGGGCGGCCGGTCCGGCGCACACGCGCCGTCGTCCAAGGCGTCCAAGTCGTCCCCGGCCTCGTCCTCGGACGGTGACGCGAAGATGCCCGCCATCGATCCCACGCGCTCCCCGCTGCTGCTCGGTCTGGGCCTGGCCACCGCCGCCCGCTGCGGACCGGAGCTCTCCTCCCCCGAGGGCGTCGAGGCGCAGACCTGTGTGCTGACCCAGGGTGAGGACACCTGGGCGCGCACCTACTACCGCAACACCACCGGCGAGGCCCTGAAGGCCGTGCTGAGCCTGATGGAGCCGGGCGGCCGGACCGTGCAGACGCACTGCGCCACGGATGCCGACGACGAGCCCGCCACTTGTGAGACACCCCGCGAACGCACCCGGGGCTCGCTGGACGGCTACACCGCCGTCGCCGAGTTCGCCGCACACGGTGCCGGCGGGCCGCTGCTGCTGCACTCGGGCAGCAACTCCGAGGAGACGAACGGGAGTTGACGCTCCCCGACGCGCTGTACACCGGACGCGGACATGAAAAGGCCCGGTTGCTGGCGACGGGGGATGCACCAGCAACCGGGCTACTGGAACGGTAACAAGAGATCGGCGGTTCGCAAATTCGATCTCGGCTATTCGGACACCGATTTACCTGTCACGACGGGGAGTTGTGACAGGAGTCACCTATTTCGGGCACGCTGTCACGGCTGACCGACCGTTCAGCCGTGACACGTGCCCTCGGGGCCGGTCAGCTGAGCGTGACCTGCCGGTTGGTCAGTCCGCCGCGCGCGCGGCGCTCGTCGGCCGTGAGCGGCTCGTCGGCCGCGAGGGCGGCGGCGAGCCGCTCGGCGAACTCGGCGGCCGGCTTCTCCACGTCCTCGGCCGTGACCCCGCTCGGCAGGTCCCAGACCGGCACCGTGAGGCCGTGAGCACGGAAGGAGCCCACCAGTCGGGTGCCCTCGCCGAGGCTGGAGCGGCCGGCCGCGTGCAGCCGGGCGAGAGCGTCCAGAAGCTGCTCCTCCGGGTGCGGCATGACCCAGCGCAGGTGGTTCTTCTCCGGGGTCTCGCACCAGTAGGCGGCGTCCACGCCGGACAGCTTCACGGTCGGGATGGCCGCGGCGTTGGCCCGCTCCAGGGAGGCGGCCACGTCCGGTGTGGCGTTCTCCGCGTCCGGCACCCAGAACTCGAAGCCGCTGTGCACAACTGGCTCGAACGCGCCTTCCGGGTCGAGCAGGTCCTGCAGTCGCGGACCCTCGGCAGGGGCGCGGCGGCCCTCCACCGGCGTGCCGGGCGCGGCCTCCAGCGCACGCTGGAGCGTGTCGGCGAGGTCGCGGCTGATGTCGCCGGAGGGCGTGTCGTTCTGCAGGCCGAGCAGGACCGAGCCGTCGTCGCGGCGCAGCGCGGGCCAGGCCATCGGCAGCACCGTGGCGAGCGTGACCGACGGGACGCCCTCGGGCAGGCCGCTGTTGAGGGTCAGCTCCACCGTGGCGGCCGGCACCAGCTCGCGCAGCGCCACCCAGTCGCACTCGCCCGGGAGGCCCTCGAACGGACGCTGCACCAGCTCGGTCGCGGCGTGCGCGGCGGCCCGGCCATGGCACGCCTTGTAGCGCCGGCCGCTGCCGCAGGGGCAGGGCTCGCGGGCGCCGACAACCGGGATCTCTCCGTCTGTGATCTGCGGCTTGGCCTTCGTCTGGGGTCGCTTCTTGGCCATCGTGGGGTCTCCCGGTTACGGCGCGTCTGGTACGGGCGGGAGCCTAGCCGTTCGCGCCACGGCCGACGGGAACCTGTGGACAACGGACACTTGGACGACGCCGACGGGGTGAATCTGCGGACAGCTCCCGTGCCTGCGTCCGGCGCGGGCGGTCCGGGTCCGCGGGTCCCCGCCGCGCTCAGTCCAGGTTGTCGAACGCGTCCGCGAAGTCCAGTTCGGCCATGGCCGGAACCGCGGGGGAGGTGACGCGCGTAGCGAAACCGTCGGAGCGGCACCCGGCATCCGGATCATGGACGTCCTCGTTGACCACGACCCAGACCGTCACTTCGCCGTGGATGTCGTCCCGGACACCCCAGTCGTCGGCCAGGGCCGTGATGATGTTCAGCCCGCGGCCGCCGTGCGCGGTGACCGACGGGGTGGCCGGAGCCGGGCGGGTAGGGCCGCCGCCGTCCGTCACCTCCACGGTGAGCCGCCCGCGCGCGTCCACCCGCCAGGCGGCGCGTACGTCGCCGTCCCCGGGCGGAGCATCGCCCAGGGGCCGCCCGTGTTTGCAGGCGTTGCTCAACAGCTCCGAAAGGATCAGTACGGCATCGTCGATGACCGATTCCGACACCCCGCCGCTGCGCAACTGCGCACGCATCCGGTGTCTCGCCCTCCCCACGCCCGCAGGGCCATGGGGTACGGCCATGCTCGACGACGTGGGCACCTCCTGTGCCACCACCAACGCCACCCCCGAGACCTCCTTTGCCCCACGCCACGGTGTGGATGCCCCATTGGCCTGTACCGGAAACCGGCCAATCCTCTTCCGGTGACGCATTCGCAACGACCGCATACGGAACGAATGCGCCGGAGCACTCCCTGTGACGGGCCTGTCATCGTGTGGCTGGAATTCAGTGGTGTGGCCGAGAATGGAGGATGGTCGAGCCGGGCAGCAGGGTCAAGGGGTGTGCACCGGTCCTTACCCGGCTCTTGAGGCTCGCTTCCCCGCTCAGCGACCCAGTCGCCGCAACACCGCGCGCGGGCGGTTGGTGATGATGGCGTCGATGCCCAGCTCGACACAGAGGTCGACGTCCTCGGGCTCGTTCACGGTCCAGACGTGGACCTGGTGGCCGGCGCGCTTCAGCCGTTCCACGTACGCCGGGTGGTTGCGCACGATACGGATCGAGGGGCCCGCGATCCGCACGCCCGCCGGCAGCCGTCCGTCGCGCAGCCGGGGTGAGAGGAACTGGACCAGGTAGACCGTCGGCAGTGTCGGTGCCGCGGCCCGCACGCGGTGCAGCGAGCGCGCCGAGAAGCTCATGACCCGCACCTGCGACTCTGCGGCCGAGGCCGGGGCGTCCAGTCCGAACCGCTTCAGCAGGAGCAGCAGCCGCTCCTCCACCTGCCCGGCCCAGCGTGTGGGGTGCTTGGTCTCGATGGCCAGTTCCACCCGCCGCCCGGAGTCCGCGACCAGCTCCAGCAGCCGCTCCAGGGTGAGTACGGAGGTGTCCGCCGGGTCCTCCGGACGGTGCTCCCAGTCGGGCTCCTCGTCGCGTCCGCGCCAGGCATCGCGCGTCTTCCGGGAACCGAAGTCCAGGGCGGCGAGATCGGCCAGCTCCAAGGCGGAGACGGCCCCGCGGCCGTTGGAGGTGCGGTTCACCCGCCGGTCGTGGACGCAGACCAGATGGCCGTCGGCGGTCAGCCGTACGTCGCACTCCAGGGCGTCCGCGCCGTCCTCGATCGCCTTCTTGTAGGCGGCCAGGGTGTGTTCGGGCGCGTCCTCGGAGGCCCCCCGGTGGGCGACGACCTGGATCGGGTGCTGTGGTGCGTGGGTCACCGCGTCATGGTGCCACCCGCGCGGGGTACGTGGGGCGGCGCGGGAGCGTCCGTGCGACGAACGTGGGCATCCTTAATGCACTTTTATGTAGCTTTTGCAAGAAAGGTCCCATGTAAAGGATGACCCTGGACCCACAGCCACCGCTTATGGTGCTCTGACGGCCCGTGGGAAAAGCTGACTGCATACAAGCACGACGCAGGACCATGCACAGCTGTTCGCAACGGACCGACGACAGCGTGAACGAGCGTGACCGAGTGCGACCTATGACAACAGCCGTGGATCGAGGAGAAGAGCTGTGAGCACCGAGAACGAGGGCAACGCGGTACCCCCGGCGCCGTCCGTACCTCCCGTGCCGGTGGCATCTCCTGCAGCCTCCCCGCAGGGCCCCGCGCCCGACGGGGCGCCGACGGCCCAGCTTCCGCCGGTGCCCGCGGGCGCGCCCGAGCAGGGCCCGGCGCAGGCCGCACCGGCCCACGAGAATCCGGCCGACGGACACCAGCCCCCCGCCGGCTACCCCGGCCAGGCCCCCGACGGACACCAGACCCCGGCCGGCTACCCCGGCCCCGCCCCCGACGGCTCCTGGCCGCCTCCGGCCACGCCTGCCTACGCCGACGCCGGCTCCGGTGGCTCCGGCACCGTCTGGGGTGCGTCGTACCAGCAGCCCGCCCCCAAGCCCCGCAGCGGGCGCGGTGGGCTGGTCGCCGCGGTCCTGGTGGCCGCGCTGGTCGCGGGCGGTCTGGGCGGCGGCCTCGGCTACACCCTGGCCAAGGACAACGACAGCAACGGCTCCACCACCGTCTCCGCCTCCGACAGCAGCGCCTCCCAGGTAAGGCGCGCCCCCGGCACGATCGCCAACGTGGCCGCCAAGGCTCTGCCGAGCACGGTCACCATCGAGGCGGAGAGCACCAGCGGCGAGGGTGGCACGGGCACCGGGTTCGTCTTCGACAAGCAGGGTCACATCGTCACCAACAACCACGTGGTGGCGGACGCGGTGGACGGCGGCAAGCTCACGGCCACCTTCCCGAACGGCAAGAAGTACGACGCGGAGATCGTCGGCCACGCCCAGGGCTACGACGTCGCCGTCATCAAGCTCAAGAACGCCCCCTCCGACCTCAACCCCCTCACCCTCGGCGACTCGGACAAGGTGGCCGTCGGCGACGAGACCATCGCCATCGGCGCCCCCTTCGGGCTGTCCAACACGGTCACCACGGGCATCATCAGTGCCAAGAACCGCCCTGTGGCCTCCAGCGACGGCAGCTCGTCCAGCAAGGCGTCCTACATGAGCGCCCTGCAGACCGACGCGTCCATCAACCCCGGCAACTCGGGTGGCCCGCTGCTGGACGCCTCCGGCTCGGTCATCGGCATCAACTCGGCGATCCAGTCCACCGGCAGCGGCGGATTCGGCTCCGGCCAGTCCGGTTCGATCGGCCTCGGCTTCGCGATCCCGATCAACCAGGCCAAGTACGTCGCCCAGCAGCTGATCAAGACCGGCAAGCCGGTGTACGCCAAGATCGGCGCCTCCGTCTCCCTGGAGGAGGCCAGCAACGGCGCGAAGATCACCGACCAGGGCGCGGGCGGCGCCGCCGCGGTCGAGTCGGGCGGCCCGGCCGACAAGGCCGGCCTCAAGCCCGGGGACGTCATCACCAAGCTCGACGACAACGTGATCGACAGCGGCCCGACCCTGATCGGCGAGATCTGGACCCACAAGCCCGGCGACAAGGTCGCGATCACCTACACGCGGGGCGGCCAGGAGCACACGGTGGACCTCACCCTCGGCTCCCGGGCGGGCGACAGCTGACCCGCACACGCGCGCAGGGGCGCGACCTCTCGGGAAAGCCCCGCCGGCCCGGCGCAAGATCGGCCGACGACGGCTCCTGAGCGGACCACGCCCCACGGCCCGCCCCGCTCCCGGTACGCTGTACCCGCTCCGCCCCCGGATGGGTGGAGGCCGAGGTGGGTTGCCCGAGCGGCCTAAGGGAACGGTCTTGAAAACCGTCGTGGCGCGAGTCACCGTGGGTTCAAATCCCACACCCACCGCGTAGTTGAACGGCCCTGGACCGGGCGAACCGGTCCGGGGCCGTCGCCGTTGCCCCAGAGGACGGGTATCTCGGTTCTGGCCTGTGCACGTCACATGATCCGTGCGTGGTGACGGCACTGTCCCGAGTTCGTGACACGGGCTGTTCCGGCGGTGCGGTGAGCACGGACAGGGCATTACGGTCCCCATCCGGGAGCGGCCGGTCGGGCCGCCCGTGATCAGGGGGGACGTCCCAGATGAATGCCCATCGCCTCAGACCCGTTGTCGTCGCGCTCACGGCCGTCGCGCTGGCCGCCGTACTCACCGGATGCCAGGGGGACGACACCGCCGCGGGGGCCTCCGACGCGCCGAAGGCCGGGGCCACGGCCGGTTCGGCGACGCCCGGCACGGCAGGCGGCACCGACAAGGGCGCCGGCACCGGCACGGGAAGCGGCAAGGGCACCGGTACCGGCAAGAGCGGCGGGAGCACGGCGGGTTCGGGCGCCACCGCGGCCGCGACGCCCGCCGGCAAGGGCACCGGATCGGGCAAGACCGCGGCACCGGCCGCCGACTGCGTCACCAAGGCCCCGGACCCGGACCACTACGACCCCGACGAATTCGCCCTGTACCGCATCGAGGAACTCCCGGGCAGCACCGGCAAGGTGAACCTCGTCATCCAGCACGGCGCCTGGGGATGCGCAGGCAAGGACAGTGACGGCAAGCCGTTCGTCGTCAGCGGCGAGGAGGCCCGCTGGGCCATGGACCAGGCCGCGTACGTCACCGCCACCAACCCCGTCACCGGCAGCAGCACGAACCAGCGCATCGGCGTGGGGGAGCTGATGGACTGGGTCAAGGCGCACCCCGACTCCGGCCTGGTGTTCAAGTACGAGACCGGCGCCGACGGTTCCATCGACCGGCTGGAGCAGGTCTACACGCCGTAGGCACCCCGGCCCCGCCCTGGTTCCCCCGTCTCACGCCCGGTGTCCCGTCATCCGGGCCGCCGACGCGATCGTCGCGCGGGCCTCGCCTTCGGCCAGGCCGGTGTGGACGGCCGCCTCGGCCAGGGAGTCGAGCAGGGCAGGGCCGAGCCCGTTCTCGTAGGCGCGGCAGGCCGCCCAGAACAGGCGGGTGTTGCGCTGGCCCGCGTGTGCGGTCAGGACGAACTGGACCAGGCCGCGGCCGTGGTCGTCGGTGGCCGTGGTCGCCGGGCGGGTGGCGCGGGGCGGGGGCAGCAGCAGTCGTAGCAGCGCCGGCGGGCAGGCGGCGGGGGCCAGATGAGCGGTGCCGGGCGCGGCGGCGTACACGCCGTGGGCGGTGCGGGAGCCGGGGCCCACGAGGTAGCCGCCGGCGCCCCGGATGTCGATGCCGGGGGCCAGCCGGCCGGCCGAGTTGGGGACGACGACGTCCGGCGGGCCGGTCAGCCACAGGTGGCGGCCGCCGCTCGGGGTGAGGACGACGACCGTCTCGGGGATCGTGAACAGGTGTCGCAGGGCCAGTTCGCGCAGTGCGGCCGAGGAGTCCGTGCCGGACTTGGTGTCGAGGTCGACGCCGATGAGGTGGTGCGGGGGCAGCCCGCAGGCGATGCCGTAGCCGGTGGCCCAGGGCGCGGCGGCGAACAGCTCGCGGATGCGGACCGGGTCGGTGGAGGCGTCGTACACGCCGTGGCCGAAGCGGCCGCACTCGCCGTGACAGGGCGGCCCCACCGGTTCCGGGGCGTCGCGGTGCGGGGAGCGCAGGGCCGGGAGTTTGGTCCTGGACAGGGGGATGACGGCCAGTCCGCGTTCGGCGGCTGACAGGGCGTGCGCGAGGGCCAGCGTCGTGGCCTGCCGGTCTGTGGTGGCCATGGCTCCATGTTCGTACTCGTGTTCGAAAAAGGGAAGAGGAGGCCGCGGTGACGCGCCGGGTCGACAAGATTGGCCGGAAATGCGCCGGAACGATTCGCCTCCCGTGGTGCTTGATTCGTGAAGGTCTGGTCTGTGCCGTGTTGTGACGTGAGGTGACCAAAGGTGGCGATAGGGGTTTATCGACTTGTCATCACGCTTGCGTGCGAATCGGGTCTTCCGGGGTGGTTCGCCGGGGATTCGGTGGGCAACTCTGGATGCGCGACGTCGTTCACGAAAACCCGAGGCGGTCGGCCAACTGCCTTGGTCCAAGCCTTAAATGACGCATCCTCGGCCTCGGCGCCGAGAGTGTTCTGTTCTGGAGGAACAAACATGGCAAGCATCCGTACCGCCCGCGTCCTCGCCGCCGTCTCCGCTCTTCCGCTCGCAGCCGCCCTCTTCACCGGTGTCGCTGCCGCGGACAACGGCGCCTTCGCGGACAACGGATCGAACGCCGGCGTGGCGAGCGTCATCGGCAGCGGTGTCGGCCACGACAACAAGGGAAACTCGTCCACCACCCAGCAGAACGCGGTCGGCTCCGGCGCCTCGAACCAGAGCAACACCGCACAGGTCAACGGCTCCGCCTGGACGGCCCTCCAACAGGGCAACGAGAACGTCGCCGTCCACTTCACCAAGCTGTGGTGAGCCGGGGCCGAGGCCTCTCTCGCTGAGGGTCCTCGTGGGGTGTGCTTGGGGTCGTAACGCGTCTGCGCGGCGGTGCTTCGGTGCCGCCGCGCAGGCGTTTTCCGGTGCGCGGTTCCGAGCAGACGACCTTGACAGGGAGCAGTATCTGACGGACAGTCAGAAACCGTCCCGTCAGGCAAGCGAGGCCGGGAGGGCCCGCCGTGCACCTCGCCCCCACCGAGCGGCAGCAGCGGCTGCGTGCCGAACTCCGCGCCTACTTCCGGACCGTGCTGCCCGAGGCGGGCGAACCCGCCGACGGGCGCGCCCTGTTGCGCCGCATCGGCGCCGACGGCTGGCTGGGACTCGGCTGGCCGGTCGAGTACGGCGGTCAGGGGCGGGGCGCGGACGAGCAGTTCGTGTTCTTCGACGAGGCGTACCGGGCCGGCGCCCCCGTCTCCATGGTCACGCTCAACACGGTCGGGCCCACGCTGATGAAGTACGGCAGCGAGCGCCAGAAGGCCCACTTCCTGCCCCGGATCCTCGCCGGTGACCTGGTCTTCGCGATCGGTTACACCGAGCCCTCCGCCGGTACCGATCTCGCCTCGCTGCGGACCCGGGCCGTACGGGAGGGCGACGGCTGGCGGATCGACGGGCAGAAGATCTTCACCTCGGGCGCCCAGCACGCCGACTGGATCTGGCTCGCCTGCCGCACCGACCCGGACGCGCCCAAGCACCGCGGCATCTCCCTCCTCCTGGTCCCCACCGACGCCCCGGGGTTCTCCTGGACGCCGATCGAGACCGTGGGCGGGCAGACGACGACGGCCACGTACTACGACGGTGTCCGCGTCCCCGCCCGGAACCTGGTCGGCGCCGAGAACGAGGGCTGGTCGCTGATCACCAGCCAGCTCAACCACGAACGGGTCGCCCTCGCGGCCATCGGCATGCAGGCCGAGGAGTTCTGCGCGGCGGCGCTCGCCGCCGCCCGCACCCCCGATCGGGTGACCGGCAGGCGCCGGATCGACGAGCCGTGGGTGCGTTCTCGACTGGCCGAGGTGCATGCCCGGCTGGCGGCATCCCGCCTGCTCAACTGGCGTTTGGTGGGGGATGTGGGGGCGGGGCGACTGGCCCCCGGCGACGCCAGCGCGGTGAAGGTCGCGGGAACGGAATCGGCTGTCGCGACGTATCGCATGTGTCAGGAGATCGTCGGTGATGCGGGACTCGTCCGCTCGGGATCGCCGGGGACGTTCGAGGGTGGCGAACTGGAGCGGCTGAACAGGGCGGCACAGATCAACACGTTCGGGGGCGGGGTGAGCGAGGTGCAGCGGGAGATCGTCGCGACGATGCGGCTCGGGATGACGAGGGGGCGGCGGTGAGCGAGCGGACGGACGAGGTGGACAGGCGGCTCAAGGCGTACGAGGGCCGGCCCGCCGCCGTCGCCGGGGTGGGCAGGGACCCGGTGAACGCGCCGATGATCCGGCACTGGTGCGAGGCGATGGGCGACACCAGCCCGGCGTACCGCGGACCCGACGCCATGGCCCCGCCCACCATGCTCCAGGCGTGGACGATGGGCGGCCTCTCCGGCCACGAGGGCCGCGCCGGTGCCTACGACGAACTCCTCGCCCTGCTGGACGAGTCGGGCTGCACGTCCGTGGTGGCCACCGACTGCGAGCAGGAGTATCTACGGCCCTTGCGCCCGGGCGACGAGGTCACCTTCGACGCGGTGATCGAGTCGGTCTCCGACCGCAAGACGACGAAGCTGGGCACGGGGTACTTCGTCACGACCCGCATGGACGTACGGGTGGACGGCGAACTCGCCGGCACCCACCGCTTCCGCATCCTCAAGTACGCCCCGGCCCGCCGCACACCCCCGGCCGAGCGCCCCCGGCGCCCCCGCCCGGTGGTCAACCGGGACAACGCGGGCTTCTGGGAGGGCGTGGCCGGGCACCGGCTCCTGATCCAGCGCTGCACGGGCTGCGGCACCCTGCGCCACCCCTGGCTGCCGGGGTGCAACGCCTGTGGCTGCCCGGACTGGGACACGGTCGAGGCGAGCGGCGCGGGCACGGTCTACTCGTACGTGGTGATGCACCACCCGCCCTTCCCGGCCTTCGAACCGCCTTACGCGGTCGGCCTGATCGAACTCGCCGAGGGCGTGCGGATGGTGAGCAACGTGGTGGGGGTGCCGTACGACAAGGTGTGCATCGGCCTGCCGGTCCGGGTGGAGTTCACGTCCTACGAGGACGAGCAGGGCGTACTGGTCCTGCCGGTCTTCCGGGTCGTCGAAGGCGAGGGGTGACATGGACTTCACGCCCACCGAGGCCCAGGCCGAGGCCCGTGACCTGGCCGCGCGGATCTTCGGCGACCTCGCCACCCACGAGCGGCTGAAGGCCGCCGGCACCGGCAGCGACCCCGAGCTGTTCAAGGCCCTGTGCACGGCGGGCCTGGTCGGCGCCGTGACCGAGCTGGGCCTGCTGGGGCTCGTGCTGCTCCTGGAGGAACAGGGGCGTACGACGGCCCAGGTGCCCTATGCGGCGACGTGCGTGTACGGCCTCCTGGCGGTCGCCTCCCACGGCACGCCCGAGCAGCGGGAACGGCTGCTGCCGGGCATCGAGGACGGCTCGGTGGTGATCGCGGGCGCGCTTCCCGCACAGGGAGGTGTACGGGCCGCCGCGCGAGGCGAGCTGACCGGATCCGTCCCCGTGGTCCCCTGGCTCCGGGACGCCACCCACGTCCTGGTCGCCGACGCCGGCCGGCACCTGTGGCTGGCCCCGCTCGGCGAGGGCACCGGGAGCACGCCGGTGGAGCTGACGGCGCCCTGGTCCGCGGCCCGTCTCACCCTCGACGGGGCCCCGGCGGAACCCCTCGGCGGCCCGGGCGCCGCCGCCTGTGCCGACGTCCTCGCCACCGCCCGCACCGCCTTCGCCGGGCTTCAGGCCGGGGTGTGCGCCGGGTCGCTGGCACGGGCGGTGGCGCACACGAACACCAGGGAGCAGTTCGGGCGCCCGCTCGCCACCCGGCAGGCCGTCCAACTCCGCGCGGCCGACGCCCACATGGACACCGAGGCGATACGGGTGACGGCGTACGAGGCCGCCTGGCGGCGGGACGCGGGGCTGCCGTACGCCACGCACGCGCTGACCGCCGCCTGGTGGGCCTCCGAGGCGGGGCAGCGGGTCGTCCACACCGGCCAGCATCTGCACGGCGGGACCGGAGCCGACCTCGACCATCCGGTGCACCGGCACTTCCTGTGGGGGCGGCAGCTGGACGCCTACCTGGGATGCGGAGCCGAAGTGCTGCAGGAACTGGGGGAGTTGATCGCGCATGGGGAGTGAGCCGCGGGCACCACGGGCGGTGGTGGGCGCCGAGCTGCCGCCGCTGGAGATCCCGATCACCCGCACGCTGATCGTCGCCGGGGCGATCGCCTCCCGGGACTACCAGGACGTGCACCACGACGCGGAGCTGGCCCGGCAGAAGGGTTCCCCCGACGTCTTCATGAACATCCTGACGACGAACGGACTGGTCGGCAGGTACATCACGGACCACTTCGGCCCCTCCGCAGTGCTCCGCAAGGTCGCCATCAGGCTGGGGGCGCCCAACTATCCGGGGGACACGATGGTGCTGACGGGCAGGGTCGAGGAGGTCGACGGCGACACGGCGACGGTGCGTGTGGTCGGGGCCAACGCCATCGGCCGGCATGTGACCGGCACGGTGACGGTCAGCGTCCCGGCACCCGCACCGTCGTCGGCACCGGACTCGGTACTGGCACCGGCCCCGGAGCGGGAGGCCGCGTCATGAGCGTGCGCACCCGGGACTCCCTCGGCGGCCGGGCGGCGATCGTCGGCATCGGGGCCACCGAGTTCTCCAAGGACTCCGGCCGCAGCGAGCTCCGGCTGGCGGTGGAGGCGGTGGGGGCCGCGCTGGACGACGCGGGGCTCACCCCGGCGGACGTGGACGGTCTGGTGACGTTCACGATGGACACCAGCCCGGAGATCACCGTGGCCCAGGCCTGCGGGATGGGTGAGCTGTCCTTCTTCTCCCGCGTCCACTACGGCGGCGGGGCGGCCTGTGCGACCGTCCAGCAGGCGGCGCTCGCGGTGGTGACCGGTGTGGCCGAGGTGGTGGTCTGCTACCGGGCCTTCAACGAGCGGTCGGGCCGCAGATTCGGCGCGGGCGTGCAGCACCGGGAGCCGTCGGCGGAGGGCGTGGCGCTCGGCTGGGCGCTGCCGTTCGGGCTGCTCACCCCGGCCTCCTGGGTGGCGATGGCGGCCCAGCGGTATCTGCACACCTATGGGCTGACCCCCGAGGCGTTCGGGCACGTGGCCGTGGTGGACCGGAAGTACGCGGCGACGAACCCGGCGGCCTACTTCCACGGCCGCCCCGTCACCCTCGCCGATCACGCCGCCTCCCGCTGGATCGTGGAGCCGCTCAGGCTGCTGGACTGCTGTCAGGAGACCGACGGCGGCCAGGCCCTGGTGGTGACGTCCCTGGAGCGGGCCCGGGACCTGCCGCATCCGCCCGCCGTGATCGCGGCGGCCGCCCAGGGCGCCGGCCGCGCGCAGGAGCAGATGACCAGCTTCTACCGGGACGACCTGACCGGCCTGCCGGAGATGGGCGTGGTGGCCCGCCAGTTGTGGCGGACGTCGGGACTGCGCCCGGCCGACATCGACGTGGGGATCCTGTACGACCACTTCACACCGTTCGTACTCATGCAGCTGGAGGAGTTCGGGTTCTGCGGGAAGGGCGAGGCGGCAGATCTGGTGGCCGAGGAGCGACTGCCCGTCAACACGCACGGGGGCCAGCTCGGGGAGGCCTATCTGCACGGGATGAACGGCGTGGCAGAAGCGGTGCGCCAGCTGCGGGGCACGGCGGTGAACCAGATACCGGGGGCGGCCCGGACCCTGGTGACGGCCGGCACGGGGGTGCCGACGTCGGGGCTGGTCCTGGCGGCCGACGGGTGAGCGCCCTCAGGGGTGAACCCGCAGACGCGGTCACCCCGCAGTCCACCTTCAGGAGGTGTAGGCAGCCCCACCCGTACAACCTGAGGGGGACGCTGCTTCGGGACCTGGGGCCGATCCGCCGGAGTGCGGTCCGCTCCTAGCGTGGAGCCATGACCACACCCGTCTGCACCAGCGCCTCGGCCGCCGCCGCACCAGCGCGGCAGACCCATGCATACCCGTCGTTCTCCTCGTACGTGAGGGCCCGCCAGCCGGTCCTGCTGCGTACCGCGCGCTCGCTGACCGCGAACCCGAGTGACGCCGAGGACCTGCTGCAGACCGCGCTCACCAAGACTTACGTGGCGTGGGAGCGGATCGAGGACCACCGGGCGCTCGACGGCTATGTGCGCCGGGCCCTGCTGAACACGCGGACCTCGCAGTGGCGCAAGCGCAGAGTGGACGAGTACGTCTGCGACGAGCTGCCCGAGCCGGAGCCCGTACCCGGCGAGGACGACCCGGCCGAGCGGCAGGCGCTGCACGACGCCATGTGGCGGGCGATCACCAAGCTGCCCGCGCGGCAGCGGGCGATGGTCGTCCTCAGGTACTACGAGGACCTCAGCGAGGCCCAGACGGCCGAGGTGCTCGGGGTCTCGGTGGGCACGGTGAAGTCGGCGGTCTCCCGGGCCCTGAGCAAGTTGCGCGAGGATCCCGAGCTGGGACTGGTGCGCTAGGCCTCAGTTTCGCCTCCCCTAGTGACATACCGCGCGGTATGTGCGCAGAATCAGCGCAACCTCTACTCCCGCGTAGGCAATGTCGCCATGGAGGACGCCGTGCTGAGCACCATGCAGGACGTACCGCTGCTGATCTCGAGGATCCTGACCCACGGGGCGACGGTCCACGGAACGTCGCGGGTGAGCACCTGGACCGGCGAGGGCGAGCCGCAGCGCCGCACCTACGCCGAGGTCGGCGCTCGTGCGGCCCGGTTGGCGCACGCCCTGCGGGACGAACTCGGCGTCCGGGGCGACGACCGGGTCGCGACGCTGATGTGGAACAACGCCGAACACGTCGAGGCCTACTTCGCGATCCCCTCCATGGGCGCGGTCCTGCACACCCTCAACCTCCGCCTCCCGGCCGAGCAGCTGGCGTGGATCGTCAACCACGCCGCCGACCGCGTGGTCATCGTCAACGGCTCGCTGATCCCGCTGATCGCACCGCTGCTGGCCAAGCTGCCGACGGTGCAGCACATCGTCGTCTCGGGTCCCGGTGACCGTTCCCCGCTCGAGGGCGCCACCGCGCGGGTGCACGAGTACGAGGAGCTGATCGCCGGCCGGCCCACCGCCTACGACTGGCCCGAGCTGGACGAACGCCAGGCCGCAGCGATGTGCTACACCTCCGGCACGACCGGCGACCCCAAGGGCGTGGTGTACAGCCACCGTTCGATCTACCTGCACTCCATGCAGGTGAACATGACCCAGTCGATGGGCCTGACCGACCAGGACACCTCGCTGGTCGTGGTCCCCCAGTTCCACGTCAACGCCTGGGGCCTGCCGCACGCCACCTTCATGAGCGGCGTCAACCTGCTGATGCCCGACCGCTTCCTGCAGCCCGCCCCGCTCGCCGAGATGATCGAGGAGGAGCGGCCGACGCACGCGGCCGCCGTCCCCACCATCTGGCAGGGGCTGCTCGCCGAACTCACCGCCCGCCCCCGGGACGTCTCCACCCTCGGCCAGGTCACCATCGGCGGCGCCGCCTGTCCGCCCGCCCTGATGGCGGCCTTCGACAAGCTCGGTATGCGGGTCTGCCACGCCTGGGGCATGACGGAGACCTCCCCGCTCGGCACGGTGGCCCGCCCGCCGGCCCACGCGGTCGGCACCGAGCAGGAGTTCGCCTACCGCATCACCCAGGGCCGCTTCCCGGCGAGCGTCGAGGCCCGCCTCACCGGCCCCGGCGGCGAACGCCTGCCCTGGGACGGCGAGGCGGCGGGCGAGCTGGAGGTGCGCGGCCCCTGGATCGCGGGCGCCTACTACAACGGCCCCGACGCCGAACCGCTGCGCCCCGCCGACAAGTTCAGCGAGGACGGCTGGCTGAAGACCGGCGACGTCGGCACCATCTCCCCCGAGGGTTTCCTGACGCTCACCGACCGAGCCAAGGACGTCATCAAGTCCGGCGGCGAGTGGATCTCCTCGGTCGAGCTGGAGAACGCGCTGATGGCCCACCCGGATGTCGCCGAGGCCGCCGTGGTCGCCGTACCCGACGACAAGTGGGGCGAGCGCCCGCTGGCCACGGTCGTCCTCAAGGAGGGTTCCGCCGTCGACTTCGAGACCCTGCGCACCTTCCTCGCCGAGGAGGGGAAGATCGCCAGGTGGCAGCTCCCCGAGCGCTGGACGATCGTCGAGGCGGTGCCGAAGACGAGTGTGGGCAAATTCGACAAGAAGGTGCTGCGCCGACGGTACGCGGAGGGGGAACTGGACGTCACCAGCCTCTGACCGAGGAGGTCACCGGCCTCTGACCGAGGAGGTCACCGGCCTCTGACCGGACGAGGGGTGGGCGTCCGCACGGCAGGTGCGGGCCTCAGCGCCGTACCGCCGTGGTCGCCCACCCCAGCACCAGCCACACCCCCGCCACCGCGCTGACCCCGCCCCAGCCCCAGTGGCTGAAGGCCAGGCCCGCCAGGGTCGAGGCGAGGGCGCCCCCGGTGAAGCCGGCGACCACGTAGGCGGTGTTGGCGGTGGCCGGGGCGGAGGTGGTCGTCAGGGCCAGCGTCTGGTTGGCGACATGGGAGGCGACCAGGGCGGCGTGGATGGCGACGGCGGCCACGAACAGCGCGGCCGGCACGTGCCCGCCGAGCCAGAACAGCGGCACGGACACGGCCGCGAGCAGATACGCGGACCGTACGACCTTCGCGGCGCCGAAGCGGTCGACCAGGCCGCCCGCGAGCGGGGCCACCGCGGTGGCCGTGAGGCCGAAGAGGCCGAACAGACCGGCGGTCGCGGTGGACAGGCCGTACGCCGGGCCGGTCAGCAGCAGGGCGAGCGAGGTCCACAGGGCGCTCCAGGCGCCGAACATCCCGGCCTGGCGTATGCACGCCCGCCACAGATCGGGTGAGCGGCGGACGAGTCCGGGCAGCTCGGCGATGCCCGAGAACAGCGCTCCCGCGCGGGGGCGCCGCTCCGACGGCAGGGCCAGCGCCGTGGCCAGACCCAGGACGAGGGTCAGCGCGCCGGACCCGGCGAACACCCAGCGCCAGCCGAAGGCCTGCCCGGCGAGTCCGCCGACCACCCGGGCACCGACGATGCCCGTGAACAGTCCGGCGATGACCGCCGCGACATGGCGGGCACGGTGGTGGGCGGGGGCGCGCTCGGCGACCAGCGGGACGAGCAGTTGGGGGATGACGGTGGCCGCCGCGGCGACGAAGACGGCGACCGCGAGGGCGGCGGTGCCGGTCGCGGTCGCGCCGAGCCCCAGCGCGGTGGCCGTGGCCACCGAGAGCAGGGCGACCAGCGGGCGCCGGTTGACGCGGTCGCCGAGCGGGGCGAAGAAGAGCAGGCCGGCCGCGTAGCCGAACTGGGCGACCGAGGCGATCCAGGTGACGGCCGAGGGGACCGTGCCGAAGTCGTGGGCGATCAGGGGGAAGAGCGGGGCCGCGAGGTAGATGTTGGCGGCCGTGACGGCGGTGCAGACGGCGATGAGCAGGAGGAAGAGCCGCCCGGAGGCGGGCTGTTGCCGGGTGGGGACCCGGACTTCGGGTTCCCGGTGGGTGGTGCTGGTCGCTGACGGCATGGGCGGAGCTACTCCTTCGAGCCGACTCTCACAACTAACTGGTTGGTTGGATGCCTCAACAGAGTGCGCCTTCTCGGAATTCCCTGTCAACCAAACGGTTGGTTACTTGTCCGGTTACGCTGGCCGCATGGCAGCAGTCAGGGACCCCGAGGCCACCAGGGCCCGCATCTTCGACGCGGCGGTCGCCGAGTTCGCCCGGCACGGCGTCGCGGGCGCCCGCATCGACCGCATCGCCGCCGAGGCCAAGGCCAACAAGCAGCTGATCTACGCCTACTTCGGCAACAAGTCGGAGCTGTTCACGCAGGTCCTGGAGAAGTCGATGCTCGACCTGGCCGTCGCCGTCCCCGTCGACCCCGATGACATCGAGGGCTGGGTCGACCGCGTGATCGACTACCACGCCGCCCATCCCGAGGTCCTCCGCCTGCTCTTCTGGGAGGGCCTGGAGTACGGCGCGAGCGCCGAACTGCCCGACGAGAGCGAGCGCCAGGAGCACTACCGCAAGAAGATCGACGCGCTGCGGGACGGCCAGGAACGGGGCGTGATCACCGACGCGATCCCGGCCCGCGACCTGCTCTTCCTGCTCATCGCCCTGGCCAACTGGGCCGCCGTCGTCCCCCAGATGCGCCGCATCGTGGTGGGCGCCGAGGACGCCGACCGGGACCGCCTGCGCGCCTCGATCAGAGAGGCGGCCCGGCGGCTGATCGCACGCTGACCCCGGCGCCCGAAAAGAGGGACTAGTTGGTCCCGATCCGCGCGAGCAGGTCCACGATCCGGCCCTGCACCTCGTTGCTGGTGGACCGCTCCGCGAGGAACAGCACCGTCTCGCCCGAGGCCAGCCGCGGCAGGTCGGCCGGGTCGACGGCGGCGGTGTAGACGACCAGCGGGGTGCGGTTGAGCTGCCCGTTCGCGCGCAGCCAGTCGATGATCCCGGACTGCCGCCGGTGCACCTGCATCAGGTCCATCACCACGAGGTTCGGCCTGAGCTGCCCCGCGAGCGTCACCGCGTCGTCGTCGCTCGCGGCCCGCGCCACCTGCATCCCACGCCGCTCCAGCGTCGACGTCAGCGCCAGCGCGATCTCCGCGTGCTCCTCGATCAGCAGCACCCGCGGCGGATGCTGCTCGCTGTCGCGCGGCGCCAGCGCCTTCAGGAGTACGGCGGGATCGGCGCCGTACGCTGCCTCGCGCGTCGCCTGTCCGAGCCCGGCCGTGACCAGCACCGGCACCTCGGCCGCGACCGCCGCCTGGCGCAGCGACTGCAGCGCGGTACGGGTGATCGGCCCGGTCAGCGGGTCCACGAACAGTGCGGCCGGGAAAGCCGCGATCTGCGCGTCGACCTCCTCACGGGAGTGCACGATGACCGGCCGGTAGCCGCGGTCGCTCAGCGCCTGCTGGGTCGTCACGTCCGGCGCGGGCCACACCAGCAGCCGGCGCGGGTTGTCCAGCGGCTCCGGGGGCAGCTCGTCGTCCATCGGCTGCGGCCGCGGCATGTCCGCGACCTCGATCGCCCCACCGGGACCGTCCAGCGGCTCGGGCCCCTCGGCCGCGTTCGCGTCCGGGGCGCCTATGGCGTACGACCGACCGGCACCCTCGGTGGCCGGGGCGAGCCGGGACTGCCCCGCGAGCGAGGGCTGCGCGGGCACCGGTTCGGCCTGCGGATGCGGACGGGCCGCCTGCTCCGGCTGCGACTCCTGGCGCGCGGCCGGGTCGGGCGGCGTGCCCAGCTTCCGCCGGCGGCCGGAACCGCCCGGTGCGTGCGGGGGCGGCGTCGCCGTCGGCTGCTGCACCTGCGCGGCCTGCCGCGCGAACGGCACGCCCTGCCCCAGTGTGCGGACACTGATCGCCCGGCCCTGGGTGGAGTTGGGGTCGACCGCGGGCCCCGCGGCCTCGGCGGGCAGGGGCTGAGCCGTCGCCCGCCGGCCACCGGTGTGCTCCGGCGGGAGGGGGGTGCCGGGAGCCGGGGTGGCGGTCCGGGGTGCCGGGACACCCGCACCGGAGGTGTCGTCGGCGCCGGGCCACTGCTGGGGGACCGCGGCCGCGGGGGTGCCTGCGGCCGGCGTCGGCGCACCCTGGCCTGCCGGCACCTGACCGGGAGCCGCCTCCGCCGGGAGCGGCTGACCGGGCTGGGGCACGGCCGGGGTACCGGCGGGCGGGGTGGTCTGTCCTGCCGGGACGGGGGCGGCGGGGGGCTGCTGGGCCTGGGGGGCCTGCGCCTGGGCGGGTACCGGCTGAGCGGGCACGGGCTGTGCGGGTGCCGGCTGTGCGAGTACGGGCTGGCCGGAGGCGGCCTGCGCGGGCACGGGCCGGCCGGGCGTCATCTGCGCCGGAACCGGCTGTCCCGGCGGAACCGGTACGCCCTGACCGACGGTGCCCTGCGCGGGCACGGCGGCGTTGGGCACGGCCACCGGCTGCCCGGGGGCGGCCTGGACTGCCATGCCGGGCTGAGCTGCCATACCGGGCTGAGCTGCCATGCCGGGCTGAGCCACGACACCGGCCGGCGCCGCGACACCGGTCGGCGCGACGACGCCGGGCTGACCCGCAGCCCCCGTCGGCGCGCCCGTACCCTGCGCTGGAATCCCGTGCCCCGGGGTCGGCTGACCCGCGGCGACCTGAGCAGCCTGCGGAACCTGGCCGGGCTGCACCGGCTGCCCGGGAGCGGCCGGCACGGGAGTCGCCTGAGCCGGGAGCGCCGGAACGGCCTGGCCAGGGGCGCCGGGAGCGGCAGCGGCCAGCGGGGTCACCGGCTCCGTGGGCTCGCCGGGACGGGCCACGGCCCGCCGACGGCGGCCGGTCGGTGCGGTCGTGGGGTGCGCCTGGGGCGGGGTGTGGTCCTCGGCCTGGTCGAGCGGTACGGCGTCATGCCGTCCGTCGTCGCCGGGAACTCCCTCCGCGGCCCCCTGCGCCTGACCCGGTACCTGGGCAGCCGCGCCCGGAGCCACGGCCGCCCCCGCACCGGCCGCCGCGTCGGCGGAGTCGGGTGAACGGTCGGCCTCGGCCGGGGGCAGTGCGAAGACCGTACGGGCCCCCGCCTCCTGCGCGGCGGCCCGCTCCGCCGCGGCGGCCAGCGCACGCCGGCGCCGCCCGGTCGGCTGCTCGTCCCCGGCCGCCTCGGCCGGAACAGGCTGTGCGGGCTCGCTGCCGGCCGCGGGCAGCGCGGGCGGCAGGGCGGCCTGCGGTGCGCCGGAGTCCCGCCGGGCCCGGCGGCCCGTGGGCGCGGGCACGCCCTGCGGCGGCACGGTGCCGCCGAGTCCGTTGCCCATGGCGGCGGTGCCCGCGGCATGCTCGGCCGCGGTCACCACGGCACCCTCGGACACGCCGTCCTGTTCCGTCCCGGCGTCGGTTTCGGCGGGCCGTCCGCGCCGCCGCCCGGTCCCGCCGGACGCGGTCTCCACAGCCTCAGCGACGACCGGAGGAGCCGCCTCGACGGCGGCCGCCGCACGCCTGCGGCGCCGCCCGGTCGGCACGGGCGCCTCCGCCTCGCCGTCACCCGACTCGGCGGACTCGACGGGGGTGTCGCTCTCCAGGAAGGCGTCGGTGGAGGCCCGCCGGGCCCGCCGCCGCCCGCCGCCGGTGGTCTGCCCGTCGGTTCCGGCAGCATCGGCAGCGGTGTCCTCGGGGTCCGCGGCCTGCGCGGCGACCGCCCCGGCGCCACCGCCGAGCGGCACTTCGAGGACGTACGCGCTGCCGCTCATGCCCGGCACCTCGTGCGTCTGCAGCACACCGCCGTGCGCCCGGACGATCCCGCGCACCATCGGCTCGTGCACCGGGTCTCCCCCGGTGTAGGGCCCGCGTACCTCGATACGCGCGACCTCACCGCGCTGCGCTGCCGCGACCACCACGGTGTTGTCCAGGTAACCGCCCGCGGACACGGGCGTGTTGCCGGTGGCGTCGACGCCCGCCACGTCCGCGACGAGATGCGCGAGCGCGGTGGCGAGCCGCTGCGGGTCCACCTCGGCCTCGATGGGCGGCGCGTGCACGGCGAACTGGACGCGCCCCGGCCCGATCAGCTCGACGGCCCCGTCCACACCGGCGGCGACGACGGCGTCGAGCATCACTTTCGTACGGGTGATGTCCTCGGTGCCCGCGTCCAGCCGCTGGTAGCCGAGGACGTTGTCGATGAGGGTGGTGATGCGTGAGTAGCCGGCCGAGAGGTGGTGCAGCACCTGGTTGGCCTCGGGCCACAGCTGCCCGGCGTCGTCCGCGGCCAGGGCGGACAGCTCGCGCCGCAGCTCGTCCAGCGGTCCGCGCAGGGACTGCCCGAGCAGCGTCAACAGCTGCTCGTGCCGCCCGGAGAGGGCCTCGTACCGGTCCTTCTCCCGCTCGGCGAGCGCGGCGTACCGCTCCTCGCCGGCCGCCAGCTCCTCCTGGTGCTGCTCGCGCAGTTCGTCGACTTCGGTGACGTGCTTCTGGCGCAGCGCGGTCAGGTCGGAGGCGTGCTCCTCGGAGAGTCGCTCCAGCTCCTCGGCGTGCGCCTTCTCCTGCGCGTCCTTCTCCTCGGCGAGGGCGTCGTACGGCCGCCGGTCCGTGAAGGTCATGACGGCGCCGACGAGCTGGTCGCCGTCGCGCACGGGGGCGGTGGTCAGGTCGACGGAGACCTTCTTCTCGCCCTTGGACCACAGCACCTGCCCGCGCACCCGGTGCTTGCGCCCGGAGCGCAGGGTGTCGGCGAGGGGCGACTCCTCGTACGGGAAGGGGGAGCCGTCGGCACGGGAGTGCAGTACGAGGGTGTGCAGCTCCTTGCCGCCCAGCTCACCGGCCCGGTAGCCCAGTATCTGGGCGGCGGCCGGATTGACGAGCACGATCCGCCCGTCGGTGTCGGTGCCCACGACACCCTCGGCCGCGGCCCGCAGGATCATCTCGGTCTGCCGCTGCGAGCGGGCCAGCTCGGCCTCGGTGTCCACGGTCCCGGACAGGTCCCGTACGACGATCATGAGCAGCTCGTCGCCGGTGTAGCCGTAACCGTCGTACGCCTGCTGCCCGTTCTCCAGGTTCGCGCTCGTGACCTCGACCGGGAACTCGGATCCGTCGGTCCGCCGCGCGATCATCCGCGTGGGCTTGGTCCGCCCGTGCGGATCCATGTGATCGGGGCGCCGCATGGAGCCGGGGATGAGCCGGGAGTCGAACTGCGGCAGCAGATCGAGCAGCCCTCGCCCGACGAGGGCGGTGCCCGGTGCCTCGAAGGCCTCCAGGGCGATGGTGTTGGCGTTGACGACGGTTCCGTTGGCGTTGACCAGCACCAACGCGTCGGGCAGCGCGTCGAGTATGGCTGCGAGGCGAGCAGCGCCTCGGGATGGCCTGCTGCTCACGAGACGCTTCCTCCCTGTTACCGCTTTCCGACCGCTCGGGCCATCTTGCCAACCGGCCCGCAGCGTGTCACGCGAGGGAGTCTAAAGGCACGGGTTGCGCTTGCGACGCCGGATGAGAGGGAGGTCGCACGAGGAAGTGACGGCGAACATGTGACCGAATGCCCGGTGGGCGCCCCGGTTCCGGCCCCGGCTCCCCAGGACCTTCGCGGGACCTTTACGAGGCCGGTGATTCCGCCAAGAAACGGATGAGAAGCACCGAAGCCCCTACTGAAGCGAATCCGAGGGCGAACCCGAACCCGAACCCGAAGCCGAAGCCGAAGCCGAAGCCGAACCGAGCCTCGGCAGCAGGGGCACCATCCGGTCCCACCGCCCGATCTCGCACCCGTTGCTGCGGTCGTACGAGGCGTCGACCGGACGTCCGGCCCAGGTGCCGGTGACGTGGGCGGTGGCCGGGCCGCCGTAGATCATGGTGCAGCTGCTGCCGGAGGCCACCGGCGCGAAGGTGTCCCGCCCCCAGCGCGTGTGCGAGTCGAGCACCCGGCAGGCCCCCGCCACGTCCGGGTGATTCCCGGCCCCGGGATGACAGGACACCTCGTACGTCCCGTCCCGCCCCGCGCCGGCGTGCTCCACGACGACGGTGAGGTGATCACCGCCCCGGTCCTCGGGCCGCACGGGCGGGGGCAGGGCCGGAGCGGCGGGCGCGGCTGCGGCGGCGGGTGCGGCGGCCGGGCCGACCAGTGACAGGACCGAGAACGAGACCGAGGCGGCGGCAGCGGCGGCGGTGCGGGACACCACCAGCGCGCCCCGCGGGACGGCCGACAGGAGAGAGACCATGCCTGCCCAACGCTCGCGCCCCCCGGATGTTGCGCAGGGCCCCGGACCTGCCGCCCCGCCGGGCGAAGCCCTTTGCCCTGTGGCCCCCGCGCCTAGTACCGTGGGAGCCGATTGGTGACACCACACTCGACTGTGTCATCATCTGCACGCACCAATCGCGCGCTCGCGTGAGTGGTTGTGCTGGAGGCGTCGCCTAGTCCGGTCTATGGCGCCGCACTGCTAATGCGGTTTGGGTCTTAAAGCCCATCGAGGGTTCAAATCCCTCCGCCTCCGCACCGATCCCGAAGCCCCGGTCCCCAGGACCGGGGCTTCGGTGTTCCCGGGGTGTTCCTCGGAGTGCTCCAGGACCGCCCGAGGATCTTCCTCATCCCCGCCCGAACCTTGTTTCCGCAGGTCACAACGGGTATGCGAATCGGATTTCACATGACGGCGGCAGTCATGTAATGTTCTTCCTGTCGCCGCGAGCGGGCCGAAAGGGCCGGGAGCGAAGACGAAAAACAAGCACTCGTAGCTTAACGGATAGAGCATCTGACTACGGATCAGAAGGTTGCAGGTTCGAATCCTGCCGAGTGCACACAGGTTGAAGGCCCCGGAGAGATCCGGGGCCTTCGGCGTTTCAGGGGCGTACCACGTGTGCCACATGCTGGGCGGCCAGGGCGTGGGCCAGACCATGGGCCTCTACTCGTGCTGCGACGAGGGCCCGGAGGGGAGCCTCCGGGCCCTTCGCCGGGCGTTCCAGGACGCCGTCGTGGAGGTCAGGGCTGGATCGAGCCCTCGGGCGAGCACTCCATCGCGTGGTACTTCGGGATCGTGCCGCAGATGGTGATCGTGGTGGGCGGAGCCCCGTCGGTCACGGCGAGCATGCTCGTGTACGTGTCGCGGTCCACGCGGATCGTGGCGGACTGCTGGAGGTCGTACTTGTCCTTGATGGTGACGGAGTCGCCCACCGCGCCGTTCTCGATGCGCCCCCAGACCGCACCGCAGGCCCGGCTGTAGCGCAGCTCTATGTGCATGCCGCGCAGCCAGGTCTCCCGGGCGGTCGTCGCGTCCCACTGGCAGTCCATGGCCTGGGGGTCGCGCCGCAGGCAGGTGTCATGGGAACAGCCGGCGCTCGGGGGCTTCGGGCTGTGCTGGGTGAGGTTCTGTCCGCTGGCGGCGGAGTCCGTGCCGCCCGAGCGGGAGGTGGCCTGCACTCCGGTCAACACGGCCACGGTGACCAGGCTGCCCGCGAGGGCCCCGGTGGCGACGAGCCCGGCCCGGCGGAGGTTGGTCCGCCAGGTCAGGGTGGTGGCTTTCCCGTCCCGGTCGGCGGGCGCGGGCTCGGACTCGGAGGTCGGTTCCGGTAGTGGTCCGTCCACCGGGGTGTCGTCCGCCGGGGCCTTGTCGGCGGAGGTCCCGGCGGGCGAGGTCTCGATGTCCGTGGTGGTGGCGGTCGCCGGTGTCCCGGCCGGCGGGACCCCTTCGGGGGGACTCTCGTCCCCCGCGGTCTCGTCGCCGAAGTCTCCTGCTCCCGTGGCTTGTTCCAGTAGTCCTGTCAGGTACTCGGCGTCCGTCTCCATGACGGCCGCGAACTCCTGCAGGGCGACCGAGGTCGGCAACTGCTTCCCGTTCAGGAAGCGTTCCCAGGACGAACGGCTGTAGTGGGTCCTGTCGGCCAACCGCCCGAAGCTGAGCCCGGACTCCTGCTTCAGCCGCCGCATCTCGGCGGCGAGCCGTTCTCTGCCGGACGGCTCGCCGCCACCCCCCTGATCACCAGGCATCTGCTGTCCCCCTGTTTCAGTCACGACCAGTTTTCGGTCACTATCAGTGCAGTTGAGCGGGGAGATTATCGCGCGTAGGTGAAGGGACCGATCAGCCGCGCGGGCGTGACGCCCTCCTCTTCCGGTGTCTCTCCTCACTCCCTCCCCGGCCGTCTCAGGGACGTCCCGCCCGTATGCGGGACGTCGTCGGCCGTCTCGGGACGCCTCGCGGCGGGGCAACTCCCGTCCGCTGACCCAGCATTCGAGGCCGCGAGCCCCCGTGCAGCCGTTCGACCAGGCTGCCCGCCCGCCGCGTTCGTGCGGCGCGGGCCGCTCGTTGCTCACTCCTGGCAGGCCCCTTCTTCAGCAGGCCAACTCCCCTTTGGTGGCGAACATGTCAGTGTGAGGTCCTTCGTTCGACGAGGTCGTGGCCGCTTCCGTGTCGCGTCGCCACGTCCTGGCCGGCGGTACCGCGGCCCTCGTCGCCTTCCTCGGCCTCTCCGCTCCCGCTCCCGCCTCCGCCGCGGCGCAGCCGGAGCGATCGGGCAGAGCGAGAGGGCGCGTGGGTTTCGCCGCGGTCCCGGCGAGCACGGCGGACACCGTGACCGTGCCGACGGGCTACTCGGTGCAGACGCTCGCGTCCTGGGGGCAGCCGGTGCGCGGACACAGCCCGCGCCGGCGCGCCGACGGCGGCGGTGGCCGATGAGCGCGGCGCCCCACCAGCGGGCCGGGGAGACCAGGGGTCAGCTACAGGAGTGCCCAGTGGTCCGCCACCAGGACGGCTCCGAAGCCGAGGACCAGCGACGCGGGGTGGGCGAAGAGCGCCACGGTGCGGTGGGCGGGCTCCGAGGGGCTCAGCACTCCTCTTCCGGGTCGTTCCGGTTCAGCTTCTCCAGGTACTCGTGGGCCAGCGCCGTCGCCCGGGTGAACCAGTCCGTGATGATCGCCAGCTCCTCGGGGGAGTAGTCGGCGAACAGGGTCGTGAGGCGCTTGTAGTGGCCCGCGTACACGGCCTCGACGCGGGTCACGGCGGCCGGTACGGCGGCCACGCGCACCCGGCGGCGGTCCGCGGGGTCGGGGCGGCGGGTGACGTAGCCGGCGCGTTCGAGGCGGTTGAGGATTCCGGTCACCGCGCCCGTGGTCACATGGGCGCGGGCCGCGAGGTCGCCGGCCGTGAGCAGGTCCTCGCCGGCCTCCAGGACGAAGGCGAAGCAGGTCAGGTCGGTGACGTTCAGTCCCAGCCGCCGGGCCAGTTCCTGTTGTCCGATCAGGTGGGCGGCGATGAGGTGGTCCATCGCCGACAGCGCCCGGGCCGGGGTGGCGGGCGGTCGGGGGGTGCCGTCCATCTTTCGTAATCCCTTAGCTCGTGAGATATTCGGGTGATAAATGTCTTAGCCCGTGAGGGATCTTGCCCTGGAGGCGGTTCCATGAGTCTGTACGACGAGGGTCACACGATCGCCGGTTGGACCGGCTTCGGCATCGCTGCCGTCGGAAGCGGCGTGGTGGGGTGGGGGGTGTGCACGGCCTCCGTGCCGCCCGTCGTGGGTGGACTGGCGATCGTGGCTGTGAGCGTCCTGGTCACCTGGCTCCTGCACCTGTCCGGCTGGGGCAAGCCGCCGGGCGTGCGGCCACGGGACCAGTGGGGGATGCGGGTCCGGGACACCCGGGCCCGGGAAGGGCACGCCGGGTGTGTGGGGTGCCGGCTGGCGGGGCGGGGGCGAAGTGCCGCGAACACGGCGCCGGTGCCCGTGGCGCAGGGCGCTGTCAGTGGTCCCCTCTACCCTCAGGAGTGATGGCACACAGGTGGAGATGTTCCGGACTGCGCTGGACGCCGGACGGCCCCGTGCTGGTGTGGGACGGCGGGCGGCGCAGTGCGCTGCCGTGGGGGAAGCGGGTCGCGTTCGGTGTCGCCGAGGGCTCGGTGCGGCAGTGCGTGGGGGCACGGGGGCATGTGTGTCCGGTGGGGGCCGTGGTGTCGGGGCGGAGTACGGGGGCCCGGTGCGAGGAGTGTGCCCGGCTGGACCGGGCGCACTCCGTGGCCGCGGACACCATGGCCGATGATCCGCGGCCGTACCACGTCTATCTGGCCTGGTTCGGGCCCGGCATGGTCAAGGTCGGCATCACCGCCGTCGAGCGCGGTTCGGCGCGGCTGCTCGAACAGGGTGCGGTCTGCTTCAGCTGGCTGGGCGCCGGTCCGCTGATGGCGGCCCGGCGCACCGAGGAGCTGCTGCGCGCCGCCCTCCAGGTCCCGGACCGGATTCCGTACGCCGAGAAGCGTGCGGTGCGGGCGGTGCTGCCGGAGACGGAGGAGGAGAGGGCCCAGGAAGTGCGGGAGGTGCATGCGCGTGCCGTCGTACTCGGCGGCTGGCCCGAGTCGTTGACCCGCGAGCCGTGTCGACCCGTCGATCACGGCAGGCACTTCGGACTCTCCCGCCCACGGGCCGCCTTCGGTGACGTCGTCGAGCTGGTCCCGGGCGGGGCCGTCAGCGGTGAGCTGGTCGCTGCCGCCGGGCCCGATCTGCATCTGGCGGTCGACGGGCGTGGGGTCGTCGTCCTCGACACCCGGCTCATGACCGGGTGGGAGCTGATGCCGCTGCCGAGGGAAGTCAGCGCTTTCACCGTCCCGGCAAGGGAGTTCAGGAGGGAGCAGGACGGACTCTTCTGACCCGCGGCTCGAAGGTCAAGACTTGGATCCCGTGCGGATCCCTTTGGGCAAGGTCCATGGACCCCCGCCACCGCCCACGGGCATCGTGGCCGACATGAGCGAAAACCACCTTGCCCCTGTCGCCCCCGTCCCCAGCCCCGCCCCTCCCGCCGAACCCCCTTACTACGCCGTCGTGTTCACCTCCGCCCGCACCGACCTCGACCCCGACGGCTACACCGACACCGCCCGCCACCTCTCCGACCTCGTCCGGAGCATCCCCGGCTTCCTCGGGGAGGACTTCGCCCACACCCCCGGCGGACTCGCGATCTCCGTCGCCTACTTCCGGGACCTCGCAGGGATCGAGGAGTGGCGCCGGCACCCCGAGCACCTGGACGCCAAGCGGCGCGGGCGGGAGCGGTGGTACGAGCGGTACGTGATCCACATCGCCCGGGTCGAGAGCAGCCACGGGTTCGCGCGTGCGTGAGTGGTTCCCAGGCATTCCCTGAGAGGCGCCTGTGTGTTTCTTAGGGAAATCACAGATTCGTGAAAGCGTGTTCTCAGAGGACCCCGACATGGTGTCCACCATGACCACGACCTCGCCCCAGGGGCGCACCGAACTGCTGAGGCCGGACGGGAGCCCCGTCCGAGTGCTTGTGGTGGACGACGAGCTGTCGATCACCGAACTGCTGAGCATGGCCCTTCGATACGAGGGCTGGCAGATCAGGAGTGCGGGTGACGGCCAGGGGGCCATCCAGACGGCCCGTGAGTTCCGGCCCGACGCCGTCGTGCTGGACATGATGCTGCCGGACATGGACGGGCTGACCGTCCTCGGGCGGCTGCGCCGCGAACTGCCCGACGTGCCCGTCCTCTTCCTCACCGCCAAGGACGCCGTCGAGGACCGTATAGCCGGCCTCACCGCCGGCGGCGACGACTACGTCACCAAGCCGTTCAGCCTGGAAGAGGTCGTGGCACGGCTGCGGGGGCTCATCCGCCGGTCCGGGGCCGCCGACCGGCGGTCCGACTCCGTGCTCGTCGTGGGGGACCTGACCCTGGACGAGGACAGTCACGAGGTCTCGCGGGCCGGGGAGTCCATCCACCTCACCGCCACCGAGTTCGAGCTGCTCCGCTTCCTCATGCGCAATCCGCGGCGCGTGCTCAGCAAGGCGCAGATCCTGGACCGCGTGTGGTCGTACGACTTCGGCGGGCAGGCCAACGTGGTCGAGCTGTACATCTCGTATCTGCGGCGGAAGATCGACGCCGGGCGTGAGCCCATGATCCACACCCGGCGTGGAGCCGGATACCTGATCAAGCCCGCCGCGTCATGAGCGGGCGACGACGGCCGCGTCCGCAGAAGCGGCATGGGGGTCCCCTCGCTCGAGCGAAGTCGAGAGTGGGGGAGGGACAACCGCGCACCCTGCGGACGCGGCTCGTCGTCGCGTCCGTGGTGCTGATCGCCGTGGTCTGCGCGGTGATCGGCACCGTGACGACGCTCGCGCTGCGCACCCATCTGTACGACCAGCTGAACGGCAAGGTCGACGACATCGCCATGCGCGCGGCGGGCGGCCGGCTGCCGGGGGGTACGGAACCGGGCGGCCCGACGGCACCCGAATCACCGTCCAAGACCAGCACCACGCCGAGCGAACGGATCGAGCACCTCCTGACCTTCGGCCCGACGCAGCCCAACACCGTCGCGGCGTACGTGCAGAACGGCTCGATCGCCAGCGCCGGCAAGGCCGTGCAGCTGAACGACAGTTACAACCGGTTCCGCAAGATGAGCGCCGTCGGTCTCACCGCCGCGCAGAAGCGGGCGCTGGCCACGGTGCCGAAGGACAACAAGGCGCACACGGTGGAACTCCCCGGTCTCGGGGACTACCAGGCCGAGTACAAGGTGAGCCCCGACGGCAGCGAGGCCTACTACGTCGCCCTGCCCACCAAGGACGTCGACGACAACATCGACACCCTGATCGTCGTCGAGGTCTGCGTCACCGTGGCGGGGCTGATCGCCGCCTCCCTCGCCGGCTTCGTCATCGTCGGCGTGGCCACCCGCCCCCTGCGCAAGGTCGCCGCCACCGCCACCCGCGTCTCCGAACTCCCCCTGCACACCGGCGAGGTGAACCTCAGCGAGCGGGTCCCCGAGTCGGAGTGCGACCCGCACACCGAGGTCGGTCAGGTCGGCGCCGCGCTCAACCGGATGCTCGACCATGTGCACGGCGCCCTGCACTCCCGCCAGCAGAGCGAGATGCGGGTACGGCAGTTCGTCGCCGACGCCAGTCACGAACTGCGGACTCCGCTCGCCTCCATCCGCGGCTACGCCGAGCTGACCCGGCGCGGACGGGAACAGGTCGGGCCCGACACCCGGCACGCGCTGGGGCGGATCGAGTCCGAGGCCGGACGGATGACCCTCCTCGTGGAGGATCTGCTGCTCCTCGCCCGGCTGGATGCCGGCCGACCGCTGCAGTTCGAGCAGAGCGACCTCATCCCGCTCGTCGTGGACACCATCAGCGACGCCCGCGCGGCCGGCATGGACCACAACTGGCGGCTCGACCTGCCCGACGAGCCCGCGCTCGTGTCCGCGGACGCTGCCCGGCTGCAGCAGGTGCTCGTCAATCTGCTGGGCAACGCCCGCAACCACACCCCGCCGGGTACGACCGTCACCGCGCGTGTGCAGCGGCGCGGGCCCTGGATGTGCATCGAGGTCGAGGACAACGGGCAGGGGATTCCGCCCGAACTGCTCCCGCACGTCTTCGAGCGGTTCGCGCGCGGGGACTCGGCGCGCTCCCGTGCCACCGGCTCCACCGGACTCGGCCTCGCCATCGTGCAGGCCGTCGCGGCCGCGCACGGCGGTGCCGTGACCGTGGACAGCGTGCCCGGACGGACCGTGTTCACGGTGCATCTGCCGGCCCTCGCCCCGCAGCCGGAAATGAGCTGGCAACAGCACTCACAGGCGCAGCACAGTGCCACCACATGGGTGCAACAGGGCGCTTGACGAGAGTCGGTTCCATGCGAACCGACTCTTCTCCCGGCACCCTGCCGGCGCGGGAGCACCTCCCGGCCGGAAACGCCGGTACGCCTGTCCTGGACGTAGTGATCCCCGTCTACAACGAGGAGAAGGACCTCCAGCCGTGCGTGCTCAGACTGCACGATCACCTCACGCGCACCTTCCCGTACGCCTTCCGCATCACGATCGCGGACAACGCGTCCACGGACAGCACCCCGCTGGTGGCGGCGCGGCTGGAGGCGGAGATCCCCGAGGTCGCCAACTTCCGGCTGGAGCAGAAGGGCCGTGGACGCGCCCTGAGGACCGTGTGGTCCGCGTCCGACGCGCCGATCCTCGCGTACATGGACGTCGACCTGTCCACCGACCTCAACGCCCTGCTGCCGCTGGTGGCGCCGCTGATCTCGGGCCACTCGGACCTTGCGATCGGCTCCCGGCTCGCCCGTACCTCCCGGGTCGTGCGCGGTCCCAAGCGTGAGTTCATCAGCCGGGCCTACAACATGATCCTGCGCGGCTCGCTGCAGGCCCGCTTCTCGGACGCGCAGTGCGGCTTCAAGGCCATCCGCCGCGATGTCGCCCAGGTGCTGCTGCCGCTGGTGGAGGACACCGGCTGGTTCTTCGACACCGAGATGCTGGTGCTCGCCGAGCGGGCGGGGCTCAGGATCCACGAGGTGCCGGTCGACTGGGTCGACGACCCCGACTCCACCGTGCACATCGTCAAGACGGCCACCGACGACCTCAAGGGCGTGTGGCGGATCGGCAAGGCGCTGGCCGGCGGTTCGCTGCCGCTGGACCGGCTCACCCGACCCTTTGGCGACGACCCGCGTGACCGCGACATCCAGGACGTGCCCAAGGGGCTGGCCCGCCAGCTCGTCGGCTTCTGTGTGGTCGGCGGCCTGTCGACCCTCTTCTACCTCGTGCTCTACAGCGTCTTCCGGCAGTTCTCCGGCGCGCAGGTCGCCAACGCGCTCGCCCTGCTGGTCTCGGCGATCGCCAACACGGCCGCCAACCGCCGGCTGACCTTCGGGGTGCGCGGCCGGGGCGGCGCCGTCCGGCACCAGGCGCAGGGTCTGGTCGTCTTCGGCATCGGACTCGCCCTGACCAGCGGCTCCCTGGCCGCCCTGAACGCGGCCACCGGCGACCCGGCGCACTCCACCGAGCTGGCGGTGCTCATCGCCGCCAACCTCGCGGCGACCGTCCTGCGCTTCCTGCTCTTCCGCGCCTGGGTGTTCCCGGACCGCCGGGAGTCCGGCCGGGAATCGACGGTGGTGGCGACGCACCACCCGTCCACGCCCACCTACAGCACGACGGCTCCGTACGCACCGCTCCCGCAGCGCCCGGTGCCGTACCAGCAGCCGTACCAGACCATCCAGGTCCGCGCCGGTGAAGCCGCGGACGGCAGCTGGAGGGACGCCACCATGCGGCTGCAGCCGGTGCGCCCTCACGACACCGACCCGGGGGACCCCCGATGACCACCCACTACGATCAGCCGACCACCCGGCAGGACGGTCCCGGCGCCTGGGGCCCGCCGCCGACCGCTCCCCCGCAGGCCGGTGAGCCGCGGCAGCCCCTCGTACGCAGACTGTGGCGCGGCCGCCCCGAGGACCCGCGCTGGGCACGCCCGGCGCTCCTAGGCCTGCTGGCCCTCACGCTCGTCACCTACCTCTACAACCTGAGCGCCTCCGGCTACGCCAACTCCTTCTACTCGGCGGCCGTCCAGGCGGGCAGCAAGTCCTGGAAGGCGTTCTTCTTCGGCTCGCTGGAGCAGGATCAGGAAGGCCTGCAGCGTCTTGGAGAGGAACGCGAAGCCGATCGCGGCGCCCGCCCACACCAGCCACCTGGTCCGCCCGTCCTCGACGGCACGGACGACGAAGTAGCAGGCCAGCGCCATCAGCAGGGCCAGCAGCGCGTCCGGGTTGTTGAACCGGAACATCAGCGCCGCGACGGGGGTGAACGCGAGCACCGCACCCGCGATCAGTCCGGCCGCGGGGCTGGACCGGCGCCGTACACCCGCGTACACGACCGCCACCGTGCCGACGCCCATGAGGACCTCGGGGGCGAGGATCGCCCACGAGTTCAGGCCGAAGATCCGCACCGACAGCTCCATCGGCCACATGAAGGCCGAGGGCTTGTCGACGGTGATGGCGTTGCCCGCCGCTGGCCGTCGTCTACGCGGTCTGCGGTCCGGTGAAGCTGCGCAAGCGGCTGGTGCAGCTGGGCCTGGCGACCGTCGCGCTCGTCGTGGCCGGCGGCTGGTGGGTCGCGATCGTCGAGCTGTGGCCGGCCTCCTCCCGCCCCTACATCGGCGGTTCGCAGAACAACAGCTTCCTGGAGCTGACCTTCGGCTACAACGGCCTCGGCCGGATCAACGGCGACGAGACCGGCAGTGTCGGCGGCGGTGGCGGCGGCAACGGCTCCGGCCGCTGGGGCGCCACGGGCTGGGACCGGATGTTCAGCTCCGAGATCGGCAGCCAGATCTCCTGGCTGCTCCCGGCCGCGCTGATCCTGCTGGTCGCGGGCCTGTGGGCGACCCGCAAGGCACGGCGTACGTCCGTCACGCGCGCCTCGTTCCTGGTGTGGGGCGGCTCGCTGCTGATCACCATGGTGGTCTTCAGCTACATGGCGGGCATCTTCCACCAGTACTACACGGTGGCCCTCGCCCCCTACATCGCGGCCGTCACCGGCATGGGCACCGGGCTGCTGTGGGAGAAGCGGAAGGAGACCTGGGCGTCGCTCACGCTCGCCGCCGCCGTGGTGGCCGCGGCCGCCTGGGGTTACGTCCTGCTCAACCGCACCTCCGGCTATCTGCCCTGGCTGAAGTGGCTGGTCCTGATCGGCGGGCTCGCGGCCGCGTTCGGACTGGTCTTCGCGGGCCGCCTCTCGCGGCAGCTCGCCCTCGGTGCGGCGGCGGTGGGCCTGGTGGCCGCGCTCGCCGGTCCGACGGCGTACACCCTCAGCACGGTGAACTCCGCGCACACCGGCTCCATCCCGACGGCCGGCCCGGCGGGCGCGAGCATGATGGGCTTCGGCGGCGGACGTCCGGGCGGCGGAACGGGCGGCGGCTTCGGCGGCGGAATGCCGGGCCGGCAGAACCAGCAGGGCCAGGGCCGGCAGAACGGCAACGGGAACATGCCGGGCGGCCAGGGCCAGGGCTTCCCCGGCGGCGGAATGCCCGGCCAGAACGGCAACAGCCAGGGGCAGGGCCAGGGCCAGAACCAGCAGAACGGCAACGGCTTCCCGGGCGGCGGCGGGCTCGGCGAAGGCGGTCGTATGGGCGGCGGAGGTGGCGCCGGCGGCCTGCTGAACGGCGCGAACGTCAGCTCCGCGGCCAAGAAGCTGCTG
Organism: Streptomyces sp. NPDC085866; assembly: GCF_044541035.1. Taxonomy (NCBI): domain Bacteria; kingdom Bacillati; phylum Actinomycetota; class Actinomycetes; order Kitasatosporales; family Streptomycetaceae; genus Streptomyces; species Streptomyces sp. NPDC085866. The sequence goes on from NZ_JBITSQ010000011.1 coordinate 232,781, forward strand.
GAGAAGGACGCGGACAAGTACACCTGGGTCGCGGCCTCCATCGGCTCCCAGAACGCCGCGAGCTACCAGCTGGCCACCGGGGACCCGGTGATGGCGATCGGCGGCTTCAACGGCACCGACCCGTCCCCGACGCTCGCCCAGTTCAAGAAGTACGTGACGGACGGAAAGATCCACTACTTCATCGCCGGCGGCGGCATGGGCGGTGGCATGGGCGGCAGCAACAGCGGTACGTCGTCCCGGATCACCTCGTGGGTCGAGAGCAACTTCAAGAAGGTGACGGTCGGTTCGGCCACCTTCTACGACCTCACCCAGAAGGCCCGGTGACTGAGGGCCGGTAGCGGACAGAAACCTGGTGCAGTCCGGGCTGCTGCTCACCGCGGGCAGCGCCGCCGACCTCCCCCACCAACTGCCGGGCTCGGGGCCGGGAAGTTGGTGGGGGAGGTTGCTGTGCTGGTGGGGGGGACTGGTGGCAGCGGCGTTGTTGCGGCGGGCGGAGCGGGTGGTCGCGGGTGGTCGCCTAAGAGCTCGGGGGGATGGGTATGCGTGCGGCTGCGGGTGCGTCGTGGTCGTTCGCGCAGTTCCCCGCGTCCCTGGGGTCGGCTGCGGATCTGGCATCTTGAGAAGTGGCCGCAGGTTCAGAGAGGTGGGTTGATGGCGAAGGGTGATGCGCGGTCGGTGCGGGCCAGTGTGTGGTTGGAGGGGAAGGCGCGGCGTGGCGGGCGCAGCGCGCAGCCCTCGGGGCTCGACCGGGAGCGGATCACCGCCGTGAGTGTGCGGCTGCTGGACGCCGAGGGGCTGGCGAAGTTCTCCATGCGGCGGCTCGCCGGTGAGCTGAACGTCACCGCGATGTCCCTGTACTGGTACGTCGACACCAAGGACGATCTGCTCGAGCTCGCCCTGGACGCGGCCTACGGCGAGCTGCGGCTGCCCGTGTCGCAGGACACCGCCGACTGGCGGGAGGAGCTGCGGGCGCTGGCGGCCGAGTACCGGGCGCTGCTGGTGCGCCACCCCTGGATGTCGCCGCTGGCCGGCCGGTACCTCAACATCGGCCCCGAGTCGCTCGCCTTCTCGCGCAGTGTGCAGCGGGTCATCCGGCGCGCAGGGCTGCCCGCGCACCGGGTGACGAGCGCCATCTCGGCCGTGTTCCAGTTCGTGTACGGCTACGGCACGCTGGAGGGCCGGTTCCTGTCCCGGATCGCCGACTCCGGGCTGCCCCCGGACGACTACTTCCAGCAGGCCATGAGCTCGGCCCGGCAGGACCCCGAGGCCGCGGACTACCTCCAGGAGACCAAGGAGATCAGGGACGCCCGCGGCGGCGACACGGTCGCCGAGATGCTGGACCGTGACTTCACCTTCGCCCTGGACCTGCTGGTGGCCGGGATCGAGGCGATGGTCGAGCGCGGCTGACTATTCCGAGACCAGCCGTGCCGGGAAACCGCCCGTTGCCACCGGCCCCCACCGTTGCGGAGTGACCCGGACGATCGACTTGCCCTGCTTGACCATCGCCTCCCGGGCCCCTTTTTGTCTGCGCTCCTCGCACTGCTTCGCAGGCTTCGGAGCGCTGCGCCGGACTCCGTCCGTCGGTCTGTGCCGGGCTGGGCCGTCTACCCCTCAGCCACCAGCCGCGCTGGAAATCCCCCGGTCGCCACGGGCCCCCACCGTTGCGGAGTGACCCGGACGATCGACTTGCCCTGCTTGACCATCGCCTCCCGGTACTCGTCCCAGTCGGGGTGCTCGCCGGCGATGTTGCGGTAGTACTCGACCAGGGGCTCGACCGAGTCGGGGGCGTCGACGACCTCGGCCGTGCCGTCGATCTGGACCCAGGGGCCGTTCCACTCGTCGCTCAGGACGATCAGGCTGACCCGAGGGTCGCGCTTGGCGTTGCGGGTCTTGGCGCGCTCGGGGTAGGTGGAGACCACGATCCGGCCCGAGTCGTCCACGCCGCAGGTCAGCGGGGAGCCCTGGGGGCTGCCGTCGGTGCGGCGGGTGAGCAGGATGGCGCGGTGGCGGGGGCGTACGAAGTCCAGCAGTTCGGCCAGCGAGACCTGGGTGTTCGTCGCGATGTTGGGTGCCATGGCCGCAGCCTAGAGCGAGCAGGGCCCGGTGAGCCTGACCCTGCCGGGCTCAGGCTCACCGGCGTGCCTCAGGCGGCGGGCAGTGCGGCGCCCTGGACCGCCTGGATGTCCAGCTCGACCTTGAGCGTCGTGCCGATGGCGGCGATGCCCGCCTGGAGGACCTGGTTGTAGTTCATCGCGAAGTCCTCGCGGTGGAGTTCGGTGCTGGCGCGGAAGGCGGCGCGGGTGCCGCCCCACGGATCGGCGCCGGTGCCGAGGTAGGCCAGGTCCAGGCCGACCGGCCGTACGACTCCGTGCATCGCCAGTTCGCCGTGGACCGTCCAGCGGTCCGGGCCGGCCTGGGTCAGGCCGGTGGAGCGGAAGGTGATCTCCGGGTGCTGCTCGACGTCGAGGAAGTCGGCGGACCGCAGATGCGTGTCGCGCATCTCGTTGCCGGTGTCGACGGAAGCCGCCCGGATCACCGCTTCCACGCGCGACTTGGTGACGTCGTCGGGGGCGATCTCGATGGATCCGCCGAACTCCGTGAACCGGCCGTGCACGCTGGAGATGCCCAGGTGCTGGGCGACGGCGGCGACGGAGGAGTGCACCGGGTCGATGGTCCAGGGGCCGGGCGGCGGCAGTTCGGTGCCGCCCTGCCGGGCCAGGGTCACGGTGCCGACCTCGGCCCGTCCGCTCGCGGTGACGATCGCACTGGAGGCGGCGGGCGCGTACCCGACGGCGGTCACGATCACCGTGTACGCCCCCGGCGCCAGCCCGGTGGCGTCCCGTACGGCACCCTCGGCGTCCGCCTCGGCCCGCAGCACCTGCGTGCCGGTCATGTCGGTCACCGTGACGACCGCGTGCGACACGGCCCATCCGTCGCGGGTACGGATCCTCGCGGTCAGTCCCATCCCGTTTTCTCCCTGCAAGGAATTACAAAGGCTTACAAATTGGTCGTATGAAACCGGCCCGTGGCGCGCGCATGGCGGTGCGCGCGCCACGGGCCGGGGCCGAACTACTCGCCGGGGTGGGCGAGTTCGATGTCGTGGCCGTCGACTCCGGTGCCGGAGAGGGTCAGGGCGGTGGCCGCCGGCGGGTAGCCCGTCGCGATGACGGTGTACTCGCCGTTGTCCAGGTCGGCGAAGGCGTACGCCCCGTCCGTCCCGGTGGTGGCGGTGCCGACCACGTTGCCCGCCGCGTCCACGAGGGTCACGCGGGCGTCGGCCAGCGGGCCGTGCGGGGCTCGCACGACACCCTGCAGCTGGGCGCCGGCGTCCAGGTCGAGCCCGATCCGGGTGATGCCGGTGGCGCCGATCTCGACCGGCAGGGCGCGCGGACGGAACCCGGCCGCGTTCACCGCGACGGTCACCACGCCCGGCACCAGCTCGGTGAAGGCGAACTCGCCCTGCTCACCGCTGGCCGCGGTGGCCAGCAGGTCCCCGCGCACGTCGGTGACGATCACCATCGCGTCCTTGACCGGCAGCGCGCTCCCGGCCGCCCGCACCACACCGCTCAGCCCGCTGGTGCCGCTGAGCAGGATGTCGTACGACAGCGGCTCCTCGCCCACCACGATCGTGGAGGCCTGCGGCTGGTAGCCGTCGGCTGAGGCGATCAGCACGTACGAGCCCGTGCCCGGTGCGTTCAGGCCGTAGGAGCCGTCGACGTGGGCGACCGCGCGGCCCAGCTGGCGGCCGGCGAGGGAGATCAGGGTGACCGCGGCCTGCGGGACCGGGGCGCTCTCGGCGCCGCGGACGAAGCCGTGGACCGGGGTGCCGCCGGAGGAGCCCGCCGCGTCAGCGGCAGTTGCCGACGCGTCGGGGGCGGGCAGGGTGGCGACGGCGGTGAACTGATCGGTGGCGGTGGCCTCCGTACCGTCCTGCGTGCTCACGACCGGGGCGGCCCAGCTGGGCACCTTCTCCTCGGCGGGGGCGGTCTGCGCGGCGGCGGCCGGAGCCTCGGCCTTGTCGGCCTCGGCGGCCTGGGCCAGGGCGCCCGTCGTGCGCAGCGGGACCTCCTTGATGAACAGGGTGACCAGGAAGGCGAGGAAGGCGATCGGCGCGACGTACAGGAAGATGTCGGCGATGCCGTGCCCGTAGGCGCCCTCCAGCCAGGCGCGGATGTGCGTGGGCAGCAGGTCCATGTCCGGCAGCTGACCGGAGCCGCTGGCCTTGGCGGCCGCCAGCTGCTCCTTGGGGCTCAGCTGGCCGATCGTGTCCTTGGCGTAGTGGGTGATCCGGGTCGACATCACGGAGCCGAGCGCCGAGACGCCCACCGCGCCGCCGAGGGAGCGGAAGAAGGTGACGACCGAGCTGGCGGCGCCGAGTTCGTGCGGGGCGACCTGGTTCTGGGTGGACAGGACCAGGTTCTGCATCATCATGCCGATGCCGAGGCCCATGACCGCCATGAAGATCGCGATCTTCCAGTAGTCGGTGTCGTACCGCATGGTGCCGAGCAGACCCAGACCGGCCGTCAGCAGCACACCGCCGGTGACCAGCCAGGCCTTCCACTTGCCGGTCTTGGTGATGACCTGGCCGGAGACGGTGGAGGAGACGAACAGGCCGGCGATCATCGGGATCGTCATGACACCGGACATCGTCGGGGACTTGTCGCGCGCCAGCTGGAAGTACTGGCTGAAGAACACCGTGCCGGCGAACATCGCGATGCCGACGAAGAGGGAGGCGACCGAGGCCAGCGCGATGGTGCGGTTCTTGAAGAGGCGCAGCGGGATGATCGGCTCGCTGGCCTTCGTCTCGACGAAGAGGAAGATCAGGGCGAGGAGGAGCGCGCCGCCGACCATCGTGTAGGTCTGCCAGGACAGCCAGTCGTACTTGTCGTCGGCGAAGGTGACCCAGACCAGCAGCAGGCTGACGGCGGCGGTGATGAAGAAGGCGCCGGCCCAGTCGACCTTGACCTTGCGCTTGGTCTCCGGCAGGTGCAGCGTCTTCTGCAGCACGAGCAGGGCGATCAGCGCGAAGGGGATGCCGACGAACAGGCAGTAGCGCCAGCCGAGCCAGTCGGCGTCGGTGATGACACCGCCGACGAGCGGGCCGCCGACGGTGGCGACGGCGAAGGTCGCGCCGAGGTAGCCGGAGTACCGGCCGCGCTCACGCGGGGAGATCATCGCGGCCATGATGATCTGGGCCAGCGCGGTCAGACCGCCTGCGCCGAGGCCCTGGATGACCCGGGCGCCGATCAGCATGCCCGGGTTCTGTGCCAGACCGGCGACGATCGAGCCCGCTATGTAGATGACCAGGGCTATCTGGACGAGCGCCTTCTTGCTGACCAGGTCGGCGAGCTTGCCCCAGAGCGGGGTCGAGGCGGTCATCGCCAGCAGCGCGGCCGTGACGACCCAGGTGTAGGCGCTCTGTCCGCCGCCGAGGTCCTGGATGATCTCGGGCAGGGCGTTGGAGACGATGGTGGACGACAGGATGGCGGCGAACATGCCGAGCAGCAGCCCGGAGAGCGCCTCCATGATCTGCCGGTGGGACATCGGGGCGTGCCCGGAGGCGCCTTGGGAGCCTCCCCCGTGCTTGGCGTGAGCCCGCACACCGGCTGGTGTGGTCGTTGCCATGGGCTTCCTTTGCTTACGTGCTTGCGGGTGTACGGGTGGTTTCTGCGACTACGGGTGCGGGCAGCCGTGGCGGGGCGGACCGGCAGTCGCCGAAGCTGGCGCGCAGGCGCGTCATCAGCCGGATGAGCTGGCCGACCTCCTCGTCGGTCCAGTCGCTCAGCCGGTCGGCGAGCAGTTGGGTGGTCCGCCGGGACAGCTCGTCGAGCTGCTCCAGGCCCGTGGACGTCAGGCGCAGGATGCGCGAGCGCTTGTCCGCGGGGTCCGGTGACCGCTCGATCCAGCCACGTGCGGCGACGTGCGCGACATGCCGGCTGGTGACCGACATGTCCACGGCGAGCAGCTCGGCGAGCTTGCTCATGCGCATGTCGCCGTGGCGACCGAGCAGGGTCAGCACGGCGGCCGAGCCGGCCGGGCACTCGGGCGGCAGGATCCGCCCCATGTCCCGTTTCACGGCTCCGACGGCACTGAGCTGACGCGCCAGCTCTTCGTACTGCGCCTGCTCGGCCATCACACCTCCCGTATTCGTTGCTTGGGGCAACCATAGATCTGTTGGTTGCTGCAGGCAAACAAATCGGGGCGGGCGGGCGCAAAAACTTGGCAAAGGCAAGTATTGCAACCGTAAACACGCAGGTGGCGGCGGGTGGCCTGCCCCCCTCTGTCCCGGTGGCCCCGCACTTGGGTCGGTCACCTGGATTCGCTAGTGTCTCGGGCCATGGCTAACACCCAGGGCCCCCAGGGCAACTACGACCCCGCCGGCAGCACCCAGATGTTCCGCGCGTTCGTCGAGGAGGCTCCTCAGGGAGGCCGACAGCAGGCGGCCACCTCCTCCGGCCCGCGCATCGGTCTGATCATCGGCGTCGTGGTCGCCGTGGCCGTCGTCGCCGCGGTGGCCTGGCTGGCGATCAAGTAAGGGCGCGACCCCCGGGCGGGGTCACTCGCTCCACCGGACGGACACGTCCCGCGTCTCGATGTGCATGCCCAGCGGGACGCGCCAGGCGTCGACGCACACCGTCCAGGTGTGGTCCGTGCGCGCCCTCGGTCCGATCGGCACCGGGAGGTCCACGGTCGACTCGACCGTCCCCCAGTCGATGCCGAGTGCGCCGATGATGTGCGTCCCGAACGTCACCGTGCCCGAACGCACCGACGTACCGCCGGAGTTGTGAAAGCCGACGGTCACCTTCTCGCACCACCGCTTGTCCGTGTCCTTGCGCGAGGGGTCGCCCCAGCTGAGATCGGCGGGCGCGGGAGGCTTGGTGGGGCCGGGAGTTGGGGCGGGGGACGATGGCTGCTCCGGGGCGGTCGTGCCCTCGCCGGTGGTGCTCGGTGAGGTGTCCGCGGGGTCGGGTGCGGCGCTCTCGTCGGCCGACGGGGCGTTTGGCGGGGTCACATCGGAGGGCGGATCCGAAGCGGACGCGCCCGACGACGAGTTGGAGGCTGCGGTCGGCCCGTCCAGCGGGACCATCCGTACCGCTCCCGTCGGAGCCCCTGCCGAACCTGCCGGGCTCGGTACGCCGCCCACCGCCACGTATCCGTCCCGGCCACCGCCTCCGCACGCGGCCAGGGTCACGCCCAGGCACACGACGGCCGCCGACGCTGCCGTGACGGCGCCTCGGCGGCCCTGTGTCCCTGTCGTCGTGCGAAGCGTCCGGGTACGAGGCATCCGGCCATGGTGGCTGACGCTCCGTCAGATGGGAAGCCTCGTGCGGGGTAGGGGCGCGGGGAACTGCGCGAGCAGCCACGACGGTGCAGCACATCCCGGCACTTCCCGTCGCGGCGCCCCCAGCGGAGCGCTAGTCGGAGATGAGCCCCTCGCGCAGCTGGGCCAGGGTCCGGGTCAGCAGGCGGGAGACGTGCATCTGGGAGATGCCGACCTCCTCGCCGATCTGGGACTGGGTCATGTTGGCGAAGAAGCGCAGCATGATGATCCGGCGCTCCCGAGGCGGCAGCTTGGCCAGCAGGGGCTTGAGGGACTCGCGGTACTCCACGCCCTCCAGCGCGGTGTCCTCGTAGCCGAGCCGGTCGGCCAGGGAGCCCTCGCCGCCGTCGTCCTCGGGGGCCGGGGAGTCGAGCGAGGAGGCGGTGTAGGCGTTGCCGACCGCGAGGCCGTCGACCACGTCCTCCTCGGAGACGCCGAGGACCGCGGCCAGTTCGGTCACCGTCGGGGAGCGGTCCAGCTTCTGGGACAGCTCGTCGCTGGCCTTGGTGAGGGCCAGCCGCAGCTCCTGCAGCCGGCGCGGGACCCGCACCGACCACGAGGTGTCGCGGAAGAAGCGCTTGATCTCGCCCACGACCGTCGGCATCGCGAACGTCGGGAACTCCACGCCCCGTTCGCAGTCGAAGCGGTCGATCGCCTTGATCAGGCCGATGGTGCCGACCTGGACGATGTCCTCCATCGGCTCGTTGCGCGAGCGGAAGCGGGCCGCCGCGTAGCGCACGAGCGGGAGGTTCAGCTCGATCAGGGTGTCCCGGACGTAGGCCCGCTCGGGGCTGTTCTCGTCGAGTGCGGCGAGCCGCAGGAACAGGGAGCGGGACAGGGTGCGGGTGTCGATGTCCGCCGTGGCCGGGACGGCCGGGGCGGCATCGGGAGCCTGTACGGGCGGGGCCGGCACGGTCTCGAGGGACGTGACGTCGTCGAGCACGTCGATGGCGTCGAGCTGCTTGGGCGCTGCCTCGCTCGTGGGCGTGAGCACCTTCGAGCTGCCCTGGTGTGCGGACATGCCACCCCCTTTGGGTCGCGGGACGGTCGCGGCGGCGATGCCTTTCGAGCAACGCAGCCTTCACCTGAATACCGGAGCCGGAGGTCCGGCAAACGCGCTTCCCGCAGAATGTCACATGTCGGCAACACGCTGTAGTGACATGTCGACATGCGAGATGTGAATCGGCCCTGGAAAGAAGGGGTCTGACGGTTTTTCGGCGCACAACTGTCGGGAACCGCCCTGGTGAGCGATTCGCTCTCACCGGTTACCGATCGATCCTGCTTGCGAACCGGTGCGAGCTGGTGTGTTCCGGTCCGTGCCCCCGTGCGCCGGTTATGCCTCGATCCGATTCGCGGAACGCAGCCGCTGGAAGCTACGCGCGAGTAGTCGGGAGACGTGCATCTGGGACACGCCGAGTTCCGCGCTGATCTGAGACTGGGTGAGATTGCTGTAGTAGCGCAGGAGAAGGATTCTCTGTTCGCGTTCGGGGAGTTGGACGAGGAGATGGCGGACCAGGTCGCGGTGTTCCACGCCGTCCAGGGCGGGGTCCTCGTAGCCGATGCGGTCCAGCAGGCCCGGCAGCCCGTCGCCCTCCTGTGCGGCCTCCAGGGAGGTCGCGTGGTACGAGCGCCCGGCCTCGATGCAGGAGAGCACCTCGTCCTCGCTGATCCGCAGGCGCTCGGCGATCTCGGCGGTCGACGGCTGGCGCCCGAAGGCCGTGGTGAGATCCTCGGTGGCGCTGTTGACCTGTACCCACAGCTCGTGCAGCCGGCGCGGCACGTGGACCGTGCGGACGTTGTCCCGGAAGTACCGCTTGATCTCGCCCACGACGGTCGGCATCGCGAAGGTCGGGAACTGTACGCCCCGGTCGGGGTCGAAGCGGTCGATGGCGTTGATCAAGCCGATGGTGCCGACCTGGATGACGTCCTCCATCGGCTCGTTGCGCGAGCGGAAGCGGGCCGCCGCGTAGCGCACGAGCGGGAGGTTGGCCTCGATGAGCGCCCCGCGTACGCGGTTGTGCTCCGGGGTGCCCGGCTTGAGGTCCTTCAGCTCGCCGAAGAGCACCTGGGTCAGGGCGCGGGTGTCGGCGCCGCGGCGCTTCTCGGGGGCGGGAGGGGCCGTGGCGAGGCCGGGGGGAACGGGCACGGGGGCTGGGGCGGGCGCCTCGTCCTGGGGCGGCGCAGTACTGGCCGACACGGTCAACGCCACCTCTTCATCGGTCAATCATCCGTCAAAAGCGGTCATAGCATCACAAGACATGTGCACTGTGTGCAAGCACCGGATAACACCGTGTTGTGGTCAGGCAGCGCCAAGTTGGGTCACGAGACGCACGAAAGCCCCCCGCCGTTCCCGGCGGAGGGCTCCCGGAGCGAGGGGCTCAGAACTCGTAGTCGGCGATCACCCACGTGGCGAACTCCCGCCACAGTGCGACACCCGCCTGATGGGCCGGGTGCTCCAGGTAGCGCCCCAGCGCGTCCGTGTCCTCGACCGCCGAGTTGATCGCGAAGTCGTAGGCGATCGGTCGGTCGCTGATGTTCCAGGCGCACTCCCAGAAGCGCAGCTCCTCGATCTGGCCGCCGAGCGCCCGGAAGGCGGCGACGCCCTCGACGACCCGCGGATCGTCGCGCTCGACGCCCTCGTTGAGCTTGAAGAGGACCAGGTGGCGGATCATGGGGGTGTACCTCAGCTCTCTCGGCTTTCCGCTCAGCTCTTTGCTCCGTCGGCGAGCCAGGTCATGAAGTCACCTATGGCCTTGGCCGCGTCCGATATGCCCTCGAAGGCTATCTGGACGTAGTCGGCCGCCTTGGCCGGATCCGTGATGATCACGTACAGCGCGAAGACCACGAGCACGTACACGGCGATCTTCTTGGCGTTCACCGTCACCGCGGCCTCCCCTGTGCCTGTGTGCCCCGTGGGACCCCTGTTGCCGGCGGCGAGTGTAACCTTCACGCCCCCTGCGGGGGCCAACGGCCCGCCCGCCGAGGTTCTTTGCCGGGTTCCTGCCCGGTCACGCAGGAAGGGCCCCGTCTTGCGACGGGGCCCTTCTTCAGCGGTAGCGGAGGGATTTGAACCCTCGGTGACTTGCGCCACACTCGCTTTCGAGGCGAGCTCCTTCGGCCGCTCGGACACGCTACCGAGGGAGACCTTACAGCAAGGTGGGGCATGGTTTGAAATCGGTATTCAGCGGCCTCGGAAAAACTCCGTGAGAATCCGGGCGCAGTCCTCGGCCAGGACGCCCTCGATCACCTCGGGCCGATGATTGAGCCGCCGGTCGCGCACGACGTCCCAGAGGGAGCCGGCCGCCCCCGCCTTTTCGTCGCGGGCGCCGTAGACCACCCGGTCCACGCGGGACTGCACGAGCGCGCCCGCGCACATCGTGCAGGGCTCCAGGGTGACCACCAGCGTGCAGCCGGTCAGCCGCCACTCGCCCGCCCGTCGCACACCACCGCCCTTGTCGGAGGCGCTTCGCGCCGCAGAATCTCTCAAACTGGCCGCGGCCCGCCGGATCGCGAGGACCTCCGCGTGGGCCGTGGGGTCGCCGGTGGCCTCGCGCTCGTTGTGCCCGGCCCCGAGCACCGTCGTGCCGTCCGGGGACAGCACGACGGCGCCGACGGGGACGTCCCCGCCCCGGACGGCCAGCTCGGCCTCGTCCAGGGCGAGTCGCATCGCGGCCCGCCAGCGGTCGCGTACCGGGTCCGGCGTGCCCTCCGTGTGCGAAGCGGTCAGCGGACGGTCTCCAGGACCTCCGAGGCGCCCAGGGCCTCGGCGATCTCGGCCAGCGCCTCGTTCGGGTCCAGGCCGCGCAGTTCCTTCTCGCTGATGCCCAGATCGTCGAGGATGCTGCCGTCGCCCACCGGGCCGTGCGGCACCGCGCCGACGGCGGTCTCCTCGTTGTCGTCCTCGTCCTCGTCCTCGGACTCGCCGTCCTCGGTGCCGTCGAGGTCCAGGGAGTCCAGGTCGGTGCCGTCGTCGGCGCCGGGCTCCCGGCCGAGCAGCTCGTCGGTGAGCAGCAGCTCACCGTAGGCGCTGCGGGCGGCGGCGGCCGCGTCGGAGACGAAGATGCGAGGGTCCTCCTCGCCGTCCACGCGGACGAGACCGAACCAGGAGTCCTCCTGTTCGATCAGGACGAACACCGTGTCCTCGTCGGGAGTGGCTTCCCGGGCCAGGTCGGCCAGATCCGACAGGGTCTCCACATCGTCGAGCTCTGTGTCGCTCGCTTCCCACCCGTCTTCGGTGCGCGCGAGCAGTGCGGCGAAGTACACCGTGACTCTCCCACTGGTCATAGGCGTGCCGGTTGGGGGTCCCCCCGGCGGAGGTTCTGGGCGGGGAGAGCTGTGCTCCGAGCCCCGCCCACTCGGAATCGTGGCAGAAACAAGGCGTTCAGGGGACGTCTTCGGCTCCCTGTGTCTGGCTGTTTTGATCGTGTGTCCGCATCCCGGGGGAAAAGGACTCACCAGCGCACTCGTTGCCGCCACCTGCGGATCGTACGCGGCTTTTCCAGGCACCCACGCACGCCCACCTCCCAAACGCCGGAGCAGGCACGGATCTTCCTCACCTGGATCTCACCTTGACGTCGCCCGTTCACCGGACTTCGCCTACCAGCGGAAGGTCCGCATGCGCATGGCGTGGCGCAGTCGGGCGGCCTTGGCGCGTCGGGGCTGGACGCGTTCGCGCAGCGCGCGGGCCTCGGCGAGTTCGCGCAGGAACTGGGCGCGGCGGCGCCGGCGCTCGGCGTCGGTCTCGGGCTGTTCCGGTCCGACGGCGTCCTTGGCGGCGTCGCTCTTGCGGTCAGGCAGGTCAGGCACAGTCACACCACCCCTGGTCCGTCCCTCCCACTTTCCCTCGGACGGGCGGTTTGATGCCAGAGCGAGGGGCCACCGAGCGCGGTTACTGTTAGGGGCATGCGTCTCCACGTCGTCGACCACCCCCTGGTCGCCCACAAGCTCACCACGCTGCGCGACCAGCGCACCGACTCCGCGACCTTCCGGCGGCTCGCCGACGAACTGGTCACCCTGCTCGCCTACGAGGCCACGCGGGACGTGCGCACCGAGCAGGTCGACATCCGGACGCCGGTCGCGCAGACCACCGGCGTCAAACTCGCCCGCCCGCGTCCGCTGGTCGTGCCGATCCTGCGCGCCGGTCTCGGCATGCTGGACGGCATGGTCCGGCTGCTGCCGACCGCCGAGGTGGGCTTCCTGGGCATGATCCGCAACGAGGAGACGCTGCAGGCCTCCACGTACGCCTCGCGCATGCCCGAGGACCTCTCGGGCCGCCAGGTGTACGTGCTGGACCCGATGCTGGCCACCGGTGGCACGCTGGTCGCGGCCATCCAGGAACTGATCAAGCGCGGTGCGGACGATGTGACCGCGGTGGTCCTGCTCGCCGCGCCCGAGGGCGTGGAGGTCATGGAGCGCGAGCTGGCGGGCACGCCGGTGACGGTCGTCACGGCTGCGGTCGACGACCACCTCAACGAGCACGGGTACATCGTGCCCGGGCTCGGGGACGCGGGAGACCGGCTGTACGGCGCGGCCGAGTAGGGCCGAGCGCCTTGGCGCCGCAGGGGGCGGTTGCGCCCCTTTGGGGCGCCTTCTCAGCAGCTCTTCTTCGTCGTGGTCGCCGCCGGCTCGGGGTTGGTCAGCTCGACCAGGGCCTGGTCGGCGGCCGTTCGCCGATTCAGGGTCTTGAAGCCGTCACCGATGATCAGGTCGAGGTCGGTGCCCTTGCGGGCCGCGTCGGTGCGGTGTTCGGCGGCGGGCAGTTGGGTGGCGAGCACCGGCAGTGAGGTGTTCAGTGCGGAGGCGGGGCCGAGGAGTATCCCGGCGCCCTTGACCTTCTTGTCGAACTCCTTGGACGCGTTGCCCACGTCACCGATCTTGAAGCCGCGCTTCTTCAGCTCGTCCGCGGTGTCCTTGGCGAGCCCGGTGCGCGCGGTGGCGTTGTAGACGTTCACGGTGATCTGGCCGGGCTTGGGCAGCGCCTTCACCTGGGCGGCGGTGTTACTCGCCTTCGTGCGGCAGTGCGACTTGGTGCCGGACGCCGAGGTCTTCTCGTCGCCGCCGGTGAAGACGTCGATGAGCTGCAGCGTGCCCCAGCCGACCAGGCCGAGCACGGCGACGGACGCCACTACGGCGAACGCGAGCCTGCCGCGTCGCCGGGGAGGGCGCATCCGAGGGTATTTGTCCCCCGTGATCCGGTACTGGCCGCCCATGCCGGGAGGAGTCAGCATGCTCATGGGCGCAGCGTAGTGCGCCTGGGCGGCGATGCCTATTAGATGATCAGTAGACGCCGCTCAGCGGAACCCGAAAGGGTCAACGCCGTGTCGTGCCGCGGTCAGTCGAGTTCGAGCACGCGCGCGTGCAGCACCTGGCGCTGCTGGAGGGCGGCGCGGACAGCGCGGTGGAGGCCGTCCTCCAGGTACAGGTCGCCCTGCCACTTCACGACGTGCGCGAAGAGGTCGCCGTAGAACGTCGAGTCCTCGGCCAGCAGGGTCTCCAGGTCGAGCTGCCCCTTGGTCGTCACGAGCTGATCGAGGCGGACCGGGCGCGGCGCGACATCCGCCCACTGCCGGGTGCTTTCCCGGCCGTGGTCGGGGTACGGCCGGCCGTTTCCGATGCGCTTGAAGATCACACGGAAAGCCTACCGGTCAAGACGTTCCGGGCGCAGCCAAGGCGACGGAGTGCGACGCTGAAAAAGCCGTGTCGAAACGGATCATAGCGGGGCCTATCGGGAACAGGGGTCGGAGATGAGTGACAGCGAAACGCTCCCCGCCGAGGCCCGGCAGATCGCGGCCGGGTACGCCTTCTCCGGTCCCGCGCTCGACCTCGGCGCCCTCCTCTGGGACGGCGGCTGTCACCCGGGCGCGCCGGTCCGCATCCCGCTCCCGGTGCTGAACCGGCACGGTCTGGTCGCGGGCGCCACCGGCACCGGCAAGACCAAGACGCTGCAGCTGATCGCCGAGCAGCTGTCGGCGCAGGGCGTGCCGGTGTTCCTCGCGGACATCAAGGGCGACCTGTCCGGCATCGCCCGGCCGGGGCAGCCGAACGAGCGGGTCCAGGGGCGCGCCGCCGAGGTGGGCCAGCAGTGGACGCCGGCCGGCTTTCCGGCGGAGTTCCTCGCGCTCGGCGGGCTCGGCCACGGCATCCCGGTGCGGGCCACGATCACCAGCTTCGGCCCGGTGCTGCTGTCGAAGGCGCTCCGGCTCAACCAGACCCAGGAGCAGTCCCTCGGCCTGATCTTCCACTACGCCGACACCAAGGGCCTGGAGCTGATCGACCTCAAGGACCTCAGGGCGGTCGTCGCGTTCCTGACCTCCGACGAGGGCAGGGCCGAGCTGAAGAACATCGGCGGCCTGTCCACCGCCACGGCCGGGGTGATCCTGCGCTCCCTGACCGCCTTCGAGGCGCAGGGCATGGCGGACTTCTTCGGCGAGCCGGAGTTCGACACGGCCGACCTGCTGCGTACGGCGCCGGACGGGCGGGGAGTCGTCTCGGTCCTGGAACTCCCCGCCGTCCAGGACAAGCCGCTGCTCTTCTCGACGTTCCTGATGTGGCTGCTCGCCGATCTCTTCCACGACCTGCCCGAGATCGGCGACGCCGACAAGCCCAGGCTGGTCTTCTTCTTCGACGAGGCCCACCTGCTGTTCAGCGACGCCTCCAAGGCGTTCCTGGAGTCGATCACGCAGACGGTGCGCCTGATTCGCTCGAAAGGAGTGGGCGTCTTCTTCGTGACGCAGACCCCGAAGGACGTACCGTCCGACGTCCTCGCCCAGCTCGGCAACCGGGTCCAGCACGCGCTCAGGGCCTACACGCCGGACGACCAGAAGGCGCTGCGGGCGACCGTGAAGACGTTCCCGAACTCCGCCTACGACCTGGAGGAACTCCTCACCGGACTGGGTACCGGCGAGGCCGTGGTGACGGTGCTCGGCGAGAAGGGCGCACCGACCCCGGTGGCCGCCACCCGGCTGCGCGCGCCGGAGTCCCTGATGGGCCCGGTGGACGGGGCCGAGCTGGACCGCGCGGTGCGGGAGTCCGCGCTCCACGGGCGTTATGCACAGGCTGTGGATCGCGAGTCGGCGTACGAGAAGCTGAGCGCCGAGCAGCCGCAGGCTCCCCGGGCCCCGGAGACCGGGAAGGCCGGGAAGGCGGCGCAGGTTCCCAAGGCTCCCAAGGCTCCCAAGGAGGAGCCGTCCCTCGTCGAGCAGGTCGTCGGCAGCGGGATGTTCAGGTCCCTGGCCCGCTCGGTCGGCACCCAGATCGGCCGCGAGATCACCCGCTCCCTCTTCGGCACGGCCCGGCGCAGGCGGTGAGCCCGGGCAGGTGGTGAGCTCGCGCATGCGTTGACCCCGAGGATGCGTTGACCCCGAGCACGCGCTGACCCCGAGCATGCGGTGATCCGGCGGAGGCGGTGGTCCGCCCCCGCCGGGGGCTCAGCGGCCGTCGTCCTTCGCCGCCGGCTGCTGTGGTTGCGGGTTCTTCCGCTCCGGCTGGGGCGGTGCGCTGCGTCTGGCCTCCGCGCGCAGCAGGGCGCGCAGGACCGCGTACGGGTCTGTGGGCATGGTCGGTTCCTTGCGTCGAGCTGACTGTCCTGGGGGAGGGCACGGTCAGCAGCGCAGGACCACCGTCCGGAGCAGCGGTACGGCGTACGGCGGCCGGGGTGCGGCGGGGCACGGGCGCAGCGCCGGGCGGACGGGCGCCGGCGGGTCGGGCAGGGGTGCGGTGCGCTCGGGCGCGTCGGTCTGGTGGAGGGCGCGCGCGGGCGGCCGCAGCAGCGTGTCGAGGACGTCGTGCTCTGCGGTCTCGGCCGACGCGGCCGGGGCGAGCGCCGCCTGGGCCTGCAGATGGGCGCAGGGCACCCACAGGGCGAGGAGCAGCACGAGCACCCGCAGCCAGGTACGGCTCCGGGCGGGGCTCGGGGTCCTGCTCACGGCGGTTCTGTGCCCGCCCGGCAGCCGTACCGCATCGCGCGGCCGGCGAGATTCGCCCGCTCGGCGTACCGAGGGGGTCACGCCGTGCCGTACCACGGGGCTCACACCGTGCGCGGAACCTGCCGGGCGCGGCCGCGGACGCGGAACGCGGTGACGATCTCCACGACGCCGACGACCACCAGCCACCAGCCGCCGACCAGGGTCAGCACGGCGACCGACCTGAACGGTGAGTCGATCAGCACGATCCCGGCGATGAAGGTGACGATCCCGAGGAAGATCTGCCAGCCCCGGGCGGGCATGCGTTTGTCGGAGGCGGCGGCCAGGGTCTGGGTGATCCCGCGGATCACCCAGCTGATGCCGATCCACAGGGCGAGCAGCAGGATCGACTGCATGGGCCCGCGGAAGCAGAACAGGCCCAGCACGATCGACAGGGCGCCGCTGATGAAGGCGAGCACGCGCAGCGAGGTCGTCTTGTGGGTGCCGAAGGCGGAGACCAGCTGGAAGATGCCGCTGACGAGGAGGTAGACGCCGAACAGGACACCCACGGCGACCAGGGAGGGGCCCGGCCAGATCAGCACCAGGATGCCCAGGACCAGCGAGGCGATGCCGGTGAGCAGGACGACCTGCCAGGCGGCCCGGGACAGGGCGTGCAGGGGGCCTTCGAAGGGGGGCTCGGGCTCGTGGTGCGCCTGTGGGCCCCCTCCCGCGTGGATGTTGCGGTCGTCGTACTCGCGCCCCCAGGAGGGGTCACCGCCGGGTGCCTCGGTCATGCTCCATGCTTGGCCCGCCCGGGCGCGTCCGGCCACCCGAGTGGGCCAGGTGGCTGAGCCTGTACCGGCCCGTGCGGGCTCCCGCCACCCGGTCGAGCCCTACTTCGCGGCGGCCTTCGCGGCCTTGGCCGCCGCCTTCGTCTCCTGCTTGTGGGCGCGCACCTTGGCCAGCGACTCGGGCCCGGTGATGTCGGCGACGGACCGGAAGGACTTCGCCTCTCCGTAGGCCCCGGCGGCCTCCCGCCACCCCGTGGGTGCGACGCCCAGCTGCTTGCCGAGCAGTGCGAGGAAGATCTGCGCCTTCTGCTTGCCGAACCCGGGCAGGTCCTGGAGCCGCTTCAGCAGCTCCTTCCCGTCCGCGACGCCCTTCCAGACCAGCTCGGCGTCTCCGTCGTAGTGCTCGACGAGGTACTGGCACAGCTGCTGGATCCGCTTGGCCATCGAGCCCGGGTAGCGGTGCACGGCGGGCTTCTCGGAGAGCAGCGCGGCGAAGGCCTCCGGGTCCATGACGGCGATCTCGTGCGCGTCCAGGTCCTCGGCGCCCATCCGGCGGGCGATGGTCGCCGGCCCCTTGAACGCCCACTCCATCGGAACCTGCTGGTCGAGCAGCATGCCGGTCAGCGCGGCGAGCGGACTGCGCCCGAGCAGCGCGTCGGCCTCGGGGTCCTGGGCGAGGTGCAGAGTGACGTCCATGGGTCGATGATCGCGCCTGCGGCGTCAGGACGCGCGCCAGTACCCCAGGGCGTGCACCCGGGTCCTGGGCAGGCCCAGTTCCTTGCGCACGTACGCGGCCGGCGTGCGGGTGGTGGCAGTGTCGCAGGCGATCCAGACGTACGGGTCGGGGGCGCCGTCGAGTACGACGGGCAGCTCGGCGCGGACCCGGTCGGCGAGGCGGGCGCCCGCCTCGCGGCGGGGCACCTCGCGGATCTCGTGTCGGGCCGGGTCGGCGTGGCAGGGGAGTCCGTCCGGGGTGCCCTCGGACCAGATCGTCGCCGGGGCGCAAGCCAGGGCCCCGAGCAGGGAGTTGATCGCGGGCAGCGAAGCCGGGTCGCCGATGGCGACGACGTGCGAGGGGGCTGGATCGGGATGCCGGAATTCGGTGCCCTGGACGGTCGCCTCGACAGTGTCCCCGGGCCGCGCCGCCCGCGCCCAGTCGGCGGCGCACCCGTCGTGAAGGGCGAACTCCAGGCCGAAGGTGCCGGTCGCGGGGTCCGGGTCGACCAGGGTGTAGGCCCGCTCGTACGGGCGGCCGGCGTCGGAGAACCACAGGCGTACCCACATCGTGGGGTGCCGGTCGCGGCGAGCAGTCCGCCGTCGGTGAGCCGCAGCCGCCGGTAGTGCGGGGTGACGTCCTCGGCTCCGGTGACCGTGCACACGAAGTCCTTGGCGCGCAGCAGTCGTAGGACCGCTCCCTCTCAGCCCCGCCCCTGCCCCATCGCGTCCCCATCCCCTCGCGTACGATTCCTGCCCTGCGAACTTAGGCAAGGCTTACCTAAAATGAAGGGGTGTCCCAGGGTGACCACCGAGACCTACCGCGATGCCTGGGGCATCCCCCACCTACGCGCTTCCGGCATCCGTGCCCTCTCTCACGCCCAGGGCCGTGTCACCGCCCTGGACCGCGCCTGGCAGCTGGAGGTCGAACGGCACCGCTCCCAGGGCACCTCGGCCGCCTTCCTCGGCGCGGCCGCCCTCCCCTGGGACGTCTTCGCCCGCCGCGCCCGCCTCGACGACACCGCGAGACGCTGCTTCACCGCACTGGAGAGCCGGGACCGGGAGACGGCGGACTGGGTCCGGGCGTACGTGGACGGGGTCAACGAGGGCCTGGCGGAAGGGGCCCGCCGCGCCCCCGAGTTCACCCGGACCGGCCTCACGCCCACCCCCTGGCAGCCGTGGACCCCGTTGGGTATCTGGCTCGGCACGCACATCCTCTTCGCGGGCTTCCCGGCCAAGCTGTGGCGTGAGGAGGCGATACGGCACCTCGGCCCGGAAGCGGTCGGCCTGTTCGCCACCGACGGCCCCGGCACGGCGGGCAGCAACGGCTGGCTCCTCTCGGGCGAGCGCACCGTCACCGGTCTGCCTCTCCTCGCCGGCGACCCCCACCGCTTCATCGAGGCCCCCGGTGTCTACCAGCAGATCCGCCTCTCCTGCCCCGAGTTCGACGTCGTCGGCCTGGCCGTCCCCGGAGTCCCGGGCATCGCCCACTTCGGCCACACCGGCACGGTCGCCTGGTCCATCACCAACGCCATGGCCGACTACCAGGACCTCTACCGCGAACGCCTCCGCCGCACGGGCGCAGGCGTGGAGGCACTCGGCCCCGACGGCACCTGGCACCGCGCCCAACGCCACACGGAGACCGTGGAGATCGCGGGGGAGACCCCCCTGGAGATCGAGATCATCGAGACGGACCGGGGCCCGCTGATCGTCGGGGGCCCGGAGGGCCTGGACACCACGGAACCGAGGCGGGCCACCGACGGCGAAGCCGAGGCGGCCCTGGCCCTCCGCTACCCACCCCGCGTCACGGAAGACCTCGGCTTCAGCACCCTCCTCCCCCTCCTCCGAGCCCGCCGGGTCACCGACATCGACGCCGCCTTCGACACCTGGGCCGAGCCCGTCAACGTCGTACAGGCAGCCGACACCGAGGGCGCCACCCTGCACCGAGTCGCGGGCCGGGTCCCCGTCCGCTCGGAGGCCAATCGCACGCGCCTGGTCCCCGCCTGGCAGCCCGGCCACGAGTGGCACGGCTGGCACGAGATGCCCCGAGCCGGCCTGACCGACGGCATCGCGGTGATGGCCAACCAGCGCGGCCCGGCCACAGAACTCGGCACCGAGTTCGCCCCACCGCACCGCGCCACCCGCATCCGCACCCTCCTCGAAGCGCGCCCCGCCTGGTCCGCCGCCGACCTGCCCGCGATCCACATGGACACCCACCTCGCCTCCGCCACGCCCCTCCTGGACCACCTGGCCGAGCTCGACGACCTCACCCCCGAGGCCGCCCGGCTCAGGGACCGCCTCCTGGCCTGGAACCGCCGCATGGACGCGGACAGCGCCGACGCGGCGGCGTACGCGGCGGTGCGCGGCGCGGTCGTACGGCACCTCGCCGCACACCCGGCGTTCGCCGCGCTGACCGAGGTGCCCGCCTACCCGGAGGTCCTCCTCCCGTGGCTCGCCCTCCTCCCGCGCCTCGGCTTCGCCCTCGAACACCTGCTGAGTGCCGAGGATCTGTACGGCGTCGACCGGCCCGCCGCGGTACGTGCCGCCGTCGAGGAGGCCGCCGCCGGAGCGCCGACGGGCCCGTGGGGCGCCACCCACCGCCTCGCCCCCTGGCGGGCGCTGCCCGACGGGTCGTACGACGAGCCAGGCCTGTCCGGCGACCACGACTGCGTGCTGTGCACCTCCGCCGTGCCCGGTCTGACCGACCTCGCCGCCCGCGGCCCGGCGGCCCGTTACGTCTGGGACCTGGCCCGCCGTGAGGACAGCCGGTGGGTGGTGCCCTTCGGCGCGTCCGGAGTCCCCGGCTCACCGCACCACCGTGACCAACTCCCCCTGTGGCTCGGGGGAGAGCTCGTTCCCGTCGTCACCGACTGGGACCGCCTGGAGAAGGAGACCGATGTCCGACCCGCACGTCCATGAACAGGTGATCGACGGCTACGGCACCGTCCGCATCCGCCCCCTCGACCCGGCGGCCGACGCGGAGGTGGTCCACGCCTGGGTGAGCGACGAGCGCGCCGCGTTCTGGGGCATGACCGGCCTCACCCGGGACCAGGTGGCCGAGATCTACGCCCACCTGGCCGGCCTCGACACCCACCACGCCCACCTCGTCAGCAAGGACGGCGAACCGGCCGCCCTGCTCCAGACCTACGAGCCCGACGCCGACCGGGTCGGCGAGTGCTACGAGGTCCGCCCCGGCGACATCGGCGTCCACCTCCTCGTCGCGCCCGCCGCCGCGGACGGCCCGCGCCCCGGCTGGACCGCGGCCCTGCTGACCGCGATGACGTCGTACGTCCTGCTGGACCTGGACCGCCGCCGGGTCGTGGTCGACCCGGACGTGCGCAACACCAAGGCGATCGCCCGCTTCGAACGCCAGGGATTCCGGCGCGGCCCCGAGGTGGTCCTCCCCGAGGTCGACATCCCGGACGTGTACCTGCCCGAGAAACGTGCCCAACTGGCCTTTCTGGAGCGGGAGGTAGCCTTCCCGGGTGATCACGCCTGACGAGCTGATCGCCCTCCCCCATTGCCTCGAGGGCATGGTGCCCCCATCGGCCTGGAGCCGATCTCGTGCGCCGGCAGTCGGATTGGCTCGATGGTGTGATGGTCATCTTGCGACCGTTCGGGGTGTGCCGGTGAGGGGAGTGCTCCCGCTCGTTGCCGAGGGACGGTACGAGCACGGCGACTCGGCCGTGTCGACCGCGTGTCACCCGGTCGAAGTGGCCCGCTGCACGGAGCTGTTCACCCGTGAGCGGGCTCTCTCCGTCGAGGCCGGCCCGGCCCGCCCCCGGTCACGCCACTGCCGCGCCGCCAAGGCCGCCGTCGTCATGCACGCCCGCGCGGCCGCCCTGGGGTACGGTCCCCACGGCATCCGCGTCAACTCGGTCTCGGCCGGCCTCATCGACCGGGAGGGCCTGGCCCGGGCCTGGCCGGACGGCGTGCGCCGCCGGCTCGACGCCGTCCCACCGGCCGCCCGGGCCGGGCGCGGGACGTGGCCGACGCGTGCGTGTTCCTCGCCTCGCCCCTCGCCCCTGATCACCGGCCACGTTCCGGTGGTGGACGGCGGGGTGTCGGCGCGGCCGACATGGTGAGCGCGGCGGCCGATCCTTCCGTACCTGTACGGAGGACCAGTGGGACGGAGGGGTGAGGTGCGCGACGAACACCGGTGGCTGCGACGGCTGACCGTCCTCGGCGCGGGACTGCTCCTGCTCCTCCTCGGCGCGACCGCCCCCGCCTCGGCCCACGCGGCCCTGCGCGGGACGGACCCCGCCGACGGAGCCGTCCTCAAGTCGGCGCCCCGCGAGGTCACCCTGGCCTTCACGGAATCGGTCGGCCTGCTGACCGACTCCCTGCGCGTCTACGACCCCGAGAACCATCGCGTCCGCACCGGCGAGGCGGACCACGCCGCCGGCCGCTCCGACACCGTCCGGGTCTCCCTGCCCGCCGAGCTGGGCACCGGCACCTACACGGTGGCCTGGCGGGTGGTGTCGGCCGACAGCCACCCGGTGTCCGGCGCGCTCACCTTCTCGGTCGGCAAACGCACGGCGACGGCGACGAGCGTCGTCCCGGACCCTGCGGAGAACCCGGCGACGACCAGCCTCTACAACATCGCGCGTTACATCGCCTACCTGGCCGTGGCGCTCCTGCTGGGCCCGGCCGCGTTCGTGGCGTACTGCCGCCCGCCGCGGCCGACCCACCTGCGCACACCGCTGGCGGCAGCCTGGGGCATCCTGTTCGCCTCGACGATCGCCCTCTTCCTCCTGAGGGCCCCGTACGAGGAGGGCACCGCCCCGACGACGGCGTTCGCCCTCTCCTCCCTCACCCGTACGGCCTCGACCCGGCCCGGCGAACTCCTCCTCACCCGCCTGGCCCTGCTGCTCCTGGCCGGAGCCTGCGCACTGGCCCTGCGCAGATGGCGCCGCCGGATCCCCCGCCGAGCAGCCCTCGCGACCGCCGCGCCCCTCTCCGTCGCCCTCGCCCTGACCTGGGCGGCCTCGGAACACGCCTCGGCGGGCCTCCAGGTCCCCCTGGCGATCACCTCCGCCACACTCCACCTGCTGGCGATGGCGGCCTGGCTGGGCGGCCTGACGGCCCTGGTGCTGACGCTGCGCCGCGCCTCACCGGACCCGGCCGCACCGCTGGTCCAGGCCGTCACCCGCTTCTCCCGCCTGGCCTTCGCCTCGGTGACGGTCCTGGTGGCGACCGGTGTCTACCAGTCCTGGCGAGGCCTCGGCTCCTGGCAGGCGCTCACCGACACGACGTACGGGCGCCTGCTGCTGGCGAAGCTGGCAGCGGTCACCCTCCTGCTCGCGGCCGCGTCCGGCTCCCGCCGCTGGACGACCCGCCTGGCGACCCGGCCCACGGCACGTGAACGGGCCCGGGTCCCGCAACCGGCCGGCGGCCCCCCGCTCCCCCCGGAGCCGAACCCCGCACCGGCCCCCTCCCCGCACCCCCACAACCTCCGCCGCTGGGTGCTGGCCGAGCTGGCGGTGGGCACCCTGGTCCTCGTCCTGACAACCCTCCTGACGAGCACGCTGCCGGGCCGGGCAGCGGCCGAGGCGGCGGAGTCGGCACCGGCGCCGGCCGGCATCCAGGCAGCCTCGGTCACCACGATCCCCTTCGACGTCGGCACCCCCGGCGGCCACGGGAGGGTGCAGATCACCCTGGACCCCGGCCGGGTCGGCACGAACTCCGTCCAGGCGGTGGTCTACGGCCCCGACGGCGGCCTCTCCGCGGTTCCCGAACTGCGCATCACCTTCACCCTCCCGGCCCAGCGGATCGGCCCCCTGGACACCAAGGTCACCGACCGGGGCGGCTACTGGGCCGCCGACGCCTTCAACCTGCCGATCCCGGGAACATGGACGATGAAGGTGACGGTACGGGTGTCGGAGGTGGACCAGGTGACGGTGTCGAAGGCCGTGCGGGTGGTGCGCTAGCGGTGGTGACCGAGCGCGTGCTGATCGAGGGCGTGGAGTTCGACGCCGCCCTGACCATCCGGTCGGACATCGGTCTGCTGGCCCTGCACGGCAGCAGGGAGGGCGGCACGGCGGAACTGGCCCACGAGGTCGCGGCCCGCACGGGCGCCAGCTGCCTGGTCTTCACCCAGCCCACCGGCGACCCGGTCCACATCCCCTCGCACCGCATGTCCGTCCCCACCTGCGCGGCCCTGCAGCAGTTCCTGTCCCACGTCACCCTGACGATCTCCCTGCACGGCCACCTGAGACGCGAGACCCCCCGCGCGATCTTCCTGGGCGGCGGCAACCGCGCAGCGGCCGACACCCTGGCCCACAGCCTCACCCTCCTCGCCCCGGCCTTCGAGCCCGTCACCGACCTGAACCACATCCCACCCGGCCTACGCGGCCTCGGCCCCCACAACCCGGTGAACCTGACCCCGGCCGGCGGAGTCCAGCTCGAACTCCCCCTGAGTGCCCGGACCCAGGGCCCCCGGCGGACCCTGGGGGCCCCGGACGTGCCTCCGCCGGTGGTGACGGCGGCGCTCACGGCCGGGGTGCAGCGGCTGATGGAGACTTCGGCCGGTCCTCGGCGGAGTGTGCAGAAGCGGTAGACGCCGAGGCGGGCGCTGTTGCCGGGCCCCGTGTCGACGAGGGGTGTCAGGTGGTCGTCGGCGAAGCCCGTCGGCTCCTCCACGGTGCGTATGCCGACGGACGTGTGTTCACGCGTATGGTCACGGCCCCAGGCTCCATCTACGCTATTCCATGGATTTATGGAGGATGGCGAGGGCGGGTGGGATGGGAAAGACGACGGCCGGCACGAAGGCGCGGCTCTACGACGCGTTCGCAGCCAGCGGCAAGGCGCTGGCCAGCGGAAAGCGCCTGGAACTGCTCGACCTGCTGGCCCAGGGCGAGCGCACCGTCGACGCCCTGGCCAAGGCGGCGGGGCTCAACCTGACGACGGCCTCGGCGCACCTCCAGACCCTCAAGCAGGCCGGTTTCGTCGCCACCCGGCGCGAAGGCGTGCGCATCCACTACCGGCTCGCCGGCGACGACGTGGCCCAGCTGTTCGCACTGCTGCGCAAGGTCGCCGAGGCCCACCAGGCCGCCGTCCCCGCGGCCCGCGACGCCTACCTCGGCGCGGACGGCGCGGCACAGGTCAGCCGCGCGGAACTGCGCGCCCGTGTGGCGGCGGGCGACGTGGTGGTGCTGGACGTGCGGCCGGTGGAGGAGTACCAGGCCGGACACATCCCCGGCGCGCGCTCCATCCCGGTCGACGAACTGGCCTACCGGATCGACGAGTTGCCCGAGGAGACGGAGATCGTCGTGTACTGCCGCGGCGAGTACTGCGTCCTCGCCCACGACGCGGTACGGCTCCTGACCGACCGCGGCCGCCGTGCGATCCGCCTCGACGACGGGATGCTGGAGTGGCGCCTGGCCGAACTGCCGGTCGACGCGGGCGACTTGGGATGACGGCTGCCGTGTACCCGGGACCGGCCGCCGCCCCTGCCGACGCCGGGGGTTTGGGATGACGACGGTCGTGCATCTGCCCTTGGCTGGCCCTGCTCCTGTCGGCGCCGGGGGTTTGGGATGACGACGGTCGTGCATCTGCCCTTGGCTGGCCCTGCTCCTGTCGGCGCCGGGGGTTTGGGATGACGACGGTCGTGCACCTGCCCTCGGCTGCCCCCGCTCCTGCCGGCGCCGGGCACCTGGCATGACCGCCGTACGCCCGGGGCCGGCCGGCAGACCGGTCCACCTGGACTGCAGCGCCACCACGGCCCCCTGACGCCACCCACTGCCACCGGAAGAGAGACATGACCCGAGCCGAACCCGCCGCCCCTGCCTCCCTGCCCGGCATACCCGACGCCGCCCAGGCACAGCGCCGCATCCTGCGCGTCCTGGTCGCCTCCCAGATCCTGAGCGGTGCCGGTCTCGCCGCCGGTGTCACCGTCGGCGCCCTGCTCGCCCAGGACATGCTCGGCACCACCAGCCTCGCCGGACTGCCCAGCGCCCTGTTCACCGCCGGCTCCGCGCTCGCCGCCGTCGCCGTGGGCCGTATCTCCCAGGCCCGCGGCCGCCGCCCCGGACTGGCCATCGGCTACCTCACCGGATCCGTCGGCAGCGCCGGCGTCATCACAGCCGCCGTACTCGACAGCCCCGTCCTGCTGTTCCTCGCCCTGTTCGTCTACGGCGCCGGCACCGCCACCAACCTCCAGGCCCGCTACGCCGGAGCCGACCTGGCCGACCCCGCCCACCGCGCCCGCGCCGTCTCCACGGTCCTGGTCGCCACCACCCTCGGCGGCGTCGCCGGCCCCAACCTCGCCGCGCCCACCGGCGACTTCGCCGAAACCCTGGGCATCCCGAACCTGGCCGGCCCCTTCCTGCTGTCCGGAGCGGCCTACGCTCTCGCGGCCGTGGTCCTGGCCACCAGCCTGCGCCCCGACCCGCTGCTCACGGCCCGCGCCCTCGCCGACACCGAGCAGGCCGACCGGGCGCGGACACCCGCGGCCTCCGCGCATGAGGGCCGAGGCGGTGTGGTTCTGGGCGCACTCGTCATGGTGCTCACCCAGCTCGTCATGGTGGCGATCATGACGATGACGCCCGTCCACATGCACGACCACGGCCACGGCACCGCCGCCTCGGGCCTCGTCATCGCCATCCACATCGGCGCCATGTACCTGCCGTCACCGCTCACGGGGCGCCTCGTGGACCGCTACGGCCGTATGAAGATCGCCGCCGCCTCCGGCCTCACTCTCCTGGCCGCCGGCATCCTCGCCGCCCTGGCCCCCGCCGACTCCGTCGCGCTGCTGGCGCTCGCCCTGGCCCTCCTGGGACTCGGCTGGAACTTCGGCCTCGTCTCCGGCACGGCGATCATCACCGACACGGTGCCCCTCGCCACCCGCGCCAGGACCCAGGGCATGGTGGACGTCTCCATAGCGATCGCCGGCGCCACCGGCGGTATCAGCTCCGGCGTCATCGCCACCGCGGCCGGCTACCCCACCCTCGCCCTCACCGCCGGGATCCTGGCCCTGGCCGTCCTGCCCGCCGTCGCGGCGACCGCGTACCGCCGCTGACGGCCGACGGCAGCCCGCCCCGGCCTTCACGGCCGACGGCTGCTCCGCCTCCGCAAGGCGATCGACGGGGCCGAGCCGGGCAGCGTGGTCCACGTCATCGTCCCCGCCCCCGGCCGACCAACGCCTCACCGCCGCCCCGCGCTTTGTGAGCCATGCGGGGGAAACCACGTCCCGCACCCTTCGGACCCGGGCATGGATGGCCGTGTTGATCATCTACGGCTTCAGGGGAGCACGTATGTCGAACATTCCGGCTGGGCTTCGGTACGCCGATACGCACGAGTGGGCGCGCAGGGAATCGGACGGCACGATCACCGTGGGCATCAGCGACCATGCCCAGAAGGCACTCGGTGACGTCGTGTTCGTGGAGCTGGCCGACGTCGGCAAGGTCTTCGAGGCGGGCGAGGCCGCCGGTGTCGTGGAGTCGGTGAAGGCCGCGACGGAGATCTACGCGCCGGTCGGCGGCGAGGTGATCGCGGTCAACGAGGAGCTGTCCGACAGCCCGGAGCTGATCAACGAGGAGCCCTACGACAACTGGATCTTCAAGCTCAAGCCGTCCGAACGGCCGGAGTTCGACAGCCTCCTCGACGCCGCCGGCTACAAAACCGCGATCGGCGAGTGACCCACGCCCCAGTGGCCCGGCTCACTGCCGATACGGAGAGCCGATGTGGGTGCTAAGCCGCCTTGGGCCGCGCCGCACGTACGCCCGAGGCGGGCTCCCGTGCGTCCTCCGGCGGCAGGGTCTCGTCTTCCTCGAAGACAGGGGCCTGGAAGGGGTTGGTCGCCGGAGGCGGCGACGCTGCAGCGGAGCGGCGGGGTTGCCCCTCCAGGGCGGAAAACAGCGACGTCAGATCGATGAGAGGACTCTCTTTCGTTGCAGGTCCCTGAAGGGGCCTGGTGTGCCGTGAC
Source organism: Streptomyces sp. NPDC085866 (assembly GCF_044541035.1). Classification (NCBI taxonomy): domain Bacteria; kingdom Bacillati; phylum Actinomycetota; class Actinomycetes; order Kitasatosporales; family Streptomycetaceae; genus Streptomyces; species Streptomyces sp. NPDC085866. Next base: position 260,432 of record NZ_JBITSQ010000011.1, read on the forward strand.
CGGGCACAGCGGTTCTACAGTCTGGTCATCTTGGCGTACGGGCTCAAGATCCGCATTTGCGCCGAGCCGAAGTCCACGAGCGCCGCGATTCCGTCCTCGATGCCGATCACTCGGCCGAGGCCGTACACGTCGTGGGTGACCTGGTCGCCCACGGCGAAGTGCTTGGGAGCCGGTGTGACCGGGGCCTTGAAGGGGCTGGTGGGCAAATGACGCTTCGGCGCAGCGGGCTTTGTCATGGCTCAGTATGAGCCTACGTCTGTCCCGTTTGCTGTGGCCGTCGGCACAGATCCTTACGGGAACAACCGCTTCATGCCACTGACCTGGGGTTTCGAGACCTGGTAAGGCAAAACCGGACCGTAGGTCCCCTTCGCTGGCCGTGGCTGACCCCCGCATCTATTGACCCGAACCGGTGAAAGTGCGATGGGCGCCTTCGCCATGGGGGGACGCACACCACATGGCCGAGGAAGCACCCCGCGCCCCGCGCCCGGGGCGGCAGCGAAATGTTCGGGAGATCGACTCCACCCTTCGGGCCACGGCGACCGCGGCCGCAGCCGGGACGCTCGTGATCTGGTGGCCCGCTTTCACGCTGGGTGCGTACGACGCGGTTTTCTTCGACAGCGTGCTCGGTCTTTGGGCAGTGGCTACCGCCGTACTGCTCTCGGGCGTGGTGCTCCGGAACAGGGGTGCGCTGCCTTGGGGCGGCTGGATCGCGTTGTCCTTGCCCTCGGTCTGGATCGCCTTGGCCATCGTGGCGCCGAGGGGCCACGGCTTTCCCTACCTCCACTACTTCGAGGTTGTTCTGACCCTCCTGGGGGCCCCGATGCTCACCTGGCTGCTCGCGCGCATCCTGGTGGCCGATTACGAGGCGCTGCCGGTGTTCCAGCGCCTCGCTGCCGTCGCTGTCACGGTCCTCATCGGCGTTCTGGCTTTTCTGCTGGGCAAGTTCAACTACCTGTTCCTCACTTGCTCCGACTTCGACGTGAGCGGCAACAACACACCTGTCGGCTGCGCCCATGGTCCGGCGTTCCATCGACGCTGACGTGCGAAGGGCGGATGCGAAGCATGATGAGCCGTCATTGATGAGCCGTGGCAGCCAATCGTGTCAGTGTCGCGTCTATCCGTTTCTGGGAGCTTCGCTCTCTCGACAATGGGTCGGTGACAGTCAAGGGACGTCGGGTGTCCGTCGCGGTGCCCCTGCTGGGACAGTTGCGCCGCTCTTCGTGGCGCGGCGTGCGGGGAGATCTCGTGGCCGGGTTCGCGGTCGCGGTGACCCTGGTGCCGCAGGCCCTGGGGTACGGGCAGGTGGCGGGGCTGCACCCGGTCGTCGGTCTGTACACCACGGTGGCGGCGACAGCCGTGTTCGCCCTGCTGACCTCCACCCGCCTGGTGGCCGTCGGCCCGTCCTCGACCACGGCGATCATGAGCTATACGGCTGTGAGCGGCCGGGCCCACGGGGACGCGCACCAGGCGGTGGCGTTGACCGCATGCCTGGCGTTGCTCACCGGTGTTCTGCTCCTGCTCCCGGGGCGGCTGCGGGGGCTCGCCACCTTCATGTCGGGACCGGTGGTGCTCGGGTATCTGGCGGGTACGGCCGTACAGGTCATGGCCGGTCAGGTGCCCCCGCTGCTCGGAGTGCACGTCTCCAGCAACCGTTCCATGGTGAAGCTGTGGCAGGTGCTCACCCATCTGGACACGGTGCATGTGGTGACCGCCGTGGTGGGCGTGGGGTCACTGGTCCTGCTCATCGTCCTGAAGAAGACACTGCGCGCCGTGCCCGTGCTGCGTGCCGCCCCGACGCCGGTGGTGTGCGTCGCCGCCATCGTGGTGTCGGGCGTGGCGGACCTGGCGGGTCATGGCGTGGCGTTGATCGGTGGGGTTTCAGGTGGGCTGCCCGTCCCGGCGTGGCCGGACGTCAGCGCCGGGGACGTCTGGGAGCTGCTTCCCACCGCCGCCGGGATCGCCATGGTCGCCTCCATCGAGGGCGTGGCCGTACTGCGCAGGACAGGGCCCGTGGAAGGGCAGGTCTCCCTGGTCAGAGAGTCGGTGGCCATCGGCGCGGCCAGCGCGGCCTCCGGCTTCCTCGGTGGCTTCGCGCCGATGCCCAGCACCCAGCGCACCCTCTCCGCCCGGAGCTCGGGGGCGCACTCCCAGCTGTACCAGCTGGCATGCGCCGGCTTGGTGGTCGTCGCCCTGCTGACCACCGGGCCGGTCATCGCGCTGCTGCCGAAGGCGGCGCTTGCCGCTCTCGTCATCGTGTCGGCGTCGCGCCTCATCGACGTCGCCGGGTTCAAAGAACTGTGGTGGGGCTGGCACACGGAGGCCCTGCTCGCGCTGGCAGCCATGGTCGCGGTGGTGGGCCTCGGGGTGCTGCACGGGCTGCTGGTGGCCGTCATTCTCGCGCTGCTGCAACTGCTCCGCCGTGTCGCCTGGCCCCACGACGCGGTACTCACCGTCACCGATGACGGTGCGCCTCGTGAGGCCGCACCGGACGAGTCCGCCGACCCCGACGTGCTGATCTACCGGGTGGACGCTCCACTGTTCTTCGCCAACGCCAACCGCGTCCACCAGCGGATTCTGACCCTGGCGGCGGCCCGGTCGCCGTATCCGCGCTACCTCGTGCTGGACACCGAGGCGGTGTTCCACGTGGACGCCACCGCGGCCGAGGTGCTGGCCCGGCTCACCGCTGACCTGCGGGAACACCACTGCGAGCTGGTCCTCGCGTGCCCTCGGGAGACGGTCACGGCCACCCTGCGCGCCAACCCGTACGAGGACGGGGCCACTCGTCAGTTGCGCGCGTTCCCCACCGTAGGAGAGGCCTACGCCGCGCTGCGGGCGTGCTGACCGCCGCCGTGTCGTCACGCGCGCCACGCCGCCGCTGCCCCAGAATCGGAATGGTCGATTCCCCGGGGAGGCCGGATGACGTCCGACAGCGAGGTGCGTTCCGTCTGCTGTGGCCCGTCGCGGCAGGGGCCTGCCGCAGCACCGGTTCGATCGACGTCGGTCCCCGGGGCCGGCCCGGACCGAGCGGGCATGGTGCGTCTGGAAGCCGCCACCTTCCTGATGGGCTCCCAGGACCGCTGGGCGGTCCCAGGAGACGGTGAAGGGCCGGTCCACAAGGTGACCGTGGGCGCCTATTGGATCGACCGGGTCGCCGTCTCGAATGCCGACTTCGGTGGCTTCACGGCCGCCACCGGCTACGAGACGGAGGCCGAGCGGTACGGCTGGTCGTTCGTCTTCGCCGGGCTGCTGCCGTCCGGCTTCCCCGACACCCGGGCCGTGGCCGCAGCCCCCTGGTGGCGTCAGGTGCACGGTGCAAGCTGGCGCCGTCCCGAGGGGCCGGGCTCCGGCCTCGCCGGCCGTGCCGACCACCCGGTGGTGCACGTGTCCTGGAACGACGCCCGTGCATACGCCGCATGGGCGGGCAAGCGGCTACCGACCGAGGCGGAGTGGGAGTACGCCGCCCGCGGCGGCCTGGAGCAGGCGGTGTTCCCCTGGGGAGACGAACCGGAGCCTGGCGGCGAGCGGCGGATGAACGTGTGGCAGGGCCGCTTTCCCGACCACCACACGCGCCCTGACGGCTGGTACGGCACCACCCCGGTGGCCGCCTACCCGCCCGGCGGCCACGGCCTGTACAACGCGTGCGGCAACGTCTGGGAGTGGTGCGCCGACTGGTACGCGTCGGACTACTACGCGCGCAGCCCTCGCGAGAACCCTTCGGGTCCGGTGCTCGGCTCGTCCCGGGTGATCCGGGGCGGCTCGTATCTCTGCCATGCCTCCTACTGCCGCCGCTACCGGGTGGCCGCCCGCAGCTCCAGCACCCCGGACAGCAGCACCGGTCACCAGGGCTTCCGCTGTGCCGCGGACGCCGGGCCCCTCGACAGCCGATGAGGTGCCCGACGCGCGAGGCTGCTGTCAGTCGCGGTGGAACATGCCGATGAGTTCCTTCTCCACGTCCGCGAAGGGCTCTCCGGTGACGTCGACCACCACCTGACGGATCGTGCCGCCGAGGAACTCGAACGGCGGGTCGTAGTCGCCGGAGACCGGCTGGCTGGCGTCACGGCCGACCGCCAGGCCCTCGCCGACCAGGGAGAAGTTGCCTGGCTGGGTCTTGATGTCGGACTGGGCGACCTGGCGGTCGTCCATGTACAGGGCGAGCGTGCCGTGCGTGCTGCCCTGCTGGTCACGCTCGCCGGCCCGGAACACCACCGAGAAGGTGTGGTCCCCGGGGCCGACCCGCTCCGACGAGCTGACCTTCTGCTCCATGCGGCCCAGCCAGTTGTAGACGTAGTGCACGTGCCCGTCCATGAGGTACAGGCTGTGGCCGCCGAAGCGCCCACCGTGGGAGAAGAGCACTCCACGGGCCTCGGGCGTGTCCAACCGTACGTCGGCGACGATGGTGTAGGACCGTCCGCGGATGTTGACGGCCACCACCTCGGGGACGCCGGCGCCGCCCGGGTAGTAGACGTACCGGTCCCGGGGCTTGGAGAGCTGGGGCCGGGGCGTGTTCAGGATCTCCATGGGGCTGCGGTCGTCCAGCGGCAGCCCGTGGTACTTCTCGGCCTCCGCCGACCACAGACGCTTGAGCTCTTCGAGCTTCTCGGGGTGCTGTGCGGCCAGGTCGCGGTTCTCGGAGCGGTCCTCGCGCAGGTTGTACAGCTCCCAGACGTCCTGCTCGAAGTGGCTCCAGTTGGACGGCGCCGGCGGGTGCGCGGTCGCGGCGTGCCAGCCGTCGTGCCAGATCCCGCGCGTGCCGAGCATGGTGTAGAACTGCGTCGGCCGCGGTTCGGGTGCCTGGGCGTCCTCGATCACCTTGCGGAAGCTGGCGCCTTCGATGGGGCTCTGCTCGACGCCCTTGACCACGCCCGGGGGCGTGATGCCGAGCATGTCGTAGATGGTCGGCACGATGTCGATGGCGTGGACGTACTGGTGGCGGGTCTCACCCTTGTGCTTGATGCCCTTGGGCCAGGCGATGATCATCGGGTCGGCGATGCCGCCCTCGTACGACACCCACCGCTTCCAGTACTTGAACGGGGTGTTGAACGCCCACGCCCACCCGCTGGGGTAGTGGTTGTACGTCTTCGGGCTGCCCATCTCGTCGAGGTGGCGCAGGTTCTCCGCCATGTCGTCGGGTACGCCGTTGAAGAAGTTCATCTCGTTCATCGAGCCGTTCGGCCCGCCCTCGGCGCTGGCGCCGTTGTCGGAGACCGCGACGATGATCGTGTTCTCCAGCTGTGCGGACTCCTCCAGGTAGTCCAGGAGCCGTCCGATCTGCGCGTCGGTGTAGGAGACGAAACCGGCGAAGACCTCGGCCATCCGGGCGAACAGGCGCTTCTCGTCGTCGCTCAGCGACTCCCACGGGCGCACGAAGTCCGTGAGCGGCCACGGCTGCCCCGAAGGCCCGGTGGCCTCCGGCTCCCCGTGGGGGTTGATCGGGGTCAGCTCGGTTCCCTCGGGCATGATGCCCAGCTCGATCTGCCGCTGCAGCGTCATCCGGCGGTAGACCTCGTAGCCGTCGTCGAACTTCCCCGCGTACCTGTCGGCCCACTCCTTGAAGATGTGGTGCGGGGCATGGCCCGCGCCCGGGCAGAAGTACGTGAACCAGGGCTTCTCCGGGGCGATGACCTTGGCATCCCGGATGAACTCGATGGTCCGGTCCACCAGGTCCTTCGACAGGTGGTAGCCCTGCTCCGGGGTGTACGGCGGGTCGACCGGGTGGTTGTCGTAGAACAGGTCGGGGTAGTACTGGTCGGCCTCGCCGCCGAGGAAGCCGTAGAAGCGCTCGAATCCACGGCCGAGCGGCCAGTGACGCTTCGAGGACGCCAGGTTGGCCTCGTCCGAGGGGACGAGGTGCCACTTGCCCAGGGCGTAGGTGTTCCAGCCCCGCTCCACGAGCACCTCGGCCAGGCTCGCGTTCTCGAACGGGATCCGGCCGTTGGACCCGGGAAAGCCACTGGTCATCTCCGCGACACAGGCCATGCCGTTACTGGTCGCGTTCCGCCCCGTCAGCAGGCACGAGCGCGTCGGGGAGCACAGTGCGGTGGTGTGGAAGTTGGTGAACTTCACCCCCGTCTCGGCGAGCCGCCGCATCGCCGGCGCCTCCACCAGCCCGCCGAACATGTCGAAAGTACCGAAACCGACGTCGTCCCACACCACGTACAGGACGTTCGGTGCACCGTCCGGGGCCTGCGGCTGCTTGTACGGCTCCCAGTCGGGCACCGACTGCCGGATGTCCTCCTGGATCACGCCCTTGAAGGGAATGGCCATCCTCGGTGTCTCCTCAGTCTTCTCCCAGCGCCGCACGTGGCGGCCTCTGCCAGGAGGAACGTCCCCGGTCGGGCGGAGCCGATAGACCGGCCGGGCGCCAGGTCATCCCATCGGCCGTCTTCGGCTCGCCGATCGGCGGGCAGCTGGGCCCGAACACCGACTTTCCCGTCTGGAAACTTCTCCGACGGACAACGTCGAAGGGCCCCACCGCAAGCGGTGGGGCCCTTCGACATCGTGCCCGGTGAGGCTGGCGGAGGATACGAGATTCGAACTCGTGAGGGGTTGCCCCCAACACGCTTTCCAAGCGTGCGCCCTAGGCCTCTAGGCGAATCCTCCGCCGGAAACATTACATGACCGAGGGGAGTGCTCGCGAACTCGTTCCCGCAGGCCGTCATCGGGTGCAGTGCTCGGGCCGCGATCGGGTACTGTGGGGCCCAGCCCCTCACGCGGCGCTATCTGACTGAACTCCCCCAGGGCCGGAAGGCAGCAAGGGTAGGTCGGCTCTGGCGGGTGCGTGGGGGGCGCTTGCGTTTGCCGGGCGGAAGCCTTCGGCGGGGTGGGTTGTCAGTGGACGCCTATAACCTCGTATGCGTGTCGTCTCTCGCGCTGTACCGCCGCTATCGCCCGGAGACCTTTGCCGAGGTCATCGGGCAGGAGCATGTCACCGACCCGCTGCAGCAGGCGCTGCGGAACAACCGGGTCAATCACGCGTACCTGTTCAGCGGGCCGCGTGGCTGTGGCAAGACGACCAGCGCACGGATCCTGGCGCGCTGCCTGAACTGTGAGCAAGGTCCCACGCCGACCCCGTGCGGGGAGTGCCAGTCGTGCCGGGACCTGGCGCGGAACGGGCCCGGGTCCATCGACGTCATCGAGATCGACGCAGCGTCGCACGGTGGTGTGGACGACGCCCGTGAGCTGCGCGAGAAGGCCTTCTTCGGGCCCGCCTCCAGCCGGTACAAGATCTACATCATCGACGAGGCCCACATGGTCACGTCGGCCGGCTTCAACGCGCTGCTGAAGGTCGTCGAGGAGCCGCCGGAGCACCTCAAGTTCATCTTCGCCACCACCGAGCCCGAGAAGGTCATCGGGACGATCCGGTCGCGTACGCATCACTATCCGTTCCGGCTGGTGCCCCCGGGGACGCTGCGGGACTACCTGTCCGAGGTGTGCCGGCGGGAGGACATCCCCGTCGAGGAGGGTGTGCTGCCGCTCGTCGTGCGGGCCGGCGCCGGCTCCGTGCGTGACTCCATGTCCGTCATGGACCAGCTCCTCGCCGGTGCACGGGAAGAAGGTGTGACCTATGCCATGGCCACCTCCCTCCTCGGCTACACCGACGGCTCGCTCCTCGACTCCGTCGTCGAGGCCTTCGCCACCGGCGACGGCGCCGCCGCCTTCGAGGTCGTGGACCGGATCATCGAGGGGGGCAACGACCCGCGTCGTTTCGTCGCCGATCTGCTGGAGCGGCTCCGGGACCTGGTGATCCTCGCCGCCGTGCCGGACGCGGTGGAGAAGGGGCTCATCGACGCCCCGGCCGACGTCCTGGAACGCATGCAGGCCCAGGCCGGCACCTTCGGCGCGGCCGAGCTGAGCCGCGCCGCGGACCTCGTCAACGAGGGCCTCACCGAGATGCGCGGCGCCACCTCGCCCCGTCTCCAGCTCGAACTCATCTGCGCCCGCGTCCTGCTCCCCGCGGCCTACGGGGACGAGCGGTCCGTGATGGCCCGCCTCGACCGGCTCGAGCGCGGCGTCAACTTCGTGGGCGCGGGCGCCGCACCCGCCATGGGGTACGTCCCCGGACCCGAGGCCCACGCGGGCATGCCCCAGGGCGGTGCGCCCGTGCCGCCCGGCGGTGGGCCCGCCGCCGCTCGTGCGGCCGTACGGGCCCCGGGTGCGCAGGGTGGACCAGTCGGCCCGAGCGGCTCCGGTGGCCCGGCTGCAGGGGCGCCTACGGCCCCTGAGCCCGCCCCGGCACCGACGCCGGTACCCCCGGCGACCGCTCCGGCGGCCGTTGCCCCGGCTGCCCCTGCCCCGGCAACCCCTGCCCCGACGGCAGCCTCGGCTCCTCCCGCCGCTCCCGCCCCCGGCGCCTGGCCCACCGCGGCCCAGGCCGGCGGCGGCCGGCGCCCCGGCGGCTGGCCCACGGCCGCGCCGGCGGGCGGCGCCCCGCAGAGCCCCGCGCCTGCCCAGCCCCAGGCCCAGTACCAGGCACCTGCTGCCCCGTCGGCACCCCCGGCCCCGGCTCCGGCCGCCGCTCCCACCGGCGGCCTCGACCCCCGGATGCTCTGGCCGAACATCCTGGAGGCCGTCAAGAACCGCCGCCGCTTCACCTGGATCCTGCTCAGCCAGAACGCCCAGGTGGCCGGCTTCGACGGCACCACCCTCCAGCTCGGTTTCGTCAATGCCGGCGCCCGCGACAACTTCGCGAGCAGCGGCAGCGAGGACGTGCTGCGGCAGGCCCTGGCCGAGCAGTTCAACGTGCAGTGGAAGATCGAGGCGGTCGTCGACCCCTCGGGCGGCTCGGCGCCCCTGCCGTCCGGTGGTTCCGCGGGCTTCGGCGGTGGCGGTGGCGGTGGCTACGGCGGCGCGCCCGCCGGCGGTGGCTACGGCGCCCCCTCCGCACCTCGCCCCGCGGCACCCCAGCCGTCGGCCCCCGCGCCCGCCGCACCCCAGGGACCCGCCCCGGCCCAGCCGCAGTACCAGGCACCCGCTGCCCCGCAGCCGGTCTCGGCCCCCGAGCCGCCCCCCGTCGCCCCCGAGGACGACATCCCCGAGGACGACGACCCCGACCTCAACGAGTCGGCCATGTCCGGCCACGAACTGATCGTGCGGGAGCTGGGGGCGACGGTGGTGGAGGAGTTCTCGAACGAGTAGGCGCGTGGACGGGAGCGGCCCGTCCGGCGTTCGAGGACGAGGCCGTTCAGGCCGAAGCAGGGGTCTGGGGGCGACAGCCCCCGGGCAGGGACCCACACCGGCACCCACCCCGTTCGTAGGAACGCACAGCTTCCCCGCCCCCCGACCTTCGGCAACCTTGCCATTAGGCTGACCCCCGTGAAGGTCCTCGTCATCGGTACCGGCGCCCGCGAACACGCCCTGTGCCGCTCCCTGTCCCTCGACCCCGACGTCACCGCGCTCCACTGCGCCCCCGGCAACGCCGGCATCGCCGAGGTCGCCGAGCTGCACCCGGTCGACGCGCTCGACGGCAAGGCCGTGGCCGCGCTGGCCGGGCGGCTCGAAGCCGACCTCGTCGTCGTCGGCCCGGAGGCCCCGCTGGTCGCCGGTGTCGCCGACGCCGTGCGCGAGGCGGGCATCCCGGTGTTCGGCCCCTCCGGGGAGGCCGCGCAGCTCGAGGGGTCCAAGGCCTTCGCCAAGGACGTGATGGCGGAGGCCGGGGTGCCCACGGCCCGGTCGTACGTCTGCACCACGGCGGAGGAGGTCGCCGAGGCCCTCGACGCCTTCGGTGCCCCCTACGTCGTCAAGGACGACGGGCTGGCCGCCGGCAAGGGTGTCGTCGTCACGGACGACCTCGAGGCCGCCAAGGCCCACGCCGCCGGGTGCGTGGGGGCACCTCCCGCGCCTTCCGGGCAGCGGGGGAGAGTCGTCATCGAGGAGTTCCTCGACGGGCCCGAGGTGTCCCTGTTCGCCATCACCGACGGCCGTACCGTCGTGCCGCTCCAGCCCGCGCAGGACTTCAAGCGCGCCCTGGACGGCGACGAGGGCCCGAACACGGGCGGCATGGGCGCGTACTCGCCGCTGCCGTGGGCGGACCCGAAGCTGGTCGAAGAGGTGCTGGAGACGGTGCTGCAGCCGACGGTGGACGAGCTGCGCCGCCGTGGCACGCCCTTCTCGGGTCTGCTCTACGCCGGGCTCGCGATCACCTCGCGCGGCGTCCGGGTCATCGAGTTCAACGCCCGCTTCGGCGACCCCGAGACCCAGGTCGTGCTGGCCCGCCTGAGGACCCCGCTGGCCGGTGTCCTGCTGGCCGCGGCGAACGGCACCCTCGACGACCTGGAGCCCCTGCGCTGGAGCGAGGACGCGGCCGTCACGGTGGTCATCGCCTCGCACAACTACCCCGGCACCCCGCGCACCGGCGACCCCATCACGGGCCTGGACGAGGTGGCCGCCGAGGACGCCCCGCACGCCTACGTCCTGCACGCCGGGACGAAGCGGGAGGGTGACGCGATCGTCAGCGCGGGCGGCCGGGTGCTGTCCGTCACGGCGACCGGCGAGGACCTCGCCGCGGCCCGCGAGCGGGCGTACCGGGCGGTGGCCCGTGTCCGCCTGGACGGTTCGCAGCACCGCACGGACATCGCGGCGAAGGCTGCGGGCGCAAAGGAAGCCGAGTCCGCCGGGGAGTCGGCGGAGGCGTAAAGCCGCCGGTCGCACGCATTCCGTACCCACCCAGGCCCCGGACGAGAATCCGGGGCCTGATCTTTGCTGCCTGTCATCCACCTCTGACCAAAGCCATTCCATCGAGTGAGCAATCGCCCATCCGGCTGACGGAGGCCGAGGCCCCAACTAGGGTGCGGCGCAAGCATTCCGGCACTTGGCCCACCGGCATTGCGATGTCGGTGGCGGGTGCCACAGTGGGGGAGTGAGCAACGCCAGGACAGCTTGGGATCCGCAGGGAGGGGGTGAGGTCCGCTCGTGACCGGAATCGGTGTGGAGGTGGGTGCGCAGGCCGCGCGCTCGCGGGCCCTCGCCGTGCTGCGCATCCGTGGCCGGGCACTGGCCGTGGCCGTGCTGCCGGCGGCCGCCGAGGTGATCCTGCTGACCGGCGGTTCCACCGGCCATTTCGTCGGCCCGGTCTGGTCCGCCGCCCGCTGGGTCGTGGGCGTGCTGGCCGTGGTCGTGCTGCTGGCCGCCGCCGGTATCGCCCTGGTCGTGGCCCGTGCCCGTCCCGCCGTGACCCCCACGGTCCCGATCCCGGAGGACTCCGCCCCGGACCTGTACCGGCTGGTGCGCGACCTCGCCGACCGGCTCGAAGTCCCCGCGCCCTCGGCCATAGCGCTCACCCCGGACTGCGACAGCTGGCTGGAGGACCGCACCCACCCGGCCCACGGCCCGCCCCCGCGACCGGTGCACGACGAGCTGGCGGGCCCCGGCCAGGGATCCGGTTTCGGCGCCCACCGCCGAGCCGTCACCGCCCCGGTCCTCGTCATAGGCTCCCCGTTCCTGTGGTGGATGCGCGTCGGCGAGCTGCGCGCGGTCCTCGCCCCGGTCGTCGCCGGTACGGGCCCCTCCGCGCACCCGGACATAGCCGCCGCCCGCCGCTTCGTGCGCGGTCTGGACGCGGCGGTCGGCGTGGCCTCGACGCCCGGCCGCTGCCCGCTCACCCGGGCCGTGTGCGCGGCCGTCGGCTGGGTCGCCCGGCTGATGCTGCGCGGTTGCCGCGAGCACGCGGCCCTGATGGAGCGCGGGGTCGCGGCGGCGGCGGCCGAGCGCGCGCAGGCCGTGGACTACGGACTGCGGATCGTCGCCCAGGAGCAGGTCGGTCTCGCCTACGCGGGCTGGGACCGGCTGCTGACCCGGGTGGCGCTGCCCGCCTGGCGGATGGGCCGCTGGCCCGCCCGGCTGGACGCGGGCGTCGTGGCCGCGCTCACCGAGCTGTCCCGGCGCGACCGGCTGGCCGAGGGCTTCGCCTCCCGCCTCGGCGAGCGTCCCGCCTGCGACCTCCTGGAGGAGCCGGGCACGGTGGACGAGGCCGCCTCCCTGCTCGCCGCCCGCCTCTTCCACGGCGGCCCGGCCGAGTGCGGCCCGGACTGGGCCCCGGTGGACTGGCAGGCGTACCCGGAGGAGGTCGTCGACCGCACCTGGCGCGCCGACGCGGCCCGCCTGCACCGCGTTCTGGACTCCCTGGGCGTGCGCACCACCGCCGACCCTGCGGCCCCCGAGCCCGCCGGCCCCACCCTGGCCCGCGTCCTGGACCACCTGACCGAGCCAAGCACCCACGACATCCCGCTGGGCGCCGACGGCGAGTACCCCCCACCGGGGCCACCCGCACCCGACGACGGAATCCGCGCGGGCGGTGCGGGTGCGGACCGAATCCCCGCCGGAGGCGAAGCCGAGGCGGACCCGCCCGAGGACACCGACCCCGGCACAGAACGCAGCGCCGCCCTGGCCGCGGTCCTGACCGCCGCGCTGGCCCGCGAGGAGGCCGCCGTGCCGAGAGGCGCGACCGCCGCCGGCCAGGGCCCCGACAGCGCCCTGTGGGACGACGGCGCGCTCCCCCTGTTCCCGTTGCAGCCGCCGCGTACGGCCCGTGACCTGCTCGCCGATCACGTCACGGCGATGGTGTGCTGCGCCGCCGTCGACACGGCCGGGGCGGCCCCCGGTCTCGACTGGCTCGACGGCCCCTCCCTGCTGCTGGGCGGCGAGCGAGCCGCCGACCTCGCCCCCAAGGTGCTCAGCCTGATCGAGGAGGGAGACCCGGGCCCGCTGCGCGACTGGCTGGCCGCGTCCGGGATACGCCTGGAGAAGCCGGTGCGGCTCGTCTGATTCCGGCCAGAACCGAAAGCCGTGGTCTACCCGGCGGCCTGGGCGTTGTAACGGAGAAGCGTCTTCCACTTCAGGTCAATTAGCAACGAATAGTGACCAGACCCATGCGTTATGTGATGTGCTGGGGACCGACCTCGCACATGGCAAGCGCATGCGACATACGACAGCACGACCGAGCACCACACCGCACCACCGTCAGAGCGACACGGGGGCATGAGGGAGGGGAGCGACCATGGCCTCGGACCACATCCGCCGCTGGGAGTCCGGAGCACTCGCGCACGCTGTCACGGACCCCTTCGGCCTGGGCCCGGTCCCCTGGCTGCGCGGCAGTGAGACCTACTTCGACGACACGGGACACGTCGTGCCCTGGTACGTCGACCCGAGCCCGCAGCAGCCGGCCGGGGAGCGGTCTCGCGTCCCCGCGCCGCGCTCGGCCGGCTCCGGCCCCCGCTCGGCCGACGACGTGCACCGGCAGATCAAGGGCTTCGCCTCCACCGGCGCGGTCACGCCCGGCGCGGCGATCGACTTCCACATCACGGTCGACCCGCCCCAGCAGTTCAGCGTGGACATCTACCGCATCGGCCACTACGGCGGCGACGGCGCTGCCAAGATCACCACGAGCCCCCGGCTCTCCGGCATCGTCCAGCCCACGCCGCTGGCCGCCGACCGTACGGTCTCCTGTCACCACTGGTGGCTGTCCTGGCGCCTCCAGGTGCCCTCCCACTGGAGCATCGGCGCCTACGTGGCCGTCCTGACCACCGTCGACGGCTACCGCTCCCACGTGCCGTTCACGGTCCGCGACGACCACCCCGCCGACCTGCTCCTGCTGCTGCCCGACATCACCTGGCAGGCGTACAACCTCTACCCGGAGGACGGCCACACCGGCGCCAGCCTCTACCACGCCTGGGACGAGAAGGGCAGCCTGCTCGGCGAGGCGGACGCGGCCACCACGGTCTCCTTCGACCGCCCGTACGCGGGCGCGGGCCTGCCCCTGCACGTCGGCCACGCCTACGACTTCATCCGTTGGGCCGAGCGCTACGGCTACGACCTCGCCTACGCCGACGCGCGCGACCTGCACGCCGGCCGCGTCGACCCCAGCCGGTACCGGGGCCTGGTCTTCCCCGGTCACGACGAGTACTGGTCGGTGCCGATGCGCCGCGCCGTCGAGGACGCCCGCGACCGCGGCACCTCACTGGTCTTCCTCTCCGCCAACACCATGTACTGGCAGGTGGAGTTGGGCCCCTCCCCGTCCGGCGTCCCCGACCGGCTGCTGACCTGCCGCAAGCGCAAGGGCCCCGGAAAGCCGGTGCTGTGGCGCGAGATCGACCGGCCCGAGCAGCAGCTGGTCGGCATCCAGTACGCGGGCCGGGTCCCCGAGCCGTACCCGCTGATCGTCCGCAACGCGGGCCACTGGCTGTGGGAGGCGACCGGCGCGCACGAGGGCGACGAGATCGAGGGCCTGGTCGCCGGGGAGGCCGACCGCTACTTCCCGCGCACCCCGCTGCCCGAGCACGAGGAGCGCATCCTGCTCGCGCACTCCCCCTACACCGACAACGACGGCGTCCTGCGCCACCAGGAGACCTCCCTCTACCGCGCTCCCTCCGGCGCCTGGGTGTTCGCCTCCGGCACCTTCGCCTGGTCCCCGTCCCTGGACCGCCCGGGCCATGTGGACCCCCGCATCCAGCGGGCCACGGCGAACCTGCTGGACCGCATCTGCAAACGGGACTGAGCCCCGGCGGACCTCCACCGCCCCCCTGGCCGAAACCGATCGCCCCCATAAGGGAGAATCGAGGCACTTGGACAGAACCACGGGGAGGAACCGTGTCCGGATTCGTAGAAAAGCCCGAGCCGATCCAGGTTCCGGGCCTGGTGCACCTGCACACCGGAAAGGTGCGCGAGCTGTACCAGAACGAGGCGGGCGACCTCGTGATGGTCGCCAGCGACCGCATGTCCGCGTACGACTGGGTGCTGCCCACGGAGATCCCCGACAAGGGCCGCGTCCTCACCCAGCTCTCCCTGTGGTGGTTCGACCAGCTGCGCGACCTGGCCCCCAACCACGTGCTGAGCACCGAGCTCCCCGAGGGCGCCCCCGCCGACTGGGCGGGCCGCACGCTGGTCTGCAAGTCCCTGAAGATGGTCCCGGTGGAGTGCGTGGCCCGCGGCTACCTCACCGGCTCGGGCCTGGTCGAGTACGACGAGTCCCGGACCGTCTGCGGCCTGGCCCTCCCCGAAGGCCTGGTCGACGGCTCGGAACTGCCCGGCCCGATCTTCACGCCGGCCACCAAGGCCGAGGTCGGCGAGCACGACGAGAACGTCTCCTACGAGGAGGTCGCCCGCCAGGTCGGCGCCGAGACCGCGGCCCAGCTGCGCCAGGCCACCCTCGCCGTGTACTCCCGCGCCCGGGACATCGCCCGCGACCGGGGGATCATCCTGGCGGACACCAAGTTCGAGTTCGGCTTCGAGGGCGACACGCTCGTCCTCGCCGACGAGGTCCTCACCCCGGACTCGTCCCGCTTCTGGCCGGCCGACCAGTGGCAGCCGGGCCGCGCGCAGCCGTCGTACGACAAGCAGTTCGTCCGCGACTGGCTGACCTCGGCCGAGTCCGGCTGGGACCGCAGGAGCGAGCAGCCCCCGCCGCCGCTGCCGCAGCACGTCGTGGACGCGACCCGGGCGAAGTACGTGGAGGCGTACGAGCGCCTGACGGGCACCGGCTGGGCCTAGGGCCTGACGCGAAAGGCCCCCGGTGAGAACCGGGGGCCTTCGTTGTGGAGCGGACGACGAGGCTCGAACTCGCGACCTCAACCTTGGCAAGGTTGCGCTCTACCAACTGAGCTACGTCCGCATTGCGCCGTGGCGCGAGGCCAACTATACCCAACCTCGGGCGCGTGCGAGACGCACTGCCGCATGGCGGTTCTCCGCACCGAGCTTCGTGACGGCCGAGGAGAGGTAGTTCCGTACGGTTCCCGGCGACAGCGCGGCCCGCTCGGCGATCTCCGCGACCGGCGCGCCGTCGGCCGCCAGCTCCAGCACCTCGGCCTCCCGCGCGGTCAGCGGGGAGTCCCCGGCGGAGATCGCGTCGGCGGCCAACTCCGGGTCGACGTAACGGTTTCCCGCGTGCACGGTCCGGATGATCTCGGCGAGCCGCAGGGCGCTCACCGTCTTCGGGACGAACCCCCGCACACCGGCCGCGAGCGCCCGCTTCAGGTGCCCGGGCCGACCGTGACCGGTGACGATCAGTACCTGGCAGCCGGGCAGTTCGGCGCGCAGAGATGTGGCGACCTTCACACCGTCGGCGCCCGGCATCTGGAGATCGAGCACGGCCACGTCGGGTTCGTGTGCCCGCGCCATCGCCAGCGCCTCCGGCCCGCTCGCCGCCTCCGCGACGACGATCAGGTCGTCCTCCAGTGAGAGCAGGGCGGCCAGCGCGCCCCGGATCAGATGCTCGTCGTCGGCGAGCAACAGCCGTACCGGGCTGCTCATGAGGCGACTCCGCTCACTTCCTGTTTCACCGGTACCTCGGCCACCAGCCGGAACCGGTCCTTGCCGACGAGCCCGGCCTCCAGCGTCCCGTCCACGGCGGCCAGCCGTTCCCGCAGCCCGGCGAGTCCCGAGCCGCCGCTGCCAGTTGGATCCGCCGCCCCGTCGTTCTCCACCGTCAGCACCACACGCCCCTCCCGCACCTGCAGCCTCAGCGCACACCGCCCCGCGTCCCCGTGCCGCAGCACGTTGGTGGCCGCCTCGCGCACCACCCAGCCGAGCGCGGACTGCACCTCGGCGGGCAGTCCGTCGGCCTCGGCGCGTACCTCGCAGACGATCCCGGCGGCCGTCAACACGCCCTGCGCCCCGGCGAGTTCGACCAGAAGATCGGCCTCTCGGTAACCGCGTACGACGTCCCGCACCTCCCGCTGCGACTCCTGGGCGATGCGCTGCACCTCGATCATCTGCTCCACGGCCTCCGGCCGCCCGCGCCGGGCGAGTTGTACGGCCAGCTCGCTCTTCAGCGAGATGACGGAGAGGTTCCGCCCCAGCACGTCGTGCAGGTCCCGGCCGAAGCGCAGCCGTTCCTCGGCGACGGCGAGCCGGGCCTCGATCTCCCGGGCGCGTTCCGCCTCCCACAGCACGGCGAGGGTCCAGGCGCCGCAGCGGCCCGCGAGCAGTGCGAAGACCGCCTGGAAGACGATGATCGCGGCGGTCGCCACCAGGCCGACGCCGTCGCGGTCGGCGAGCCCGACGGCAGCCGTGAGCAGGACCGTGAACACCGCCGACCGGCGCAGGAACACCCCGACCGGGACCGTGAGCCCGTAGAGCAGCGCGAACGGCAGCAGCAGGCCGCCGATCGAGAACCGGATCGCCATCGGGGGGGCCGCGTCCAGCCCGGCGAGCGCCACGAGCAGCGCCAGGGCCAGCCCCAGCAGGACGGCCGGGGTGCGGTACGTGCCGGCCGGCAGCTCGGCGCGCCCGAGGTAGTGGTCGAGCGCGGTCCTGGTGAGCTTGTTCGAGAGGGCGCACTGCAGGATCCCCAAGAGGGCGACCAGGGCGCCGAGGACGACCGCCACGGGCCGGAGGGCGAGACCGCCGACCAGCGGCAGCAGCAGCCAGCAGGCCATCATGAACCAGACCGTGCAGTACCAGGTGAGGACGCTGTACAGCTCGACCCGCTCGGCCTTGCTCCGCTCTCCCCAGTGCCGCTGCTGCCACCGCCGTATCCGCCCGACCATGTGTGCCCCCGTGCTCAGCGCCGCGGCTCCCACCGGAACCACCGCCGTACAGCAAACACCGCCACGACGGTCCAGGCCAGCGCGGTCGCCACGGCGCCCAGCACCTGGTACGCGCTCAACTGGCCGGTCCAGCCCGCGCGGACCAGCCGGATCGCGGGGGACAGCGGAAGGAGTTCGCAGACGGAGGCGAGCCGGTCGGGCAGTACCTCGGTCGGGATCGCGATGCCGGAGCCGATCATCGAGAAGAGCACCAGCGGCAGCGCGGTGACCTGTCCGCTCTCCACGCTTCGGGTGAAGGTCGCGGTGAGCGCGGCCAGCGCGGCGCTCAGCACGAGCCCCGCCACCAGCCCCAGCAGGGTCAGGTACGGCGCCTTGGGGGCTCCGGTGTGCAGCAGCACCGCGCAGCCCGCGCACAGCAGCAGGGCCTGGGCGAGGCCGAGGCCGACGGCCGGCAGGGCGGTGCCGGTGAGGATCTCGGCGTCGGAGAGTTCGCCGGTGCGCAGCCGCTTGAGGACGAGTTCCTCGCGGCGGGCGACGTAGGCGTTGACCAGGGAGGTGTAGACGGCGAAGAGGAAGGAGAAGCCGACCGCGGCCGTCATCATCACCGCGCCGATGGAAAGCCCTTCCTTCTTCAGGTCTATCTGGTCGAGGGCCGGACGCACGCTGAACGGCAGCGCGAGCGGCATGACGAGCGCGGTGAGGACGACGCCGCGGTTGCGGCCGAGAAGGGCGAGTTCGGCGCGGGCGAGCGCCCGCAGCCGCCGGCCCGCCGGTGCCCAGACGGGGGTGCTCATGCCATGACCTCCTGCTCCTGCGCGATCCCGAGGAACGCCTCCTCCAGCGAGGCCGAGCGCACATCGAGCCGGCGCAGCTCGACCCCGGCCCGCTCGGCCCAGGCCAGCACCCCGGTGGCGGTTCGCTGCAGCTCCCGGGTGCGCAGCCGTACGAGGCGGCCGTCGCTCTCGTGCCCGCAGACGCCGAGGTCGGCGAGGGGCGGCAGATCGCCGAGGAAGTAGCCGTCGGGCAGCTCGAAGGACATCCGGGAGGGCCGGCCCGCGGTGACCTCGGCCGGGGTTCCGGAGGTGGCGATGCGCCCCTCGTGCAGGATGGCGAGCCGGTCGGCGAGGCCCTCCGCCTCCTCCAGGTAGTGCGTGGTGAGCAGCACGGTCGTGCCCGCCGCCCGCAGCCCGCGCACCAACTCCCAGGTGTCCCGGCGGCCTTCGGCGTCGAGCCCGGTCGTCGGCTCGTCCAGGAACAGCACTTCGGGGTCGCCGAGCAGGGCGAGCGCCAGGTCCAGCCGCCGCCGCTCGCCACCGGACAGCTGCTTGACCCGTACGTCGGCCTTCCGGGCCAGCCCGACCAGCTCCAGCACCTCCGCCTCGGTTCGCGCCCCGCTGGTGCAGCCCGCCCACATCCGGGCGGTCTCGGCGATGGTCAGGTCGGAGGGGAAGCCGCCCTCCTGGAGCATCACCCCGGTCCGCGGGCGTACGGCGGCCCGCTCCCGGTAGGGGTCGTGGCCGAGGACGCGGACCTGGCCGCCGGCCGGTGCCGCGAGGCCTTCCAGCAGTTCGACCGTCGACGTCTTGCCCGCGCCGTTGGTGCCCAGCAGGGCGAAGATCTCCCCGCGTGCCACGGAGAAGGTGATTCCGCGTACGGCCTCGAACCCGCCCCCGTAGACACGCCTGAGGTCGGTGACCTCGATCACGTGCTCGTGTCCGTTGGTGTTCATGCCTTCAGCGTCCCGGCGTGCGGGCCGGAAGAGCAGTGCGCGGTGTCATCACCCGGCATGACAAATGTCAGACGGTGCAGGGCACACGAAAAGACCCCGGTCCAAATGGACCGGGGTCTCATTCCCGAGCGGACGACGAGGCTCGAACTCGCGACCTCAACCTTGGCAAGGTTGCGCTCTACCAACTGAGCTACGTCCGCACTGCTCCCGACCGGCTCCCACCGATCGGTGCGAGCACCAGCCTACCTGATCCACATGAGTGGTCGTGACGGCCGGTGCCAGAGCGGGTGACAGGAATCGCACACTGCGCCTTCCCCCTGGAAGGGGGATGTTCTACTACTGAACTACACCCGCACGGTCCGTGGGATCCGGCCTTTCGGCCTCGCCCCTCGGCGTGTCCCAGACATTAGCTGATCAGCAGGGGGGTAGCGCAAGTCGGTTCCCGGCGCGGCCAAGTGCACGGTCCTCAGGGCTCGCTGACGAACCCTGAGGACCGCCCCTTCGCGGGCTTCACTGCGCGGCGCTGAACGCCTCGTAGACCTTCTTCGGGATGCGTCCGCGCGCCGGCACGTCCATCTTGTTCGCCTGGGCCCAGGCCCGGACGGCCGCCGGGTCGGGAGCGACCTCCGTCTGCTTGTACGCCTTGCCGGAGCGCGAGCGCTTGCGGCCGGCCTCCACGTAGGGCGCGAGCGCCTTGCGCAGTTTCTTGGCGTTGGTTTCGTTCAGGTCGATCTCGTACGACTTGCCGTCGAGTCCGAAGGCGATCGTTTCCGCCGCTTCCGAGCCGTCGATGTCGTCAAAGAGAGTGACCACGACCTTTTGCGCCACGAATATCGGTCCCTTCGTGCGGCACGTCGATACAGCTCATCGGCGATGACGTGCCGAGTATCGGCTATTGCCAATTCATTTGTACAGTGCCCGGCATTGCAAAGTGAAGCCCGACTAAATCCGTCAGCGTGTCCCAGTGCAATAGGCGTCGTGGCGGACCCGTGGAACTTTCCCAGAACTTTTCGCGAGAGCGCCCGCCTGTCACCCGATCGTGATGCGCCTCACGTAGTTTCCTACAACTCTACCCGCGTAGAAATTTTGTGCGGGTAGTCTGAAGGAACCTGCTCAGCACCACACACCGGGAGTGCCAGTGGCACGCGTCGTAGTCGACGTCATGCTCAAGCCGGAGATCCTCGACCCCCAGGGCCAGGCGGTCCAGCGTGCGCTGCCGCGCCTGGGTTTCGAAGGGATCTCGGACGTACGTCAGGGAAAGCGTTTCGAACTGGAAGTTGACGGGCCGGTTGACGAGGCCGCGCTCGCCCGCATCCACGATCTTGCGGAATCCTTCCTCGCCAACACCGTGATCGAGGACTTCACCGTCAAGGTGGAGGAAGTCGCGGAGGCCGCGAAGTGACCGCTCGTATTGGCGTCGTCACTTTCCCGGGGAGTCTCGACGACCGGGACACCCAGCGCGCGATCCGCCTCGCGGGCGCCGAACCGGTCGCTCTCTGGCACAAGGACAAGGACCTCAAGCAGGTCGACGCCGTGGTGCTGCCCGGCGGTTTCTCCTACGGCGACTATCTGCGGGCCGGTGCCATCTCCCGGTTCTCGCCGGTTATGGAGTCCGTCATCGAGCAGGCGAAGGCCGGACTTCCGGTCCTCGGCATCTGCAACGGCTTCCAGGTCCTCACGGAGGCCCACCTTCTTCCGGGCGCGATGCTCGGCAACGACCACCTCCACTTCATCTGCCGCGACCAGAAGCTGCGGGTGGAGAACGCGGGGACGGCCTGGACCAGCGACTACCGCGAGGGCCAGGAGATCCACATCCCGCTGAAGAACATGGACGGCCGGTACGTCGCCGACGAGTACACGCTCGACAAGCTGGAGGCGGAGGGCCGGGTCGTCTTCCGGTACCTCGTCCGCGGCGAAGCCGCTGATGGATACGGCAACCCGAACGGCTCGCTGCGGGACATCGCCGGCATCACCAACGAGGCCGGGAACGTCGTCGGCCTCATGCCGCACCCCGAGCACGCCGTCGAGCCGCTGATCGGTACGGGCCGTACCGACGGCCTCCCGTTCTTCACCTCGATCCTCAAGAAGCTGGTCAACGCATGAGCCGGACGCCTCTGGACACGGTCGAGCACGCGGCCGCGACCCCCGACGTCGAGCTGCCCTGGGCCGAACTCGGTCTGAAGAAGGACGAGTACGAGCGGGTCGTGGAGATCCTGGGCCGCCGCCCCACCGGCGCCGAGCTCGCCATGTACTCGGTCATGTGGTCCGAGCACTGCTCGTACAAGTCGTCGAAGGTGCATCTGCGCCAGTTCGGCGAGAAGGCCCCGCAGTCCGACGCGCTGCTCGTGGGCATCGGCGAGAACGCCGGTGTCGTCGACGTCGGCCAGGGCTACGCGGTCACCTTCAAGGTCGAGTCGCACAACCACCCGTCCTACGTCGAGCCCTACCAGGGCGCGGCCACGGGTGTCGGCGGCATCGTGCGCGACATCATCGCGATGGGCGCGCGTCCGGTGGCCGTGGTCGACCCGCTGCGCTTCGGCGCGGCCGACCACCCCGACACCAAGCGCGTCCTGCCGGGCGTCGTCGCCGGCATCGGCGGCTACGGCAACTGCCTGGGTCTGCCCAACATCGGCGGCGAGGTCGTCTTCGACGCCTGCTACCAGGGCAACCCGCTGGTCAACGCGGGTGCCATCGGTGTGATGCGGCACGAGGACATCCACCTCGCCAAGGCCTCCGGCGCGGGCAACAAGGTCATCCTGTACGGGGCCCGGACCGGCGGCGACGGCATCGGCGGCGCCTCGATCCTGGCCTCCGAGACCTTCGACGACGCCAAGCCCTCGAAGCGCCCGGCGGTCCAGGTCGGCGACCCCTTCCAGGAGAAGCTCCTCATCGAGTGCACCCTGGAGGCCTTCCGGGAGAAGCTGGTCGTCGGCATCCAGGACCTCGGTGCGGCGGGCCTGTCCTGCGCCACGTCCGAGCTGGCCTCCAACGGCTCCGGCGGCATGCGCGTGACCCTGGACGACGTACCGCTGCGCGACTCGACTCTCTCGCCCGAGGAGATCCTCATGAGCGAGTCGCAGGAGCGCATGTGCGCGGTGGTCGAGCCGGCGAAGGTCGACCGCTTCCTGGAGATCTGCGCCAAGTGGGACGTCATCGCCACGGTGATCGGCGAGGTCACCGACGGCGACCGTCTTGAGATCTACTGGCACGGCGGCAAGATCGTCGACGTCGACCCGCGGACCGTGGCCCACGAGGGCCCGGTGTACGAGCGCCCGTACGCCCGCCCGTCCTGGCAGGACGAGCTGCAGGCCGACGACGCGAACAAGCTCGCGCGGCCGCAGACCGCCGAGGAGCTGAAGGACCAGGTCCTGAAGCTGGTGGGCTCGCCCAACCAGGCGTCCAAGAAGTGGATCACCTCGCAGTACGACCACTTCGTGCAGGGCAACACGGTGCTGGCCCAGCCCGAGGACTCGGGCATGATCCGCGTCGACGAGGAGACCGGCCTCGGCGTCGCCATCGCGACGGACGGCAACGGCCGCTACGCCAAGCTCGACCCGTACACGGGTGCCCAGCTGGCGCTGGCGGAGGCCTACCGGAACGTGGCGACGACCGGTGCCAAGCCGCTCGCCGTCTCGGACTGCCTGAACTTCGGCTCGCCCGAGGACCCGGCGGTCATGTGGCAGTTCGCGGAGGCCGTGCGCGGTCTCGCCGACGCCTGCCAGCAGCTGGGCACACCGGTGACCGGCGGCAACGTCTCCCTCTACAACCAGACGGGCGAGGCGGCCATCCACCCGACCCCGGTGGTGGCCGTGCTGGGCGTCATCGACGACGTCGCCCGCCGCACGCCGGTCGCCTTCCAGGAGGAGGGCCAGCTCATCTACCTCCTCGGCGACACCCGGGAGGAGTTCGGCGGCTCGGCCTGGTCCCAGGTGGTCCACGACCACCTCGGCGGCCTGCCCCCGCGGGTCGACCTGGAGCGTGAGCGCCTGCTGGCCGAGATCCTGATCTCCGCCTCCCGCGACGGCATGATCGACTCCGCGCACGATCTGTCCGACGGCGGTCTGGTCCAGGCGGTCGTGGAGTCGGCGCTGCTCGGCGGCAAGGGCGCGCGTCTGGTCGTACCGGACGGGCTCGACGCCTTCACCTTCCTGTTCTCCGAGTCGGCCGGGCGTGCGATCGTCGCGGTGCCGCGCTCGGAGGAGGTCCGCTTCAACGACATGTGCGGTGCCCGGGGTCTCCCGGTCGCCCGCATCGGTGTCGTGGACGGCACTGCGGCCGATTCCGATGCAGTGGTCGAGATCCAGGGCGAGTTCGCGCTGACCCTGGCCGAGCTGCGCGAGGCGCACGAGGGCACGATCGAGGCGCTGCTCGCCTAGGCGATGGCACGACGAGGGCCCGCCCGGATCCGTCCGGGCGGGCCTTTCGCCGTCCGCGGCGCGCCGCGCGGTCACCGTGGGAGGCCGGCGCCGATCGTCCGCCGCTGACTCACGAGGCCCGAGTGCCGTGCCGGGCGTCCGCGGCGCCGGACGGGACCTGGCCCTCGGCGCGGAGCCCGCGGGCCGTGCCCGTCTCCGGCAGCGCGACCGGAGCCTGCGCCGGCCGGGACCGCGGCAGGCGCAGCGCCAGCACCAGGCACAGGGCCATCACCGCGGCCCCGCACAGGAACACCGAGTCCATCGCGGAGACGTACGCGGCCACTCCCCGGGCGTGTGCGGTACCCCGCAGCGCCGCGAGCGAGCCGATGTCGCCGGGGCCGTCGTACAGGCGGCCCAGGAGGGTGCCGAAGAGGGCGGCGCCGAGGGCCGTGCCGAGGGTCTGGAAGAAGCGGATCGCGGTGGTGGCCACGCCGAGCTGGTGGCGGGGCGCCGCGTCCTGCACCAGCTGGATCAACTGGCCGAGCAGCTGGCCGAAGCCGATGCCGACGAGCAGCAGGGCGGCACACAGCTGCCACAGCGAGGTGTTCGTGCCGGTGGTGGCGAGAAGCAGGAAGGCGGCCGCTGTGACCACGGACCCGCTGATCACGAAGGTCCGCTCGGACCAGTCGCGTTCGGTGAGCCGGCCGGTGACGACGCCGACCGCCATGATCCCGGCCGCCATCGGGATGAGGAACAGCCCGGCGGAGGAGCTGGCGATGCCACGGGCGACCTGGAGGTAGACCAGGACGTAGTACATCGCGCCGGTCATGGCCATACCCATCAGCCCCTGGATCGCGAAGCCCAGGCGCAGCTCGGGAACGCGGAACAGCGAGGGCGGCAGGATCGGTTCGGCGGCGGTGGACTGGCGGTGCAGGAAGAGGGCGAGCGCGGCTGCCGAGGCCAGGCCCAGGGTGAGGATCTGCGGCGAGGCCCAGGCGTACTGCTTGCCGCCCCACTCGGTGACCAGCAGCAGCGTGGTGGAGAACGCGGCGGCGAGGGCCGCGCCGGGGAAGTCGATGGCGCGGCTGTGCGTGTCGCGCGGGAGCCTGAGGACCACGACCGCGGTGGCGAGGGCCGCGACACCGAGCGGCAGGTTGATGTAGAAGGCCCAGCGCCAGCTCGCGTGGTCGGCGAGGAAGCCGCCGAGCCAGGGGCCGACGGCCATGCCGCCGCCGGCGACGATCCCGCCGGTGCCCGCGCCCTTGTTCTTCTTCTCGCCGGGCCCCTTCAGCTGTGCGATCACCACCATCGTGACGCTCATCAGCCCGCCCGCCCCGACTCCCTGCACGGCCCGGGAGGCGATCAGCCAGCCGATCGAGGGGGCCGCGCCGCACAGCGCCGAGCCGGTCAGGAAGGCGCCCAGGGCGCCGAGGAAGACCCGCTTGGCACCGAGCACGTCGCACAGCCGGCCGTACAGGGGCAGCACCGCGGCCGACGCCAGCGAGAAGGCGCTGACCAGCCACGGGATCTTGTCGATGCCGTGCTCCGGATCGAGGTCCCGGACGATCGGCACGGTCGCCGCGGACACGATCTGTATATCCAGGACGGCGAGAACGATCGTGACGAGGCAGACGAGGAAGCCGATCTTGCGCTGGGTTTCGGTCATGGGCATCACCATGCCGTGGCTTTGTGGACCCAGTCAATATTTCGGCTGAGGCTAAGCTTCATCTCGGCATAAATTTCATCGCGGTAAGGTGTCCGCATGGCTGAGGCGATGGGGCTGCGCGAGCGCAAGAAGCTGCAGACGGCGATGCGGATCTACCAGGTCGCGATCGGTCTGTTCGTCGAGCGGG
Organism: Streptomyces sp. NPDC085866; assembly: GCF_044541035.1. Lineage (NCBI taxonomy): Bacteria > Bacillati > Actinomycetota > Actinomycetes > Kitasatosporales > Streptomycetaceae > Streptomyces > Streptomyces sp. NPDC085866. The sequence continues at coordinate 285,846 of NZ_JBITSQ010000011.1, forward strand.
GCTTCGACAACGTCTCCGTACAGGAGATCGCCGACGCCGCCGAGGTCTCCAAGATGACCGTCTTCAACTACTTCGGCACCAAGGAGGACCTGGTCTTCCGGCCGATGGAGGAGCACTTCGGCGACACGGCCCGGGCCGTGCGCGAGCGGCAGCCGGGCGAGTCCGCCGTGGCCGCCGTCCGCCGGCAGTTCCTGGAGATGGTGGAGAGCCGCGACCCCTCGGTCGGGCTGAACCCCGAGCCGTTCGCCCGCCAGGTGCGCGAACTCGTCAGGGAGACCCCGGTGCTGATGGAGCGTGCCTTCGTCGCCGCGCAGAAGGGCACCCGGGAGCTGGCCGCCCTGCTGGCCGCCGAGACCGGCGACCTGATGCAGGCCACGATCGCGGCCGCCACGCTCAGCGCCGCCCGCAACGCCCTGATCGAGGAGCACCACCGTCGGATCGCCGAGGGCGAGAGCGCCGACCAGGTCGCCGCCGACGCCGCCGAGCGCGTCCGCGTCGCCTTCGCCCTGGTCGAGAACGGCCTGAAGGACTACGCCGTGAAGCAGTAGACCGCCCTCGTGAGAAGAGCCGGAGGGCCTGCGCGGTGAGCCGAAAACCGGCTGAAGCAGCGCCCTCCGCAGGCATAGGCTCACCGCCATGCCACCGGCCAAGAAGCGCGCCCGCAGCTACGACCCCGCCAAGACCCGCGCCGCGGTCCTCGCCCAGCTCGGCAACGTACGGGAGGCCGTACGCGGTCTCACCCCCGAGCAGCTCGCCCTGCCCACCCGGCTCGGCGACTGGACCGTACGGGAGCTGGTCGCGCACATCGGCATGGCCGTCACGGCCGTGCACCGGTCCCTGGACCTGCCGGCCCCGCCGAAGCAGGACGTCCAGGTGGTCGAGTGGCCCTTCGCCACCGCCGCCAACTCCGCCGCGATCGCCGACTTCACCCGGAACCTCGCCGCCGAGCACCCCGACCTCGACGCCTACCTCGCCGACGTCGACCGGAGCCTGCGCGCCCTGCTCGACGCCCATCCCGGCAGCCGGCTCCTGCGGACCAACGCGGGTGCGCTGCCCCTGGACGACTACCTGGTCACCCGGACCGTCGAGCTCGTCGTCCACACCGACGACCTCAACGCCGCCGTCCCCGGCCTGGAGGTGCCGTACGACCGCCAGGCCCTGGCCGCCGCCACCCGGCTCCTCGCCGACGCCCTCGCCGTGAAGGCGCCCGGCGGCTCCACCGAGGTGCGCGTGCCGCCGTACGCCGTCGTGCAGTGCGTCGAGGGGCCCCGGCACACCCGCGGCACCCCGCCCAACGTCGTGGAGACCGGCCCGCTGACCTGGATCCGGCTCGCCACCGGCCGCGTGGCCTGGACGGACGCCGTCGAGGAGGCCGAGGTGAGCGCGAGCGGGGAGCGCGCGGACCTCGGGGACCTGCTGCCGCTCATGTCGTGACGGAACCGGCGGCCCGGGCGGGCCGTCGAATCCGTATGAACCGGTACGAGCGACTGAACCGGCACGACCGACCGAACCGGTACAAGCAGCGCATGACCCTGACGGCGGCCGCCGTGCTCGTCCCGCTCACGCTGGCCTGCGGCAGCAGCCGGGGTGGGCAGGCGGACAGCGGCGCGCCCGGCGTACGGCAGCCCGTGACCGGCGTCGACTGGCGGGTGGACAGCCTCACCGCCGAAAGCACCACCTTGCAGGCGCCCGCCACGGCCCGCATCCGGATCCGCGCGGACGGCCTGGCGGCCGGCAACCTCGGCTGCAACCAGTTCGGCGCCCGGGCCACCGTACGCGGCGACCGGATCACGATCGGGGACGTGCGCGCCACCAAGATGGCCTGCGCCCCGGAGCGGATGGACTTCGAGCGCGCCTTCGCCCGCACCCTCACCACCGGCACGCTCACCGCCCGGGCCGACGACGGGAAGCTGACGCTGACGGACGGCGACGGCGACGTCGTCCGGCTCAGCCGCGGCGCACCAGAATGATGTGCGACACCTCACTCATGCATACGGCGATCGGGCCCCGGGTCGCCGCCCACAGGGCCGCCGCCGGCCGCTCAGGCCGCCCCGGCGCCTTGCTGACCTGCGGAAACGAAGAAACCACCAAGGTGATCGGCAAGCCCTGACCCGTTAACGCCGTGTATCCCCAATTCGGACCAGTGGTCGACCTCGCCTACACTCGGTGCCGTGCCACGTGGTGACGGTCGACTCAATCACGATCTGCTTCCCGGCGAAAAAGGCCCCCAGGACGCTTGCGGCGTCTTCGGTGTCTGGGCTCCGGGTGAAGAGGTCGCAAAGCTCACGTACTTCGGGCTCTACGCCCTCCAGCACCGGGGTCAGGAATCCGCGGGAATCGCGGTCAGCAACGGCTCCCAGATCCTCGTCTTCAAGGACATGGGCCTGGTGTCCCAGGTCTTCGACGAGACCTCTCTCGGTTCGCTCCAGGGTCATATCGCGGTCGGACACGCCCGCTACTCGACCACCGGTGCCTCCGTGTGGGAGAACGCCCAGCCGACGTTCCGTGCCACCGCGCACGGCTCGATCGCGCTCGGCCACAACGGCAACCTGGTCAACACGGCGCAGCTCGCCGAGATGGTCGCCGAACTCCCGAACGACAACAACAGCCGCTCCACCCGGGTCGCGGCCACCAACGACACCGACCTGCTGACGGCCCTGCTGGCCGCCCAGGTCGACGAGGACGGCAAGCCGCTGACCATCGAGGAGGCCGCCCACACGGTCCTCCCGAAGGTCCGGGGCGCCTTCTCCCTCGTCTTCATGGACGAGCACACCCTCTACGCCGCCCGTGACCCGCAGGGCATCCGCCCGCTGGTCCTCGGCCGGCTGGAGCGCGGCTGGGTGGTCGCCTCCGAGAGCGCCGCCCTGGACATCTGCGGTGCCAGCTTCGTCCGCGAGATCGAACCGGGCGAGTTCGTCGCCATCGACGAGAACGGTCTGCGCACCTCCCGCTTCGCGGAAGCGAAGCCCAAGGGCTGTGTCTTCGAGTACGTGTACCTGGCCCGCCCGGACACCGACATCGCCGGCCGGAACGTGTATCTCTCCCGGGTCGAGATGGGCCGCCGCCTGGCCAAGGAGGCCCCGGTCGAGGCCGACCTGGTCATAGCGACCCCGGAGTCCGGCACCCCGGCCGCCATCGGCTACGCGGAGGCCTCCGGCATCCCCTTCGGCGCCGGTCTGGTCAAGAACGCCTACGTGGGCCGCACCTTCATCCAGCCCTCGCAGACCATCCGCCAGCTGGGCATCCGCCTGAAGCTGAACCCGCTGAAGGAAGTCATCAAGGGCAAGCGCCTGGTCGTGGTCGACGACTCGATCGTGCGCGGCAACACCCAGCGGGCCCTGGTCCGCATGCTGCGCGAGGCCGGCGCCGCCGAGGTCCACATCCGGATCTCCTCGCCGCCCGTGAAGTGGCCCTGCTTCTTCGGCATCGACTTCGCCACCCGCGCCGAGCTGATCGCCAACGGCATGACCATCGAGGAGATCGGCACCTCGCTCGGCGCCGACTCGCTGGCGTACATCTCCATCGACGGCATGATCGAGGCGACCACCATCGCCAAGCCGAACCTGTGCCGCGCCTGCTTCGACGGCGAGTACCCGATGGAGCTGCCGGACCCGGAGCTGCTCGGCAAGCAGCTGCTGGAGACCGAGCTGGCCGCAGGTCCGGCCGCCACGGCCGCGGCCGACGCGATCCGTCGCCCGTAAGCCCCCGTAGGACGACACGAAAGTTCTCAAGGTCATGTCAGCTGAGTTTGATCAGCGTGCCCCGCACGCGGGCAGTGGTGCCAGCTACGCGAGCGCGGGCGTCGACATCGAGGCGGGCGACCGCGCCGTAGAGCTGATGAAGGAGTGGGTGAAGAAGACCCAGCGCCCCGAGGTCCTGGGCGGCCTCGGCGGTTTCGCCGGGCTCTTCGACGCCTCCGCCCTCAAGCGCTACGAGCGCCCGCTGCTCGCCTCCGCCACGGACGGCGTCGGGACGAAGGTCGACGTCGCGCGCCGGATGGGTGTCTACGACACCATCGGCCACGACCTGGTCGCCATGGTCATGGACGACATCGTGGTGTGCGGTGCCGAGCCGCTGTTCATGACCGACTACATCTGTGTCGGCAAGGTCCACCCCGAGCGGGTCGCCGCGATCGTCAAGGGCATCGCGGAGGGCTGTGTGCTGGCCGGCTGCGCCCTGGTGGGCGGCGAGACGGCCGAGCACCCCGGTCTGCTGGGCGAGGACGACTTCGACGTCGCCGGCGCCGGTACGGGCGTCGTGGAGGCCGACCGGCTGCTGGGCGCGGATCGTATCCGTACGGGTGACACCGTGATCGCCATGGCGTCCTCCGGGCTTCACTCGAACGGGTACTCCCTGGTCCGTCACGTCCTGCTGGACCGCGCGGGCCTGGCCCTGGAGTCGGAGATCGCGGAGCTGGGCCGCACGCTCGGCGAGGAGCTGCTGGAGCCCACCAAGATCTACTCGCTGGACTGCCTGGCGCTGACCCGCACCACCGAGGTGCACGCGTTCAGCCACATCACCGGCGGCGGGCTCGCGGCCAACCTGGCCCGGGTGATCCCGGACGAGCTGCACGCGACCGTCGACCGGGCCACCTGGACCCCGGGCGCGATCTTCGACCTGGTCGGCAGGACCGGGAACGTCGAGCGCCTGGAGCTGGAGAAGACCCTGAACATGGGCGTCGGCATGATCGCGATCGTGCCCCAGGCGTCCACGGACGTGGCCCTCGCGACCCTGGCCGACCGCGGGGTCGACGCGTGGGTCGCGGGCGAGATCACCGACCGGGGCGACAAGGAGACCGGCGCGGAGCTGGTCGGGGACTACGCCGTCTGAGCCTGCGGGTAGCACAGAACCCGGTCGGTGGCTGTGCCACCGACCGGGTGAGTGCTCAATGCAAGGTCAAGCGCCGCGACGGTGTTGTGAGGGACCTTCGTCCTCGTCCTCGTCGTCGTCCTCATAGAGGTCGGCGTACCGAGAGTAAAGATCGTCCTCGTCATGCTCATCGTCCTCGAACGGCTCGCCGTTCGGCGGCTGGCTCGAAGTCGATGCGCCCAGTTCATTGGCCAGACGTGACAGGTCAGTCCCACCGCTGTTGTACTTCAGCTGGCGGGCGACCTTTGTCTGCTTGGCCTTGGCCCGGCCGCGCCCCATGGCTCGACCCCCTCGGTGACGGGGCTTGACGGCCCCAGAGTCTGACACGCGTTCATGATCCGGAACGGACCCTCCGCAGAGAGGCCGGTCCGTAGGGCTTCCACGGTACCTGAGCCCGCGCCCATACGGTACGTCGCCCGCAGCACGCGCGTGTGCCCAGGACCCTCGAGGCGCCCTGTCCTCGCTGGTCAGTGGCGATTTTAACCACTTATCGGGGTACGACCCGCCGGTGGAAGTGAGAGTTCTCTCGAAGTTCCCGCCGGCGGGTACCGCTCAAGCGTGCGATCGGACACCCGATCGCGGCCGTCAGCGTGCCGCGCGGGCCTCGGCCATGCGCTGCTCGGCGATCCGGTCGGCCGCGGCGGCCGGCGGAATCCCGTCCTCCTTCGCACGTGCGAAGATGGCCAGCGTGGTGTCGAAGATCTTCGCCGCCTTCGCCTTGCACCGCTCGAAGTCGAACCCGTGCAGCTCGTCGGCCACCTGGATCACGCCACCGGCGTTCACCACGTAGTCCGGCGCGTAGAGGATCCCGCGGTCGGCGAGGTCCTTCTCCACGCCCGGGTGGGCGAGCTGGTTGTTGGCGGCACCGCACACCACCTGGGCGGTCAGCACCGGCACGGTGTCGTCGTTCAGGGCGCCGCCCAGGGCGCAGGGGGCGTAGATGTCGAGGCCCTCGACGCGGATGAGCGCGTCGGTGTCCGCGACCACCTGCACGGTCGGGTGCTGGTCGGAGATCCGCCCGACGGCCTCCCGCCGTACGTCCGTGATGACGACCTCGGCGCCCTCGTCGAGCAGGTGCCGGACCAGGTGGTGGCCCACCTTGCCGACGCCCGCGATGCCGACCTTGCGGCCGCGCAGCGACGGGTCGCCCCACAGGTGCTGGGCGGAGGCGCGCATGCCCTGGTAGACGCCGAAAGCGGTGAGCACCGAGGAGTCGCCGGCGCCGCCGCTCTCGGGCGAGCGGCCGGTGGTCCAGCGGCACTCGCGGGCCACGACGTCCATGTCGGCGACGTAGGTGCCGACGTCGCACGCGGTGACGTAGCGCCCGCCGAGGGAGGCGACCATGCGGCCGTAGGCGAGCAGCAGTTCCTCGGTCTTGTCGCGCTCCGGGTCGCCGATGATCACGGCCTTGCCGCCGCCGTGGTCCAGGCCGGCCATGGCGTTCTTGTACGACATGCCGCGCGCGAGGTTGAGGGCGTCGGCGACGGCCTCTGCCTCGGTCGCGTAGGGGTAGAAGCGCGTTCCGCCGAGGGCGGGGCCCAGGGCGGTGGAGTGGATGGCGATCACGGCCTTGAGACCGCTGGCGCGGTCCTGGCAGAGCACGACCTGCTCATGGCCGCCCTGGTCCGAGTGGAACAGGGTGTGCAGGACATCAGCAGATGCGCCGGTTACGTCGGTCACTGTGGTGACTCCTGTGTAAATAGCGGCGAGTGGGGCTCAGCTCCCGTGCGGGTGGCGGGTGCTGTGGCATGAGCGTAGAGCCTGTGCCCACCAGCCATCCTCGCAGTGTTCAGGATCACTCTGCCGTGCCTTTGGTGCACGCATGACCGTGGGACGATTTGCAGTGGTTTCGAGCCGGGTCCGATGGGGAGGGAGCAGGCGTGCCCAAGGTGTCCTCCGTGGTCGTCCCCTATGCCGCGTACCTGCGCGTCTACGAGCCGCTGGCCGCCTTCCCGGAGCCGGAGCGCACCCACTGGGCGCGCTACGCCCGGCGCCCCGACCGTCCCTCCTACCAGGACGAACTGCGCCGCTCGCTGGTCGACTTGCTGCCCACCCCGCCGATCCCGGTGCCGGTCCACGAGAGCAGCGACGCCTTCGTGCTGGACGTCGACGGAGTCGTCTGCGTCTGCCCCTGGCGGACCCGGCTGCGCGGCTGGCAGGCGCTGGGCGAGCTCGCCGAGGAGCTGCCCGCTTCGGTGCTGGACGCGGTGCTGCCGCCGCTGGTGCGCCGCCAGGCCGCCCAGGACTACGAGCGCTGGCTCGCCCGCAACCCGGACGCCCGCCCCTGGATCCGCACGGCGACCTGGCAGGTCCCGCTGAACTGGTTCGTGCTGGTCTCCGACGAGGAGCGCCGGTACGAGAAGGGGTCCGGCGAGGTGCCGCCGATGCTGCGCTACCGCACCCCGATGGTGCAGGCCAGGCGCCGGGTGGCGCGGGCGCTGCGCACGCTGAGGGACACCATCGAGGAGGGGCCGCTGATCGACGGCCTGGTGGACGTCGGCCGCTGGCTGGAGGAGTTCCACCCGCGCTCGCTGGTGGAGCTGGACTACGGCGGCCTGGTGCACGCGGTGCCGGCCGGCGAACTGGAGGGCGACCACTCGGCGGCGGACGTCGCCGACGGCATCGAGGCGCTGCGCCGGGGGGACGGGATGGCCGCCGGGGAGGCCTACGGGCGGCTGGTGGAGCGGTGGCGGGCGGTGCGGGACCGACGCTCCGCGAACTGAGTGACCTACGTCACGGTCAAAACAGCCCTGAACAACGTACGGTCTACCGCACTTGACCACCTGACGGGGCGTAGGTCCCGATCCGGGCTTTTGTCCCAAGGGTGATGGACGGCACTTACACGGCTCTTGCGCCGCTTGCCGCCCCTCGTGCCAAAATAGGACAAGGAGTCCGGGGAGGGCTCCGTCCGTCCAACTATGCTCCACTGTGGGCGGAATCTCCGCATTGCTCGCTTTGGGGGGTCTGGTGCCTCCTGATCGTCCTGTGACTGATCGTCACAGTGGCGTGACTGTCCGCTATGGCATGGTCCATCGGCTTCCGCGGCTGATGAACACCTGGGAGGGCAATTCCATCGGTTTGGCCGACGTGGCTGGACAGATGGTGTAGTTGTAGTGCCGAGGACAAGCCGTTCGTCCTATAACCGACTCGGCCCGCGTCCGCCATTTCGGGCAACGCGGGTCAAGGTGCAGAATTTAGAGGAAAGAACCGAGAAGGTTCGGTTCTCCCGAGGAGGCCGCTCATGACCGCTCGCACCCCTGATGCCGAGCCGCTGCTGACCCCGGCTGAGGTCGCCACGATGTTCCGCGTGGACCCGAAGACGGTCACGCGGTGGGCGAAGGCCGGCAAGCTCACTTCGATCCGTACGCTCGGCGGCCATCGCCGCTACCGCGAGGCCGAGGTCCGCGCTCTGCTCGCGGGCATCCCGCAGCAGCGCAGCGAGGCCTGAACAACTGAATAACCGGGCAAACCGGCTGGTCCCCCAACTGACCGAGGTGCCCGGAACCCAAGCTCCAAGCGACGCGGGACCTGCCCCAACAGGGCCCACGCCCAAGCCGAAAAGAACGTTGTAGGCAGCGACACAGGGTGCGTCGTAGATCGCGCTGGACTCCGCCGGGTCCAGCGCGATCTTTTTTGTGCGCTGGTCGTGGGGGTGCCGGGTCGCTGTGAGCGGCCTTGTCGGAGTCTGGGGAGGGCTGTCGGAACTTCTGTGCACGCCCCCTGAGACAGGTGCAATTGCACATATTAAATTGACCACTTGTAGGAGGGTGGTAAGTTCCGCCGTTTCAAAAAGTCATGCGGTGACTCCCGTCACATGCCAGGGATCTTGTTGCCTCCGGCACGGGTGCGGTAGTGGAACCACCCCTTCCAGCGTGCCACGTCCGGACGGGTGTTGGGCCCGGCGTCGGTCACGCGCTCCGGGGACTTTCGTCCTCCAGGGCCTCTTCGCTCGCGTCCTCGGGTCGTGGGCCGGTGTCCATCGCCAGCCGCAGCAGGCGATGACAGATCGGGCAGTGGCGGGTGAGGTGCCGGTAGGACGAGGCGGCCGACAGATGCGCCCTGAGCAGCGCCCGCGTCTCGTGCCTGGCCGATGCCGTCATACGCCACCTCCAGGGGCCGCACAGGGGGGCGGGCCCTGGTTTCTGGGTACCGGCGGAATGTGACGTCGTCAATCCCCCGCGGGGCAGGCCGAGCGCAAGAAGAAGGCCCCCATCCGGATCGGATGAGGGCCTTCTCTGTTGCGGTCCTGACGGGATTTGAACCCGCGGCCTCCACCTTGACAGGGTGGCGAGCACTCCAAACTGCTCCACAGGACCAGGTTTCGCTGCGCTTGGCTTGCTGCGTTGCGCTGCGAGAAGGACTGTACAGGAGGGTGAGGGTCCTGGTCGAACTCACCCTCTGTACGGTCGTGGTTACGGTGCGACCGCGTCGATCGCCTTCACGATCCGCTTGTCGGAGATCGGGTACGCCGTGCCCAGCGCGTGGGCGAAGTAGCTGACCCGGAGCTCCTCGAGCATCCAGCGGATGTCCAGGACCTGCTGCGGTACCGGCCGGCCCTGCGGGAGCTGTTCCAGCAGCCAGGCGTACTCGTCCTGCATCTCGTGGACCTTCTCCATGCGCGTGGTGTCCCGCTGGACGCTCGTCGGCATCTGCTGCAGACGCCGGTCCGCGGCCACCAGGTAGCGCATGAGGTCGGGCAGGCGGCCGATCCCCGCCCAGGTCACGAAACCGGGCTTCACAAGGGCGTCCAGCTGCTTGCGGACGTCCGTCAGGTTCGCCAGCAGGACGGGGCTGCGTACGGCCTTCAGACGGCGCTCACAGGCCTGCCAGGCGGCGAGGACCTGCTGCACCTGGGCGACCGTACGGACCGTGGTGTCGACGATCTCCGCCCGCACCTTGTCGTACAGCTTCCGGTACGACTCCTCGTCCCACACCGGCCCGCCGAAGTCCGCGATCAGCTTGTCGGCCGCGGCCATCGCGCAGTCGTCGAAGAGGGCCTGGATCGAGCCGTGCGGGTTGGCGGAGAGCGCCAGCTTCTGGGCGTTCGTGAGCTTCTCGGATGCGAACTTCGCCGGGTTCACCGGGATGTTGCGCAGGATGAGGCGGCGGGTGCCCTTCCACATGGCTTCCGCCTGCTCGGCCTCCGTGTCGAAGAGACGGACCGAGACCGTGTCGCCGTCGTCCACCAGCGCCGGGTACGCCTTCACCGGCTGCCCGGCCCGGCGGGTCTCGAAGACCCGGGTGAGCGTGCCGATCGTCCAGTCGGTGAGGCCCTTGCGCTCCAGGGACTCCCCGCCCTCGCGGGAGGCCGTCGCGGCCGCCGCCTGGGACAGGGCCTTGCGCGCCTTCGGCTTCAGCTGGAGCTTCAGCGCCTGGAGGTCCTTGTCCTCGGCGAGCTTGCGCCGCCGCTCGTCCACGATCCTGAAGGTGATCTTCAGATGGTCGGGGACCTTCGCCCAGTCGAAGTCGTCCGCCTCGAAGGGGACGCCGACCATGCGCTTCAGCTCGCGGGCCATGGTGACCGTCAGGGTCTCCTGCAGTGGCACCGCGCGCTCCAGGAACGCCTTCGCGTAGTTCGGCGCGGGCACGTAGTTGCGGCGGATCGGCTTGGGGAGGGTGCGGATCAGCTCCGTCACCACTTCCTCGCGCAGACCGGGGATCTGCCAGTCGAAGCCCTCGTCCGTGACCTGGTTGAGGACCTGGAGCGGGATGTGGACGGTGACACCGTCCGCGTCCGCGCCCGGCTCGAACTGGTAGGTCACCCGGAACTTGAGCTGCCCCTGCCGCCAGCTGTCCGGATAGTCGGCCTTGGTGACCGCCTCCGCCGACTCCCGGATGAGCATCTCCCGCTCGAAGTCCAGGAACTCGGGCTGCTCGTGCCGCTTCTGCTTCCACCAGGAGTCGAAGTGGGCGCCGGAGACGACGTGGTCGGGCACCCGCTGGTCGTAGAAGTCGAACAGCGTCTCGTCGTCCACGACGATGTCCCGGCGCCGCGCCCGGTGCTCCAACTCCTCGACCTCGCTGAGGAGTCTGCGGTTGTCCGCGAAGAACTTGTGGTGCGTGCGCCAGTCGCCCTCGACGAGCGCGTTGCGGATGAACAGCTCCCGGGAGACCTCGGGGTCGACCCGGCCGTAGTTCACCTTCCGCTGGGCGACGATCGGGACGCCGTACAGCGTGACCTTCTCGTACGCCATCACGGCCGCCTGGTCCTTCTCCCAGTGCGGCTCGCTGTACGTCCGCTTCAGGAGGTGGCCGGCGAGCGGCTCGACCCACTCCGGCTCGATCTTCGCGTTGACCCGGGCCCACAGCCGGGACGTCTCCACCAGCTCGGCGGACATCACGAAGCGGGGCTGCTTCCGGAACAGCGCCGAGCCCGGGAAGATCGCGAACTTGGCGTTGCGGGCGCCCAGGTACTCGTTCTTGTTGCCGTCCTTCACGTCCTTCATCCCGATGTGGGAGAGGAGGCCGGCGAGGAGGGAGACATGGACGCGGTCGGTGGGGGCGTCGTCCTCGTTGAGGTGGATGCCCATCTGCTTGGCGACCGTGCGCAGCTGGGTGTAGATGTCCTGCCATTCGCGAATGCGCAGGAAGTTCAGGTACTCCTGCTTGCACATGCGGCGGAAGGAGCTGGACCCCCGCTCCTTCTGCTGCTCGCGGACGTACCGCCACAGGTTCAGGTAGGCGAGGAAGTCGCTGGTCTCGTCCTTGAAGCGGGCGTGCTGCTGGTCGGCCTGGGCCTGCTTCTCGGCCGGGCGCTCGCGCGGGTCCTGGATGGACAGCGCGGCCGCTATGACCATGACCTCGCGGACACAGCCGTTCCTGTCGGCCTCCAGGACCATCCGGGCCAGGCGCGGGTCGACGGGCAGCTGGGCGAGCTTGCGGCCGTTGTCGGTGAGCCGCTTGCGCGGGTCCTTCTGGGCCGGGTCCAGCGCGCCCAGCTCCTGCAGCAGCTGCACGCCGTCGCGGATGTTGCGGTGGTCCGGCGGGTCGATGAAGGGGAACTTCTCGATGTCGCCGAGGCCGGCCGCGGTCATCTGGAGGATGACGGAGGCCAGGTTCGTGCGGAGGATCTCGGCGTCCGTGAACTCCGGGCGGGCGAGGAAGTCGTCCTCGGCGTAGAGCCGGATGCAGATGCCGTCGGAGGTACGGCCGCAGCGGCCCTTGCGCTGGTTGGCGCTGGCCTGGGAGATCGGCTCGATGGGCAGCCGCTGGACCTTGGTGCGGTGGCTGTACCGGCTGATCCGGGCGAAGCCGGGGTCGATGACGTACTTGATGCCGGGGACGGTGAGGGAGGTCTCGGCGACGTTGGTCGCCAGAACGATCCTGCGCCCGGTGTGCGGCTGGAAGACGCGGTGCTGCTCGGCGTGGGAGAGGCGGGCGTAGAGCGGCAGGATCTCCGTGAAGCGGTACTGCTTCTTGGTGAGCGCGTCCGCGGTGTCCCGAATCTCCCGCTCACCGGAGAGGAAGACGAGGACGTCGCCCTGCCCCTCGGCCATCAGCTCCTCGACGGCGTCGGTGATCGCGGTGATCTGGTCCCGGTCGGCGTCCTCGGAGTCCTCCTCGAGCAGCGGCCGGTAACGGACCTCGACCGGATAGGTGCGGCCGCTGACCTCGATGATCGGGGCGTCGCCGAAGTGCCGGGAGAAGCGCTCCGGGTCGATGGTCGCCGAGGTGATGACGACCTTGAGATCGGGCCGCTTCGGGAGCAGCTGGGCGAGGTAGCCCAGCAGGAAGTCGATGTTGAGGGACCGCTCGTGCGCCTCGTCGATGATGATCGTGTCGTAGGCGCGCAGCTCGCGGTCGGTCTGGATCTCGGCGAGCAGGATGCCGTCCGTCATCAGCTTGACGAAGGTGGCGTCCGGGTTCACCTGGTCGGTGAAGCGGACCTTCCAGCCGACGGCCTCGCCGAGGGGGGTCCGCAGCTCCTCCGCCACCCGCTCGGCGACGGTACGGGCGGCGATGCGGCGGGGCTGGGTGTGCCCGATCATGCCGCGGACGCCGCGGCCCAGCTCCATACAGATCTTGGGGATCTGCGTGGTCTTACCGGACCCGGTCTCGCCTGCGACGATGACGACCTGGTGATCGCGGATGGCCTCGGCGATCTGGTCCTTCTTCTGGCTGACGGGGAGCTGCTCGGGGTACGTGACGGCGGGCACGCGGGAGCGCCGCTCGTCCATCCGGGCCTCGGCCTTGGCGACCTCTGCCTCGATCTCGGCGAGGACGGCGGCGCGGGCCTCCGGCTTACGGATCTTGCGCGCGCCCTCGAGCCGCCGACCGAGGCGGTGCGCTTCGCGCAGCGACAGCTCGGTCAGGCGGGGGGCGAGGGTGCCGAGGGCGGGGGCTGGGTGCGTAGACATACGCGGTCCAGGATCGCACCTCGGGGAAATCACTGGCGAACGATTTGCCCCGGGGCGCTCAGGGCGTGCGCTGAGCGGGTGGCGCCGGCTCCGTGCGCTGCCGGCCCGACACGTCCCCGAGGGCGATCGACTTCGCGGTGTTGGACACGGCCTTGATGCCCAGGTAGGCGGTGGTCAGGCTGCTCACCGCGGTGAAGGCGGCGGTCAGCACACCGACGATCACGGCCTTGTCCCCGTTGAGCCGCCACACCCCGAAGATCGCGACTCCGGCGATGGCGAGATTGCTCACGACGACCGCGAGCAGCCCGTACCGCGCCCGGTCCTTCTCCAACTCGGTGTCCCGAATGGCTCTGGCCTCGTCCCGGCTCATCGTCCTGTCCCCCCGACGGTCCCGCCCGATCATCCAGAACGTAGCGCTGCCGGGGGCACCTGCCAAGGAGACCGCCTGGTCAGCTCCGCAGCTCCGCCAGCCGGGTGTCCACCTGTGCCCGGTCGTACCCCCGTCGGACGATGTCGAACGCGGGCGGTGTGCCGGGGGCCGTGCCGGCGGCCAGCCGGGTCAGGTAGGCGTCGACCTGTGCCCGGTCGTATCCCCGTCGCACGATGTCGAAGCCCCGGAAGTCCTCTGCCACCCTTGCCTCCCCCAGTGCCGAAACGGCGAAGGCCCCGTTCACTGAACGGGGCCTTCTGGTTGTGGCTGGGGCCGGGGTCGAACCGGCGACCTATCGCTTTTCAGGCGATCGCTCGTACCAACTGAGCTACCCAGCCACGAGGCTTCCGAGGAAACCTCAGCGGTCCTGACGGGATTTGAACCCGCGGCCTCCACCTTGACAGGGTGGCGAGCACTCCAAACTGCTCCACAGGACCAAGCTCTGCGTGCAACAGTGTCGCACACGATCTTGCGTGCCCCCAACGGGATTCGAACCCGTGCTACCGCCTTGAAAGGGCGGCGTCCTAGGCCGCTAGACGATGAGGGCTATCGGCCCGCCTGGGCGCTTCTCAGCGCGTCGGGGACGTGAGAAGCATATGGGATGGCGGGGAGTATCGCCAAAACGGTTTTACGACCCCGATGGCGAGGGCGTGGCCGGGGACGGTTTCGCGCCCGGGAGCCGGTGGCGGAGCCGCTGATCAAACACTTCCTCGGGCAGGTGGCGGCTGACCTCGGCCGTCGTCAGGCCCAGGCCGCCGAGTCTGATCTCGTCCCAGGCCTGGAGGCGGCGGGTGTCGCGGTCGAAGTAGAGGATCGAGGCCTCGATCGGGTCGGGGTACTTGCCCTCCACGGCGCGCAGACCGCTGCCGCCCGTCGAACCCTCGATGCGCAGACGTGTGCCGTACTTCATGACCTCCGTGCCCTCGTGGTGGAGGTGGCCCGCCAGGACCAGCGGGACCGCGCCGTCCGTCTCGCGCGCGGCGGAGGGCTCGTGCGCGATCGCCACGTCGACCGGGGTGCCCGCCGCCCGCTGGTCGCGCAGGGCGCCGGCCAGGCGGTCGCCCGCCAGCACCTCGGCCGCGTCCCCGCCGGGCGACACCGAGCGGTCGGGGGTGAACTGGGGGTCGCCGATGCCCGCGAAGCGCAGGCCGGCGATCGTCTCCGCCCGGCCGTCGTCCAGGACGTGCACGTTCCTCATGTGCCGCAGGTGGCGCTGGGTGGTCCTGGAGTCGTGGTTGCCCCGGACCCAGACGTACGGCACGCCCAGGTCCGCGATCGGGTCCAGGAAGCCGTTCTCCGCGGCCGTGCCGTGGTCCATCGTGTCGCCCGAGTCCACGATCACGTTCACCTTGTACTGCTCCACCAGCGAGGCGATGATCTTCCAGCTCGCCGGGTTGAGGTGGATGTCGGAGACGTGCAGGACCCGCAACGTGGCAGGGTCCGGCTGGTAGGCCGGGAGCGTGGACGTGACGTCGTACAGCTTCGTCACGTTCGTCACCAGGCGCGCCAACTCCTTCTGGTAGACGTCGAATTCGGTGACGATGCTGCGCGCGTTGCCGACCAGGGAGGGCGCGGAGGAGAGCAGGCCGGAGAATTTCGGCTCCAGGACCGACCTGGGGTTCCAGGTGGCGTACGCCGTCGCCCCGGAGGCGGCGAGGAGGGCCAGCGCCAGGCCGCCGGCCGTCAGGGCGCGGCGCGGGCGGCGGTAGACGGCGAGGCCCAGGGCGGTCGCGCCGGAGACCACGGCGACGCAGGAGCGTACGGCCAGGTCGAGCGTGCCGCGCTCGACGTCCCGGGCCACCTCGTCCTGGAGCCCGGAGAGCCGCTCGGGGTGGTCGACGAGGGCCTGGGAGCGGAGCGGGTCGAGCTGGTCGACGTTGACGTCCAGGCGGACCGGGGCGACATGGCTGTCCAGGGTGAGCGCGCCCAGCGGGGAGACGTTGATCTTCGTGCCGCCGGTGAGGGACGGGCGCAGCGCCATCGTCGTGTCCATCGGGCCGACCGGGACCCGGACGTTCCCGACGATCAGCAGGCCCAGCCAGGCGCCGACCAGGACCACCGCGGTGAGGCCGAGGGCGCGCAGCCAGGGGTTGGGGCGGGCCGCCAGTTCCAGGGCCGGAAGGGCGGGGGCGGCTTTGCGGGCACGGCGGGTGCGCAGGGTGCGGAGGGCTGCGGCGGTGGCGCGGGCGCTGGCCATTGGGGGCGTATGCCCACGGCCGGGCGTGGATATGCGGCGGATATGCGACGGTTCGCCAGCCTCGTGCGGGCCTCCCGTGCCGGACAATGACCGTGTGCTGGAGATGACGCGCGAGGAGTTCGAGGAACTGGTCGCCGAGGCGCTCGACCGGATCCCGTCGGAGCTGACGCGGCTGATGGACAACGTCGCGGTGTTCGTCGAGGACGAACCGCCCGCGGACGATCCCGAGCTGCTCGGGCTGTACGAGGGGATGCCGCTGACCGAGCGGGGCGAGTGGTACGCGGGTGTGCTGCCGGACCGGATCACCGTCTACCGGGGGCCGACGCTGCGGATGTGCGACAGCCGCGAGGACGTCGTCGCCGAGACCGAGGTCACCGTGGTGCACGAGATCGCCCACCACTTCGGCATCGACGACGCCCGGCTGCACGCGCTCGGGTACGGGTGATCGGGCGGGGCACACCGATGCGGGCGGGGCGCGTGTCCTCTTGCGGGCGGCGGGAGTTGGGCAGGTTGACTCCCATCCTCGCTTCCGGAGGTGGCCGCCGTGCGCCCCTTGTACGTACCCGTCCGTCTGGCCGCCACGGTGCTGGCCCTCACGGCCGCCGCCGGCTGTGTGAGCGTGGGTGACGACGCCGACGGCCGGGCCGGGCCCTCGCACTCGGCGGGGCAGCGCGGTGGCGAGGCGCCCGACGGGGGGCCGGTGGAGGGTGGTGGCGGCTTCGGCTACGGCGGTGGCGGTCGCGGGGACGGCAAGCACGAGCACGGGGGCAAGAAGAAGCGGGGGGAGTCGGCCGCGCCCTCGGCCACGCCGTCCGTCCCGGGCAGCGCGTCGGTGGCACCGCCGAAGTCGGGGAAAACCACGAATCCGGCCCCCACACAGACGGTCGAGCCGACCCCCACCCAGACGGCCGAGCCGCAGCCGACGCCCACCGAGGAGCCGACGCCCGCCTCGCCACCGCCGCCGTCCGCCGAGCCGTCCTCCTCGGCCCACGAGGAGACGGGGACCCAACTGGCCCAGCGGGAGCCGGCGCCCGCGGCGGGGACTCCGGCGTAGGACGTGACCAGCGTCTCCTGGGTTCGGTTTGCCTTGGGGGGCGTTGGGTGCGTATGGTGGTAGATCGTTTGATCCCATTTGCCCGGCGCCACTGCAGAGCGCGCCGTGTGGCGCGTACTCTCCCTTGCCGTGGCGGACCGCATTGAGGCGGTCGTGAGCGATTCACGGAGTTGACGGGCGCGTGCCGAAGAGACTCCGGAAGGTTTCGCATTCGCATGTCCGTGTCCAGTACTGATCAGATCGTCATGCCCGAGAACGACAACGAGCTCGTGGACGTGACGACCGAGGTCACCGAGGCCGTCGAGGCCGCTGACACCACCCCCCAGATCACCGAGGCCGTCGAGGCCGCTGACACCACCCCCCAGATCACGTTCGCCGACCTCGGCCTCCCCGAGGGCATCGTGCGCAAGCTCGCGCAGAACGGCGTCACCACCCCCTTCCCGATCCAGGCCGCGACCATCCCGGACGCCCTGGCCGGCAAGGACATCCTCGGCCGTGGCCGCACCGGCTCCGGCAAGACCCTCTCCTTCGGTCTGCCGACCCTGGCCACGCTGGCCGGCGGCACCACCAAGAAGCACAAGCCCCGCGCGGTCATCCTCACCCCGACCCGTGAACTGGCCATGCAGGTCGCGGACGCCCTCCAGCCGTACGGCGACGTCCTCGGCCTGAAGATGAAGGTCGTCTGCGGCGGTACGTCGATGGGCAACCAGATCTACGCCCTGGAGCGCGGCGTCGACATCCTCGTCGCCACCCCGGGCCGCCTGCGCGACATCATCAACCGCGGCGCCTGCTCCCTCGAGGACACCCGGATCGCCGTTCTCGACGAGGCCGACCAGATGTCCGACCTGGGCTTCCTGCCCGAGGTCACCGAGCTGCTCGACCAGGTCCCGGCCGGCGGCCAGCGGATGCTGTTCTCCGCGACCATGGAGAACGAGATCCAGACCCTCGTCGACCGCTACCTGAACAGCCCCGTCTCCCACGAGGTGGACGCGGCCCAGGGCGCGGTGACGACCATGTCGCACCACATCCTCATCGTGAAGCCCAAGGACAAGGCGCCGGTCACTGCCGCGATCGCCTCCCGCAAGGGCCGCACGATCATCTTCGTCCGCACCCAGCTGGGCGCCGACCGCGTCGCCGAGCAGCTGCGCGAGGCCGGCGTGAAGGCCGACGCGCTGCACGGCGGCATGACCCAGGGCGCCCGCACCCGGACGCTGGCCGACTTCAAGGACGGCTACGTCAACGTGCTCGTCGCGACCGACGTCGCCGCGCGCGGTATCCACGTCGACGGCATCGACCTGGTCCTGAACGTGGACCCGGCCGGCGACCACAAGGACTACCTGCACCGTGCGGGCCGTACCGCGCGTGCCGGTCGTACCGGCACGGTCGTCTCGCTGTCCCTGCCGCACCAGCGGCGCCAGATCTTCCGCCTGATGGAGGACGCCGGCGTCGACGCCGCGCGCCACATCATCCAGGGCGGTGCCGCCTTCGACCCGGAGGTCGCCGAGATCACCGGCGCCCGCTCCATGACCGAGGTCCAGGCCGAGTCCGCGGGCAACGCCGCCCAGCAGGCCGAGCGCGAGGTCGCCCAGCTCACCAAGCAGCTGGAGCGCGCCCAGCGCCGGGCCACCGAGCTGCGCGAGGAGGCCGACCGGCTGGTCGCCCGGGTCGCCCGCGAGCGTGGCGAGGACCCGGAGACCGCGGTGGCCGAGGCCCAGGCAGCCGCGGCGGAGGCCGTGGTCGAGGCGGCCGTGGCCCAGGAGCCGGCGGAGCGCGAGACCGAGCGCGAGGAGCGTCCGGCGGCTTCGGCGCCGTACGAGCGCCGGGAGCGGCGTTCCTTCGACCGGGACCGTGGTGAGCGCGGCGAGCGTGGCTTCGAGCGCCGTGAGGACCGTGGTGACCGCGGTGGCTTCCGCCGTGACCGTGACGAGCGTCGTCCCTTCGACCGTGACCGGGACCGTGAGCGCGGCTTCGAGCGCCGTGACGAGCGTGGTGACCGTGGCGGGCGTTCCTTCGAGCGCCGTGACGAGCGTCGGCCGTTCGACCGTGACCGTGAGCGTGGCTTCGAGCGTCGCGACGACCGCGGTGGCCGTGGCTTCGAGCGCCGTGACGAGCGTGGTGACCGTGGCGGGCGTTCCTTCGAGCGCCGCGACGAGCGTCGCCCCTTCGACCGCGACCGTGATGGCCGCTCCTTCGAGCGTCGTGACGACCGTGGTGGCTTCCGCCGCGACGAGCGCGGTGCCGGGCACCGGGGCAGCGACCGTCCGTTCAACCGTGACCGTCGTGACGACCGCCCGGGCTTCCTCCCCCACTCTCGACGTCCCTCGAGCGGTGGGACCCCCACCGCCGGTCACGACCGCCCCTACGGCCGTCGTGACGACCACCGCGGCACCGGCTCCTTCGGCCGCCGCGACGACAAGCCGCGCTGGAAGCGCAACGGCTGACGAACATGAGTGACCGGCACCTTCGCCGGTGACCGAAGACGGCTGCGGGCCCCGGAACATCCGGGGCCCGCAGCCGTTTCGCTGTCAGCAGGTGGACAAGGGGGAGCGGACCGCGTGCCGGGTGCGCTGCAGACGCAGGGCGAGCTGCACCTCCAGCGCCCGCATGGGTTCCTGCCAGGTGGAGCCGAGCAGGTCGGTGATCCGTTCCAGGCGCCGGGAGACGGTGTTGGGGTGCACATGGAGGGCCTCGGCGGCCCGGCGGGGGCTGCCGCCGGACGCGAACCAGGCTTCCAGGGTGCGGACCAGATCCGTGCAGTGCCGGCTGTCGTAGGTGATCACCGGGCCGATCGTGGTGTGCACGAAGGCCGTGATGTCGGGGCTGTCCGCGAGCAGCAGCCCGAGGAAGCCCAGTTCCTGTGCCGAGGCGCTGCCGCCGTCGGTGCCGAGAGCGGTCAGCGCCTCCAGGCAGCGCCTGGCCTCCTGGTAGGTGCCGTGGACCGGGCCCGGATGCGCGACCGGCCCGGCCGAGCCGACCGTCACCCGGCGGCCGGTCACCGTGGACAGCTCGGCGGTGACCGCCCGCCCCGCGGCCCCCGAGTCCGTGCCCGGGACCAGCAGCACCAGGCAGTCGTCCACGATGGTCTGCAGTCCCGCCATGCGGTGGGCGTACGACGACGCCCAGACCAGGGCCCGGCCGCTCGCCCCGCCGTCCGGCCGGGCGATCAGCACCACGTGCGGGTCGTCGAGGGCGACGCCGAGGCGCCGGGCGTGCACCGCGAGCTGCTCGGGCGCGCGGGGCGAGTCGCCGATCAGGTCCTGGAGCAGCCGGCTGCGGCCCCCGTCGGGGGACGTCTCGGCGCCGGCCTGGATGCGCAGCAGGACCGCGGTGGACTGGGCCGTGGCCCGCAGCAGCCGGAGCTGGTAGTCGATGGCCGGGCCGTCCGTGGCCAGGATCAGGGTGCCGAGCACCTCGCGGCCCGCGGTGGCCGGACACAGCCACAGGCCGTCCGCCGAGCGGATCGGGGCGAGTTCGGTGTGGGCGTCCAGGGTCCGCTGGAAGAGTTCCGCCTCGTCGAAGTCCGGGAAGCCCTCGGTGACCGCGAGGGTGCGGCCGGTGGCGTCGCGCACCATCAGGGCCCCGCCGAGTTCGGCCGCGGCGCGGGCCGCCACCTCGTTCAGTCCGTTGCCGCTCAGCACCATGTCGATGAGCCGGGTGTGGACGCCGCTGACCAGACGCTCCGTGGTGGAGGAGTCCAGTGCCCGGGACACGTCGAGTTCCAGTTCGCTGACTTCGGACCGGGTCTGGGCGAGCAGCCGGGCCTTCTTGATGGCCAGCGAGGCGAGGTCGCCCAGCGAGGACATCAGCGTGATCTCGTCGGGTGTGAGGTGGCGCACCGAGCGGTCGGCGCCGTAGAGGGCGCCGAAGGTGTCGCCGCCCTCCTTCAGGGGCACCGCCATCAGACCGTGCAGGCCTTCCGCGGTGACCACCTCGTCGGTGGCCGCGGAGTGCGGGAAGCGGTCGTCGGTGAGGTAGTCGGCGGTCCAGAAGGGTGCGGAGCGGTCGAAGGCCGCGTTGCCGACGCCGCCCTGGGCGGGGACCACGAACCCCGGGGTGATGGTGGAGGCGTGGCCGTCGGATATGCGTACGTAGGAGCGGCCGTCGGCGGGGTCCCTGAGGGTGATCCACGACATGTCGAAGTTGAGGAGCAGCCGGGCCCGGCGGGTGATCACCTGCAGCAGCGCGTCGACCTCGTACGGGAGGGTCAGTTCCCGTGCGGTGTCCACGAGTGCCGCCAGGGCGGCCTCGCGCTGCTGGCGGCGGGCGAACAGGCCGTGGATGTCCAGGGCCAGGGCCCGCGCGCGGTCGAGGAGGGCCAGGGACTCGGCCGACACCGGTTCGTCGGAGTCGACGTCGGGGGGTGGTTCGAAGCGGTGGGGCGGAGCCTCGGTGGCGAGCAGTTCGAGAAGTCCGAGTAGTTCGTCCCGTACGAAGTCGTCCGTGTGCCGCATGGACCTCACCCCCAGTTGATCTGCGGCGCCTGCGGCGCGTGGCTCTGCCGAGCCTTCGCGAACCTAGATTGCGTGCACGACAGGCGTCAACGATGGCTTGAACCAGTACCGTTGAGGTGACCTTTGGCCGAAACCACATGCCAGAGCCTGCCGCACGGTGACCGGAACACCGCCCGGCCGGTGTGCAGCGGTTACCCCTGCACATTCCCCTGTCGCGTTCGGTAACCCGACAATAAGCCCTGACAGCGTGCCGGGAAGCGGACGGCGCCGCGGTCGCGGAGCGTCCGGCGGGGGGACAGAGACATGTCGGGAACGCAGAGTTTCGTACGGTCGCTGGAGCGCAGCCGGTTGTCGCTGACGCGTCCGGACCGGCCGGCCGAGTTCGAGCTGTTGGGCTTGCGATGGGACCTTCTTGACGAAGTGTTTGCTCCGGTGTTCTCGCCGTCGACCGCGATGGCGCTCGAGCTGCTGGGGCTCGCCGAGGCGGGTCCGGGCGACCGGTCGGGTTCGTTCCTGGAGATCGGCTGCGGGACGGGGGTCATCGCCGTGCGCAGCGCGCTCGCCGGGTGCGAGCGGGTGGTCGCCGCCGACGTGAACCCCCTGGCGGTCGAGAACGCGGCGCTCAACGCCGCGCGGCACGGGGTGGGGGACCGGGTGCGGGCCGTGCGGAGCGATCTGTTCTCCGCGCTTCAGCAGGAACGTTTCGACATGGTCTTCTGGAGTTCCAACTACGTACGCGCGCCTGAGGACTACACCTACCGGTCCATGCACGAGCGGGCCTACGTCGATCCGGGCTACCGCACGCATCGACGCTATCTGGCCGAGGCCCCGCGGATGCTCGCCCCGGGCGGCCGGGCGCTGCTGCACTTCAGCAGCCGCGGCGTCCTCGGGGAGCTGCACGAGATCGCCCGGGAGTGCGGTCGGGAGCTGCGCGTGGTGCGGTCCGTGGAGCTGGTGGAGAAGGAGTACGGCGCCGACGCCGTCGAGCACCTGCTGCTGGAGATCCGCGTCGCGGACGGCGGCGACGGTCGCGACGGACGGGGCGAGGTGTCTGGGTGATGGCCGCCGAGGGCGCGATCCGGACCGGCTCCCCGGGTGGCCTGCCGGCCGCCGGGGTGGGTGCCGGTGCCGCGCGGGAGGCGGCCCCGTGACCGCCGGGGCGGGGTGCACCTGCCCCGGTGACGGTCGCTCAGGGAGCAGTTGGACGCGGGCACGGTGGAGCGGGGAGCAACCGCCGGGGTCCGCCGAGGGGGGAAAGTGGTGTCGTGGTGACCCTCTCCGGGCGGGACGCCTTTCGCAGTGAACTCACCGAGGTCGCCGGGCGGGACCGCCGGGTGGTCTGTCTGGAGACGCTGGCCCGCAGGAAGGACCATCCGTTCGAGGCGGCCCACCCGGACCGCTTCTTCTCGCTGCCGAACGTGGGCACGGTGCTGACGCAGATGGTGACGGGCCTGGGGGCGGCCGGGTTCAGGCCGTTCGTGGTCGTCGCGCCGGGTCCGGTGGAGGGGCGGGCGGTGGCGCCCCGGTCGTTGTGGCGCGACTGTCTGGAGGCCGGGGCGACCGTGGTGATGTCGGCCGAGGACTTTCCCGACGGGTACGACGAGGTGCGGCGGATGTCCGGCGTACCGCTCGCGATGCCCTGCGGGGAGGAGGAGACGCGGGCGGTGGTGCGGCACGCCGCGCGGTCCTCGCGGCCGCACTGTCTGGTGCTCGGGGAGGGGCCGGGGGCGGATCTCTCCTGGGAACCGAGCGAGCCTTCGGCGGCCACGGCGCGGTTGATCTCCGTCGGTGAGGCCGGCACCCGGCTGGCGGTCGCCGCGCGTGCGGCCGCACCTGGGCTCGGGCATGCGCACCTCGTCTATCTGGACGATGCCCGGCTGTCCGCCGCGGCCGTGGAACTCGCCACGTGGACGGGGAAGTCGGTGGTGACCGCGGCGCCCCGGCTGCTGGGACCGGTGCTGGAGACGCTGCGGTCGCGATTGCCGGGGGGTGCGGTGCTGGGGGTTCCGGCGCCGTTCCGGGCCGGGCGCGCGGATGTGGAGCAGGTGCTGGCCGCTGCCGCGGCGTAGCGGGTGCCTCGACTTCGCCTTCGGCCGCCATTTGCGTTCCCACCCGCACCACCCGTGCGGCTTTCGTCGTCGGGTGCGGGTGGCTCCTGTGGGGCGGATTCTGCGTCGGCGGCTGCGGGTTCGTGGGGGTGGTGAGGGGGGGGCGGTCAGCCGTCCATGTCCTCCAGGAGGCGGGACTGGGCCAGGGCGTAGGCCAGTTGGGCTCTGCTCTTGCTGTTGAGGGCCTCTGCCGCGCGGCCTATGTGGGTGGAGACGGTGCGGGCGCTGATGCCCAGGCGCTTGGCTATCGCCGCGTCGGTGTGGCCCTCGATCATGAGGCGCAGGACGGTGCGCCGGGTCTCGTCGGTCATCAGCGGGGGGCGCGCCTGCTCCTGGGTGATGCTGAGGGGTTCCGCGCGCTGCCAGGCGTGGTCGAAGACCGTGGCCAGGTAGTGGACGATGGCGGGGTGTTCGATCGTCAGGGCCGTTGTCCTGAGGTCGTGCCGGGGGTCGGGGATGAAGGCCGTCCTGCGGTCGAAGATGATCAGGCGGTCGAAGAGTTCGTTGAGGGTGCGTACCTCGACGCCGACCGCGGTGACCTGCTCGATGTAGGCGAGCGTGGGGCCATGGGTGCGCACCGAGTGCTGGTAGAGCGTCCGCTGGCGGATGTCCCGTTCGGACAGTTCCAGGGTGCGGCGCAGTGCCTTGCTGAGGAGTGCGGTGGCCCGGCCGCCGCCGGGCTGGGCGGTCAGGAGTTCCGCGCGGCAGGCGTCGGCCGACTTCTGCAGCGCCGCGCTGATGACGTCCTCGCCGTGCAGCAGACGGATGTCGGCGGAGGCGGTGCCCTGTTCCTCTCGGTAGACGTCCTCCGCGGCGCTCAGCGCCTCGCGGACGGCCGCCACGGCCTGCTGCTGGACGAGAATGGCGCGCTCGATGGGGCGGCAGAACTCGCTCACCGCGATGTCGGGCGGCACCACGCCCATGATCAGCGGGTTTTCGGCCAAGGGCCGCATGAGACCCAACTCGACGAGGCAGTCCGGGACATCGCCATCAATCGGACCTTTTGAGAGCGCTTCCCGGTAGCGGGCCAGACCTTCGTCGCAGAGCCTGACCACATTGGTATGGGAGAGATTGTCCGACTTTCTGCACATTCGTTCCCCCTTCAGAAATGCGCAATGCGCGATCACGAGGCTACCAAGCGAAGAAATCCGGCTGCTGGCTGAGGCATGCTTCTTGCGGCGGAGGCAACAGTGCCTATCAGCCACCTGGGAGGGAATCCACATGAATTCCAAGGGAACGACTTCCAAGCGATTCAGCGCGATATTCGCCCTCATGCTCCTCCTCGGACTCGGCGCCCAGTCGGCCGAGCAGGCCCTGCAGGGCAAGTCGATCGCCCAGACGGCCAACATCCCCGACCACGACCCGGAATGGGGCTGACCGAAGGCCCGGGGGGACGTCCGACGAACTCATAGGGGGAAAGCGAACGTGCCTCGTCGGAATCCGGAGACCGTAGGAATCATTCTCGCGGGCGGCAGAGGCGAGCGGGCGAAGCCCATCACTCTGGAATCGTCCGACTACATTCGCAGCAAGGCTCTTATTCCGTTCGTCGGAAGGCGGCTCATCGAATGGGTCGTCGAAGCCTGCCGGGACCAGGGCATCCGTCGCTTCTACGTGGTCGCCCACGGTCTGGAGAACCGTAACCAGATCAAGCTGCTGCTGGGCCACGGCGAGCGGCACGGAGTGGACGTCAGGTACTCCCGCTCGCGCCTGGACCGCTACAACGTGGGCTCGGCCGGAGCCACCCTCCACAACCTCGAACAGTGGGACCTGCAGGGCCAGGCCCTGGTGCTGCCGGTCGACTCGCTCTTCGACTTCGACCTGCGGGAACTGCGGGCCACGCACGAGGCGCGCGGCGCCGTGGTGACGGTGGCCGCGGTGGAACGGACCGCGCGGGAGATCGCCGGCAAGTACGGCGTGATGCGCACCGACGCGCGGGGGCTGGTGACGGGCTTCGTCGAGAAGCCGGCCGTCGCCCGGCTGCGCGAGCTGTTCCCGGGCGCGGTCGCGGACGAACGGGCGACACTGCCCACCAACGCCGGGATGTACCTGGTGGACTGCGGCCGGCTGCGGCTGCTGGCCCGGGAACCGGAGCTGTTCCGGCAGTCCCACCAAAGGCTCGACTGGGGCGGGGACCTGCTGCCCTGGCTGGCCGGGCACGACCACCCGGTCGCCACCCATGCCATCGGCAGGCTCGGCGACCTGGGCAACGTACAGGACTATCTGCACACGCTGCGGCTCGTGCTCGACGGCGCGTACGAGCAGATGAACCGGCTCATGGCGCGGTCCGGGCAGGCCGGACCGCAGGGCTGGATCCACGAGAGCAGCCTGCTGACGAAGGACGACCTGACCGGCACGACCCTCGCCCAGAAGATCGAGGAGGGGTCGGTGCTGATCGGCCCCGGCGTGCGTATCGGTCACGACGTCGAGATCGGGCCGGGCGTGCGGCTGGAGCACACGGACGTCGGCGACGGGGCCGAGATCCGTGAGGGCAGCACGCTCGTGCACTCCGCCGTGGGCGAGTCCGCGGTGATCGGCGCCCACGCCGACCTCTCGGAGTCCTACGTCGGACCGATGGCGGTGATCCATTCGGAGCGTGGCCGGCCCACCCGGCTCGAAGGGCACACGGCGATCGGCGACGGGGCCGTGCTGCGGCCCGGGTCCCGGTTCCGCGGGGTCACCGTCTATCCGCGGCTCAGGGTGCCCACGCTGACCGGCGTGCCCGCCGCGACCGAGCTGACGAGTGCCGACGACGTCCTGCGCTGGGTGTGATCCGGCCGGGGCCGACAGGCCTCAGAACACATAGGGGGAATCATGCACATGCACGGCCCCATAGCGGTGATCGGCGGAGCGGGCCGGCTCGGCTCTCTCGTGACCAGGAGACTGGCCGAGGCGGGCGAGCGGGTCCGCGTGGTGAGCCGGCACCCGGAGCGAGGAGCGACCCCGCCGCCCGGCACCGAGCTGTGGCAGGCGGACGTACGGTACGCGGACACGCTGGGGCCCGCGCTGCGCGGCTGTGCCGCGGTGGTGTTCAGCGTGGAGCCGGGTACCGCCGACTCCGGACCGGACAGCCCGGAGACCACGGTCTACAGCGGTGTGCGCAACGTGCTGGCGGCGGCCGCGGAGTCCGCGCCGCGGCCCCGGATCGTGCTGGTGAGCCAGATCTTCGTGACCCGGCGCGAGCACCCGATGAACGCCTACGGGCGGCTGCTGGACTGGCGGCTGCGCGGCGAGGACGCGGTACGGGACTCGGGCTTCATCTACACGGTGGTGCGGCCCGGCTGGCTGACCGACGACGGCAGTGCGGGCGCGGGTGTCCGGCTGGAGCAGGACGACCGCGGTGACGGCTGGGTCTCGCGCGCCTCGGTGGCCGAGGCCTGTGTCCGGGCGCTCGGCTCCGCGGCGGCCGCGGGCCGCACGTTCGAGGTCTACAACGAGCCGGGCGCGGCGCCCAAGGACTGGGAACCGCTGTTCCGCGGGCTGACCCCGGACCGCCTGCTGACCCTGCGCCCGTAGCGCCACGGCCCCGGTTCGGGCCGTACGGACGACGTGGCGGGTCCACCCCCGACCGCCCGCCCCGTCCCCACACCCGTCGGCTCCCCCCGGCCGGCGGGTCCCTGCCGGGGCCGGCGCCCCGGCGGACGCACACCGCGTCCGCGGCGCCGGCCCCGGGCGAAGAACCTCACGTATTCCAGAGAGGGCTGAGTCATGCCCGGCGAACGTCAAATCGTGGAGTCCGCCGAGATTTCCGAGAACGTGGTCTCCGAGATCATTTCCCGCACGTTCAGATCAATTCCGCGCAGTGACCAGAGGCGTTGGGGCGAGCTTTATGTGAGAGGCCTGCTCTCGGTTTCCGGGAGGAAGACCATGCGGGCGATCGCCGACGGTGCCGGCGGCGGAGTGGAGCAGAGCCTCTACCAGTTCATCACCAAGTCCCCGTGGGCCGCCGAGCCGGTCCGCCGGGAGCTGGCGGACCTGCTGCTGCGCCTGGAGCCGCGCGCCTGGGTGGTCCATCCCCTGGTGATCGCCAAGGTGGGGCAGCACTCGGTGGGCGTGGAGCGGCGGTGGGTCTCGGAGTTCGGACGGGTCGTCAACTGCCAGCAGGCGATCGGGGTGTGGCTGGCCGCCGACCGGGCGTCGTGTCCGGTGGACTGGCGGCTCGCCCTGCCGGAGAGCTGGGCGGGCGAGGCGGCGCTGCGGCGCCGGGCCTGCATCCCGGAGGACGTCGGCTCCTGCCCGCCCGAGCAGTGCGCGGTGGAGGCCGTGTCCGCGATGGCCGGGGACTGGGGCCTGCCGCACCGGCCGGTGGTGATGGACCTGCGGGAGAGCGACGCGTACGGCATCTGCTCGGTGCTGCTGGAGCGCCGTATGCCCTTCGTCGTCCGGATCGACCCCGCGGCCCGCGGACTGGCGCTGCGGGCGCTGCGGCCCGCGCCGCGCCCGGGACTGCCGGAGCCGGTGTCCGAGGACACGGGGGCGCCGTGCCCGCCCGGTTCGCCGCTCGCCCTGGTCCCGGAGCTGAGCCGGCAGTGCCTGCCGGTGGAGTGGTACGACCACGAGGCGGACGCCCTGCGGGCGACGTCGGTCGGCGCCGCCCGGGTCCTGCTGCGCCGGACGGGCCCCGACGCCCCCCGGCCGGTCCCCGCCGACCAGCAGGAACTCATCCTGGTCGGCGCCTGGCGGGATCCGGGGCGGCGCACCCCCAGCGAGTACTGGCTGTCGAACCTGCCGCAGTCCCAGCTCGGCACGGTCTACCGCACCGCCATGCTCGCAGGCCGGGTCACCCGCGACCTGACGCAGGTCAGCGAGGGGCTCGGCATCCGGGACTTCGAGGGCCGTTCGTTCCGCGGCTGGCACCACCACATGACGATGGTGTCGCTGGCCCACGCGGCCACGGTCCTGTCCGCGGCACCACACACCGAGGCCTGGCCGACGCCGGTGCGGATGCCGGTGTCCCGCGAGCGGGTGGGGGTGCGGGCCGCGTGAGCGTTCTTGCGGACACGGAGCGGGAGCGGGTGCGCATCGGGCTCGGTCGGCTGCCGGGTGGGTGTCGGTTCGTGGGTGCGTGGGGCGGGGTCGGGTCGCTGTCGGTGTGGATGCGGGTGTGTCGGGCGCGGGTGGGGGTGCGGGTCGGATGAGCGTTCTTGTGGACACGGAGCGGGAGCGGGTGCGTACGGCGCTGGATGGGCTGCTCGCGGCGTGGCTGCCCGGCCGGCGCTGGTTCGCGGGCAAGGACACCGGGGCGCCGGCCGTCACCACCCGGCTCCTGGAGCGGGTGCTGCCGGGCGATCCGGCGCTCCTGGTCGCGGTGTTCGACACCGGCGCCGACGGCCCGTACCAGGCACTGATCGGGATGCGCCGGGGACCGGCACCGGTGCCGTCCGAGGCGGTGATCGGCCGGCTGACCGCACCCGGCGGCCCGGCCCTGACACTGTACGAGGCCACGCAGGACCCGGAGTTGATGACCAGGCTGCTGGAGCGCTTCGGCACCGACGAGCAGGGGCCGGTGCGCTTCGAGCGCCTGCCCGGCAGCGACCTGCCCTTCGGGGTGCCCGGAGTGGCGAGCACGGCGGAGCAGTCCAACACCTCGGTGGCCTTCGCCGACCGGGCGATGTTCAAGGTGCTGCGCCGGCCCGTGCCCGGGACCAGCCCGGAGCTGGAGCTGCTCGGCGCGCTGCAGCGGGCCGGCTCGGTGCCGAGCGCGGCGCCGCTGGCCCAGGTGCGCACCACGGGCGAGTCCCCGGTGGGCGCTTTCACGCTCGGCATCGTGCAGGAGTTCGTGCGCTCGCGCGGGGACGGCTGGGCGGCGGCCACCGGCCAGGCCCGCGCGTGCCTGGCGGCCGGGCGCGGCATCGAGGCGCCGCTCGGCGGCTTCGCCGAGGAGTCGTACGCGCTGGGCCTGGCCACCGCCCGGGTGCACACCGCGCTCGCCGAGCAGCTCGGCAGCCGGCCCCTCACCGGGCCGGAGAGCGCGGCCCTGCTCGACCTGCTGGGCGAGCGCCTGGCGGAGGGACTGCGGTCCGTTCCCGAACTGGATCCGTACGCCGTCGCGTTGTGGGAGTTGCACGAGGAGCTGCGCGGCAGCGTCCTGGGCGGCCGGGCGCCGCTGGTCCAGCGGATCCACGGCGATCTGCACCTGGGACAAGTGCTGCGCACCGAACAGGGCTGGGTGCTCATCGACTTCGAGGGCGAACCCGGGCACTCGCCGCAGGAGCGCCGCAGGCCGCAGCCGGCCCTGCGCGATGTCGCCGCGATGCTGCGCTCCTTCGATTACGCGGCCCACCACGCCCTGACCGAGGTGCTGGACCGCCCGCCGGGCGAGATGCCGCCCGACGACCCGCACGCGGCCCGGCTGGCGCGCCGGGCCACGGCCTGGGCGGTGCACAACCGGCAGGCGTACTGCGCCGGTTATGCCGCCGGGGGCGGCCAGGACCCGCGCCGCGAACCGTTGCTGGTGCGCTCCTTCGAGGCGGACAAGGCCGTGTACGAGGCGGTGTACGAGGCCCACAACCGGCCCGAATGGCTGCCCATCCCGCTCCTCGCGGTCCGCCGGCTGACCGAAGAAATCCGTCAGCAGAATTGAAAGTTCAGGAAGTCCGTGACCGCTCTTTGTCGGTGAGATACGGGCCCGTTGAAGATGTGACACGTTCGCGAAATGTCAAGAACGGGAGATTCGATGGTTCATCAGTCCCGGACGAATTCAAAATCATAATGCGAAGGGTGTGACCATGTCCGACACCGTCAACTTCACGTTCTCCGACACCATCGCGGGCCGGGTGGCCGGATTCGACCGCGAGGCGCGCGTCTTCACCCTCGTCACCGCCGACGGCCGCCGCTTCGACGTCTCCCTGGACGGCGGGCCCGGCGCCGAGCTGCTGCACAACCTCGGGGAGCCCTACCAGGACGCCACCGGCCACATCGACTCACTGCTGGAGGAGGGCCGCTACGTCCTGGCGTACGGCATCTTCTACCCGCAGGCCGACGGGCTGCGGTTCGAGGCCAAGCGGCTGGTCTTCACCGGCCGGCAGGCGGACGACCACCGGTTCGAGGAGGCCGGCTGGTGGATCCGGCAGATCCGCGAGATCGCCGGCTTCTACCGCAAGGCCCAGTTCGGCGACGGGCCGATCGACTTCTCGCAGTACCGCACCGAGATCCGGCTCAGCGGCGACAAGACCGCGAGCCACGTCCAGGAGACGGACACCATCTCCCGGCTGGTGTACGGCATGGCCTCCGCGTTCCTGCTGACCGGCGACGACGAGTACCTGGAGATCGCCGAGCGGGGCACCGAGTACCTGCGCGAGCACATGCGGTTCGTGGACGCCGACGAGAACGTCGTGTACTGGTACCACGGCCTCAAGGTCGACGGCGACATCGAGACCAAGCTGTTCACCTCGGAGTTCTCCGACGACTACGACGCACTGCCCGCCTATGAGCAGATCTACGCGCTGGCCGGCCCGATCCAGACGTACCGGATCACCGGCGACCCGCGCATCAAGGCCGACGCGGACGCCACCATCCGGCTCTTCGACCGGTTCTACCTGGACCCGGAGCACGGCGGGTACTTCTCGCACATCGACCCGATCCTGCTCAGCCCGGAGCACGAGTCGCTCGGCCCCAACCGGGCCCGCAAGAACTGGAACTCCGTCGGTGACCACGCACCGGCCTATCTGATCAACCTGTACCTGGCCACCGGTGAGAAGACGTACGCCGACATGCTGGAGTACACCTTCGACACGATCGTCGGCCGGTTCCCCGACCCGGAGCACAGCCCCTTCGTGCAGGAACGGTTCCACAAGGACTGGTCCCACGACACCACGCACGGCTGGCAGCAGAACCGCGCGGTCGTCGGCCACAACCTCAAGATCGCCTGGAACCTGCTGCGGATGCACTCGCTGCGTCCCAAGCAGAGCTATCTGGAGCTGGCCACCACCCTCGGCGAGACCATGCCCGAGTGGGGCGCGGACCGGCAGCGCGGCGGCTGGTACGACGTGGTGGAGCGGATCCGGGTGGCCGGCGAGGACCGGCACCGGTTCACCTGGCACGACCGCAAGGCGTGGTGGCAGCAGGAGCAGGCGATCCTCGCCTACCTCATCCTGCACGGCATCACGGACCGCGCGGACTTCCAGGGCGAGGCCCGGGACGCCCAGGCCTTCTACAACGCCTTCTTCCTCGACCACGACGAGGGCGCCGTCTACTTCAACGTGCTCGCGAACGGGCTGCCGTACCTGCTCGGGGTCGAGCGGCTCAAGGGCAGCCACTCGATGTCGATGTACCACTCGGCCGAGCTGTGCTATCTCGCGGCCGTCTACAACAACCTGCTGCTGGGGGGCAGCGCCATGGACTTCTGGTTCAAGCCCGACCCCGCGCTGATCGAGGGCCGGGTGCTGCGTGTGGCGCCGGACCTGCTGCCGCGCGGATCCGTACGCATCGAGTCCGTCGAGATCGACGGCGAGCCGCACGGCGCCTTCGACGCCGAGGGCCTGCTCGTGCACCTGCCCGAGACGTCCGGGCGGGTCAAGGTCAAGGTCCGGCTGGCCCCGGTAACCCGGACGGAGGTGGCGGCATGACCGTCAAGCTCAGCTCCCGCACCGAGGGCGACACCGCGGTGGTCGTCCTCGAAGGAGAGATCAACTCCACCACGTCCGGCGGGCTCCAGGCCCAGCTGCTGCCGTTCGTCGGGCAGGGCAGCCGCCTGCTGATCGACCTCAGCGGGGTCAGCTACGTCTCCAGCGCGGGCCTGCGCACCCTGCTGATCGTGCACCGCAGGGCCCAGCAGCTGCAGACCGCGGTGATCCTGGTGGGCCTGTCGGAGGAGGTCCGGTTCGTGATGTCGGCCACCGGGTTCCTGGACTTCTTCCAGATCGAGGAAGACCTGGACGCCGCACGGGAACACACGGGCCGATGACCGTCCAGGAGACACGTGAGCGCGTCGACGCGTTCCCCACCCGCCGGATCGGCGGCTACCGGGTCCGGGCCGGACGGCCCTTCCCGTACGGTGCCCATCCGGTCCCGGGGGGAATCAACTTCTCGGTCTACTCCGACCGGGCCACCGCGATGCGGCTGGTCCTCTTCGAGCGGGGCGCCCGCCGGCCCACCGCCGAACTGGAGTTCCCACCGGAGTTCCGCATCGGCAGCGTGTACGCGATGACGGTCTTCGGACTGGACGCGGAGAACCTGGAGTACGGCTTCCGCGCCGACGGCCCCTTCGACCCGGAGGCCGGTGACCGGTTCGACCCGGGCAAGGTGCTCAGCGACCCCTACGCCCGGCTGGTCTCCGGCCGGGACGTGTGGGGGCGGGAGCCGGACTGGGACGACGTCTACCCCTACCGCGCGAAGGTGCTCGACGACGACTTCGACTGGGGCGACGACACTCCGCTCGGCATCCCCACCGAGGACCTGGTCGTCTACGAGACCCACGTCCGGGGCTTCACCCGCCACCCCTCGTCCGGGGTGAGCGCCCCGGGCACCTACGCCGGCCTGCGGGAGAAGATCCCCTACCTGAAGGACCTCGGCGTCAACTGCGTCGAGCTGCTGCCCGTGTTCGAGTTCGACGAGCTGGACAACCCGCGCACCGACCCGGCCACCGGCGGACGGCTCCACAACTACTGGGGCTACAACACCGTCTCGTTCTTCGCACCCAAGGCCGGGTACGCGGCCACGGGCCGGTTCGGGATGCAGGCCGACGAGTTCAAGACCCTCGTCAGGGAGCTGCACCGGGCCGGCATCGAGGTCATGCTCGACGTGGTGTTCAACCACACCGCCGAGGGCAACGAGCACGGCCCGACCATCTCGTTCCGCGGCCTGGACAACGCCACGTACTACATGCTCACGCCGCGGGGCGAGTACTACAACTTCAGCGGGACCGGCAACACCGTCAACTGCAACCACCCCGTGGTCCGCGACTTCGTGCTGTCCTGTCTGCGCTACTGGGTGTCCGAGTACCACATCGACGGCTTCCGCTTCGATCTCGCGGCCATCCTCGACCGGGCGCCCGACGGCACCCCGCTGCCCAACCCGCCCCTGCTGGAACAGCTGGCCCACGACCCGATCCTGCGCCACACCAAGCTGATCGCCGAGGCCTGGGACGCGGCCGGCCTCTACCAGGTGGGCGCGTTCCCGAACTACGGCCGCTGGTCGGAGTGGAACGGCCAGTACCGGGACAGCGTGCGCCGCTTCGTCAAGGGCGAGCCGGGCCTGGTCGGCGAGCTGGCCACCCGTATGGCCGGCTCCCCCGACCTGTACCGGGGCCGCACCGCCTCGGCGTCGGTCAACTTCGTCACCGCGCACGACGGATTCACCCTCAACGACCTGGTGTCGTACAACGACAAGCACAACGAGGCCAACGGCGAGGGCAACCGCGACGGGGGGAACGACAACCACAGCTGGAACTGCGGCGAGGAGGGACCCAGCGCCTCGGCGCACGTCCGGGACCTCAGGACGCGCCAGATGAAGAACCTGCTGGGCATCCTCCTCACCAGCCAGGGTGTTCCGATGGTCCTGGCCGGGGACGAGGTCGGGCGCACCCAGCTCGGCAACAACAACGGCTACTGCCAGGACAACGAACTCTCCTGGTTCGACTGGGGGCTCGTCGAGGCCAACGCCGAACTGCTCGAGTTCTCCCGGCGCCTGATCGCCTTCCGGCACGCCCACCCGGTCCTGCGCTCCGCCGACCACCCGGTCGGCTCCGACCGGGTGGGCAGTGGTTATCCCGACATCAGCTGGCACGGGGTACGGGCCTGGCACCCGGACTGGTCCGCGCACAGCAGGGTGCTCGGGCTGATGCGGTGCGGCCGGCACGCCAAGGGCGGCACCGTCGCCGACGACCACGTCTACATCGCGGTCAACGCCCACTGGGAGTCGCACGACCTGGAGCTGCCCGGCCTGCCCGAGGGACAGGCGTGGCATCTGTTCGCCGACACCGGACTCGCCGCCCCGCACGGCCTCGCCGAGGTCGGCGGCGAGCGCGAGCTGCACCATCCGGGCCGCTACCACCTCGGCCCGCACGCGCTGGTGATCCTCGTCGGCCGCGACCGGCGCACCGGCTGATCCGCCGTACGCACGCCTCGCAGACGGAGGCCCCACAGAAGGAGAGCTGTTCATGTCGTTCGACGGAAAGCTGAGCGTGTCCGAGGGCATCGCGACGATCGAGATCAAGGGCGAGCTCGACGCGTCCACCGCGCCCCGCTTCCACGACCTGGTCGACCAGGCCGCCGAGCAGGGCGCGGTGCGGCTGGAGATAGACGCCCGATCCCTCGACTACCTGTCCAGCGCGGGGCTGCGCTCGCTGGTGTTCGCCCGCCAGAAGATGGGCGACGAGGTGCGCATCGCCGTGATCGGGGCCACGGAGCCGGTGAGCCGGACCATCCGGCTGGCGGGCTTCGACCACAGCATCGAGCTGATCGACGCCTGAGAGGGGCGCAAGATGGCGATCGACTCCGGAGCCGCCTCGGCCGGACCCACCGCCGGACAGGAGTGGTGCGAGGCGGGCTGCGCCGGTCAGCCGCTCGCCGGGACCACGGCGGGGCTGAGGATCGCGGCCGACCTCGAATCCCTGGACCTGGTCGCCCGGTTCGTCCTCGAACTCGGGCGGTCGGGCCGGCTGACCAGCAGCGAGACCTACCGGTTGCGGCTGGCCGCCGACGAGCTGGCGACCAACATCGTCATGCACGGGTACTGCGGGGCACCGGGCGACATCTGCGTGGACGGCGGGGTCACCCCGGACCGGGTGTGGGTGCGTTTCTCCGACGACGCCCCGCCCTTCGATCCCCGCGGCGGCATGAAGGCGCCCGACCTGGAGGTACCGCTGGCCCGGCGCGCCGTCGGCGGACTCGGGGTCTTCCTGGCGCTGACGGCGGTGGACCGCTTCGACTACGAGCTGGTGGCGGGGCGCAACGTCAGCATGCTGACGATCCACCGCGACCACCACGGATAGATGAGACGAGATGTCACACACGAAGGTGCTGCTCCTTGACGAACACCGTCAGGCCCCGGCCGAGTTGCTGGCCACGCTGGAGGCGCTGCGGTTCGAGGTCCGCCGCCGTACCCCGGGCGAGGCGCTCGTACTGGCGCCGGGCGAGCTGGGCGAGACCGAGGTGCTGCTCGTCTCCGCCCGGCTCGCACCGGCCACGGTGAGAGCGGTCGTACGGCGGCTGGACGACGAGGGACGGCAGCCGACCGTCGTGGCGTTCGCCGACCACGACCTGCACTTGCTCGGCGGGCACGTCCAGGCCGGCTCCGACTACCTCGTACCGCCGTTCCATCCCGAGCTGGTCCGTGCCCGGCTGCGCAACTGCCATGAGCGCGCCGAGTTCAGCCGCA
This sequence comes from Streptomyces sp. NPDC085866, assembly GCF_044541035.1. NCBI lineage: Bacteria > Bacillati > Actinomycetota > Actinomycetes > Kitasatosporales > Streptomycetaceae > Streptomyces > Streptomyces sp. NPDC085866. Next base: position 321,627 of record NZ_JBITSQ010000011.1, read on the forward strand.
CCCTGGAGGACGTGGCCGCCCACGCCGAACTGCTCAGCTACGAGCGGGAGCTGGAGATCGGCCGGGAGATCCAGCTCGGGTTCCTGCCGGACGCCCTGCCCAGCCCCGACGGCTGGGAGATCGACGTCCGCTTCCGGCCGGCCCGGACCGTCGCCGGGGACTTCTACGACGTCTTCGAACTGGTCAACCGGCGCAGGCTGGCCCTCGTGGTGGCCGACGTCTGCGACAAGGGCGTGGGTGCCGCCCTGTTCATGGCGCTGATCCGCAGCCTGCTGCGGCACACCGCCGAGCAGAGCGGGCTGCAGAACCTGATCGCCGCCGACGTGCTGAACGAGTCCACCGTCTGGGAGGAGCAGACCCGCGCGATCCCCGTCGTGGGAGCCACCCCGCTGCTGAACGCGGTGGTGGGCACCAACAACTACCTGACCCGCAACCACATCAGACAGGGCTACTTCGCCACCCTGTTCTTCGGTGTCCTCGACCCGGTCACCGGCAACCTCGTCTACATCAACGGCGGCCACAACCCGCCGGTCCTGGTCAGTGCCGACGGCTCCGAGCCGGTGCTCCTGGAGCCCACCGGGCCGGCCGTCGGCGTCATCCCCGACGTCACCTTCTCGCTGGGCTACGCGCAGATCAGCCCGGGCGACACCCTCTTCATCTACACGGACGGGGTCACCGAGGCGCGCTCCGGGACGGGACGGTTCTTCGGGAACGACCTGATGCTCAAGCAGCTGGCCGAGGCGGCGGTGCGCGGCGAGGAACTCCTCGACCACATGGACGGCGTGCTCAACGAGTTCGTCGGCCCCGCCGAGCAGTCGGACGACATCACCATGATGGCCGTGCACCGACGCGCCTCCTGACGGAATCCCGGGTGGAGACCATGTCGCAGATCATCACCGTGCACTCGTACCGGGGCGGTACGGGGAAGTCCAGCACGGCCGCCAACCTGGCGGTGCTGCTGGCCTCCTCCGGACACCGGGTCGCACTGGTGGACACCGACATCCAGACGCCTGCCCTGGACGTCATGTTCGGCGACGCGCTCGGCACGGTCCGGCGCTCCCTGAGCGACTACCTGATCGGGCGCTGCGAGATCGAGGACGCCGCCTACGCCGCGGAGGCGGACGCCGGGCACGACGGCTTCTTCGTGGTGCCGGCCCGCAGCCGGGCCGCGGGCATCAACGAGATCATGGGGCGGGGCTACGACGTCGGGCTGCTCCGCGAGGGCTTCGACCGGCTGATCGACTCGCTCGCCCTCGACGTGCTGCTCCTCGACACCCACGCCGGGTTCAACAACGAGACGGTCACCTCGATGGCCAGCTCGGACGCCCTGGTGGTGGTCACCCGGGCGGACCGGCTGGACATGGCGGGTGCCGCCGAGACGATGTCGCTCGCCGGTCGCCTCGGCTGCGGGCAGCTGAGCGTGGCGGTGAACCAGGTGCCGGCCGGAACGGCACCGGAGCCGTTGCGCGCGAAGGTGGAGAACGCCTTCGGCACCCCGATCACCGTGGCGCTGCCCTACGCCCCCGAGATGGCGTCACTGGCCGGCGAGCGGCTGTTCAGCACGGCCTATCCGCACCACCCGCTGGTGGCCGGTTACCGCCGCATCATCGCCGACGTGAGCAACGGGACCACGGCGCTGCGCCGGCCCGCGCCGCATCCCCATTCCCTGCCCTGACCCCGGTCCGCGCAACATCCGGCGCAACATCCGGGTCCACGACCGTACTTCGGTGCCAGGAGGCATGACCATGCAAGGCAAGCCCGACGTCCGTCGGCCGGCCCCCACCGTCGGCCGGATACCCGTGCGGGACGTCCGCCCCCAGGTGGACGCGGGCCGCCGCCCCGTCCGTGCCGTGCCGGGCGAGCTGTTCGAGGTGTCCGCCACCGTCTTCCGGGAGGGACACGACGCGGTCGCCGCGAACGTCGTCCTGACCGGTCCGGACGGTGTGCCCGGACCCTGGACGCCCATGCGGCTGCTGGCCCCCGGCACCGACCGGTACGCCGCGCAGGTCTCGGCCGGCCGGGAGGGCGAGTGGACGTACCGGGTCGAGGCGTGGACCGATCCCCTGGCCACCTGGCGGCACACCGCACGCATCAAGGTCCCGGCCCGGATCGACGTGGAGCTGGTCCTGGCGGAGGGGGCGCTGTTGCTGGAGCGGGCGCTGCACAAGCTGCCGGCCGGCGCTCCGGAGCGGGCCCGTGAGGTGCTCGAGACGGCGCGCGACCGGCTTCTGGACGGCAGACTCGCCCCCGACGACCGGCTCACCGCCGCACTCGACGCCGAGGTGACCGGCATCCTGGCCGCTCATCCGCTGCGCGAGCTGGTGACCTGCTCCGAGGAGCTGCCGCTGCGCGTCGACCGGGAGCGGGCGCTGTCCGGGTCCTGGTACGAGTTCTTCCCGCGCTCCGAGGGGGCCGTGCCGGCCACGGTGAATGCCGAGGGCGTGCTGGAGCCGCCCCGCTCGGGGACCCTGCGCACCGCGGCGGAGCGGCTGGAGGCCGTCGCCGCGATGGGCTTCGACGTGGTGTACCTGCCGCCCGTCCATCCCATCGGCACCACCCACCGCAAGGGCCGCGGCAACACCCTGGCCGCGGGCCCGCACGACCCGGGATCGCCGTGGGCGATCGGCTCCGCGGACGGCGGCCACGACGCCGTCCACCCGGACCTCGGCACCCTGGACGACTTCGACCACTTCGTCGCCCGGGCCGCCGAACTCGGCCTGGAGGTGGCGCTCGACTTCGCGCTGCAGTGCTCACCGGACCACCCCTGGGTCACCGAGCACCCGGAGTGGTTCCGGCACCGGCTCGACGGCTCGATCGCCTACGCCGAGAACCCGCCGAAGAAATACCAGGACATCTATCCCCTCGACTTCGACACCGAGCCCGAGGGGCTGTACGCGGAGTGCCTGCGCGTGCTGCGCCACTGGATGGCCCACGGCGTGCGGATCTTCCGCGTGGACAACCCGCACACCAAGCCTGTCTGGTTCTGGGAGCGGCTCATCGAGGACGTGCACTCCACCGACCCCGACGTGCTCTTCCTCGCCGAGGCGTTCACCCGTCCCGCGATGATGCACAGCCTGGCCCGGGTCGGCTTCCACCAGTCGTACACGTACTTCACCTGGCGCAACTCCAAGGAGGAGGTCGAGTCCTACCTCTCCGAACTGGCCGGGCTCGGCGGCGAGGAGAGCGCGGCCTATCTGCGGCCGAACCTCTTCGTGAACACCCCGGACATCCTCAACGCCTTCCTGCAGTACGGCGGCCGCGCGGCCTTCGCGGTGCGCGCCGTGCTCGCCGCGACGGCGGCCCCGACCTGGGGGGTCTACGCGGGCTACGAGCTGTACGAGAACGTGCCCGCCGGACCCGGCAGCGAGGAGTACCTCGACTCGGAGAAGTACCAGTACCGGCCCAGGGACTGGAAGGCGGCGGACGCCTCCGGCGACACCCTCGCCCCGCTGATCACCACGCTCAACCGGCTGCGCCGCGACCACCCCGCCCTGCACCAGCTGCGCAACCTGCGCTTCCACCGGGCGGACAACGACGCGGTGGTCTGCTTCTCCAAGCGGGTCGGGGACGACTGGGTGCTGGTGGTCCTCAACCTCGATCCGCACAGCGTGCGGGAGGCGACGGTCCATCTCGACCTGCCGGCCCTCGGCCTCGACCGCGCCGACACCTTCGACGCGCACGACGCGCTGTCCGGCGAGACGTACCGCTGGGGCCGCGAGAACTACGTACGCCTCGATCCGGAGCACCAGGTCGCCCACATCATCACGGACAGGACGCACCTCTCGTGAACCCGCCGGTTTCCCCCCACCCCGTCCGGACGGCCCCCGCACGGCTGCCGGCCACCGACCTCAAACGCCTGACCACCGGCGAGTCGAGCGATCCGCACGCACTGCTCGGTCCGCACCAGGGACCCGAGGGTGTGACCCTGCGCGTTCTCAAGCCGCTCGCGGAGGCGGTGTGGGCGATCGGCCCGGCCGGGGAGGTCCTGGCCGAGCTGCGCCACGAGGGCGGCGGCGTCTTCGCCGGGCTGCTGCCCGACGACAGGTCCGACTACCGGCTGCGGGTGCGGTACGCCGAGTGCGACTGCGAGACGGACGACCCGTACCGCTTCCCGCCCGTGCCGGGGGAGCTGGACCTGTACCTGATCGCCGAGGGCCGGCACGAGCGGCTGTGGACGGTACTGGGTGCCCAGGTGCGCGAGCACCGTTCCGTCACCGGCACCGCGTTCGCGGTCTGGGCGCCGAACGCCCGCGCCGTCCGGGTCGTCGGGGACTTCAACCACTGGGACGGCACCGGGCACCCCATGCGGTCGCTGGGCGCCTCCGGCGTGTGGGAGCTGTTCGTGCCGGGCGTCGGCGACGGGTGCCGGTACAAGTTCGAGATCCTCGGACCCGACGGCACCTGGCGGCAGAAGGCCGATCCGCTCGCCCGCTCCGCGGAGGCCGCGCCCGGCACCGCCTCCGTCGTCTTCGCCTCCCGCCACCGGTGGACGGATGCCGAATGGATGGCGGCACGCGGCCGGCGGCGCGCCGAGCGGGCGCCGATGAGCGTGTACGAACTGCACCTCGGCTCCTGGCGGCCGGGCCGGACCTACCGGCAGCTGGCCACCGAACTGCCCGGCTACGTCAAGGCGCTGGGCTTCACCCATGTGGAGTTCCTGCCCGTCGCCGAGCACCCGTTCCGTGGCTCCTGGGGCTACCAGGTCACCTCGTACTACGCGCCCATGGCCGCGCTCGGCACCCCCGACGACTTCCGGTACCTGGTCGACGCGCTGCACCGGGCGGACATCGGCGTGATCCTCGACTGGGTGCCGGCCCACTTCCCGAAGGACGACTGGGCGCTGGCCCGGTTCGACGGCGCCGCCCTGTACGAGCACCCCGACCCGCGGCGCGGCGAACACCCCGACTGGGGAACCCTCGTCTTCGACTACGGACGCGAGCAGGTGCGCAACTTCCTGGTCGCCAACGCCCTGTACTGGTGCACCGAGTTCCACATCGACGGCCTCAGGGTGGATGCCGTCGCCTCCATGCTCTACCTCGACTACTCGCGCCCCGAGGGCGGCTGGCTGCCCAACGCGTACGGCGGCCGGGAGCACCTGGAGGCGGTGGAGTTCCTGCAGGAGATGAACGCCGCCGTCTACCGCAGCTGCCCCGGGGTGGTCACCATCGCCGAGGAGTCCACCGCCTGGGAGGGCGTGACCCGGCGCACCGACCACGGCGGGCTCGGCTTCGGGTTCAAGTGGAACATGGGCTGGATGCACGACTCCCTGGTCTACATGGGCAAGGACCCCGTGCACCGGCAGTACCACCACCACGCGCTGACCTTCCCCATGGTGTACGCCTACGCGGAGAACCACCTGCTGCCGATCAGCCACGACGAAGTGGTGCACGGCAAGGGCTCGTTGCTCGGGAAGATGCCCGGTGACCCCTGGCAGAGGTTCGCGGGCGTGCGGGCCTATCTGGCCTTCATGTGGGGCTTTCCCGGCAAGCATCTGCTCTTCATGGGGCAGGAGTTCGCCCAGTCGAGCGAGTGGTCGCACGACACGGGGCTGGACTGGGCGGCGCTCGGCCACGCTCCCCATGCGGGCGTGCGCGACCTGGTGCGCGACCTCAACGCGCACTATCTCGGGCTCCCCGCCCTTTGGGACCTGGACGCCGCCCCCGAGGGATTCCGCTGGCTGGACGCGGACGCGGCCGAGGACAACGTGTACTCCTTCGTCCGTCACGACGCCGACGGCACCCCCCTGGTGTGCGTGCACCACTTCCAGCCGAGCGTGCGCCACGGCTACCGCATCGGCCTGCCCGCCGGCGGTGAGTGGACCGAGATCCTCAACACCGACGCGGACCGCTACGGCGGCTCGGGCGTGGTCAACTCCGAGCCGCTGCAGGCCGGTCCGGTCCCCTGGCAGGGCCAGGGGTGGAGCGCCGAGGTCACTCTGCCGCCCCTGGGCGTCATCTGGCTGCGGCCGCGGCGCTGGGCCGCGGGCGGGGAACGACACGAAGAGGGGACGTACGCGTGAGCGACTACCTGTGGGACGAGTACCGGCGCATCCTCGGCGGGGCCCGCACGATCGCCGTGGTGGGCGCCTCGGCGGAGCCCGGCAAGGCCGCGCACGAGATCCCGGCCTACCTCCAGGGCAAGGGCTTCAACGTCATCCCGGTCAACCCGCACCACCGCGAGGTGCTGGGCCGGCCGGCCTTCGCCACGCTGCTCGACATCGGCGAACCGGTCGACATCGTCGACGTGTTCCGGCCGGCGCCCAAGACCCCCGCCGTGGCCCGGCAGGCCCTGGAGATCGGGGCGCGGGCCCTGTGGCTGCAGCTCGGCATCGTCTCCGACGAGGCGCGCGACATCGCCGAGGCGGGCGGCCTGCGCGTGGTCATGAACCGCTGCCTCGGGGCGGTGTACGCGGAGCTGGAGCTGGCCGGGGCACTGAGCCGGACGACTTGAGAAGGGGACGGACGCATGAGGCTCGTCGACACCATCGTCGTGGGGGGCGGCCCGGCCGGTCTGTCCGCGGCGCTCTACCTGGCCCGCTACAACCGCGAGGTCCTGATCTTCGACACCGGCCACGGGCGCTCGACGCACCACCAGACCAACCACAACTACCTCGGCTTCCCCGAGGGCATCCCCACCGTCGACCTGCGGAAGCTCGGCCGGGAGCAGCTCGGCCGCTACGCCAACGCCCGGGTCCTGCACCACCTGGTCACGCACGCCGAGGGCGATGCCGAGCGGGGCTTCACGGTCCGCTCCCAGGGGCACGCCTGGCGGTCCCGGGCGCTGGTGCTGGCCACCGGCGTCCTCGACCACTTCCCCCACTTCGAGGGCTGGGAGTCGTACGTCGGCCGGTCGATGTTCTGGTGCATCACCTGCGACGGGTACGAGAACCGGGGGCGGAGCATCCTGGTCGTCGGGCACACCGACGCGGCCGCCGGTGAGGCCATGCAGCTGCACAGCCTCACCGAGCGGGTGCGGGTGCTGACCAACAGCGGTAGCGACGAGATCAGTCCGAAGTTCCGCCGTCGTCTGGAGCGCGCCGGCATCCCGGTGGTGCACGACCGGATCGGGGAGGTCGAGGGCGCGGACGGGATGCTTTCAGCCGTGCTGACCCGCGAGGGTCGGCGGCTGGAGCTGGACGCGCTGTTCTCCATCCAGGGCGCCACCCCCGAGACCACGCTCGCCCGGCAGCTGGGCGTCCGGCTCGCCGCCACCGGATATGTCGAGGTGGATTCCGAGCAGAAGACCAGCGTGCCGGGCGTCTACGCGGCCGGCGACCTCACCGCGTTGCACTCCCACCAGGTGACGGCCGCCGTCCACGAGGGAGCGCAGGCGGCGTCGGCCGCCAACTACTTCCTGCATCCGCCGGAGCTGAAGGCGGACTGAGCACGGGGGCGGGTCAGCGGCGGGCGCCCTGGATCTGGGCGGCCGCCTCGGCCAGGCGGGACAGGTCGTCGGCGGTCAGCGCGATGTCCGCGGCGGCCGTGTTCTGCTCCAGGTAGCTGATCCGCTTGGTGCCCGGGATCGGAACGATGTCGGCGCCCTGCGCGTGCACCCAGGCCAGCGCGATCTGGCCGGGCAGCACGTCGCGGGCGGCGGCGATCTCCCGGATCACGTCGACGACCTTCTGGTTGGCGTCCAGGTTGTCCTGCGAGAACCGCGGCAGGTTGCGGCGCATGTCGTTCGAGGCCATGGTGTCCCGGCTGGTGACCGCGCCGGTGAGGAAGCCCCGGCCGAGCGGGGAGAACGGGACCACGCCGATGCCCAGCCGGCGGGCGGCGGGCAGGACCTCGGCCTCGATCTCGCGGCTCCACAGCGAGTACTCGCTCTGCACGGCGGTGATCGGGTGCACGGCGTGGGCGCGCTCCAGTTCGTCCGCGGACACCTCGGAGACGCCGATGTAGCGGACCTTGCCGGCCTGCACCAGCTCCGCCATGGTGCCGATGGACTCCTCGATGGGCGTCTTCGGGTCCACCCGGTGCAGGTAGTAGAGGTCGACGTGGTCCACGCCGAGGCGCTCCAGCGACTCGTCGATGCAGCGGCGGATGTAGTCCGGGTCGGCCTGCAGCAGCATGCCCGCACCGGGCTTCACGTCGACGATGCCGCACTTCGTGGCGAGGGTCACCTCGTCCCGGCGCTCCCGCAGCGCGTACCCGACCAGCTTCTCGTTTGCGCCCACGCCGTACAGGCCGGTCGCCCCATACACGTTGGCCGTGTCGATCAGGGTGACGCCCAGATCGAGGGCCCGGTGGATGGTCCTGATCGACTCCTCGTCGTTGCCGACTCCGTACGACTGGCTCATGCCCATGCAGCCGAGTCCCTGTGCGGAGACCTGCAGACCCTGGCTGCCCAGAGCGACCTGACGCATCAGTGTTTCCCTTCGTGGTGATGGAACCAGTGGCTGAGCCGGCGGCCCACCGCATGGCCGCCGGTCAGCAGGTAGAACGCGTGCGCGAGCCCGGTCCGCCGGCCGTGCCGCACCCACAGGAAGTGGTGGTGGGGCCGGCTGTCGTGCGGGTTCGGAAGTGCATAGACCAGGACGAACGACACCAGCGTAAGCGCCGCCATGAGCAACAGGGCTGATTGATAGGCGACTTGGTAACGGCTTGACGCTGTGGCCGCGCCCGGGCGGGCGCCCAGGACGGAGAAGACCGTACCGATCCCGGCCACCCCGAGAGCCTGGCCGATCTGGAACGCGGTGGTCAGGGCACCCGAGGCGGAGCCCTTGTCGGAGGGACGGATACCGGTCAGGACGACACCGATCAGCGGGGACATCGTCAGGCCCTGGGCCGTGCCGATCAGCAGCAGCGGCAGGGCCAGCTCGACCGCCGACAGGCCGGAGCCGGCGCCGTGCACGGTGGCCCACGCGGCGATCAGACCGCCGAGCAGCAGCACGTGCCCGAGCACCAGCACGGACCGGCCGAGTCGTGGGACGAGCCGGGGCACCACCAGGGACGAGGCGAAGAACGCGATGCCGACCGGGGCGAACGCGAGCCCCGCCTGCAGCGGGTCGAGTCCGAGGCCGACCTGGAAGGTCAGTGAGGTGTAGACGGCGAGGCCGACGATGGTGATGAAGTACAGGACGCCGATCGCGATGCCCACGCCGAACGCCCGCTGCCGGAACAGGGACGGGCGCAGCAGCGGGGTGCGGCCGGTCCGGTCCAGGCGCTGCTCGTACCGGATGAACAGGGTGAACCCGGGGACGGCGGCGGCGAACATCACCCAGGTCCACCAGGCCCAGCCCACGCCGGGACCGATCAGCAGCGGCAGCACGAGCAGCAGCAGGGCGCCGCCGAGCAGGCCGGTGCCGGCGAGGTCGATGTGGGGGCGGCCGGCGGGTTCGTCCCGGGCCATGACCCGGCGGCCGGTGAGCAGCGCGGCGGTGCCGAGCGGGACCAGCACCAGGAACGCGGGGCGCCAGGCCAGCCCCGCCAGGTTGAGCTGGATCAGCGCGCCGCCGACGAGCTGGCCGACGACGATGGCGACGCCGATGGTGGCGCCGAACAGGCCGAGCGCGAAGTTGCGTTCGGCGCCCTCGAAGGTGTCCTGGATGATCGACAGGATCTGCGGGTAGATCAGCGCGGCGCCGAAGCCCTGCACCAGGCGGGCGCCGATGAGCACGGGCGCGTTGGGCGCGAGGCCGCTGACCAGCACGGCGGCGGTGAACAGCACCAGACCGGCGAGCAGCACGCGGCGCCGGCCCAGTACGTCGCCGAGCCGGCCGCCCGTGATCAGGAAGACGGCGTACACCAGCCCGTACCCGGCCACCACGAACTGCACGGCCCCGAACCCGACGTGCAGGGTCTCCTGGAGGGACGGCATCGCGAGGTTGGCGATGGACACGCCGCCGACGACCAGGAAGGTACAGGTGAGTCCGACGGCGAGGACGAACCAGCGGGCGCGGCCTGTGGGTGCGGCGGCGAGGGGCGCGTACGGATCGGCTGCCCCGACCGCCTCCCCGGTCGTCGGTGACGTCATGCGGACGCCAGGGCCAGGACCGTCGCCACGGCCGTGTCCGTGGCCGAGGCCGGGTTCTGTCCCGTGACCAGGCGGCCGTCGGTCACCGCGTGGGCGGCGAACTCGGGGGCGCTCTCGTGCTTGCCGCCCAGCTCCTCCAGGGCGGTCTGGAGCGCGAAGGGAACGATGTCGGTCAGGCCCATCGCGGCCTCCTCGGCGTTGCTGAACCCGGTCAGCCGCTTGCCCTCGACCAGCGGGCGGCCGTCGGAGAGCCGCACCCCGACCAGCGCCGCCGGGCCGTGGCAGAGCGCCGCGACCACACCGCCCGCCTCGTAGACGTCCCGGGCGAGCGCGGCCAGGGCCGGATCGCCGGGGAAGTCCCACATGGTGCCGTGGCCGCCCGCGAAGAAGACCGCGTCGTAGCCGGCCGGGTCCACGTCCCCGACGCGGAGCGTGTCGGCCAGCTTCGCCCTCATCTCCGGGTCCTCCAGGAAGGCCTTCTGGACCCTGTCGTTCAGGTCGACGCCGGAGGCCGGGGGGCGGCCGCCGCGCACCGACGCGAGGTCGACGCGGTGGCCGGCCTCGCTGAACACCTGCCAGGGGTGGGCGACTTCGGGCATGTAGTAGCCGGTGGAGCGGCCGGTGTCACCCAGCTCCGCGTGGCTGGTGAGGACGATGAGGATCGTCTTCGTACGGGACATGGTCGATCTCCTGAGGGGGGCGTCAGGCCTGGGGAGCGGCGAGGTTGCGGAAACGGGGGCCGTAGAACACCGGCCGGTCGAGGTCGGTGTAGTTGTGCAGGAAGCCGAACTCGGCCGGGTACAGGCGCGGCAGGTCGTCGACGAGCGCGGGCGGGATCTGGCGCTGCATGAAGGTGAAGGAGGAGAACACCCGCAGCTTCATCATGTTGTGGACCGCCTCGCCGAAGGTCGGCCACTGCTGCTCGGGATCGCCGTTCCACATCGCGTCGAGGTGGGCCATCATGTCGGTGTAGTCCTGGTCGAAGACGAGCAGCGCCTCCGTGATCTCCTTGCCGTCCGGGTCCTCGGCCAGCAGCTTGTCGTAGCCGTCCGCCGGGACCGCGAGGGTGTTGATCACCGAGGGCCAGTCGATCTTCGCGCCCTGGAAGTGCACGGCCTCGGTCTCGGGAGTCAGCTCGACCGCCGGCTCGGGCTCACGGTAGGTGCGCCCGTACCAGAGTTCCGCGAACTTCCCGTAGTGGGACTCCTCGTGCTGGTAGGCGGCGCCGGCCCGGATCGTCCCGCTGGCCGCGCCCTCCCCCTGCTGCAGGATCTCGTCGATGCCCTCGAGCAGCTGGTCCACCGGGTCGACCCCCGGCGTCGGCACGATGGTCTTGAAGCCGATGTTGTCGCCGACCTGGTTGGCCACCCCGCCGCCCTGCACGGCGGCGCGGAGCTCGGCGGCGTTGGCGACGATGGCGTCCTTGATCTGGGCGTAGAGCTTGCCGATGGTCGGGAAGTCCTCGTGGCCGTACTCCTCCGGCAGCAGGAAGAGCGGGGCCTCGAGCCGCATGAAGTTGCGCAGCTGCGGCTTGGAGAGCCTGGCGAGGCCGATGTGCAGGTCCGGCTCCACACCGCCGGGCAGGCCGTGCGACGGGAACTTCGGGTCGAGGTCCTTGATCCTGGGCCGGCCGCCGATCGCGGCGAGCATGTTGGCGGCGATGGACATGTGCACCATCTCCTCCATCAGCACACTGCGGATCGTGTTGTAGCTGGTGAAGTTCTGCACCTCCAGCGAGAGCATCGCCGAGGTGTAGATGGGCAGGGTGGAGTGCTCCAGCTCGATCGCCGTCTGGAGTGCGGAGCGGATCCAGGCGACGTTGCGCCGGACCGGGGCCTTGACGGGCTCGTCCTGGGCGGTGGTCATGGCTCGCTTCCTTTCATCGGGTGGGTCGGGCGAGGGGAAGGGGTGTGTGCCGCCCGGTCGTTCAGGCGTCCTGCGTGGCCTTCGCCCGGCTGAGCAGGCCCACCAGGAGCAGCGAGCCGAGGCCGAGCACGAGGACGGCGAGGCCGATCCGGTGCATCGAGACCAGCGTCCCGAGTACGGCGACGCCCAGCGCCGAGCCGGCCTGGCGGGAGGCGTTCAGCGCCCCCTGGGCGGTGGCGGCGAAGCGCTGCGGCGCGGCCGTCGCCATGTCGGCGGTCGAGGCCGGGATCGACGTGGTGGCGCACAGGGCGAGGGCCAGCTGGGCCGCGACGAGGAGCGCGAGGGGGGTCTCGGTCCCCGAGAAGGACAGGATCAGGCCGGAGAGGGCACCGGCGGAGAGACCGAAGAGGACCAGCGGCCGGGTTCCGATCTTCGCGACCAGGCGGCCGGTGAAGAACGGCAGCACCGCGAGCGGCAGCGTCATGGGCAGGAACGCGAGCCCGGTCTGGAGCGCCGACATCTCCCGTTCCTCGACCATCCACTGGGTCATCGCGAACAGCAGCCCGTAGAAGGCGAACGAGGCGGCGGAGCCGGCCACCAGGTCGGCTCGCACCCGGGACAGCGAGAGCAGCGCCGGGGGCAGTGCCGGGTCCTGGGCGCGGCGTTCCACGAAGGCGAGCGCGACGAAGGCCAGCACGGCGATCGCGATGGCGGCCACCGGCACGGCACGCGCCCAGCCGTCGGTGCCGCCGTCGACCAGGCCGAAGGTGAGTGAGCCCAGGCCGACGACGGACAGCAGCAGGCCCGGGTAGTCGATCGGCCGGTGGGTGGCGGGCCGGTCGGCCGACAGGTTCCGCGCCAGGACCACGGTGATCAGCGCGATCGGCGGGTTGACGAGGAAGACCAGCTGCCAGCCGCCGAGGGCGACCAGGGCACCGCCGAGCACGGGTCCCGAGACCAGACCGAGCGCGCTGATCGCCGCCCAGGCACCGACGGCGCGGGAGCGTTTGGCGGGGTCCGGATACAGCCCGGCGAGCAGGGCCAGCGAGGCGGGCACCAGCCCCGCCGCGGCGACGCCCAGCAGCGCACGTCCGGCGATGAGCAGCCCGGCGGAGTCCGCCGCCGCGCACAGCGCCGAGACGACGCCGAACGAGATCAGGGCCGCGCGGTAGATCCGGCGCGGTCCCCAGCGGTCCGCGATGGAACCGGCGGCCAGCATCAGACCGGCGAACACCACGGTGTACGCGTCCACCGTCCACGGCAGCGCACTTGCCGAGGCGTGCAGATCGTCACGCAGGTCCGGCACCGCCACGTTCAGGATGGAGGCGTCGAGCAGGACCAGGAAGTTGCCCACGACGATGCCCGCGAAGCGACCCGCCGTGCGCGTGCTCCGCCGTGCCCGCCGGCTCTCGCCGGCCGGCCGAGTCAGCAGCTCAGAGCTCTCAGAAGTCATGGCGCCAGGCTTCCCGGCCCGCGTGCGGGCGGCCAGAAACCCGGATGGACTTCGTGAACTCGGCCTGATGCGCGTGCGGTCGGCAGCCGTCGCCGCAGCTCCGACCGTCGTGCCGGATGCGGCTGCGAACCGTGCGGATCGGAAAGCGCCGCCGAGTTCAGGAAGTAGCCGCGGGAGGCTCTGAGGATATTCCGGGGCGCGCTAGCTTCGCCACCAGAGACCGGAAATTCCGTGCAGCGCCCGAACATTGGGCGAATGCCGCGGGCCGGTAATCCGGAGTGGAGCGGAGAAGGATTCCATGACTGAGATCAAGAGCATCGGAGTGCTCGCGTACGACCGCTGCAGCGAGTCGGACACCATCATTCCCTGGGAGATCCTGATCGGTGTCGCGGTCTATCTGAAGGAAACGACCGGCGAGGACATCGAGGTCAAGCTGGTGGCCCTGGAAGAGGGTCCGGTCACCATGCAGATGGGCGCGAAGGTCGAGCCGCACGCGGTGCTCCAGGACGACGACCTCTACGACGTGCTGTACATCCCGGGTGGCCGCGGCTCCGGTGTCGCCACGAAGAACGAGCGGATCCTCGACACGATCCGGCACCACCACGTCAACGGCAAGTTCATCGGCGCCAACTGCGTCGGCGTCGGCATCCTGCAGCGTGCCGGAATCCTCGGCAAGACCCCGGTGACCTGCAGCCCGCCCATCTCCCGCCGGCTCAAGGAGGAGGGCGCCAACGTCGTGGAGCCGCGCCGGATGTGGCTCGGCGCGCCGGAGGACCGCATCTGGACCACCGCCGGTGCCGCGTCGATCAACGCCGGCACCCTCGCGATGGTCAACCACCTGTTCGGCGACGAGGTCGGCCGGGAGATGTCGATGTGGTTCGACACCCGCGCCGCCGAGGGCCACGCCCTGTTCGGCCCGGTGGGCACCGAGCTGTTCGGATACCCCGAGGCCGAGGCCAAGATCCAGGACGAGACCGCGGACATCCTGCTGCCGCCGCTGCACTGACACCCCGCCGGCCGAGCAGACTGGAGGACCAGTGATCACGTGCACCACCGTCCTGGACGTCGCCGAGGGCAGTGAGGAGCCCTTCGAGAGGGTGCTCAAGCTCCTGGTGAAGCAGGTCAGGGAGAACGAGCCCGGCACCCCGGTGTTCGAGTTCGTACGCCACCGGACCACGCCCCGCCGGTATCTGGTCGTCGAGCAGTACGTGGACGACGCGGCTCTCGCCGAGCACAGCGCCAAGGAATACCTCAAGGAAATCGTCCCGGAAATGCTGACGTACCTCGCGCAGCCGCCGCAGCTCGACGCGTACGACCCGGTCGACCAGTGAACGGGAAATTCAGGGAGCGGAGATGAGCGAGCAGCCCTACTTCCACATCGGTGTGGTCGTGCCCGATCTGGAGGCGGCGATCGAATACTACTCGCGGATACACGGGCTCGAATTCACCAAGCCCGCGCACGTGACGAATCCGCGACTCGAGGATCCGCACCCGCACGAGCAGGTCGTGCATGTGGCCTTCTCGAAACAGGGCCCGCCGTACTACGAGTTGATCGAGTCCGACGGGGACGAGGGGATCTTCTCGTCCGCCAAGGAGGGCCGGATTCTCTATCTGGGGCTGTGGGAGCCGGACATGGAAGGCCGGCTCGAGGCCCTCCAGGCCGAGGGGATCGCCGTCGAAGCGGCCTCCCGGAGCGCGGAGGGCGCCACCCCGGGCTGGATCATCACGGAGCCCGACGCCCTGGGGGTCCGGTACGAGTACGTCGATCTCGCGGAGAAGCCGGCCATCGAGACCTGGATCGAGACCGATGAGTTCCCGGGTCTGTGAACCCGGACCCCGGTAGCGGTTCGGAGAGGGAGAACCCATGAAGTATGACCACATAGTCGTCGGCGCGGGCTCCTCGGGTGCCGTGCTCGCGAGCCGACTCACCGAGGACCCCGGCGTCAACGTCCTGCTCCTCGAAGCCGGACCCGACTGGGCGGACGTCTCCCAGATCCCCGGCGACATCACGAACGCGCGGACCGTGTCCGTGGAGGACCACGACTGGGGCTACACGGCCGAGGCCGTGCCGGGCCGTTCGCTGACGTACGCCCGCGGCAAGGTGGCCGGCGGCTGCTCGGCCGTCAACGGCGCCATCGCGCTGCGTGGCATCCCGGCGGACTACGACGAGTGGGCCCAGCTGGGCAACGACTCGTGGTCGTGGAACGAACTCCTCCCGTACTTCCGCCGGATCGAGGACGACCAGGACTTCGACGGCCCGTTCCACGGCAAGGGCGGCCCCACCCCGATCGTCCGGCACACCCGGGACCAGCTGGTGCCGTTCCAGGCGGCCTACCTGGAGGCCTGCATCGACCAGGGCTTCGGCTACGTCGAGGACCACAACGACCCGGAGTCCACCGGTGTCGGCATGATCCCCATGAACCGCCGCGGCGACCTGCGGATCTCGACCGCCGTCGCCTACCTCACCGAGGCCCGCAGGCGGAAGAACCTCACCATCCGCTCGGGCGCGACCGTGCACCGGGTGCTCTTCGAGGGCACCAGGGCGGTCGGCGTCGAGGTGGAGACCGGCGGCCGGCTGGAGAAGATCAGCGCCGACCATGTCACGCTCTCCGCCGGTGCCCTCAACTCGCCCGCGATCCTGCTGCGTTCCGGCGTCGGCCCGAAGGAGCAGCTGCGCGCCCTCGGCATCGAGGTCGTCCTCGACCAGCCGAACGTCGGTGAGAACCTGATCGAGCACCAGCAGATCACGGTGGGCCTGCTGCCCAGGGGCGGCGTCACCGACCCGGACGACCCGGACGTCCAGGTCCTGGTCCGGTACACCAACCCGGGCTCGCAGAACTTCAACGACATGCAGATGTACTTCGTCAGCCGCTATGTCGAGGTCACCCACCGGCCGATCAGCGTGATGAGCGTGCTGCAGAAGCCGGAGTGCCGTGGCCGGGTCTCGCTCAGCAGCGCCGACCCCACGGTGCAGCCGGACATCTTCCTCAACTCCTACGGCACCGACGCCGACCGCAGGATCGCCCTGGACGGGGTCCGGCAGGCCTGGGACATCGCCAACTCCAAGCAGATCCGCGACCTCTCCAGCGGTCTGTCCGAGAAGCTGACGCAGCGCCAGGTGAACGACGACGCCCTGCTGCTGCAGTACATCCGGGAGAACTCCGCCACCCTGTGGCACCCGGTCGGCACCACGAAGATGGGCCCGAGCAGCGACGAGAGCGCGGTCGTGGACCAGCGGCTGCGGGTGCACGGTCTCGAGAACCTGAGCGTGGTCGACGCCTCCGTGATGCCCACGCACGTCAGCGCCAACCCCAACCTGACCTGCTACGTCATCGGCGAGCGCGCCGCCGAGTGGTTCCTCGCGGACGCCTGAGCGCACGCCCGGACCACCCGGCCGGGTCCGGACCGCCGGCGCAGTCCCGGGCGGTCCGGACCCGGTAACCCCATGAAGCCAAAGGAGTTGACCCATGGCCGAACCTTCCGACGAGGGCTCCAAGCTCGTCCGGACGTACTACGAGCAGTTCCTGACCGCCCCGGGCGACCTGAAGATCGCGGACGAGATCCTCGCCCCCGACGTGGTGTTCGACAACCCGATCTCCCCGGACGGCATCCACGGCCTGCCGGCGTACAAGGAGTTCGCGCTGCGCTGGTACGGCGGTTTCCCGGACCGTGTCTTCACCATCGACGAGCTGCTGGAGCAGGGGGACAAGGTCGCGGCGTCCTTCACCATCACCGGCACCCACGACGGTGTGTTCATGGGCGCGGCGCCCACCGGCGAGCACATCACGGTCCGCGGCGCGAACATCTTCCGGATCGAGGAGGGGCGCATCAAGGAGGTCCACGCCTTCTTCGACCCGCGCCAGCTGCTCGGCCCGCTCGGCCTGGGAGCGTGAACCGGTGCCGGCGCCCAAGGGCCGGATCGCGGTCCTGATCGAGGAGCACTTCGACCCGTCGGAGTTCCGCGACTTCAACGCGTACTTCCCCGCGCAGGGCTACGCCGTCGACTACGTCTCGCACCTGTGGGGCCAGCCCTCGCTGTCCTTCGGCAGCAACCCCGACAACGGCTATGTCGAGGAGCACGTCACCGTCACCATCGAGGTGGGCTCGCTGGACCTGGCCGACTACGCGGGCGTGATCCTGATCGGCGCCTACGCCATGGACCGGCTGCGCTACCAGGTCGAGGTGCCGGGGCCGGGCAGCCGCAACAAGGCGCCCGCCGTGGAGTTCCTGCGCGCCGCGATGGCCGCGCCGGGCTTCAAGGTGGGCACCATCTGCCACTCGCTGTGGCTGCTGTGCGCCGACCGCGCCCTGCTGGCGGGCCGCAGGGTGACCTGCGCCCACAACATCGTCTGCGATGTGGAGAACGCCGGCGCCGAGATCGTCTACGCGGGCAACGGGACCGCGGACCTGGTGATCGACGGCGATCTGATCACGGCCAAGCACCCGCAGGTGACGGGGGAGTTCATGGCCGCCTTCGTGCGCGAGATCGAGGCGGCCGTCTGACTCCGACGCCCCCACATCCACGTACCCACGCAACCATGTACGGAGAAGTGTCATGCCAGAGCAGCAGCAGATCCGCGCCGCCGTCGAGGGGTACGCGGAGAGTTTCACGAAGCAGGACCGGGAGCGGTTCGCCGCCCTGCTCGCCGAGGACGTGGTCCAGTACGAGCCGGTCGGCGGGCCCGCGGGCCGTGGCCGGGCCGCGGTGACCGCCTTCTTCGACGGTGTCTTCGAGGTCATCGACCGCGTGGAGTTCCGCGTCACCGACCTGGTGATCACCGGGGACGAGGCCGCGTTCACCTTCCACATCACCGCCCACAAGAAGGACGGCGGGATCGTCGAGGACCGCGGCATCGACACCTTCCGGGTCGGCGACGACGGCCTGATCACCGAGATCAAGGGCTACCACGACGACGCCCACACCCAGGTCGCCGGGGGCTGATCGGCGTGCGGGGGGTGGCGGGCGCGCCGGAGGCGGGCGTGGCGCGCGGCACGTACACCGGCAAGGTGCGCCTGCACCGGGGGCGGGTGCGGCTCAGGGTGCCGGAGGAGGGGCACCACCGGGCCGCCTCGCCCCTGGAGCTGTTCTTCGACCTGGTCTTCGTGGTGGCCGTCGCGGAGCTGACCGAGGTCCTGCTGCACGCCCCGACCTGGGCGGGGGTGCTCCGCTTCGGGGCGCTGTTCGTCCCGATCTGGTGGGCCTGGGTCGGCTACTCCTTCTATGCCGACCGGTTCGACAACGACGACCGGATCTACCGGCTCATCATGATCATCGCGATGATGTCGGTCCTGTCGGTGTCGGTGGCCGTACCCCAGGCCTTCACGGGCACCGCCGGGGCGAAGCGCTTCGCCCTCGGCTACTTCCTCGTACGCCTGATCCTGCTGGGCCTCTACCTGCGGGCCCACTACCACGTGCCCCGGGCCCGCACCCTGACCCGCCGCTTCCTCCAGGGCTACGGTCTCGGCGCCACGGTCTGGGGAGCGTCGGCCCTCCTGCCGGCCCCCTACTGCTACGCCCTGTGGGCCGCGGGCCTGCTGGCGGAGCTGCTCACGCCCATCCTGTCCTCCTCGGCGGTGGCCCGGGTGCCGTTCAACGCCTCGCACATCCCGGAGCGGTTCGGCCTGTTCACCATCATCGTGCTGGGGGAGGTCGTGGCCCTCAACGCGACCGGGATAGCCGCCAGCGGGCTGCGGCCCGAAACCCTCGCCGTGGTGGCGGGCTCCTTCCTGATCGCCGCCTGCCAGTGGTGGCTGGTCTTCGACCACGTCGACGCCTCGCCGCTGCGCAAGTGGCGGCTGACCGGCCAGGCGTACGTCTACGGGCACCTCTTCGTGCACGGCGGCATCACCGTGACCGGTGTCGGCGGACTGCTCGCCGCACAGGCGGCCAACGCCCGCGGCCACGGCCACGCGGCCCTGGCCGGCGGTCCGGTGCTGTGCTTCGGCATGGCCGTGTTCCTGCTCGGGGTGGGCGGCATCCATCTGACCAACGTGGGCGTGCGGGGCGACCTGCGCGCCTGGTCCCGCCTCGGTCTGGCAGCGGTGTTCACGCTGTTCGGCGTGGCCGGCGGAGATCTGCCGGCATTGCTCCTGGAAGCGGTGCTGGTGGTGGGCCTGTCCTGCCAGATCCTGATCGAGACCCGAGCACCGGCGGTACCCGACAAGCTGCACAACGCCTGAAACCACCCCACCCCAGCCCGAGGAGGGCGGCCCCCGGCGCCCCTTCCTCGGGCTGCCCTCGTCCCCGAAGACCCCTCACCCACACCCGCGGACGACGAGCTGACCGCACGAGGCTGCCCGGCCTCTCGTGTCCGGTGGCGGTGGGTTCGCTGCACGAGGTTGCCCGGCTTCTCGTGTCCGGTGGCGGTGGGTTCGCTGCACGAGGTTGCCCGGCTTCTCGTGTCCGGTGGCGGTGGGTTCGCTGCACGAGGTTGCCCTGCTACTCGCGCCCGGCGACGGCGCGTTCGCCGCACGAGGGCACCACGCCACCCGCACCCGCCGACGGCGAGCCCACCCCACCAGGGCCACCCGCACCCGACGACGATTGCTGCACGGGTGGTGCGGGTGGGAACCCGAACCCGGCCGGAGGCCGGGTGGCAGGTGTCCACCCACCCGCACCGCTCGTCAGACCAGCACCCCCCGATAGACGTCCAACACCCTCTCGGCTGCCGCCCGCCACGAGAACCGCTCCCGGGCCCGCACCCGCCCCGCCTCCCCCATCGCCCGCGCTCGCTCCGGCTCCCCGAGCAACCGGTTCACCGCAGCGGCGAACTCGGACGCGAACCGCTTGGGATCCAGCGGGGTCCCGGTACCGTCCCGCTCCTGCTCGACCGGCACGAGCAGACCGGTCACCCCGTCGTCCACCACCTCCGGTATCCCCCCGGTGGCGGTGGCCACCACGGCCGTACCGCAGGCCATCGCCTCCAGATTGACGATGCCCATCGGCTCGTACAGCGAAGGACACACGAACACACACGCATGGGTGAGCAGTTGCCGCAGCGAGACCGTGTCGAGCATGCCGTCGATGCGCACGACACCCCCTCTGCTCCGCCGCAACTCGTCGACCAGCGCGGCCGTCTCGGCCGCGATCTCCGGGGTGTCCGGCTGCCCGCAGCACAGCACCAGCTGGGCCGCGGGGTCCAACTCGAAGGCGGCGCACAGCAGATGGGGCAGCCCCTTCTGCCGGGTCACCCGCCCCACGAAGAGCACGATCGGCCGGTCCGGGTCGATGCCGTACCGCTCCAGCGCGGCCGTGCCCGGGTCCGGCCGGTGCACCTCGGTGTCGATGCCGTTGTGCACGACGTGGACCCGCTCCGGGTCGACCTCCGGATACACGCGCAGGACGTCCTCGCGCATTCCGTGCGACACGGCGATCACCGCGTCCGCCGTCGTCACGGCGGTGCGTTCCACCAGCGAGGACAGCCGGTAGCCGCCCCCCAGCTGCTCCGCTTTCCACGGCC
Source organism: Streptomyces sp. NPDC085866 (assembly GCF_044541035.1). Classification (NCBI taxonomy): domain Bacteria; kingdom Bacillati; phylum Actinomycetota; class Actinomycetes; order Kitasatosporales; family Streptomycetaceae; genus Streptomyces; species Streptomyces sp. NPDC085866. The sequence goes on from NZ_JBITSQ010000011.1 coordinate 342,381, forward strand.
GCAGGGGTTCGAGGCTGTGCGTGGTCACCACGTGCGGGATGCCGTACAGCGTCCGGGCCAGCTGGCCCGCGGAGTTCGCGTACCAGGTGTGGCTGTGCACCAGGTCGGCTCCCTCGCAGCCGGCGCCCATCTCGATGTTCGTGGCGAGGGTGCGCAGTACGGGGCTGGCGCCGTCCTTCAGATGCGGTTCCCGGTACGCCGACACCCCCGGCTCCGGGCGCGGCTCGCCGAAGCAGCGCACCCGCAGGTCCACCAGGGCGCGCAGCTGCCGGGCGAGTTCCGTGACGTGCACACCGGCTCCGCCGTAGACGGCGGGCGGGAATTCCTTGGTGAGCAGATCCACACGTGTGTTCATCCGTACTTCCTGACGTCTGCGGCCGTGAGCGGCGGTTTCCGTGCATGCCGAGGCCCGGTCTCCGAGAGGGAGGCGCGGGGCGGAGCGCGGGAAGGGGCAGGTCTGTGCCTGGTGGTGCCCGGTGTGACCAGGGAATCCGCGGCCTCGCGACGACGGGGGTCGGCTTCGGAGGCCGCGGACCCCGAATCCACGCTAGAGCGAGACGGGTGTGGCGCATGTCACGCCATCTGAGAGGGAATCGCTGGGGACATGACAGATGACGCAAGAGCGAGCACGGGAGCGGCCGGGCTGTCCGACGAGGAACGGCTGGCCCAGCTCGGTTACACCCAGGTCCTCGCCCGCCGCATGTCGGCGTTCTCGAACTACGCCGTGTCCTTCACGATCATCTCGGTCCTGTCCGGCTGTCTCACCCTGTACCTCTTCGGCATGGTCACCGGCGGCCCCGCGGTGATCACCTGGGGCTGGGTGGCGGTCGGCCTGATGACCCTGTTCGTGGGCCTCTCGATGGCCGAGATCTGCTCCGCCTATCCGACCTCGGCGGGCCTGTACTTCTGGGCCCACCGCCTCGCGCCCCCGCGTTCGGCGGCGGCCTGGGCGTGGTTCACGGGCTGGTTCAACGTGCTGGGCCAGGTGGCGGTGACGGCGGGCATCGACTTCGGCGCGGCGTCCTTCCTCGGCGCCTACCTGAACCTCCAGTTCGGCTTCGTCGTGACTCCCGGCCGCACGGTGCTGCTGTTCGCGGCCATCCTGCTGCTGCACGGCCTGCTGAACACCTTCGGCGTCCGCATCGTCGCGTTCCTGAACAGTGTGAGCGTGTGGTGGCACGTCCTGGGAGTCGCGGTGATCGTCGGTACCCTCGCCCTCATCCCCGACCACCACCAGTCGGCGTCCTTCGTCTTCACGAAGTTCGTCAACGGGACGGGCTGGGGCAGCGGCCTCTACGTGGTCCTGCTGGGCCTCCTCATGGCCCAGTACACCTTCACGGGCTACGACGCCTCCGCCCACATGACGGAGGAGACCCACGACGCGTCCACGGCGGGCCCGAAGGGCATCGTCCGCTCGATCTGGACCTCCTGGATAGCCGGCTTCGTCCTCCTGCTCGGCTTCACCTTCGCCATCCAGTCCTACGACAAGGAGCTGGCGTCCCCGACCGGCGCGCCCCCCGCCCAGATCCTCCTGGACGCCCTGGGAGCGACGACCGGCAAACTGTTGCTGCTGGTCGTGATCGGCGCCCAGCTCTTCTGCGGGATGGCCTCGGTCACCGCCAACAGCCGCATGATCTACGCCTTCTCCCGCGACGGCGCGCTGCCCTTCTCGCGCATCTGGCACACGGTCAGCCCCCGCACCCGCACCCCCGTGGCCGCGGTCTGGCTGGCTGCATTCGGCGCCCTCGTCCTCGGACTTCCGTACCTCATCAACTCCACGGCCTACGCGGCGGTGACCTCGATCGCGGTGATCGGCCTCTACATCGCCTACGTCATCCCGACCCTCCTGCGCGTGCGCAAGGGCGAGGCCTTCGAGCGCGGTCCCTGGCACCTGGGCCGTTGGTCGGTCCCGATCGGCATCGTGTCCGTCACCTGGGTCGTGGTGATCACGATCCTCTTCATGCTCCCCCAGGTCTCCCCGGTCACCTGGAAGACCTTCAACTACGCCCCGGTCGCCGTCCTGGTCGTCCTGGGCTTCGCCGCCACGTGGTGGCTGGCCTCGGCCCGCCACTGGTTCCTCGATCCGGCCCGCACCCGGTCCCCCGAACTGGTCGAAAGGTAACCTTCACCCTCCCGACGCGGCCGCGTCCTCGATACCCGATCGGCGACACGGCCTCGTCCGGCTATGCTCGGACGAGCAACATCGCCTGGGCCCTTAGCTCAATTGGCAGAGCAGTGGACTTTTAATCCATTGGTTGTGGGTTCGAGTCCCACAGGGCCTACGGCTGCGGGGGAGGGTTGATCCCCTCTGACCTGCTACGCAGCGCCCGGGTCGGCTTCGGCCGGCTCGGGCGCTGCGTCGTTCTCGGGCATCGCCGTCATCGTCCACGACAAGGCCACGGACCGCGTCGTCCTCCTCCGGCGCGGCCAGGACGCCGAGTTGGCCCAGGTCCGCAGGCAGGTACCATCGCGGGGTGAACTCCTACTGGCACGTCGTTCTGCCGCCGCTCTGCGCCTGACCGGGCGCGGACACTGACGGTTTGACTCCTGGCCCCGGCCGACCCGCAGGGCGGCGAGGGGGGCCTGTCGTGCGCCCGTTTCGGATCCAGTCCCAGACGACATTCGACGACGGAAGTTCACGACCGTGCCGAACCGCACCACCCCTCTGACTCCCGCGCGCCCGGCCGCCCCCGGCCCGCGTCCTTCTCGCACGGGGCTTCTCGGTGGCCCCGCTCCCATCCTGATCTCGGCCGTGCTGTGGGGCACGACCGGGACCGCCAGTTCGCTGGCGCCGGCCGGCGCACCGGCGGCGGCCATCGGCTGCGCCGGGCTCGCCCTCGGCGGCATCCTGCTGTTCCTCACCTCGCGCGGCGCCCGTTCGCTGCCCGCCTCCTGCACGCGCGCCGAGCGGTGGCTGCTCGCCCTCGGCGCGCCGGCGGTGGCGGGTTATCCGGTCACCTTCTATCCGGCGGTGGCCCGGACCGGCGTGGCCGTGGCCACCGTGATCGCGCTGGGCAGCGCGCCGGTCTTCGCCGGACTGCTGTCCTGGATCACCGGACAGGCCCGGCCGACCGCACGCTGGACCGGCGCCACCGTGGCCGCGGTGCTCGGCTGCACCCTCCTGGTGCTGGGGCCCGAGCTGACCGGCCGTGCCACGCCGATGGATCCGACGGGCGTCGTCCTCGCCGCGTGCGCCGGACTGTCGTACGCCGTCTACTCGTTGATCGGCGGCAGGCTCATCACCCGCGGGCACCCGTCCGGCGCGGTGATGGGTGTGCTGTTCGGCGCGGCCGGGCTGCTCGTCCTGCCGCTCGTCGTGTTCGCCGGTACAGGGTGGCTCGCCTCCACCCGGGGCGCGGCGGTCGCGGTGTACCTCGCCGTGTTCACCGTCCACCTGGCCTACCGGCTCTTCGGGTACGGCCTGCGCCGCACCCCGGCATCGGTGGCCACCTCGCTGACCCTGGCCGAGCCCGCCGTGGCCGCGGTCCTGGGCGTCACCGTCCTCGACGAACGCCTGCCGGCCGCCTCCTGGGGCGGGCTGGCCGTCCTGGGTTCGGGCCTGGTTCTTCTGGCCGTTCCCGTGGGCGCCCGCAGTCGGGGCCGGTAGGCACCGGGCACTTCTTCGGTCCGGTCCCGGTCATTCCGGGGCCGGACCCGGCAGGGCGCCGGGCGGCAGGTGGACCGTCATGATCAGGTGGCAGGCTTCGGTGCCCGAGCCGCGGTAGGTGTGCGGGGCGTCGCCGTCGAACGTGGCGGTCTGTCCGGCTTCGACGGTGTGCTCCGTGCCGTCGACGATCAGGGTCATCCGGCCGGAGGTGACACTGACGGTCTCCACGACTCCGGCCTGGTGCGGGTGGCTCGGGTACTCCTCGTCCGGTTCCAGCCGCCAGCGCCAGACCTCCACGGGGGCGGGGCCCGAAGTCGTCAGCATGAGCCGGGCCTCGCTGCCCCGCTCCCCGGTCCACAGCGGGGCGACGGAGTCGGCGGCCACGACCCGGACACGGCCCTTTGGCGGTCCCTGCATCAGGGCGGACACCGAGATGCCGAGGGCGTCGGCCAGCCGGACCAGGGTGGCCAGGTTGGGGTTGCCCTGGGCCTTCTCCAGCGCGACCAGGGCCCCCTTGCTGACCTGGGCGCGCCTGCTCAGCTCGTCCAGGGAGAGGCCCGCGCGGGTGCGGGCCGCCCGGACGTTGTTCGCGACCGTCCGCAGGGCTGCGGCCGTCTCGGCCATCTGGTCTCCGTTTCTCACCACGGGATCACTTTCTCACCGCTGGATCACCGGGTCACTGGAATGCACCGTGCGGTCGTTTGGTTGACATGGGGCGGTCGATCCGTTGTACGGTTTGGTCGTTCCATTGTAGTGAAGGATGTGCTGTGATCGCTCTGCTGCTGGCCCTGGGCAGCTCACTCGCGTACGGATGTGCCGACTTCCTCGGCGGCCTCGGCGCCCGGAAAGCCCATGTGCTGCGGACCGTGATGGTCGCGGCTCCGGCCAGTCTCGCGGTCGAACTGCTGTTGTGGCCGGTGCTCGGTGCCTCGTTCGACACCGCGGCCCTCGGCTGGGGCGCCGCCTCGGGAGTCGCCTCGGCCGCCGCGTTCGCCCTGCTCTACCGCACCCTGGCGATCGGCCCGATGAACGTGCTGTCGCCGGTGACCGCGCTCGTGTCCGCCGCGCTGCCCGTCGGTGCCGGCCTGCTGCAGGGCGAGCACCTGACCGCCGCCGGCCTGCTGGGGCTGCCGCTCGCGCTGGTGGCGGTGGTGCTGGTCAGCGCCGGACACGGCGCGGGTTCGGCCCGCCCTTCCCGTACGGCGCTGCTGCTGGCCCTCGGCGCGGGTGGCGCCATCGCCCTCCAGCTGATCTTCCTGCACCAGGCGCCGTCCGACAGCGGGGTCGCACCGCTGATCGTGGGCCGGGCGGTCTCCTCCGCCGTCACCCTGGCCGCGGCAGGGGTGATGCACCGCAGGCTGGGCCCCGAACGGCCCGCTTACGCGATGTCGGCGGCCGCGGGCGTCCTGGACTCGCTGGCGAACCTGCTGTTCCTGCTCGCCGCCCGCAGCGGGGACCTCACCGTCGTCGCCGTGATCACCGCCCTCTACCCGGCGGGCACGGTCCTGCTCGCCCGCGGCGTGCTCGCCGAACGCATCCACCGGGGCCAGCTCCTCGGCCTCGGCACCGCCGCCGTCGCCGTCGGCCTCCTCGCCCTGACCTGAGCAGCCCCGCAGCCGCAACCACGCAAGGAGAACCGCATGTTCATCCAGCCCTGGGACGCCGGCCTGGACGAAGCCGAATGGCAGTCCTGGATCGCCGAAGGCCACGACTTCGGACAGCTGAGCGTCAACGGCCTGCCCGGCCACCCGCCCGCCGTCGTCCCCACCCATTTCACCTGCGACGGCGACCACCTGCTCATCCACCTCGCCCGGCCCAACCCGGTCTGGCAGGCGATCGAGCACGACCCGAACGTCACCTTCACCGTCATCGGCGACTACGCCTTCATCCCCGGCCCCTGGCGCGCCAAGTCAGGTACCCCGCCCACCGACGGCGTGCCCACCAGCTACTACGCGGCCGTCCAGTTCACCTGCCGGGCCGCGATCGTCGACGACCCCGAGGCCAAGGCGGAGCTGCTGCGCCGTCAGCTCGCCCACTTCCAGCCCGACGGCGACCACGCACCCGTCGCCGTCGACCAGCCCCCGTACGGCCGGATGCTGTCCGGCATCCGCGGCCTGCGCCTGGAAGTCACCGGCGTACGGGCCAAGTTCAAGTACGACGACCACAAGCCGGTCGAGCACCGCGCCGCTGTCGCCGGCCGCCTCACCGAGCGCGGCCAGGGCCTGGACGTGCCCACCGCGCGTCGGCAGCTCCGCCGCCTGGACCGCATCGGCCCCTGGAAGCCCTGACCCCGTCCTTCAGTCGCACGCAGGAATCGGAAACCCGCCCATGCTCGCATTCCGTATCGCCCCCGCCGTCGCGGACGCCTTCCCCGACACCCTCATCGCCCTGGTCACCGTCACCGGTCTGCGCGGCCGCGACCCCTGGCCGCACACCGCCACGGCCCTGGAGCAACTGGAACAGCAACTCGCCGACGGCACCTGGCACCCCGCCGACGAGTGCGACCCCCGCATCGAGGCCTGGCACACCGCCTACCGCTCCTTCGGCAGCAACCCCCGCCGCGTCCGCCCCAGCGTCGACGCCCTCGGCCGCCGCCTCGCCAAGAGGGGCAGCCTGCCCCGCATCAACCCGGCCGTCGACTCCTACAACGCCGTCTCCGTCCGGCACGGCCTGCCCTCCGGCGCGTTCGACCTGGACCACGTCACCGGCGACATCGACATCCGTCCCGCGGACGGCACCGAGACGTTCACCCCCCTCGGTGAACCCGGCACCGTCGAGAACCCCAAGCCCGGCGAGATCATCTACGCGGACACCACCGGCGTCCTCACCCGCCACTGGAACCACCGCGACGCCCACCGCACCCGCGTCACCGAGGACAGCACCCACGTGGCCTTCGTCCTCGAAACCCTCCACGCCACCCGCGACGGCGACCTCCTCAAGGTCGCGGCGGACGAACTGCAGGGCCTCCTCGCCCCGCACTCCGAACAGAGCGCCGTGCACTACCTGAGTCCCGCACAGCCGCAGGTCACCGCCTGAGGGGGCCGAGGCCCCTCACCGGGTTCCGTGCGCCCGCGGCCGGCTCGCGGTTCAGCCCGCGCTCAGCTCCGTCAACTCCCCCAGCGGCAGCGTGTGCTGGGTCTGCAGGACCTTGGCGCGCAGGTAACGGACGTTGTGGGCCGTGGTGAAGACGCCGGTCGGCACCCGGTCCCGTACGACGACACCGAGCGAGCGCAGCTGCTCCGCCTTGTCGGGGTTGTTGGACAGCAGGTCCAGCTCCCCGATGCCGAGGGCGCGCAGCATCTGCCCGGCGGCCGTGTAGTCGCGGGCGTCCTCCGGGAGGCCGAGCGCGGCGTTCGCCTCGTAGGTGTCGAGACCCTGGTCCTGGAGGGCGTAGGCGTCGAGCTTGTTGTAGAGGCCGATGCCGCGCCCCTCCTGGCGGAGGTAGAGCAGGACGCCCCCGCGCTCGGCGATCCGCTCGACCGCCTCGCGCAGCTGGGGACCGCAGTCGCAGCGGGCCGAGCCGAAGACGTCCCCGGTGAGGCACTCGGAGTGCAGCCGGACCAGCGGGACGGGGCCGGGGTCGCCGAGGACGACGGCCAGGTGCTCCTGGCCGTCGGCCAGTCCGTGGAAGGTGACGAGTTCGGCGTCGACGCGGTAGCCGTCGTGGAAGTGCAGCGGTACCCGGACGCGGGCGCGCTGCGTGGCGGCGGGGGTGTCGGGCATGCGGGTCCTCCGAATGGGCTTGCTTCACATTTGAAGCAGTCGGTCGCAGGGACCCTACCCCATGCTTAAAAGTTAAAGCAATTGGTCTTGCGTGCGACTCAGGATTCGGCCGGCCGGGACGAGGAGCAGGACGACCGGCGCCGCCACGGGACGTCGCCCGCTCCGGCCTCGGTGTCGTCGCCCTGCAACCCGCGCGTGATCCCCGTGCAGATCTCCTCCAGCTGTCCCACCTGCTCGGGCGTGAGCCGGTCGAACAGGGTCGCGCGGACCGTCTCGACATGCCCGGGCGCCGTGCGCTCCAGCACGGCCGTCCCCGCGTCCGTCAGCACCGCGAGACTGCTGCGCTTGTCCGAGGGGCACTCCTCCCGCCGCACCAGCCCGTCCCGCTCCAGCCGGGTCACCGCGTACGTCAGCCTGCTGCGCGTGATCTTCAGCGTCTCGGCGAGATCGGTCATGCGCAGGCGCCGGTCGGGGGCCTCGGAGAGGTTGGCCAGCACGGAGTAGAACAGGTGGGGCATGCCGGCCTCCTGCTGGAGCTGCCGGTCGATCGCGTCCTCCAGAAGCTGGGAGGCGGCGATGTAGGCGCGCCAGGCGCGCTGCTCCTCGGGGGTGAGCCAGCGGGTCGTCATGACGCCAGTGTAAGTTTGTTTCAAACTTGAACCAAGACCACCAGCTCGTGACCGCTCGCCAGGGAGACCGCGCCGATGCCGTACCCGTACGTCCTGCTGTCCGCCGCCGTCTCCCTCGACGGCTACCTGGACGACACCGGCCCCGACCGGCTCCTGCTCTCCAGCCCGGCCGACTTCGACCGGGTCGACGAGGTACGGGCCTCGGTCGACGCCATCCTGATCGGCGCCGGCACCATCCGCGCCGACAACCCGCGCCTGCTGGTGAACTCGCCCGAGCGAAGGGCGGCCCGCACCGCCGAGGGCCGGCCCGCCTACCCGCTGAAGGTCACCGTCACCGCCTCCGGCGACCTCGACCCGGCCGCCAACTTCTGGCACACCGGCGGCGAGAAGCTGGTGTACACGACGGACAAGGGCGCCGAGCAGGCCGCCCGTGCCCTCGGCCGGACCGCCGATGTGGTCTCCCTCGGCCCCGACCTCGACTGGCGCGCCCTGCTGGAGCACCTGCACGACGTGCGCGGGGTGCGGCGACTGATGGTCGAGGGGGGCGGCACCGTCCACACCCAGCTGCTGCAGCAGGGCCTGGCCGACGAACTCCAGCTGGTCCTCGCCCCGCTGTTCGTCGGCGACCCGGCGGCTCCGCGCCTGTTCGGTCCGGGGGCGTACCAGGGCGGCCGGCTCCGCCTCACCGAGACCCGCCGGATCGAGGACGTCGTCCTCATGCACTACGAGCCCACCGCCCCCGGCACCGGCCCGGAACCCGTCGCCGCCGACCGCCACTGGCTGCGCACCGCCTGTGAACTCGCCGCCCTGTGCCCGCCCTCGCGGACCGCCTTCAGCGTCGGCGCCGTGGTGGTCGCGGCCGACGGCACGGAGCTGGCCCGCGGTCACTCGCGCGAGGGCGGCGACCCCGTGGTGCACGCGGAGGAGGCGGCCCTCGCGAAGATCGACCCCGCCGACCCGCGGCTGCCCGGCGCCACCGTCTACAGCAGCCTGGAGCCCTGCACCCGGCGCGCCTCCCGCCCCGCCCCCTGCGCCGAGCTGATCCTGCGGGCGGGCGTACGGCGGGTGGTCACGGCCTGGCGGGAGCCGGACACCTTCGTGACGGCGGCGGACGGAACCGGGGTGCTGCAGAGCGCGGGCGTGGCGGCCGTGGTGCTGCCGGAGTACGAGGCCCTGGCGAAGGAGCCGAACGCCCACCTGCTGCTCTGAGCGACACCCCACGGCTACCTGTGTGCATCGTGTCCTGCGGATGGCGTATGCTTGAGACACAACGACGCGGGGTGGAGCAGCTCGGTAGCTCGCTGGGCTCATAACCCAGAGGTCGCAGGTTCAAATCCTGTCCCCGCTACTGAAGGCTCAGGGCCGGAATCCAGCAATGGATTCCGGCCCTGAGTGTTTCCCGGCATCCTTCGGCGGAACACCGAGGTGCCTTTCGACGGAACACCGAGTGGCATACGTCACAGTCGGTCATCCGCTCGGTCCACAGCAGTCGCCCGCCCTCCCCGCTCCCGCCACGCTGGACGTAGGTCAAGGACACGGGAGACGAGCAGTGCGCCCTGGTGAGCTGGAGGAGAGCCCGTACGCCAGGGCCGGCGGCCGACTCCCGCGCGACCCCGCCCCAGTCCCCGGCCTCGGTGCGGACCGCTCACCCCTGTCACCGGACAGACGCCGCGGCCGCCGCCCCACCTCGCGCACCCTGGCCCGCGCCCTGCCCGCCCTCCTGATCGCCGCCGGGGTCGGGTACGACCTGCTCACTCCGCGCGCCTTCACCGCCGTGCCCTTCTTCACGGCCGCCCCGCTGATCGCCGCGCCCCTGTCCTCGCTGCGCACCACGCTCCTCACCGGCCTGGCCGCCCTGGTCGCCACCGTCGTCGTCTGCACCCAGTTCGGTCCCGCTGTGGACGTGCACACGATCACCGAGATCGTCACCGTGGCCACGGTCGCCGTGCTGGCCGCCGCCATCAACCGCGTCCTGCGCCTCGGCGACCAGCGGCTCGCCTCCGCCCGGGAGATCGCCGAGGCCGCCCAGCGGGCCGTCCTGCCCGAACCGGACGACCGCATCGCCGGCTTCGACATCGCGGCCCGGTACGAGGCGGCACAGGAGGGCGCCTTCATCGGCGGTGACCTGTACGCGGTGCAGGACAGCCCGCACGGCGTGCGGCTGATCGTCGGGGACGTACGCGGCAAGGGCATGGGCGCGGTCGCCGCCGTCGCCGTGGTCATCGGGGCGTTCCGGGAGGCCGCCGAGCAGGAGACCACGCTGGAGGCGGTGGCCGCGCGGCTGGAGCGGGCGCTGGCCCGCGAGGGCACCCGGCGGGACGGCATCGACGCCTTCGAGGGCTTCACCACCGCCGTCCTCGCCGAACTCCCGCACGGCGGCGGCGACGGTGTGGTCCGGATCGTCAACCGCGGCCACCCGCCACCGCTGCTCCTGCACGACGACGGCACCCTGCGCACCCTGGCCGCGCACGAACCCGCGCTGCCGCTCGGCATGGCCGACCTCGGCCTGTGGCCCGACCGCGCGACCGAGTCCGGCTTCCCGAGCGGCGCCACCCTGCTGCTCTACACCGACGGCCTGTCCGAGGCCCGCGACGCCCACGGCCGCTTCTACGACCCCCTGCGCCGGCTCGCCGGACGCCGCTTTCCCGATCCGCGCTCGCTGCTCGGCCGCCTCGCCGCGGAGGTGCGCCGGCACTCCGGGGGCGGGATGACGGACGACATGGCGCTGCTGGCCGTACGGCGTCCCTGACGCCCCGCCAGTGTCACCCAAGGTGATCGGACGGGCGCCCTCCGCATAACATCTGAGACACCATCAAAACCGCCGAGACTCCTGGACGCCGGTCAACTCGCCCGTTTTCCACCGGTCGTGACACCTATGTCCGCCCTGAAATCCGTTAATGATCAAGTAGAACAGCTTGGAATCTGACGTCCGGGTCTATTAACGTTCGATAACGCAGCGCGGTCGTCCCAGCCGTCACAAGAGGCGGCTCCGTGCGCACGCGCCGAATCCCGCAAGGGAACCGGGGAACCACCACCTTGGGGTGAATCACGCGGATGCCGCCGTGGAAGCACGGCAGGTATACGCGCGTAGGAGACCTTCCTGCTCCGAACCCGTCAGCTAACCCGGTAGGCGGAGGAAGGAAAGGAGTGCGCCTTCGTGGCGTCCAACCGGCCTGCCCCAGAAGCCCCGTTCATGCCGAGCGAGACCGAGACCTTCGGATACTTCGGCGCTCAGCACACCGACGAGGGCCCCTGGGAGGAGTGGAACCCCACCGAGGAGTCCATACGGCCGGTACGCGGTCGGCACCGCGTGGCCAAGCAGCGTGGCGGCGGACTCGCCCGCAGCTCCACGGTCCTCGGCGTCGGTGTCATCGCCGCCGTCGGCGCGGGCGGCATGGCCAGCGCCCACACCGGCAAGCCGCCGGTCTCCATCTCCATGCCCGACCTGGACTCCGTCAGCTCCCTGTTCGACGGCTCCTCCTCCGACGCGTCCAAGGCCGCCGATGCGTCGCTGAGCAACGTCGGCACGACCGACGCCGACAGTGACCAGGGCGACGCGGGCGAGGCCCTGCGCAACCGCATCATGGCCCAGGCCGAGCAGCAGCAGAGCAAGGCCGACATCAAGGCCGCCGCGTCGGCGGCGGCCGCCGCCGAGAAGCAGGCCGCCGACGCGGCCGCCAAGGCGCAGAAGGAAGCCGCAGCCAAGGCCACCGAGGCCAAGAAGGAGGCGGAGGCCGCGGCCAAGAAGAAGGCCGAGGAAGAGCGCCTGGCCGCGCTGGCCAAGCAGTACAGGCTGCCGGTCGTCTCGTACACGATCACCGGCACCTTCGGCCAGCCCGGATCGATGTGGTCCTCCGGCTACCACACCGGCCTCGACTTCGCCGCCCCCACGGGCACCCTCATCAAGGCGATCCACAGCGGCACCATCACCGAGGCGGGCTGGGCCGGCGCCTACGGCTACCGCACGATCCTCACCCTCGACGACGGCACCGAGCTGTGGTTCTGCCACCAGTCCTCGATCGGCGTCTCCGTAGGTCAGAAGGTCAGCACCGGCGACGTCATCGGCCGCGTCGGCGCCACCGGCAACGTCACCGGCCCGCACCTCCACCTGGAGGTCCACCCGGGCGGCCAGGCCACCGGCATCGACCCGATGACGTGGCTGCGCGGCAAGGGCCTGACCCCCTGAGCGGCTCACCGACCCGCTCCTGACCCACCCCTCATCCGGTCCCCGGCAGCCCTGACGACACCCCCCCGACGTCAGGGCTGCCGGTCGTGCCTTCCCCCGCCTGCTCACCCACCCGTACCCACACCTGTTCACACCCCGTTCGCAGCAATCCTGGAATGGGTGGGACGGGAGTGATCGTTGAACTGAAGCATGACCGACTCTCATGCTTCCCTGCGCACACTCGGCTCCTCCGACCTTCGGGTCTTCCCTCTCGCCCTCGGCGGCAACGTCTTCGGCTGGACCGCCGACGAGGAGACCTCCTTCGCCGTCCTCGACGCCTACACGGCCGCCGGCGGCAACTTCGTCGACACCGCCGACTCCTACTCGGCGTGGATCGAGGGCAACAAGGGCGGGGAGTCCGAGACGATCATCGGCAAGTGGGTCAAGGCCCGCGGCAACCGCTCCGACGTCGTCATCGCGACCAAGGTCAGCCAGCACCCCGAGTACCAGGGCCTGACCGCCGCCAACATCAAGGCGGCCGCCGACGCCTCCCTGCGCCGCCTGGACACCGACTACATCGACCTCTACTACACCCACTTCGACAAGCCCGAGGTGCCGGTCGAGGAGATCATCGGCGCGCTCGACGAGCTGGTGAAGGCGGGCAAGGTCCGGCACATCGCCGCCTCGAACATCTCGCCGGAGCGCCTCCAGGCCTCCCTGGACTTCTCCAGGCGCGAAGGCCTGGCCCGGTACGTCGCCCTCCAGCCCCACTACAACCTGGTCTCCCGCGACACCTACGAGGGCCCGCTGCAGGACCTCGCCGCCCGTGAGGGCCTCGCGGCGGTCCCGTACTTCGCCCTCGCCTCCGGCTTCCTCACCGGGAAGTACCGCCCCGGTACGACGGTCGAGAGCGCCCGCGCCGGTTCGGCCGCCAAGCACCTGGAGTCCGAGCGCGGCCAGAAGGTCCTCAGGGCCCTGGACGAGATCGCCACCGCCCACGAGGCCCCCGTGGCCACGGTCGCCCTCGCCTGGCTGGCCGCCCAGCCGACGGTGACGGCCCCGATCGCGTCGGCGCGGACGGTGGAGCAGCTGCCGGCGCTGCTGGGAGTGGGAGAGCTGGAGCTGACCAAGGAGGAAGTGGACCGCTTGACCGAGGCTTCCGTCTGACCTCTCCGTCTCCGCCGCGACGGCGCTCGGCCACGACGGCGCTCGGCCACGACGCCGTGAACCGGCGGTGCCGAACTCTCCACGACCGGTACGGCTAGGACCGGTACGGGTTGTGGGCAGGGTGGGGTGCCGCCGGACGGCCGTACCAGTAAGGCACCGGCACCGGCGCTCCGTACAACGGCCGAGCCGGCGCGGCCACCCTCGCCGCGTACTCCAGGGCCGGCCGAGCGACGCTCCTGCGCTGCCACAGCTCGGCGAGCAACTCCTGCTCCCGTAGGACGAAGTCGGCCCCGGCCCGCCCGCGCCGCCCCCGGTGCCGCAGGAACGCCAGCGAGGTGGCGTACGCCTCGTACTGCGCCACGGCCCGGGCCGCGGGCCGCCCTCCGAAGTGCTGCCGGGCGTGTTCCCGGGCCGTCCGCCGTGCCCGCATCGACCCGAGTGCGAACGGCTCGGCCGGCCCCAGCCACCCGGCGTACACATACGCCGGCAGCTCCTCCCGCACGGTCCGCAGCTCTCGTTGCCGTGTCCAGATCGCGAGCCACGTGAGCAGCCCGAAGGCGGGCACCATGAAGGCGCCGTAGACGGCGAAGAACCCGAACTCGCCGAAGGCCGAGGAGCCGTTCCAGAAGGCGTGCATGCTCATCGCGAGCAGCAAGCCGCCGAGCGGAACCAGGACGCGCCGGGCGTGCTGCCGTTCCGAGGAGAGCGCGGCGATCCCGAAGCCGATGCCGGTGAGCACGGTGAACAGGGGATGCGCGAACGGGGACATCACGATGCGCACGAAGAAGGTGGCGGCGGTGACGGAGGCGATGCCGCGGTCGCCGGTGAGCTGGTCGGTACCGAAGGCCGTGCCCAGGTAGAGGATGTTCTCGGTGAACGCGAACCCGGTGGCGGTGACCCCGGCTATCACGACGCCGTCGACGATCCCGGTGAAGTCGCGTCTGCGGAAGAGGAAGACCAGCAGCACGGATGCGGCCTTGGCGGACTCCTCCACTATGGGCGCGATCACGGTCGCGCCGAGGGTGTCGGCGCCGGCGGGGTCGGCGGTCGAGGTGGCGATCCACTTCGTGGCGAAACTGTTGGCGACGATGGCGATCAGCGCCGCCGCACAGGCGCCCCAGGCGAACGCGAAGACCAGATTCCGCCAGGGGCCCGGTTCGACCCGGTCCAGCCACCGGAAGGCGGCTATCAGCCAGGGCACGGGCAGGACGGCGAGGCCCAGCCCGACCAGGAAGCCCTCCGTGCCGGTCTGCCGGCGCACCAGCGCGAGGATCACCAGGCCGGACAGCGCAAGTAGCGTGATCAGCGCCCCGTAGCGCACCCACCGGCGCTGCCACCAGTGCGGATGCGCACCGCTTCCGGGGCCGGGGGAGTAGGTCGGGTACGGAGGACTGATGGCCACGGCATCGACCCTAACGATGACAGGACGAAGGGGGCTGCTACTGCTGCTGATGCGGTACGCGACGGAACAGCAGATCGTTCACCACATGTCCCTTGTCCAGTCCCTGCCCCTCGAAACGGGTCAGCGGCCGGAACTCGGGACGCGGCGAGAAACCGCCGTCGGCCTGGGTGTTCTCGAAGTCCGGATGCGCGGTGAGCACCTCGAGCATCTGCTCGGCGTACGGCTCCCAGTCCGTCGCGCAGTGCACGATCGCCCCGGGCTTCAGCCGGGTCGCGGCCAGCGACAGGAACTCGGGCTGGATCAGCCGCCGCTTGTGGTGCCGCTTCTTGGGCCAGGGATCCGGGAAGTACACGCGCAGCCCGCCGAGCGCGTCGGGCCGGAGCATCTCCCGGAGCAGGATGATCGCGTCGCCGTTCCCGACCCGGACGTTGGACAGCCCGTTCCGGTCGGCGAGGTTGAGCAGGTTCCCCTGGCCCGGCGTGTGCACGTCCACGGCGAGGATGTTCGTGTCCGGGTCCCCGGCGGCCATCTGCGCGGTGGCCTCGCCCATCCCGAACCCGATCTCCAGCACGACGGGCTTGTCGTTCCCGAACAGCTCGCCGAGATCGATGACACCCTGCCCGTCGATGTCCAGCCCCCACTTGGGCCAGAGCCGCTGCAGCGCGTCCGCCTGCCCGGCGGTCACCCGGCTCCGGCGCGGCTGGAAACTCCGGATCCGCCGCTCGAAGTGCGACCCGGCGGGATCGGCCCTGGGCCCGTCCGGAAACCGCGGCTCCCCCTTGGCCCGGTTGTGCCGAACGGACACACCGGGAACATGCGACGACACCGGCTCGGCAGCACCGGACCGGGGGGCTTCGGGGGCGTTAAGGGAGTCAGACACAGTGCCTCGATTTTACGGCGCCTCTCCGCCCGCCCGAGCCGGGCCGGTCCGGGACGGCACCTTCTCGACCCAGCGAGTCGGGTGGGTGGGCAAGACGGGGGTCCAGGGGGCGCAGCCCCCTGGGACGGCACTACAGCGAGCCGAGCATGGACAACGCGCGCCGCCCGACCTCCCTACCGATCGGCAGCGAAGCGGTAGCCGCAGGAGACGGCGCGTTGAGCACATGCACAGCCCGAGCCCCCTCCCGAATCAGAAAGTCGTCCACCAGCGTCCCGTCCCGCAGCACCGCCTGTGCCCGCACTCCGGCAGGGGCCCGCACCAGATCCTCCTCCTGCGCCGCAGGCAACAACCTCCGCACCGCCTGCAGAAACGCTCCCTTGGACACCGACCGCCGCAGCTCCCCCGCCCCGTACCGCCAGTGCCGCCGAGCGATCACCCAGGACCCCGGCCACGCCACCGTCCCGGCCAGCTCCCGGGGCCGTACGACCCCCCACGCGTACCCCTCCCGGGCCAGCGCCGGCACCGCGTTGGGCCCGATGTGCACGCCCCCGTCGATCCCGCGCGTCAGATGCACGCCGAGGAACGGGAACGCCGGATCCGGCACCGGATACACCAGCCCCCGCACCAGCTCGGGCCGGGCCAGCTCGTAGTACTCCCCCCGGAACGGCACGATCCGCACCTCGGGGTCGTCCCCGGTCAGCCGCGCCACCTCGTCGCAGTACAACCCGGCGCAGTTCACCAGCACCCGCCCGCGCACGACGTCCCCGTCCGCGGTGAGCACGGCCACACCCCGCTCCGGCCGCCGGTCCACCCGTACGACCTCGGCCCCGTACCGGATCTCCGCCCCCGAGGCCCGCGCCAGCTGCCGGGCGACGCCCACGAAGTCACACACCCCGGTCGTGCCGACGTGGATGGCCGCGAGTCCCCGGACCTCCGGCTCGTACTCGGCGATCTGCGCGGCGCCCAGCTCCCGCACCGGGATCCCGTTCTCCCGCCCGCGCTGGACGAGCGCGTGCAGTCGCGGCAGCTCCTCCCGCTCGGTGGCGACGATCAGCTTGCCGGTGACGGCGTGCGCGATGCCGTACTCGGCGCAGAACTTGACCATCTCGGCCGCGCCCCGCACCGCGTACCGCGCCTTGAGCGAGCCCGGCCGGTAGTAGATCCCGCTGTGGATGACCCCGCTGTTGCGCCCCGTCTGGTGCCGGGCCGGGCCCGGCTCCTTCTCCAGCACGGTCACCCGTGTCCCCGGCGCGGCCCGCGTGATCGCATACGCCGTGGACAGCCCGACGATCCCACCCCCGATCACGAGCACATCACAGTCGTACGCCCCGACCCGCACCGTGCACCACCTCCCACCTCGATAGTGCACTGCGCCACTGACAGTGCCTTCAAACGCAGGAAGAGTGTCGCGCGCCTACGCCGGAGCCATCAGCAACGGCCTGGCCCGCTCCCGCAGCTCCACCACCCTCGGCTCGTCCCCGTACGGCTCCAGCCGATGCAGAAGATCCTTCACGTACTCGGTGGTCCGGGCGGACGAGATCCGACCGGCCACCTCCACGGCTCGCACCCCCTGTTCGCACGCCGCATCCAGATTCCCCGACTCCAGCTCGGCGACGGCAGAAACGACGAGCCGCAGTCCGTGCGACCGCACGAACTCCTCCGTCGGCTTGGACAACGCCTGCTCGGTGAACCTCCGCACCTGCCGAGGCGCCTTCAGATCCCGGTAGCACTCCGCAGCATCAGCGGCAAAACGGTCGTATCCATAGAAACCAAGCCAAGATGGATCGTTGTCACCCTCCCGTGACCGCTCGAGCCACCCCTCGGCGGCCTTCAGCGCAGTGCCGGCGGCCTGCGCATCCCCCGCGCGTGCGTGTGCCCGCGCCTCCACCAGCCGGAAGAAGCTCATCGTGCGCGCGGTCGCCAGCCCCCGGTTGCGCTCCAGGGCGGCCTGCGCCAGATCGACCCCCTCGTCGCCGAAGCCCCGGTACGTCGCCTGCAGCGACATGGAGGCCAGCACATAGCCCCCGAGCGGGACGTCCGCGGCCGCGCGCGCGAGCCGCAGCGCCTGGATGTAGTACCGCTGCGCCGCCTCCTGCTGACCGGTGTCGAAGGCCATCCAGCCCGCGAGCCGGGTGAGTTCGGCGGTGGCCCCGAACAGGGCGCGGCCGACCTCGTCGGAGTACGAGCCGAGCAGCAGCGGCGCCGCCTCCACCCTTAAGCACTCCGGCACCATCGACGAACGCCAGTCGCCGCCTCCGTACTTGGAGTCCCAGCGCCTGGCGTCCTCCGCGGCCTCCCGCAGCTTCTGCACATCGCTGTGGCCGACTTTGATCGGTGCACCGGATCCCTCGGCAGAGTTCGCCTCCCGCGCGACCGAGCTGTCGGCGGGGGTTATCAGCCATCGCGAGGCAGGCGTTGCGTATGCGGTCACTGCGAACGACCCGGCGAGCGACTGCCAGATGCCCCCGGAGCCGGCCCGGCGCCCTGCGAGGTCGAGCCGGTACAGCTCAGTGGCCGACTTCACCGCCTGCCCCACGTCTCTGGGGAAGGCGAGACCCACTTCGGGTGCGGGGTCCGCGTCCGCCAGGCCTATCTCGTGGAGCGGCACCGGGCGGCCGAGCTTCTGGCCGATGGCGGCCGCGATGAGGTGCGGCGCCGCTCCCTGCGGCACCATCCCCTTCGACACCCAGCGCGCCACCGAGGTCTTGTCGTAGCGAAGCGTCAACCCGCGTTGAGCGCCAAGATCGTTGACGCGTCGCGCGAGTCCTGCATTGCTGATTCCCGCGAGGGCGAGAACGGTGCCGAGTTTTTCGTTCGGCCCGCGTTGCTCCCTGGACATGCGCCACCCCTCGACACAGACGGCTGCCGCACTGGCATAACCGTGCGGCATTCGTAAACCCAGCGTAGTTCGCCGCATCCCAAGCGTTAAGGGGCATTGTTCCGGTTGGCGGGATTGTGGTCCGTACGCGAGTGCGGCCCTGTACGCACCGTGCACACGCTGTTGCGGCGTGCCCCCGCCCGTGTGGCCGTGCGCCCGTCCGTGCGCTCTTCTCCGGCCATCGGGGGAGCGGTTCCATGGCTGATGCGTGGGTCGGCCCGCTGTACTGGATCCAGCGGGCTGGGGGACACCGCCACCTTCATCCCCGCGGGTGGCGGACCGGTCCGGGAGGCGATGCCCGCCTCCCGGACTGTGCGCGTTGCGGTGCCGCCGGGTGCTCCGCAGGCCTGTACGGAGCGTGCTCGACTTCGCGCGGCCGCCGCCAATTTGGCTGAAAATCGACCCCGTCCTCAGGGGGTGATTTCCGCTCCCACCATGGGACTTGAGGGCGTGAAGGGCGTTTTCGGGGCGCATATCGGGGGCGCATTCGCGTCGCACCCACCTGGAGCTCTGCCGCCATCCGCCGCGAGTCGTACGGGCGTTCCGTCGCTCACCCCTCGCCCTCCCGCGCGGCCTCCCCTCGGCGTTCGCCCGACGTTCCCTCGATCGAAGGCGGCGTCACCGCCCCTCCACACCGCGTTCTTCATGGCAGCATGGGGACCCGGTTTCTGCGGTGCACTGGTTGTCCACAGGCTGTGGAGGTGTCGATGCGGTGGTTGGTGGGTTGGAGCAGCACCGCCGCGGGCGCTTCCGGAATCGGTTCCGCGGGCGCCACCGGGTACGACGGCGAGACCCTGCACCCGGTCGGCTCCCAACTCCTGTGGGGCGACCCCGATCCCCTGTGGGCCGTCGGCGACTGGCGCCCGGACGAGGTGCGCGTGGTGAAGGCCGACGCGCAGAACCGGATCGCCGTCCTCGGCACCTGCGGGGCGACCGACGAGGAGCTGCGGCGCGGACTGTTCACCGCGCGCGGTGGCGCACTGCGCCATCTGACCACCTGGCCCGGCAGTTACACGGCCGTCGTCCAGGTGGGCCGGAGGATCACCGTCTGCGGCGATCTCGCGGGCGCCCGCCCGGTGTTCCACACGCCCTGGGCCGGCGGTACGGCCTACGCCACCGCCGCGCTGCCGCTCGCCGACCTCATCGAGGCCAACCTCGACTTCGGCCACCTGGCGGCCCTGCTCGCCGCCCCCGACGTACCGGCCGCCCTGCGGGACACCACCCCGTACGACGGCGTACGGCGCATTCCGCCGGGGCATGCCCTCGTCCTGCGCGCCGGAGCGCGCGAGATCGCCGGGTACGAGCCGGTCGCCTCCCTCGCGGTTGCGGCGCCCCCGGCGGACCCCGGCCGCGCCGTGGACGCCGTACGGGACGCACTCGTCGAGGCGGTGCGCGCGCGGCTGTCGGCGCCGCGGCACGTGCCCGACCTCGACCCCGGGCCGGTGCCGGGCATGGGCCCCGCGGAGCGGCGGGCCGCGCGCGGGATGCCGGTGCCGGGGATCGGCGCCGACCTGTCCGGCGGGCCCGCCTCCGGCACGCTGGCGCTGCTGGCGGCCGGACTGCCTGGCCGGCCGGGCACGCTGCTCGGCCACGGCACGGGCGCCGGGGAACGGCTGCTCGCCGTCACCTTCAACGACCTGGCCGTCGGCGGCCGCGAGGCCGAACTGGAGCGCGCGGGAGCCCTCGCGGCCAACCCGCGGCTGCACCACGTGGTGGTGACCGGCGGCGAGGAGACCCTGCCGTACGCCGACCTCGACGGCCCCCTCACCGACGAGCCGGGCCCCTCCCTGGTCACCGCCGCCCGCCACCGCGCCCGGCTCGCCGCCGGCAGCGCCGACCACTTCACCGGCCACGGCGCCCGCCAGGTCCTGGACGCCCACCCCGCCCGCCTCGCTGACCTCCTCATGGACCGCAAACGACGCCACCTGGTACGGCCGGTCGCGGCGCTCGCCCGGGCCGACGGCTCGGTGATGGTCCCCGCGCGCGTGTACGGCGCGGCCCGGCGGCTGGCGCGCACTCCGTACCGGGCGGGCCTGGAACTGCTCGCCGAGCGGCTGATCCGGCACCGCTTCGACGAGCCCGGGGGCGCCGTCGGCGCGTCCCTCGCCGCACTGACCTGGGGGAGACCGGGGCCGGCGGCGCGCTGGCTGACGGGGGAGGCACTGGCTGAAGTATCGGTTCTGCTCCAGAGTGAGGCGGAGCGCTCCCCCGGGGGCTCCGCCCAGCGCCCCGGCGAGTTCCGCGCGCGTGCCGTCCTGGCCCGCCACGCGTCCGACCTGCGCGTCCTCGAACAGGCCGTCGAGATCCGCTCGCAGCGCCTGCACGCGCCCTTCCTCGACAACCAGGTCGTCCGCGCCTGCCGCGCCCTCCCCGAGGCCCTGCGCGTCCAGCCCGGAGCCCGCTCCGCCGTCCTGCGGACGGTCCTGGAGGGCGCCGGCGTCGCGGGCCTCCCGCCCGGCTGGGGCACTCCCTCCCACGGCTCCTCCGCGGCGGCCGCGCGCGCGGGCCTGCGCGTGGCGGCGGACTCCCTGGTGGACCTCTTCTCCACCCCCCTCCTGGCCGAGGCCGGTCTGGTGGAGGCCCGAGTGGTCCGCAAGGCCCTCCGGTCGGCGGCAGAGGGCGAACCGCTCCCCCTGGACGGCCTGGCCGACCTGATCTCCCTCGAACTCTGGCTCCGCCGCCTCCTCTCCCGCCGGGGCACCTGCTGGACCGGCACACCCGCTCGCGCGCGTGCCGTACCCGGAGGCATCGCACCGCGCCGGGGCGCCCTGGGCGCGGGAGCCGCGGGAGCCGCGGGACTGAGCGGCTAGGCCGCCGTACGCCCCCGCGCGGGGCGCACGCAAACCCCCGTGCCTCCGTTCCCGCCTCCGGCGACAATGTGCCGGTGCGGTACAGAATCCTGGGCGTCACCCAGGCGGAGGACGACCAGGGAACCGTCAAGGCGGTCGGCGGCCCCCGCCTGCGCGCGCTGCTCGCCGCACTGGCGCTTCGCCCCGGGCGGGTCACCGCCCCGCAGACCCTGATCGGCGAGGTCTGGGCCGACGATCCGCCCGAGGACGCCCCGGCCGCCCTCCAGGCCCTGGTGGGCCGGCTCCGCAGGGCCCTCGGCAAGGACACGGTGGGCTCGCAACCCGGCGGCTACCGCCTCGCCGCCACCGAGGACGACGTGGACCTCTTCGTCTTCGAATCCCTGGTGCGTACGGCCATGGCGGCTCTGGACCGCGGCGACGCCCGGACCGCGTCAAGCGGCCTGGACGAGGCGCTCGCCCTGTGGCACGGCCCCGCCCTCGCCGACCTCCCGGACCGCACCGCCGCCGCCCGCCCGGACGCACTCCGCCTGGAGGCGCTCCGGGGCCGCGCCGAGGCCCGGCTGCGGCTGGGCCGTGCCCAGGACGTCGTACCGGACCTGACGGAACTGACCACCGCCCACCCGTACGACGAACCCCTGCACGCGCTCCTCATCCGCGCCCTGCGCGACACCGGCCGCACCGCCGACGCCCTCGCCGCGTACGAGTCCGCCCGCCGCACCCTCGCCGACACCCTCGGCACCGACCCCGGCCCGGAACTCCAGGCCCTGCACGCCTCGTTGCTGCAGCAGGAGCCGCCCGCGGCCGCCCCCATCCGTCCCCCGGAGCGGACGGGCAACCTCCGCCCCCGCCTGACGTCCTTCGTCGGCCGGGAACCCGAACTCGAAGCCATTCGTTCCGATCTGCACAGGGCCCGCCTGGTCACCCTCACCGGACCGGGCGGCTCGGGGAAGACCCGCCTCGCCGAGGAGGCCGCCGCAGGGCTGCCCCAGGCATGGCTGGTCGAGCTGGCCCCGCTCGACCGGTCCGAGGCGGTGCCCGGCGCCGTGGTGAGCGCCCTCGGTCTGCGCGAGACCGTGCTCCGGGCCAACGACCTGACGACACCGCAGGCCGACCCCACGGCCCTGCTGATCGAGTACTGCGCCCCGCGCAGCCAACTCCTGATCCTCGACAACTGCGAACACGTCATCGGCGCGGCCGCCGCCCTCGCCGAGACCCTCCTCACCCACTGCCCCGGGCTCACGGTCCTCGCCACCAGCCGTGAACCCCTGGGCGTCCCCGGCGAGTCGGTGCGCCCGGTCGAACCCCTCGTCCCCGAGCAGGCCCACCGCCTCTTCGCGGAGCGCGCGCAGGCCGTCCGTCCCGACGCCGACGCGGTGCTCCGCGACACCGAGGCCGTCGCGGAGATCTGTCGCCGCCTGGACGGACTGCCGCTCGCCATCGAGCTGGCCGCGGCCCGGCTCAGACTGCTGACCCCGCGCCAGATCGCCGACCGGCTGGACGACCGCTTCCGCCTGCTCACCTCCGGAAGCCGCACGGTCCTGCCCCGCCAGCAGACCCTGCGCGCGGTCGTCGACTGGTCCTGGGACCTGCTGGCCGAGCGGGAGCGGACGGTGCTGCGCGAGGTGTCGGTGTTCGCCGGCGGCTGGGACCTCACGGCGGCCGAGGCCGTCTGCACCGGCCCGGCGGCGGAGCTGATCGGCGCCCTCGTGGACAAGTCCCTCGTCGTGGCCGCCCCGGACGGCCCGGACCCCTTCGGCGGTATGCGGTACCGGATGCTGGAGACCATCCACGAGTACGCCACCGAGCGAGCCGCCGAGATCCCCGAACTGCGCGCGGCGGCCGAGCGGCGCCACCGCGCCTGGGCGCGCGCACTCGTCGAGCAGGCCGAGCCCCGGCTGCGCTCGGCGGCCCAACTGCCCTGGATCGGCCGCCTGGAGAACGAACTCGACAACATCCGCGCGGCCCTGGACCGCGCGCTGCGCGCCGGCGACGAGGCGGAGGCGGGCGCGATCGCCCTGGCGATCGGCTGGTTCTGGTGGCTGCGCAACTACCGCCAGGAGGCGATGGAGTGGGTGCAGCTCGTGCTGCGCCTGGGCGTCGCCCGCGACACCCTGCCCGAGGGCGCGGGGCAGACCGGTCTCGTCGCGCTGACGGAGTCGGCCGACCCGGTCGGCGCCTTCCTCGCCGCACCCGACGGCGAGGCGGGCCACCCGCTGCGCGAGCTGCGCATGGACCTGCGGATGCTCGACCTGTTCCTGACCTCGGAGTCGAGCACGGCGACCCTCGCGGCCGACCCTCGCGCCCCGGAGTACATCGCCCGCGTGCGGGCCGGCTTCGAGCACGGCGGTCCGCAGTCCGCCCGCCTGCCCGGCATCGTCTGGCCGCTGACCGCCTACTACCTGGGCGGCCCGGCCGACGTGCGACCCGACATGGCCGCCGCCGTCGCCAACTGCCGCAGATACGGCGGGGACTGGGAGATCGGCGTCTCCCTGATGTACCGCACCCATGTGGTCGTCGACTCGCCGGGCAACCTGCGGGGCGTCGACGAGGACCTGGCGGAGCTGCGGGCGCTCAGCCGGCGCGTCGGGGACCGCTGGATGCGGGCGCAGGTGTGCAGCGCGGCCGGTGAGGCGGCCATGGCCCGCGGCAGGTTCATGGAGGCCCGCGCCGAGTACGAGGAGGCGCTGCGGCTCGCCTACGAGGTGGGCGCCTACGCCGAGTCGCCGTTCCTCATGGCCCGGCTCGCCGAGATCGCCTACCGCTCGGGGGACCGCACGAGCGCCCTCGCCGTCCTGGACGACGCCGGCACGGCCGCCGACGTGTACGGGGTGGCGGAGTCCCGGGCGTTCATCCTGATGATGCGGGCCCACATCGCCGCGAACGACGGCGACCTGGCCCATGCGCGCGAGCTGTACGACATGACCCGCGCGGTCGCGGCGGGCGGCACCCCGCCACCGCAGTTCACGGCCGCCCTGAGCACGGTCGAGGCTCTGATCACGGCCGGCGAGTCCGGTCCCGGGCCCGCCCTGCCGATCGTGGCGGGGGCACTGCGCGAGGCGGTGGAACGGCGCTGCGCCGAGTCGATCACGGCGGGGCTGGTCGACGTCGGCGCCGTCCTGCTGGCCGGGATCGGCGACCTGGCGGGCGCCGTCCGGCTGTTCGCGGCCGCCGGGCACTGGCGCGCCGGCCACCCGCGTCCCGAGCCGGAGCACACCCAGGCCGAGCGGATCGACACCGCGGCCCGCACGGCACTGACCCCGGACCGCTACGCGGCCGAGCGGGCCCGGGGCGCTTCCCTCACCACGGAGGACGTCCTGCGGGAACTGGAGGCACCGGCGCCCACCCGCGCCCGTGAGCCCCGCTAGCGGCAGGTGAACCGGGATTCGGCCCAGTCCGCCAGCGCGCCCCGGTCGATGACGTTGCTGTGCGGTTCCACGACGAGCCGTACGGTCCTGCGCCCGGTCAGATCGACATGGACGGGCACGGCCGCGTCCCAGCCCTTGACCATCCCGGACCGCCACAGCCGGACCCCGTCGGCGTAGACCGAGAAGGAGACCTTGCCGAGCCCGAGGGTCATGTCGTCCACACCGGCCAGGGCGTCGTAGGCCGTGCACTGGCGGTTGAGGTCGATGGTGACGGAGGACTTGCCGTGCACGGTGACCCCGCGCGGGTATTGCTTGCCGGCGATCGACATCCCGTACCGCTGCCACACCCAGCTGCTCTCGTGCAGCCGCATCTCGGGCGCGGTGCCGTCGCCGTTGACGTCGTAGCGCAGATCGCTCCACTCGTAGACGACGGGAGCCGGCGGCGGAGTGGGGGTGGGTGTGTGCGTTGGGGTCGGCTTGGGCGTCGGCGTCGGCGTCGGGGCGGGCGTGGGGGGCGGCGTCGGGGTGGGTGTGGGCGTCGGTGTGGGAGCAGGCGTCGGTGTGCGGGCCGGCTCGGGAGCCAGCGCCACCGGCACCGGAGCGGGCTTCTTCTTGCTCGGCGTAGGTGTGGGCGAGGGCGTGGCTGCCGACGGCTGCGGCTGTGGCTGCTCGACGGCGGGCGGGGACTGCGCCGGCTTGGCCACCTCCTTGGTCGGGTGGCTGTCGTTCAGCAGCGCCATGGACACCGCGGCGACGGCCACCGCGACCACACCGGCCGCGATCCCGGCCTTCACCGGCGCCCCGAGCCCTTCAGAGGCAGCGGCGCCGGCACTCGCACCCGAGCCGCCGGAGGACCCGCCGGCGGCGGCCGCACCACCCCCTGCACTGCTGGAGGAACCGCCGGCAGCGGCCGCGGCACCCGCCGCACCCACCCCGGCGCCACCGGCGATGATCCCGAGCGCCTTCGCATACCCGGCGGCCCCGAACCAGCCGATGACCGCGACCGGCACCACCGCGGGGATCCCGCTCGCGACTTCCTCGATCTGCGCGGCCGCCAGCCGGCATCTGGCGCACTCGTCCAGGTGCATGCGCAGACCCCGTTCGGCACGGATGCGCAGCTTGCGGCGGGCGTAGGTGCCGAGCTGGTCCGCGTAGCGGGAGCACTCCTCGTCGCCGACGAGCGAGGCGCTGACGTGAGCCTGCAGATAGGCCTGCCTCAGCCCCTCGCGGGCACGGCTCGCCAGCACCCGGGTGCCGTTGGCGTCCAGCCCGAACAGGACGGCCACCTGGCTCGGCGACTCGTCCTCCACCTCGGTGTGCCACAGCACCGCCTGCCAGCGCTCGGGCAGCGAGCGGAAGGCCTGCATGGCCATGGACTGCTCGGCCTCGTGCAGGGCCCGCACATCGGCACCGGGATCCAGGGCGGCGTCGTCGGACACCTCGGACCCACGCGAGGCCTGCTGCGCGAACACGGCGAAGTCGTCCACGAGCTGCTCGCGCCGCGCCGACCTGCTCCAGTGCGCGGCGACGCGCCGCACGGAGGTCAGCAGATAGGCCCGTACGGCGTGTTCGGGCCCCGACCCGCCACGCACCGCCTGCAGCATGCGGGCGAACACCTCGGCGGTGAGGTCGTCCGCGGTGTGCCCGTCACGGCAACAGGTACGGGCGTACCGGCGCACCGCATCCGCGTGCCGCCGGTACAGCTCCTCGTAGGCGGAGTCGTCCCCCGCCCGCATCCGCTCGATCAACTCACCGTCGGCGGGCGGCATCTCCCGGGGCGGCAGCACACTTCCGCCCCGCTGAGCGGGCACGCTCTGATCCGCGGCCGTCCTGCCCCGCCCGCCCTGACTCGGCACCTGCGGCGAGGTCAGCCCTCCGGTCTCGGAGTCACCGTCACCGCGTGACTCGTCCCACCCGTCAACGCCCATCGCGCAAAGCCCCCGACCCCGGCCCAGCCCAACCCGTCACCGGCTCAGGGTGCCACATTGTCTTTCGTTCAAGTACAGCCCGTACGCCCCATCCACTCATCCGAGCGCACTTGTCACCCCCAGCAACCGAACAAGCCCCCACGCGGGCGACAGCTCCGCCCCGGCCCACCCATGACGGCGAGCCCCGAGACCCGGCACCCGCCCATGGCGCTGACACCGCACAACAGCCACGCGTATTCAGCGGCCCGCACCCCACCGCAAGCCGACCGATCCCACGGCCCGCCACGCCCAGCCGACGCTGACGCTGCAAAGGCCCCGCACGCACCACCGAGACCCCACACGGGGCCCGCTACGTGGGCGGTCGGCCCCATGGCTCAACACCCGTAGTCGGTGCTTATGCCCCGTTGGGGCCGCGGCGCACCAGCTGCCTGCGGTAGGCGCATGGGGCTCGCCGCATGACGATCGGTCCCATGGCTCAACACCCGTAGTCGGTGCTTATGCCCCGTTGGGGCCGCGGCGCACCAGCTGCCTGCGGTAGGCGCATGGGGCTCGCCGCATGACGATCGGTCCCATG
>NZ_JBITSQ010000011.1:369605-369828 GCF_044541035.1 Streptomyces sp. NPDC085866
GGCGCACCAGCTGCCTGCGGTAGGCGCATGGGGCTCGCCGCATGACGATCGGTCCCATGGCTCGACACCCGTAGTCGGTGCTTATGCCCCGTTGGGGTTGCGGCGCACCAGCTGCCTGTGGCAGCCGCATGGGGCTCGCCGCATGACGATCGGTCCCATGGCTCAACACCCGTAGTCGGTACTTACGCCCCGTTGGGGCCGTGCGCACCAGCTGCCTGAGGTA
>NZ_JBITSQ010000011.1:369926-377173 GCF_044541035.1 Streptomyces sp. NPDC085866
GAGGCGCATGGGGCTCGCTACGTGGGCAGTCGGTCCCATGGTCCAGCACCTGCAGTGGGTGCTTACGCCTCGCTGGGGCCGTGCGCACCAGCTGCCTGAGGTAGGCGCATGGGGCTCGCTACGTGGGCAGTCGGTCCCATGGTCCAGCACCTGCAGTGGGTGCTTACGCCTCGCTGGGGCCGTGCGCACCAGCTGCCCGAGTTAGCCGTACGGGGCCCGCCGTATGGCGGCCGGCCTCACGGCCCGGCATCCGCAGTCGGTGCTGATGCTGCACCGGAGCCACGCGCACCCGTCGACGGCGAATTCGCCCCAAGGGGGCCACCCGCACCCGACCGTGCTCGTCGCACGGGTGGTGCGGGTGGGAACACAATCCCGCCGAAGGCGAAGCCGAGGCGACCGCCGCAGCCGCTACGCCGGCCGAGACCGAAGCCCCTCCAGCAGAATCTCCAGCAGCCGAGCCGAAGCCGCAGCCTGCTGCGCCGGATCCGGCAACGAAGGCGCGGCCGTGGCGATCACCAGCAGCACATCCGCCACGGACACGTCCGACCGCAACTCGCCCGCGGCCCGAGCCCGCTCCACCAACTGCCCCACGACCTCGAGCAGCGCACCGGCCCCACCGTCGTCCGAGCCGGACTCCGACACCAGCCGCAGCTCACCCGAACCCGGCTGAGACCGCTGCTGAGGCACCCGAGCCTCCTCGGCCGGCCCGGCAGAACTGTCGGACCCGGCGTCGCCCTCCTCCGCGACCCCGACCCGCAGTACGTGCGGCGGCAGCAACCGCCCCGCCCCGGACGCCACAGACGTCCGCAGGAACCGGGACAGCGCCGACCACGGCTCGTCCTCCTGCCCGAGCGCGGTCCGCGCCTGCTCGGTCAGCCGTGCGGTCTCCTCCTCGGCTATCCGCCGGACCAGCACGTCCTTGCTCGGAAAACGCCGGTACACCGTGCCGACACCGACCCGCGCCCGTCGCGCCACGTCCTCCATCGGCGCGCCGTACCCCAGCTCGCCGAACACCTCACGCGCCGCACGCAGCACGTGCTCCAGATTGCGCTGTGCGTCCACGCGCAGCGGCGTCGTACGCATCCCGTCCGCGCGCCCGTTGCCCGCCGCCGCGCTCACCGCCGGTCCGCCCGACGCGAGGGCGGCTGCCGACGACCAATGAGTGTCCTGAACATGCATGTGTTTCCCCCGGTTAACGACGTCTCCCCCCGGAGACTCCCCGTCACTGAATACCGGCGTGCGCGGAACTGGCATCGGTCACGATCGGACCCGCCCGTCGCGGACCCGATCGACCACATTCCCTACACCCCGTCGACACACGAACATAGTTGAGTGAGGGTCAATTCAGAAGGGGCAGGTTCCGCACAGAGCGCCCCCCGATCGGAGTACGGGTCATCTATGTCCCGATTCCACACCTTCGCCCTCTCCCTCCCGCCCCCGCTGACCTGCCCGCTTTCGCCCCACCCCGACGGCGCGCCCGGCCCCGCGCACACCCGCTCGCCGGTCACACAAATTGCCGGGGCTGTGGACAAACAACAGCGCCGGGTGCGTCATGGGATGGTGAAGGAACGTGCGCGCATTCTGGTTGTCGGCGGCGGCTACGTCGGGATGTACACGGCCCTGCGTCTGCAGCGGAGGTTGAAGCAGGAGCTCAGGCGGGGTGAGATCGACATCACTGTCGTCACACCCGACCCCTACATGACGTACCAGCCGTTCCTCCCCGAAGCGGCCGCCGGTTCGATTTCCCCTCGTCATGTCGTCGTACCGCTGCGTCGCGTCCTGGACCAGTGTCACGTCGTCATCGGCGAGGTGACCTCCATCGACCACGCGGTGCGCACCGCCGCGGTCACCACGCTCGCCACCGCCGAGGAGGGCAGGACCGCCGAACTCCTCGGCTACGACGAACTCGTCCTCGCTCCCGGCTCGATCTCCCGCGCGCTGCCCATCCCCGGCCTCGCGGAGTACGGCATCGGTTTCAAGACCGTCGAAGAGGCGATCGGCCTGCGCAACCACGTCATCGAGCAGATGGACATCGCCTCCTCCACCCGCGACCCCGCGATCCGCGACGCCGCCCTCACCTTCGTCTTCGTCGGTGGCGGCTACGCAGGAGTCGAGGCACTCGGCGAACTCGAGGACATGGCCCGCTACACCGCGCGCTACTACCACAACCTCCGCCCCGAGGACATGAAGTGGATCCTGGTGGAGGCCTCCGACCGCATCCTCCCCGAGGTCGGCGAGGAGATGGGCCGCTACACGGTCACCGAGCTGCGCCGCCGCAACATCCAGGTCCTGCTCGACACCCGCCTGGAATCCTGCGCCGACCGCGTCGCCGTCCTCAGCGACGGCCAGCGCTTCCCGACCCGCACGGTCGTGTGGACCGCCGGCGTCAAACCGCACCCGCTGCTCGCCGCCACCGACCTGCCGCTCAACGGCCGCGGCCGCCTCAAGTGCACCGCCGAACTGACCGTCGACGGCGCCCCGCACGCCTGGGCCGCGGGCGACGCCGCCGCCGTCCCCGACGTCACCGCCGCCGAACCCGGCACCGAAACCGCCCCCAACGCCCAGCACGCGGTCCGCCAGGCCAGGGTCCTCGGCGACAACATCGTCCACGCGCTGCGCGGCGAGCCCCTGGAGACGTACGCGCACAAGTACGGCGGCTCCGTCGCCTCCCTCGGCCTGCACAAGGGCGTCGCCCAGATCTACGGGCGCAAGCTGAAGGGCTACCCTGCCTGGTTCATGCACCGCGTGTACCACCTCAGCAGGGTGCCCACCTTCAACCGAAAGGCCCGCGTGCTGGCGGAATGGACCCTGGCCGGGCTCTTCAAACGGGAGATCGTCTCGCTCGGTTCGCTCGAACATCCCCGAGCGGAGTTCGAACTCGCGGCCGGTGGAAAGCCTCCTCACAGCCCCTCGGACAACCCGAAGGGGTCGTCCTGACCGGACTCAGGAACTACCCGGCCCGCCCCGGCGTCTGACGGATATCGCCGCGGACGGCCACCTGCCAGACTGCCCCACGTCCTCGGACGGGCACCTGCCCGCCCTCAGCACCCACGAGGCTTTCCCCACTGTGAACTTCACGCGCTGGAGCGCCCGGCTCCCCGGAACGCAGCGCCGCGCCGCAGCGCGGACCGAGATCGCGGTCTCCCCGGACCGGCGGGGGGAAGGCTGCGTGCCCGCGGCCCGGGCCGAACAACCGGCCGACGGGGCACCGCCCGTACCCGCCGTCGACGAACTGCCCGCCCGCGACGTCCTCGACCGCGTCCCGGCCCTCGTCGCCCTCCTCCACGGCCCCGACCACCGCATCGCCTACGTCAACGACGCCTACACGGCGGCCTTCGGCGTACGACCGCTCGGCGAACCCGCCCGAGCGGGCCTCCCGGAACTGGCCGAACTCGGTCTGCTCCCGCTCCTCGACCAGGTCCTGCGCAGCGGCAAGCCGCGCACGCTCAAGTCCCGCAAGGCCCTCGACGGCCGCTCCTACACGTTCACCTGCACTCCGGCCTCCGAGGCCGGCGGGGACGGCGCCGTACTCGTCTTCGCCACTGATGTCACCGACCACGCCGAGGCCGCGGAGCGCCTGCGCGCCAGCGAGCGCCGCCAGCGCGAGACGGCCGTGACCCTGCAACGCTCCCTCCTCCCCCAGGAGCTGGAGCAGCCCGACGACCTGCGCATCGCCGCCACCTACCAGCCCGGCGGCACGGAGGCCGCGGTCGGCGGCGACTGGTACGACGTGATCACCCTCGGCGGCGGCCGCACGGCCCTCGTGATCGGCGACGTCATGGGCCGAGGCGTCCGCGCCGCCGCCGTCATGGGCCAGCTCCGCACGGCCGTCCGCGCCTACGCCCGCCTCGACCTCCCGCCGCACGAGGTCCTGCAACTCCTCGACGGCCTCGCCACCGAGATCGACGCCAACC
The DNA here is from genome assembly GCF_044541035.1 of Streptomyces sp. NPDC085866. Classification (NCBI taxonomy): domain Bacteria; kingdom Bacillati; phylum Actinomycetota; class Actinomycetes; order Kitasatosporales; family Streptomycetaceae; genus Streptomyces; species Streptomyces sp. NPDC085866. The sequence goes on from NZ_JBITSQ010000011.1 coordinate 373,841, forward strand.
AGATCGCCACCTGTGTGTACGCCGTCCACGACCCGAACGAGGGTCGCCTGGTGTACGCCTCGGCCGGCCATCTGCCCATCCTGGTCCGCGACGAGAACGGCACGGTCCTGCGCGCCGACGAACCCACCGGCCCGCCGCTCGGCACCGGCGGCTGGATGCACGCCTCGGGCTCGATCGCGCTGGGCCCCGGCTCCACTGCGGTCCTCTACACGGACGGCCTGGTCGAGCGCCGCGACGAGGACCTGGACGAGGGGATCGCCTCCCTGGAGCGCGCCCTGTCCGGCGCGACCGGCACCCCCCAGGTCGTCTGCGACCGCCTGGTCCGCTCGGCCGGCGTCACCGCCGACCACGACGACGACGTGGCCGTCCTCGTCCTCCAGCACCCCGCCCGTACGGGCCCCGAGGGTGATCTCTTCCGCAACGCGGCCCTGGAACTCCTCGGCGGTGTGGAGGCGGCCCCCCGCGCCCGTGCGTTCGCCTCCGGCGTCCTGACGAGCTGGCGCTTCCCGGCCGACCTGCACGACCTGGGCGTCCTGGCGACAAGCGAACTGGTCGCCAACAGCCTCCAGCACGGCACCCCGCCCATGCGACTCCGCCTCCGGCGGACCGACCGCCGCCTGATCATCGAGGTCACGGACGGCGACGACCACCTCCCCCGCCGCCGCCGCGCAGAACCGGGCGACGAGTCGGGAAGAGGCATCGCCATCGTGGCGACCATCGCCTCCAACTGGGGTTCGAGAAGGACACCGGGCGGAGGGAAGGCGGTGTGGTGCGAGTTCTTGCTACCGAGGGGCTAGGTGCCGTGGGGCTGCGGTCCGTCGCCGGCCGCGGGTGCACGGGGGCTGGTCGCGCGGTTCCCCGCGCACCTGGGGGGTCGCAGCCCCGTCGGCTGCATGCGCTCCGCACGTAGGTGCGGACAGCCGTGGCCGCGCAGTCGCGGGTTCATGCCTCCGCGGCGACCGGCTCCGCGGCTCCACCCCGGGCCACCACCCGGCTGCTCCTCGCCGCAGCCCACGGCTGATCCTGGGCAAGGGTGAGCCGGCGCCCCAGTCGCAGCGCCAGCACGGTGATGCCGAGGGAGAACAGCAGGAAGGTCACGATGTACGGGGCATGCAGGGACGCTCCGAGAGGACCGCCCACCGCCGGCCCAACGGCCAGTGCCAGCTGCTTGACCAGGGCAAACGCCGAGTTGTACTGCCCAGCCATCCCCTCCGGCGCCAGATCGGCCACCAGTGGAGCAACCGTCGGCGACAACATCGCCTCACCCAGCCCGAACAACGCGTACGTCGACACGAACGCAGCGGTCGCCATCTCCTGGCTCCCGTGCCCCAGCCCCGCGTACCCCGCCGCAAGCCACGCCACGGCCCAGATGAGCCCCACACCGGCGATCACCCGAGAGCGCCGACGCCGCTCCACGAACTTCAGCACGGCGAACTGCGCGACAACGATCATCATCGTGTTCGCAGCCAGCGCCGTACCGAGCGCGGAGGTGGATATCCCCGCGGCCTCCACGCCGTACGCGCTCAGCCCCGACTCGAACTGCCCGTAGCAGGCCAAGAACAGCACGAAGCCCAGCACACACAGCTGCACCATCGCCCGGTTCCCGAGGAGCTGCTTCCAGCTGCCCTTCCCCGAAGCGGTCGGCGCGTCGCCGATCCGCGGCGAGTGCGGCACCCGCACCGTCGCCATCACCGCGACCAGCAGCAGGAACATCGCCGCCTCGATCGCGAACAGCAGAGTGAAGGAGGAGACCCGGGTCGTGTCGACGAGGTGACCGCCGATGAGACCACCGACGCCGAGCCCCAGGTTCTGCAGGAAGAACTGCATCGCGAAAGCCCGCGACCGCGTCTCCGCCGTCGAGCAGTCCACGATCATCGTCGCCAGCGCCGGCTGCATCACGGCCTGCCCCGCCCCGAGCGCCGCGGCCGACAGCAGTACGGCGGTGGCGTTGCCCGCGAGTCCGAGGCTCAGTGCGCCCAGCGCGGCGGTGACCAGGGCTGTGAGCAGGACCGGCAGCGGGCCGCGCCGCACGATCGCCCTGCCGGCGAACGGCAGCACGATCAGCGCGGCCACGGCGAAGACGGCGAGCACGAGTCCCGCCGTCATGGCTCCGAGACCCCGCACCTGCGCCACATAGACGTACAGGTAGGGGACCGTGAAACCGAGCCCGAAAGCGCTGAGTGCGTTGCCCACGTGGATCCGGCGCATCGCTGCGCCCATCGCCCTGGTCACGTTCACCTCTCTCACTAGTTAGGAGTGAAGACTTCAAAGCTAAAGTTCGAAGCTAAAGAGTACACAGCGAAGGACTTCAAGGCAAAGTGGCTCCGTGCGATACTGCGGCCATGTCCGAGACCCCCGGCGTCACGGAGCCGACGCTCGAAGAACAGATCGCCGCCTACCAGCGCGAGTTCCAGGACCTCGACCCCCAGGTCGAGAAGATCGTGTCGGCGCTGTCCCGGCTGAACCGGCGGATGAACGTCGCCTACGGCCGCCAGACCGCCGCCCTCGGCATCGGCAACGCCGACTGGGAGGTCCTCAAGGCACTGGTTCTCTCCGGTGCCCCGTACCGGATGGGCCCCAGTGACCTCGCCAAGCGACTCGGCCTCACGCCGGCCGCCATGACCCACCGGATCGACCGCATGGTCACCGAGGGGCTGGTCACCCGGGAGCGCGACGAGTCCAACCGCGTCCGGGTCATCATCGAGCTGACCCCCGAGGGCCGGGAGAAGTGGCTGGAGGCGATGCGCCTCGCGACCGTCTTCGAGGAGGACCTGCTCCAGGACCTCACCCCTGCGGAGCGCACCGTCCTCGGCGAGGTGCTGACCAGGCTGCTCCGCAGGGTGGAACACGCCCAGCCGGACGCCGGCGGTCGCCTCAGCGACCTGGACTGAGGCACCCAGAAAAGATCTTGACAGGGACGGTTGACACGCCCCTGCGTGATCCGTAAGGTTCTTCGGGTTGCCGCAGAGCCGTAACGGTTCTTCGACAGCACCTCCGCCGCCTCGAGCGGCACCTCACACCACCAGCACGATCTCCCGATGGGATTGATTTCGGCATGCCCGAATTCAATTCGAATAGGGACTCGGCGGCCCGATTGGGAATCGCCGGGCGGATCCGCTAAGGTTTGAGACGTCGGAACGGCCCAACAGCCGTGAAGACAAGCCCCGCTGACTGGGGGTCAGACGCCGAAAGGATCTGATAGAGTCGGAATCGCCGGAAAGGGAAACGCGAGAGCGGAAACCTGGAAAGCGCCGAGGAAATCGGATCGAGAAAAGGTCTGATAGAGTCGGAAACACCGAAGGGAAGCCCGGAGGAAAGCCCGAGAGGGTGAGT